>NZ_CP064704.1:0-807500 GCF_023101105.1 Bradyrhizobium sp. 155 | reverse complement strand
AGTGCTCTACCCCCTGAGGTATTCATCCGAGGCGATACCTAAATATCTTTCGCGGAGAACCAGCTATTTCCCAGTTTGATTGGCCTTTCACCCCTAACCACAAGTCATCGGAGTCTTTTTCAACAGACACCCGTTCGGTCCTCCAGTGAGTGTTACCTCACCTTCAACCTGCTCATGGCTAGATCACTAGGTTTCGGGTCTAATACAACGAACTTGACGCCCTATTCAGACTCGCTTTCGCTACGCCTTCGCCTATCGGCTTAAGCTTGCTCGTTAAATTAAGTCGCTGGCCCATAATACAAAAGGTACGATGTCACCCAGAACGTATCTTGGGCTCCATCTGTTTGTAGGTGTCCGGTTTCAGGTCTATTTCACTCCCCTCGTCGGGGTGCTTTTCACCTTTCCCTCACGGTACTGGTTCACTATCGGTCGCTGAGGAGTACTTAGGCTTGGAGGGTGGTCCCCCCGCGTTCAGACAGGATTTCACGTGTCCCGCCTTACTCATGGATACATCATCGCATTACTCGTACGGGGCTATCACCCTCTAAGGCCCAGCTTTCCTGACTGGTTCCGATTGTCTTTGATGTATCACTGGCCTAGTCCGCGTTCGCTCGCCACTACTAACGGAGTCTCTGTTGATGTCCTTTCCTCCAGGTACTTAGATGTTTCAGTTCCCTGGGTTTGCTTGAAACCTCCTATGTATTCAGAAGTCTCATACCTTCTTTTGATAACCGGAAATCCAAAACCTCTTCGATCGAAATCTAAAGGCCTAGGCATCTCACATTTCTGTTCGAACCCCACACCACGGTCTTTCGACTGAGGTCTTGGAGTTCCGGCTATCGAAGGTGGGTTTCCCCATTCGGAAATCCATGGATCAAAGCTTCTTCGCAGCTCCCCACGGCTTATCGCAGCGTAGCACGTCCTTCATCGCCTCTCAGCGCCAAGGCATCCACCGAACACCCTTAAGGCACTTGATTGCTCTCATTATCAATGTCCACACACTCGGCAGAATGTTGTCTGCAGAACTACCTTGCGGCACGCGCCCTCGATGAACGCTATCTGCAGCCGGACAATGATTAGAAAGACCAGCTTGCTTCGTAAGATCGTTCCGATAGCGAGGCGGTCAAGCTTCGCTAAAAGGATCATTTACAACTCGCTTGTCTTTCAAAGCAGCCTTGTGAGCTACAATGGAAGACGCACGAGCGCCGAAATGATCCGGAGATAATGAAGTATCGCGCAACAATTACTTGTTGCCCGATCCAACTCGGATCGATCTCCTCTTTACGATGTCAGAAATCACGCAGCTTACTGTCCATCCGGACTAGTAAGTGCGAAGTGATGTTTCGCGGACGACGGTATGAGCAGCCGGTGATCAAACCATCTGGTGGAGCCAGACGGGATCGAACCGACGACCTCATGCTTGCAAAGCACGCGCTCTCCCAGCTGAGCTATGGCCCCGTAACCAGAAGACGAATGCTCACTCGATGAGTGTGGTGGGCCTGGGAAGACTTGAACTTCCGACCTCACGCTTATCAAGCGCGCGCTCTAACCAACTGAGCTACAAGCCCCTAACGCATATCCAGTCAAGGACCAGGGATTCTGCAAGGTTGCAGCCCCAGCGCGTGTTCGTCCGCGAAGAAAGAGAAACGAAGACGGCGAAATCCCGCCAATGCAGCTCAACGATCCTGACGACCGTTGGCCACTGATGTTTCTAAAACGGTTCGATAGAAGCAAGCTTCTGAAGAACCATCCTTAGAAAGGAGGTGATCCAGCCGCAGGTTCCCCTACGGCTACCTTGTTACGACTTCACCCCAGTCGCTGACCCTACCGTGGCCGGCTGCCTCCCTTGCGGGTTAGCGCACCGTCTTCAGGTAAAACCAACTCCCATGGTGTGACGGGCGGTGTGTACAAGGCCCGGGAACGTATTCACCGTGGCGTGCTGATCCACGATTACTAGCGATTCCAACTTCATGGGCTCGAGTTGCAGAGCCCAATCCGAACTGAGACGGCTTTTTGAGATTTGCGAAGGGTTGCCCCTTAGCGTCCCATTGTCACCGCCATTGTAGCACGTGTGTAGCCCAGCCCGTAAGGGCCATGAGGACTTGACGTCATCCCCACCTTCCTCGCGGCTTATCACCGGCAGTCTCCTTAGAGTGCTCAACTAAATGGTAGCAACTAAGGACGGGGGTTGCGCTCGTTGCGGGACTTAACCCAACATCTCACGACACGAGCTGACGACAGCCATGCAGCACCTGTGTTCCAGGCTCCGAAGAGAAGGTCACATCTCTGCGACCGGTCCTGGACATGTCAAGGGCTGGTAAGGTTCTGCGCGTTGCGTCGAATTAAACCACATGCTCCACCGCTTGTGCGGGCCCCCGTCAATTCCTTTGAGTTTTAATCTTGCGACCGTACTCCCCAGGCGGAATGCTTAAAGCGTTAGCTGCGCCACTAGTGAGTAAACCCACTAACGGCTGGCATTCATCGTTTACGGCGTGGACTACCAGGGTATCTAATCCTGTTTGCTCCCCACGCTTTCGTGCCTCAGCGTCAGTATCGGGCCAGTGAGCCGCCTTCGCCACTGGTGTTCTTGCGAATATCTACGAATTTCACCTCTACACTCGCAGTTCCACTCACCTCTCCCGAACTCAAGATCCTCAGTATCAAAGGCAGTTCTGGAGTTGAGCTCCAGGATTTCACCCCTGACTTAAAGACCCGCCTACGCACCCTTTACGCCCAGTGATTCCGAGCAACGCTAGCCCCCTTCGTATTACCGCGGCTGCTGGCACGAAGTTAGCCGGGGCTTATTCTTGCGGTACCGTCATTATCTTCCCGCACAAAAGAGCTTTACAACCCTAGGGCCTTCATCACTCACGCGGCATGGCTGGATCAGGCTTGCGCCCATTGTCCAATATTCCCCACTGCTGCCTCCCGTAGGAGTTTGGGCCGTGTCTCAGTCCCAATGTGGCTGATCATCCTCTCAGACCAGCTACTGATCGTCGCCTTGGTGAGCCATTACCTCACCAACTAGCTAATCAGACGCGGGCCAATCTTTCGGCGATAAATCTTTCCCCGTAAGGGCTTATCCGGTATTAGCACAAGTTTCCCTGTGTTGTTCCGAACCAAAAGGTATGTTCCCACGCGTTACTCACCCGTCTGCCGCTGACGTATTGCTACGCCCGCTCGACTTGCATGTGTTAAGCCTGCCGCCAGCGTTCGCTCTGAGCCAGGATCAAACTCTCAAGTTGGACTTGAACTTTGAACCGGCTGATCACAACGTTTTGACGAGGTCCCACCATTTTTCATCGACCGAAGTCGATGAGCTGCCCGCGATTCACATCGCTGGCAACGATGGTGTAACCTTAAAACGTGTACCGCCGAAGTCTTTCGTCCCCTCTCAGAACTCAAAAGCCGAAGCTCTTCAGTATCCGAGAGGCGCAAGGACTCCGCCGTCCACGTTTCTCTTTCTTCATCTTCACTTGTCAAACAGCCCGGGACCAGGAGGTCCCAACCTTCCAGAGAGGAAGGGTTCCGACACCCTTACCGACGATGGATGAACTCCAATCGACTTACGTCGACTGTTGTGTCACTCAACAAGGTGAGGAGCATCAGTGGCGCGTTCGCTCGCCTTGGTCAGTGACCCGGCGGCGCCGCGCTCAGTGGTCGGGTTATAGGCCCCGCCCATCGGGGTTGTCAACGACCATTGTCAGAAAATCGTCGCACGGTGGATTGTTCGAAAAATCCACGCGATTACAGCAGGCTAGAAAGTCGCTGAGCGGCTGGATCGCGCCGGCGCGGAGAAAAAACTCAAAAAAAGTTTGGGCTCGAGAGGGCTCCGGAGGCGGCATGAGGCGACTTGGACGCGACTTGGATCGCTCGTCCCTGGAAGGCCCCTGACGCCCGGCCGTTCGGGAAACTTTTCCATATTAGGCGCCGTACTTGAGCCACAATCCCCCGGCGTTCTGGTACAGACAAAGCTTGAATCGCAGGGATGCCAGTGGGGGCTGCCGGCGGTTTGTGTGGGGTCAGAGGAAGGCGATCATACGATGAAGCGGCCTTCTTCAGACATTCGAGACACATCGAGAGATCTTTTTCCGCTTAGCTGTTCGTAAATTCGGCCGGTCCGACATCTGGGCCTTCTGACCGCGGACGCCTATGCGGCTTGCCTTTTCCAGAGACGCCCCGAAGAGGGCGGCTCAAGGAGGGGCTCGAAACAGGGTTGCTCGAAACGGGGCTGCTCGAAATCGGGCTCTCGGATCGTTGATTGGGGGACTTGGGTTGAACCATAGGACGTCACGCGGCGCTTACGGGCGTGAGACCGGGATCATCGATCTCGGCCACGAGCCGCCGCTGTCCGTCGATGGTTCGGAAGCCGCCGTCATCGATCGCCGCCGCGTCTCGGTGCAATGGTTCAGCGGGACGATTCTAACCGGACTTTGCGGCGCAGCCCTGATCGGCGGCGCCGTTTTCGCTTCGCTCGACGGCGAGATGACCTTCGCCAAGGTGCCGGAGCGCGTCGAAGGCGCGCTGCGCGGCGCATTCGGCGCAGCCGACCGCACCGCCACGCTGCACAAGAGCGACCGCCTGCCGCCGCCGAGCGAATCCACGGCCTCGCGCAACATCGTGCGCGTCTCGACCGTCGCCCGCGTCGGCAACCGCGACGTGATGCGGGTGCGTCCCTTCATCCGGATTGCCGGCAATCTGTCGATGACGACGAGCGATCTGTCGGCGAAGATCCCGCCATTCAACGCCCAGCGCCTTCTCACCGATGTCGGATCCGATCCGAAGGCGGCATCCGAGGATCCCAACAATCCGGAAGCCGTCGAACCCGACGCCGAGGTCTCGTTCGTCACCAAGGACCTCTCCCAGGTGCTGCCGAAAGCCAAGATTTCCGCAGTGGTGGCGCTCGACGACATCCTGATGCGGGTCCGCGATGCCGCCAACTGGCGCGGCAATGGCGGGGTGCGCTACGCCGCGCTCTCCAATGCTGCGGCCGACGTCTCCGGCGCGACCGGCCCGTCCGATATCAGAAGCGCCTACGCCACCGAAGTGTCGCCGTCCGATCCCTATGCCGGCTTCGAGACGCGCGTGGTGCCGGAAAACGTCACGCTGCTGCCGAAGACCAAAGAGCAGATCACCGGCGGCAATCCCAACGGCGAACGCGTCCACGTGGTCAAGAAGGGCGACAGCGTCGCCGGCGTGCTGCGCGATCTCGGCGCCACGGCCGAGGAGATCAAGGCGATCACCGCGACGCTTGGGCCGCGCGGCCGCGACGGCGGCCTGAAGGAAGGCGAGAAGCTGCGGATCCTGATGGCGCCCGCAAGCCCCGGCGCCCGCCTGCAGCCCTACCGCGTCGTCATCGCCAACGAGACCATGGTCGAGGCGATCGCGGCGCTGTCCGATCTCGGCAAATACGTCGCGGTCGACGTCTCCAGCATGAACACCGTCGCCGACGCGGCGGCGAACGCCAACAGCGACGACGATGACGAGGATGACGGCACGGGCGTGCGGCTCTACCAGAGCATCTACGAGACCGCGATGCGCAACAAAGTGCCGATGCCCGTCATCGACGACATGATCAAGATCTATTCCTACGACGTCGATTTCCAGCGCAAGGTGGCGCCGGGCGATTCATTCGACGTGTTCTACGCCGGCGAAGACGAAGGCGTGACCGCGAGCGAAAAGAACGACGTGCTGTTCGCTTCGCTGACGCTCGGCGGCGAGACCAAGAAATACTACCGCTACCAGAGCCCCGATGACGGCGTCGTCGATTACTATGACGAGACCGGCAAGAGCGCGAAGAAGTTCCTGGTGCGCAAGCCCGTCAACAACGCCATCATGCGCTCCGGCTTCGGCGGCCGCCGTCACCCCATCCTCGGCTATGTGAAGATGCATACCGGCGTCGACTGGGCCACCTCCTACGGCACGCCGATCTTCGCCTCCGGCAATGGCGTGATCGAGAAGGCCGGCCCCGAGGGCGGCTACGGCAAATACATCCGCATCAAGCACAACAACGGCTACGAGACCGCTTATGGCCATATGTCGGCCTTCGCCAAGGGCATGGAGCCCGGCAAGAAGGTGCGGCAGGGCCAGGTGATCGGCTTCGTCGGTTCGACCGGCGCGTCGACCGGCCCGCACGTCCACTACGAAATCCTGGTCAACGGCCGCTTCGTCGATCCGCTGCGTGTGAAACTGCCGCGCGGCCGCTCGTTGGAAGGCCCGATGCTGGCCGGCTTCGAGAAGGAGCGCGACCGGCTCGACGGCATGATGAGCGGCCGCGCCGGTGCCATCGCCCGGATGTCGGACGCCACCGGCGGTCCGTTGCAGGTCACCAACAGGTAAAGCCGGCGAACCGGGCCGAGATCGGCCGGACATATTCAAGCACGAGCCGGATTTGACGACGTCGCGCGGGGCCCGGCTTGGCCGCATCACAACGTCAAGTTTCGTTTGCCAAAGCGGCATGAGGAGCGAATACTTTCCAAAAAACGGGAGGTCTCGCCATGAAGAACAGGCTCGCCTGCGCAGCCTTCGTCGCTGCGGTCGTCTCCGCTACCAGTGTTTCGGCCGAAAACTGGGAGGTCACCAAGCTCGTTCCGGGCTCGGCGTTCCACGGCGTGCACGGGCTTGCGATCGACAAGGCCGGCCATCTGTTTGCCGGCAGCGTCGCGGGCGCGGCGCTCTACGAGGTCGACATCCCCGGCGGTAGCGCGAAGGTTGCAATCCCCGCCCCGATCGGAATGGCCGACGACATCGCATTCGCCCCCGACGGCACCATGGCCTGGACCGGATTCCTGGCCGGCGATCTTTATTCGCGCAAGGGCGACGGCCCGATCAAGAAACTCGCTTCAGGCCTTCCCGGCATCAACTCGCTCGCCTTCCGCAAGGACGGCAGGCTGTACGCCACCACCGTCTTCCTCGGCGACACGCTCTATGAGATCGACGTCGAGGGCGTCAAACCGCCGCGCCAGATCATGGAGAAGATGGGCGGCCTCAACGGCTTCGAGTTCGGTCCCGACGACAAGCTCTACGGTCCGCTCTGGTTCAAGGGACAGGTCGCAAAGGTCGACGTCGACAAGGCCGAGCTGACCGTCGTCGCGGACGGCTTCAAGGTCCCGGCCGCGGTGAACTTCGATTCCAAGGGCGATCTCTGGGTAGTCGACACCGCGCTCGGCCAGCTCGTTCGGGTCGATCCCAAGTCGGGCGCCAAGACCATGGTCGCACAATTGAAGCCGTCGCTGGACAATCTCGCGATCGACGACAAGGACCGAATCTACGTCTCCAACATGGCCGATAACGGCATCCAGGAGGTCGATCCGGCGACCGGCCAGGCGCGGCAGGTGATCATCGGCAAGCTCGCCTTGCCCGGCGGCATCGGCGTCACGTCAGAGAACGGCAAGGATACGATCCACGTCGCCGACGTGTTCGCCTATCGCACGGTGGACGGCGCGACCGGCGAGGTCACCGAGAAGGCGCGCATGCACGCCGCCGGCGTCACGCTCGAATATCCGATGAGCGCAACGGCGAAGGGCAACGATGTGGTCCTATCGAGCTGGTTCACCGGCACGGTGCAGGTGATCGACGGCAAGACCGGGGCCACCCGCGACATGCTGCACGGCTTCAAGGCGCCGCACGACGCGCTCGTGCTCGCGGACGGCAGCATCCTGGTGGCCGAGTTCGGCACCAAATCGCTGGTCCGCGTCAGCGGCGAGCACGGCAAGGATCGCACCACACTGATCGGCGGCCTCGAGGGCCCGGTCGGGCTCGTCGCTGGATCGCGTGGCGAGGTCTATCTCACCGAAGCCTTTTCCGGCGTGATCTCGATGATCGGGAGCAACGGCGAAAAGACAGTCGTCGCCAAGGACCTGAAAATGCCCGAAGGCATCGCCCGCGCCAGAGACGGCAAGCTGATCGTAGCGGAGGTCGGCGCCAAACGGTTGATCGAAATCGTGCCGGAGACCGGCACGGTTACCGAGATCGCGGCCAATCTTCCAATCGGCCTCGTGGGTGCACCCGGAGGACTGCCGACGCACATTCCGACAGGCGTCGGCATCGGGGAATCCGGCACGATCTATTTCTCTTCTGACATCGAGAACGCGATCTACAAGCTCACGAAGAAATAGGTCGCCGCAGTAAGTTCGCCAACAACCCGCAAAACAAACCGCCCCGGAGAGGTTGACATCTCCGGGGCGGCTTGTTGCTTCAGGCTTCGAATGCCGACGATCAGTTCAGCTTCCGCTTCGACACCGGCGCCTCGAACTGGGCGATCTCCGCGGTCTGCGGCGCCTTGCCGTTGAAGGTCAGCACGTTGCCTTCGGAGGAGATCGCAACGTTGTCGCCGTCCTTGACGTCGCCGGCCAGGATCATCTCGGCGAGCGGATCCTGGACGTGACGCTGGATCACGCGCTTCAGCGGCCGTGCGCCGTAGGCGGGATCCCAGCCCTTGGCGGCGAGCCAGTCGCGGCCCGCAGCGTCGAGCGTCAGCACGATCTTGCGATCGATCAAAAGCTTTTGCAGCCGTGCGAACTGGATCTCGACGATCCGGCCCATCTCGCTCCTCTGCAAGCGATGGAACAGGATGATCTCATCGACGCGGTTCAAGAACTCTGGCCTGAAGTGCGCCCGCACCATGCCCATCACCTGCTCGCGCACGGCCGAGGTATCCTCGCCCTCCGGCTGGTTCACCAGAAACTCCGAACCGAGGTTCGAGGTCATGATGATCAGCGTGTTGCGGAAGTCGACGGTGCGGCCCTGGCCGTCGGTGAGGCGGCCGTCGTCGAGCACCTGCAACAGCACGTTGAACACGTCGGGATGCGCCTTCTCGATCTCGTCGAACAGCACGACCTGGTAGGGCCGGCGCCGCACCGCTTCGGTGAGCGCACCGCCCTCGTCATAACCGACATAGCCCGGAGGCGCGCCGATCAGCCGCGAGACCGAGTGCTTCTCCATGTACTCGGACATGTCGAGGCGGACCATCGCGGTCTCGTCGTTGAACAGATACTCGGCGAGCGCTTTCGTCAGCTCGGTCTTGCCGACGCCGGTGGGCCCGAGGAACATGAACGAGCCGGTCGGCCGGTTCGGGTCCTGCAGCCCCGCGCGCGAACGGCGAACGGCGGTCGCGACCGCACGCACGGCCTCGGCCTGGCCGACGACGCGCTTGCCGAGCGAGTCCTCCATCCGCAGGAGCTTGTCTTTCTCGCCTTCGAGCATCTTGTCGACGGGCACGCCGGTCCAGCGCGAGACCACCTGCGCGATGTGGTTGGCGGTGACCGCCTCCTCCATCATCTCGCCGGAGTTCTCCTTGGCCTCGATCTCCGCAAGCTGCTTTTCCAATTCGGGGATCCGGCCATAGGCCAGCTCGCCGGCCTTCTGGAATTCACCGCGCCGTTGTGCGTTGGCAAGTTCAACCCGCAAGCCGTCGAGCTCGGCCTTCAGTTTCTGAGCGTCGGAGAGCTTGTTCTTCTCCGCGCTCCAGCGTGCGGTGAGCGCCGCGGACTTCTCCTCGAGATCGGCCAGCTCCTTCTCCAGCGTCTGCAGGCGGCTCTTCGACCCGGCATCGCTTTCTTTCTTCAACGCTTCCTGTTCGATCTTCAGCCGGATGATTTCCCGATCCATCGAATCCAGCTCTTCCGGCTTGGAATCGACCTGCATCTTGAGCCGCGCGGCCGCCTCGTCCATGAGGTCGATGGCCTTGTCCGGCAGGAAGCGGTCGGTGATGTAGCGGTTGGACAGGGTCGTGGCGGCGACCAGCGCGGAATCGGTGATCCGCACGCCGTGGTGCTGCTCGTATTTGTCCTTCAGCCCGCGCAGAATGGAGATCGTATCCTCGACCGAGGGCTCGCTGACGAAGATCGGCTGGAATCGCCGCGCCAGCGCCGCGTCCTTTTCGACGTGCTTCTGGTACTCGTCGAGCGTGGTGGCGCCGATGCAGTGCAGCTCGCCGCGGGCGAGCGCAGGCTTGAGCAAATTGGACGCGTCCATCGCGCCATCGCCCTTACCAGCGCCGATCAGCGTGTGCATCTCGTCGATGAACAGGACGAAATTACCATCGCTCCCGGTCACCTCCTGCAGCACGGCCTTCAGCCGCTCCTCGAACTCGCCGCGATATTTTGCACCTGCAATCAGCGAGCCGAGGTCGAGCGACAGCAGCTTCTTGTCCTTCAGGCTCTCCGGCACGTCACCGTTGACGATGCGCAGCGCCAAGCCCTCGGCGATGGCGGTCTTGCCGACGCCGGGTTCGCCGATCAGGACGGGATTGTTCTTGGTCCGGCGCGACAGCACCTGGATCGTGCGGCGGATCTCCTCGTCGCGGCCGATGACCGGGTCGAGCTTGCCGTCGCGCGCCGCCTGAGTGAGGTCGCGGGCATATTTCTTCAGCGCGTCATACGCGTTCTCGGCCGTGGCGGAGTCCGCCGTTCGGCCCTTGCGCAGCGCTTCGATCGCCGCGTTGAGGTTTTGCGGGGTGACGCCGCCCTTGGCCAGGATCGCGCCCGCCTCGCTGGTCTTCTCCAGCGCCAGGCCGAGCAGCAGCCGCTCGACGGTGACAAAGCTGTCGCCGGCCTTCTCGCCAGCCTTTTCGGCGGCGTCGAAGGTGCGCGCGAGTTCGGGCGCCAGATAGATCTGGCCGGCTCCGCCGCCAGAGACCTTCGGCACCTTGTTCAGGGCGTCCTCGGTCGCCTTCAGGATTGCGCGGGAATTGCCGCCGGCGCGGTCGATCAGGCCGGCAGCGAGGCCTTCATTGTCGTCCAGCAGCACCTTCAGGACGTGCAGGGTCGAAAACTGCTGGTGCCCTTCGCGCACCGCAAGCGACTGCGCGGACTGGACGAAGCCTCTGGAGCGTTCGGTATATTTTTCGATGTTCATTTCGTGGTCTTTCCCTCGGCCTGCCCCTGGAGCCCTCAAAGGCACTCCAAACGGCATCTTCATTGGGTTTCCGATTACCGCATTGACGTTTCTCAACCGGCAACGGTCGTTATCAGCCGGCGCTGGCGCCGGCCTGACCCAGATGTGGGAAGCGAGGCCTCGGACCGGAAGAGGCGAGTTCACAATTTCGTGCGCGGATCCGCCCGCTTGGCGCCGGTGGGCCGAATCCCCTAAGTAGCGGCATGACACCCAGCGCAATGACAATCAGCCAGACCGCCGAGATCACCGGGCTCTACCGCTACCCGATCAAGGGCCTGACGCCGGAGGCCCTGCCCCGCGTCTCCCTGCGAGCCGGCCAGACCCTGCCCGCCGACCGCCGCTACGCCATCGAGAACGGCCCGAGCGGCTTCGATCCGGAAGCACCGCAGTGGAAGCCGAAGATCCAGTTCCTGATGCTGGCGCGGAATGAGCGGCTAGCTTCGCTCGACAGCCGGTTCGAGGACGCGACCAATTGCCTGACCATCCGCAAGGACGGCCAGATCGTCGCCAGCGGCGATCTCGAGACCGCCGCCGGGCGCGCCGCCATCGAGGACTATTTCAGGGAAAATTTTCAGCCGGAGCTGAAGGGCCCGCCCAAGATCCTGTCCGGCCGCGACCACAGCTTTTCAGACGTCGCCCGCAAGGTCGTGTCCATCATCAATCTCGACAGCGTCCGCGCGCTCGAGACGATGCTCGGCGGCGCCGCCGTCCACCCGCTACGCTTCCGCGCCAATCTCTACGTGAAGGGCTGGCCGGCCTGGTCCGAGCTCGACCTCGTCGGCCAGACGCTCGCGATCGGACAGGCCCGGCTGCAAGTGGTCAAGCGCATCAAGCGCTGCCCGGCCACCAATGTCGACCCTGATACCGCCAAGCGCGATCTCGAAATCCCCGCCACGCTCTCGAGCAATCTCGGCCACATGGACTGCGGCATCTATGCCGAGGTGATCGCTGAAGGCGACATCGGCGTGGGCGACGCGGTTGCATTGGAACAGCCGAAGCTGGTGTGACGCTGCGCGCTGGCCCCGCTCCGCCATTGCGAGCGAAGCGAAGCAATCCAGGAATGCGCCCGCGGAGACAGTCTGGATTGCTTCGTCGCTTCGCTCCTCGCAATGACGGCCGTCAGTTCGGCATCACATACGCATAGATCCGGCCGCGCGAGACCGGTGCTTCGCGAACGCGGTTGCCGTTGTTGCCGGAGATCATGATCGGATTGCCCTGCGCGTCGACACCGGTGATGATGCCGACATGACCGCCCCGGCCACCACGCGACATCACTGCGATGGCGCCGACCTGCGGACCGGACACGCGCGTGCCGTAATGCGCGAACGAATTCGCCATGTCGGAGCCGGTGCCACGATGACCGGTCTTTTCGAGCACCATGTTCATGAAGCGCGCGCACCACAGGCTACCGCGACCGGTCGGATTGCCGCCGACATAGCGGCGTGCCTCGGACACGAGGCCCGACCCACCGCCGAAGCCGCCGCCGCTCGTCGCGCTATTGGCCATGCCGCCGTCATTCGCGTTAGTGGCTATCCCACCTCCACGCCTCATAATTCGACGGCTGGCGCGCGTGGTCATCTCACCGCTGGTAACCATTCCAGCGTTGCCGCTCATGGCCATTCCACGGCTGCCGCTCATGGCCATTCCACCACTGCCGCTCATAGCCGTTCCAGCGCTGCCGCTTATGGCGATGCCGCCGCTATTGGCGTTCGGATCATAGCTGGCGAAGGTGTTGCCGAAGCCGTTCGCCTGCAATTGCGCCGCGCCGCGCTCGAAGCGCGAGCCGCGTGCATGCCGGTAATGATGATGTCTGCTGGCGTGATGCGCGTAAGCGTGCCGCTCTGCGCTATGACGATGAGGTCGTGCTGACGCCGGAGAAGTGAAGGCGGCGAACGCCGCGAAGAAAACAGCCAGCGCAACGACACAGCGCGACAGGCGAGACGCAAACAACTCGAACATTCTTCATCCTTCGTTGACACCCCACTTCCCCGTCGGCCCGTGCGGTGGCCGACATCCGCGGGCTGTATCAGTATCCTGATGTGGCGAGAACAAGACGCGGCCCCTAAGAATTTGGACGATGATTAATAAGTGCTACCATCGTATGCGCTGACCGCAGGACGGCATTCCAAAGCCGCAGCCACCTCAGGGAGAAAACCGGATGCCTCACGCCCTCACGAAGGACAATTGTCGACTCTATTTCGAAGAAGCGGGCACGGGCACGCCGATTATTTTTCTGCACGAATTCGCGGCCGACTACACCAATTGGGAGCCGCAGATGCGCTACTTCTCGCGCGGCCATCGCTGCATCACCTATTCCGCACGCGGCTACACGCCATCGGACGTGCCTGATGGCGAGGTCTACCGCTACACGCATTTCTACACCGATGCGCTCGCGGTGCTCGATCATCTGAAGATCGATCGCGCGCACTTCGTCGGCCTCTCGATGGGCGCCTATTCGTCGCTCCAGATCGGGCTCAACGCGCCCCAACGTGCGCTGTCGATGACGCTCGCCGGCGTCGGCTCGGGCTCGGAGATCGAGAACCTCGACGCTTGGCGCCAGCAGTGCCGCGCCAACGCGGAGCAATTCGAGATGCTCGGCTCAGCCGAAGTCGCAAAAGTCACGCGCGAGGCGCCGAGCCGGATTCCCTTCCTGGTGAAGGACCCGCGCGGTCACGCCGATTTCTATGCCGCCCTGGCGCGGCACGACGCCAAGGGATCAGCGCGGACGATGCGCGGCTTCCAGGCCGGCCGTCCCTCGATCTTTACGATGACGGACGCGATCAGAGCGGCCACGACGCCGGCACTCATCATCTGCGGCGACGAGGACGATCCGTGCGTGGGCGCAAGCCTGTTTCTGAAGAAGCATCTGCCGGCGGCAGGGCTCGCCATGTTTCCAAAGTCCGGCCACGTCCTCAATCTCGAAGAGCCAGCGCTGTTCAACGAAACGGTGGAACGGTTCGTCACGCTGGTGGAAGCGGGAAGATGGCCGGTGCGCGACCCGAGGTCACTGGCGGCGCATTAGCGCGAAGGCGTCACCAGGTACTGGGTCGCGTAGATGGGGTAACGGGCCGGCCTACTTCCTGCCGCCCCGCGTCAGCAGAAACACGCCCTGCTCGCCGAACAGATTCCACACCCACCAAGGCATCCGCAGCCGCAGCGGACGGCCGTAGAGGTCGAGCGCCTCGGCACGTTCCATCTTGACGTCGATCGCGTCGCAGAGCTCGACGAAATCCTTGATGGTGCAGAAATGGATGTTGGCGGTGTCATACCAGCTTGCCGGCAGGTTCTCCGTGCGCGGCATGTGGCCGCCGATCAGGAGCTGGAGCCGCATCTTCCAGAAGCCGAAATTCGGGAACGACACGATGGCGCGGCGGCCGATGCGCAGCAAATTCTCCAGCACCACTTTCGGCTGCCGCGTCGCCTGCAACGTCTGCGACAGGATCACGTAGTCGAAGGCGTCATCCGGATAATTCACGAGGTCGGTGTCGGCATCGCCCTGCACCACCGCAAGACCCTTGGCGACGCAGCGGTTGACGCCCTCGCGCGACAGCTCGATGCCGCGGCCGTCGACGCCGCGGGTTTCCAGCAGTTGGAGCAGGTCGCCCTCGCCGCAGCCGACGTCGAGCACCTTCGAGCCCGGCTTGACCATGTTGGCCACCAGCACATGGTCCGCGCGAAAATCACCGGGCTGCCCGGTCGCAAGGCCGCCCAGCGGCAACGCTTCCTGTACAGACATGACTAGCCGTCCTTAAGCATTATTGGCGGTGAGCCCGCGCGCCTTGCCTGCCGATTGCAGGAAGGCGCGGGAGATATCAAGGAATTCGGGCACGTCGAGCAGGAAGGCGTCGTGACCGCGATCGGTCTCGATTTCGGCGAACGACACCCGCGCGCTCGACGCATTCAGCGCGTGCACCAGCGCGCGCGATTCCGAGGTCGGGAACAGCCAGTCGCTGGTGAAGGAGACCACGCAGAAGCGGGTCTGGATTCCCGCGAACGCCTTCGCCAGCACACCGCCGTGGTCGGCGGCGATGTCGAAATAGTCCATCGCGCGGGTCAGATAGAGATAGGAGTTGGCGTCGAAGCGCTCGACGAAGGACGAGCCCTGGTAGCGCAGATAGGACTCAACCTGGAAGTCGGCGTCGAAAGAGAAAGTCGGCAGCTCGCGGTCCTGCATGCGCCGCCCGAATTTTCGATGCAGCGCGGCGTCGGAGAGATAGGTGATGTGCGCCGCCATCCGGGCGACAGCGAGGCCACGATGCGGATGGATACCTCGATCGGCATAGCCGCCATGGTGCCAGTCGGGGTCGGCCATCACCGCCTGACGGCCAAGCTCGTGGAACGCGATGTTCTGCGCCGAGTGTCGTGTCGAGCAGGCAATCGCCAGCGCGGAGAACACGCGACTCGGATACGCCGCAGTCCATTGCAGCACTTGCATGCCGCCCATCGAGCCGCCGACGACCGCGAACAGCGTGTCGATGCCGAGCCGGTCGATCAGCATCGCCTGCGCGCGCACCATGTCGGGGATGGTGATGACGGGGAAATCGAGCCCCCAAACCTTGCCGGTCGCGGGATTGATCGAGGCCGGGCCGGTCGAGCCCATGCAGCCGCCGATCACGTTGGAGCAGATGATAAAATATTCGTTGGGATCGAGCGGCCGGCCGGGGCCGACCAAGGTCTCCCACCAGCCGGGCTTGCCGGTGACAGGGTGCACGTTGGCGACGTGCTGGTCGCCGGTCAGCGCATGGCAGATCAGGATCGCGTTGGAGCGATCGGCATTCAGCTCGCCGTAGGTCTGGTAGGCGATCTGGAACGGGCTGAGATCGACCCCGCAGTCGAGCCGCAGCGGCTGCTCCGAGCCGAACTGCGCGACGTGCGAACTCGGATGATCCACCTCGTGCGACCGCTCGTCGGCGGTGATCGCGGGACTCGGAATGGACTGGACGCCAACCATCTGACCATCGACCTCGTTTGCGATCGTAGAAGTGACCGCATTGACATCAGGCCATGAAAAACCCGGCCTGAACGATAGGTTCGGCCGGGATCGAAAGCGTCCCCGGCCTGTTTAGCGAGTTTTTTAACGTGGCTGCAAGCCGGCCGGCTCAAATGACCACGGAACGGGTAAAAACTACCGTCTTGGACGGTTTTCGTCAAGTCACGGCCCGGATCAGCCAAATTCGCCTGTCGCGCCACGGGCGGAAAGGGCCCGATTTCTCTTTGCATTTCTCTTTGCTTTCGCAGCCCCGACTGCCTAATCAGGATATCCATCACAGCGGTGACGGCTCGACTGATCCGCATTGGAAAGCCTCTCAGCAGCACCTGTCAGACATGTCCCAACGTCCGCCCGCGCCACCATCACTCCAGGAATTGCGTAAGGAGATCGACGCGATCGACGAAGGCATGCATCGCCTGCTGATGCAACGCGGCGACATCATCGACCGCCTGATCCAGGTGAAGCAGACCCAGGAGGTCGGCTCGGCGTTCCGCCCGGCACGCGAGGCCTCCATGATGCGCGACCTCGTGCAGCGTCATCGCGGCATCCTGCCGCTCGACACGGTCGAGAGCATCTGGCGCGTCATCATCGCGACCTTCACCTATGTCCAGGCCCCGTTCTCGGTCCACGCCGACATCTCGGCGAGCGAGCCGGCCATGCGCGATTCCGCGCGATTCCATTTCGGCTTCACCGTGCCTTACGTCGCGCATTTCAGCGCGCAGGCGGCGGTCGAGGCCGTCGCGAAGTCCAAGGGCGATCTGGCGCTGGTCTCGGCGACCTCGAGCCGCACGCCGTGGTGGCTGTCGCTGGAAGAAGCTGGCGCGCCAAAGATCATCGCGCGGCTGCCCTTCGTCGAGCGCGCCGACCATCCGGCGGCGTTGCCCGTGTTCGCGGTCTCGCGCGTCGCCGACAGCGCGCTGGTGACGGAGGTCGAGACCTTCAGCGTACGCGTCTCTGGGTGGAATGCGGAGGTCGCGCGCGCCCTGTCGCCGCTCGCCGAGATCGTGGCGGTGCCCGACACCGCCTTCGACGGCGCCGCGCTGCTGGTCTCGGTCACCGCGACAAGCAGCATCGACAAGATCAAGGCTGCCCTGATCGAAGCGGGGGCCTCGGTGCGCTCCACGGCCCTCGTCGGCAGCCACGCAACGCGCTATACGGTGCCCCCGACCGGGTCGAAATCGTAAGTCGCGAACCGCTTAAGCCCACTCCGGAGTTGAAGATGTCCCGCCCCGTGCCGAATCCCGGCATTCTCGATATTGCGCCCTACACGCCCGGCAAGACCCCGGTGGCAGAGCCTGGCCGCAAGGTGTTCAAGCTCTCGGCCAACGAGACGCCGTTCGGGCCCTCGCCGAAGGCGATCGAGGCGTTCAAGCAGGTGGCGGATCATCTGGAAGACTATCCGGAAGGAACCTCGCGCGTGCTGCGCGAAGCAATCGGGCGCACCTTCGGGCTCGATCCCAACCGCGTCATCTGCGGCGCCGGCTCGGACGAGATCCTCAACCTGCTCGCCCACACCTATCTCAGCCACGGTGACGAGGCGATCTCGACCACGCACGGCTTTCTGGTCTATCCGATCGCGACCATGGCGGTCGGCGCGAAGAATGTCATCGCGGCCGAGAAGAACCTCACCTGCGATGTCGACGCCATCCTCAAGGCGGTGACGCCGAAGACAAAGCTGGTCTGGCTCGCCAACCCCAACAATCCGACCGGCACCTATGTGCCGTTCGACGAGGTCAAGCGCCTGCGCGCCGGCCTGCCCTCGCACGTGCTGCTGGTGCTGGACGCAGCCTATTGCGACTACGTCTCGCGCAACGATTACGAGATGGGGATCGAGCTGGTCGCGACCACCGAAAACACGGTGGTGACCCACACCTTCTCCAAGATCCATGGTCTTGCGGCGCTGCGCATCGGCTGGATGTTCGGCCCCGAGCACATCATCGACGCGGTCAACCGCATCCGGGGTCCCTTCAACGTGTCGACGCCGGCCATGTACGCCGCCGTTGCCGCGATCGAGGACACAGCGCACCAGGCCATGTCGAAGCATTTCACCGAGACCTGGCGCAACTGGCTCGCCGAGGAGATCGGCAAGCTCGGGCTGAAGGTGACGCCGAGCGTCGCCAATTTCGTGCTGATCCACTTCCCGACCGAGGGCAAGACCTCGGACGCAGCCGACGCCTTCCTCACCAAGCGCGGGCTGGTGCTGCGCGGCTTGAAGAACTACGGCCTGCCGCATTCGCTGCGCATGACCATCGGCACCGAGGAGGCCAACCGCCTCGTCGTCGAGGGCCTGCGCGACTTCATGGCCGGACGATGAGCGCGACCCCGCACTTCCAGCGCGTCGCGCTGATCGGCTTCGGCCTGATCGGGGGCTCGATCGCACGCGCCGCGAAGCTCCAGGGTCTGGCTTCCGAGATCGTCACCACCGCGCGCTCGGAGAAGACGCGCGCACGCGTGATGGAGCTCGGCATCGTCGATCAGGTCGTCGCGACCAATGCGGAAGCCGTGAAGGACGCCGATCTCGTCATCCTCTGCATTCCCGTCGGCGCCTGCGGCCCGGTGGCGCAGGAGATCTCCGCGCATCTCAAACCCGGCGCGATCATCTCCGACGTCGGCTCGGTCAAGGGCGCCATCGTCAGGGATATGGCGCCGCACCTGCCGGAAGGCGTCCATTTCGTGCCGGCGCATCCCGTCGCAGGCACCGAGCATTCGGGTCCCGATTCCGGCTTCGCCGAGCTCTTCATCAACCGCTGGTGCATCCTCACCCCGCCGGAGGGCGTTGATGCGGCTGCCACCGATCGCCTGCGCGCGTTCTGGGCGGCGATGGGTGCCAAGGTCGAGATCATGACGCCGGATCATCATGATCTCGTGCTCGCGATCACCAGCCATCTGCCGCATCTGATCGCCTACACCATCGTCGGCACCGCCGACGAGCTGGCGCAGGTGACGGAGTCAGAGGTCATCAAGTTCTCCGCCGGCGGCTTTCGCGACTTCACGCGCATCGCCGCCTCCGATCCGACGATGTGGCGCGACGTCTTCCTCGCCAACAAGGAAGCCGTGCTGGAGATGCTCGGCACCTTCACTGAGGATCTGGCAAAGCTCACCCGCGCAATCCGCCGCGGCGATGGCGAGGCGCTGTTCGACCACTTCACCCGCACCCGCGCCATCCGCCGCGGCATTGTCGAAATCGGCCAGGATTCGGCCGCGCCCGATTTCGGCCGGCCGCATGCGCAGCTCGGCAACAAGCCGTAGCACCGAAGTGGCCCGGATGGAGCGCAGGCGTAATCCGGGACTTCCGTCGCTTGAGGCAGGATTCCCGGATCGCGCTTCTCTCCATCCGGGCTACGAGCCTGCGTGGCTCCGTGACTAGAATGGGTAGTACCGGATCTGCGTCATGACGACGTTGTCGTCGGTCTTCGGCGCGCCGCCGACGCCGGCGAACGCGAACCGTTGCGTGTAGGAATATTGCAGGCCGGCTTTGAGCGTGCCGAAATTGCCTTGGTAGATGGTGTCGTAGATCCCGGCCGTGATCTGCCGAACCTCCCTGGTGTTGCCGTTGCAGGTCGCGCCCGCCGAGTTTTCGGTGAAGCAGCCGGTGTTGTTGTAGAGCGGATTGCCGTAGCCGAACGGCACCGTTCCAACATTGGCGAAATTCGCCTTGGCCTTTTCGAGGCCTGCATAGGAGTAGACATCGAGGCTGGGCGTCGCGTGCCAGATCAGGCCGACGGCGGCCGCCGTGATCGTCAGCGGGAGGAGGGTGCCGTCCTGCGCCACCGCCGCGTCGGCGAACGGTGTTGCCGTGAAGCGGCCCAGCACGCCGTGCGAGCCATAGAGCTGAAGATCGAGGGTTTTCGGAATCAGCTCGACGAAGATGTGTCCGCCGAAGCTTCCGGTGTCGTAGGGGTGGTTGGCGTTGTTGAAACGGTCGAACAGCTGGCGGTAGAGCGCCCACCCCTCGACATGCAACTTATAGGGCCCGAGCCTTGGGTCCCAGGCGGCCTTGACCGTGACGTCGGGCACCTGATTCAGGCAAGAAATCCCGGAACGGATTCGAAGTCGATCACGCCGGGCGCATCGACGCCACGAGGATCGATGCCGGACTTGGTCGGCGCGTTCAGCGACCAGGATTGCCCGGCGAGGAAGTGAAGACCGAGATCGCTGCGGTCCAGTTCCAGGCTGAGCTGCCGCATGCGCGGATTGAACGAGTTGGTCGCAACCGAGCTCGCCGTCTGAGCCGCACCTTCGAAATCGATCTCGCCATAACCCGCGAGGTGCGTGTCGGCATCGGCATTGCCCTCGGCCAGCACCGAGAACCTGCTCTGGCGTGCCGAGAAGCGCGTTTCCGGGATGTTGAAGTTGCGGCTCTGCTGATAGGGGATGAAGTTGTAGACCGAGCCGGTATCGGAAGCGAGATTCCGCGAGCGGTAGACGCCGGTGAGATCGACCCAGCCACCGAAGGTCAACGTCACGCCCTTGTAGCAGACCTTGCCGGCCGCACATGGATCGGCGGCGAGCGCCTTGTAACTTGCTGGTAACTGAACGGCCTTCGCCTGCGCTTCACCCTGTCGCGTCTTGCGCGCCTCGGAGTCCACGCGCTGCTGGAGCTCCTTCAGCTTCGCCTTCAGCGAGTGGATTTCGGTTGTGACATTGTCGTCGGCATGCGCCTGCCCTGAACAGGCAGCGAGAATACCCAGCATCAGTCCGCAATTGATGATCCGCATTTGAAGCTTCCTCCATTTGGGAAGCGGATTGGATTCCGCGCGCCATCTCCGGCGCATGCATGCTTCCCTGGTGTGGAGTGATTTGAATGCGGCTGCGGTTATTCGCGGCGCCGTGCATCTTGTGCATCACGTTTTCCTGACGATCCTGTTCGGAATATTTTCGTTGGCTGTCGATCCGCACGCGCGACTGTCGCGATTGTCCAAGGCAACTTTTCGAGGCCTCGTTCAAGGCAACGCGCATTGGGCCCGGCCGGGACATGACCGGGCCCAGTTCGCGACGGGCAAGTGGTGGATGGCGGCTATTTGCCCTTGGTCGCGCGCATCACCATTGGGCGCGGTGATTTCGGCGAGGGGACGAAGGCCATCGTCTCCCGCGTCGTCGGATTCGAGACGTTGCGATCACCGTTCGGATACATCGAGGCGTATGCTGCCGGCTCCTGCAACTGCCATTGCCACTGCGCAAACGCGGGCGTCGCGAGCGTGGTCGAGATGGCGATACCGGCAATGAACAGCCTGGACTTGGTCATGATATCTCTCCTGCCTGGGCGACCGCATCATCGTGCGGCCGACATGGAGAGAGAGCGGAGTTTGCGGCTCGGCATTCCCGGCCGGTCATCACGATCCGGCGAAGCGGCCGTGAGTTCAGCTCGTAACCCGCATGGAGGGAGTTACGACAGCTGAGGGCGATGAATGGAGAGAGGAGACTCTGAATCCATCCTACTGCTTCGCGCTACGGCTAATCTTTCCCGGCTTGAACAGCTCGAGGTCGATGGCCTGTCCCATCGCCAGATATCCGGTGCGGTTGGGATGAAGCTTGTCGCCGGCGCCACCAGTCGTGCTTTCGGGAACGAACTCCGGCTTGAGGCCACCCGAGGCCGGATCGAGCGTCGCCCGATCAAAATCGATTACACCGTCGAATGTCCCCGAGCTACGGATGAATGCGTTGAGCGCCTTGCGCTTGTCATCCTGCTCGGGAAAACCATGTGCCGCGCTGGTGCTACCCAATGCCGAAACGACGGTGGCGCCGATGATCCGGGCTTGCGGCCATTTCGCACGTAGCCTCGCGACACGATCCTTCATCGCGGCGATGACTTGGTCGGCGGTAAAATTGCCGTTCTTGCTGAAATCGTTGATACCTTCCAGCCAGATCAGGCTCGATATGCCGGACAGCGACAGCACGTCACGCTCGAGCCGCTGGCCCGAAGCGGGGCCGCCCGCGTACGGTTTGTCGGGACCATATTCGGCCGGGCCTGCGATTTGGTTGCCACCGATGCCGCCATTCACTACGGCAACCTTGTTGCCGTAGACTGCCTTCAGGCGACGCGACAGCACGTTGGGCCAGCGATCGTCGCCATTCATGGTTGAGGCGGTCCCGTCGGTAATCGAATCCCCAAACGCCATGATGGCGAAGGCATCGGCAGGCGCAGTCATCTCGATCGCATCGAGGAAGAACCATGACGCAGTCGCATAGGGGAAGGAAGCCTCGTCTTCCAGGGCGCCCTTCGCGCCGGCGCCGGGCGCACTGACATAGGAGGTGGTCAGCGCTTTGGCGTGCCAGGTCATCGGGCCGCTCTGGCCGGCGACATGAAAACTGACCGCAAGCCGGCGGCCGGCGAGGTCATCGGGCCGCTTTGCAAACGGCAGCGCGATCGCATCGCTCCAGACCGAATTCCCCGGCGACACCGTAACGGAAGCCGTGCCGGCGAACGTAACCGGAATGTTGGAGCCGCGGATCAACGCGGCACTGCCCGACTGCAGGCCGACGTAAACGCCGTCAAACGTGACGGGTTTGGTGCCGAAGGCGTTGCTGAGCCGGATGCGGGCCTGACGGCCCCAGATATCCGGCCGCACGATCAGGCGAAAGGTCTGGTCCCGCGCACCGGCCGCAGGCTCGGGAAACGCGAATTTCTGTTCGGGCTGGGCTGACGGATTGCCGACGGGGTATGGGCCCTGAACCGCGCCCGTCCAGGACACCACCCAATGTTCGCTATCCTTTGCGGTTGCGGTCTGAAGCGAGGCAACGAGCAGCGATGCTGCCACGAGACAATTCAACGCGCGCATTGTTTCCCCCGAACCCCAGATAATTTGGGCGCGGCCTTAGAGCCGTCAGTTGGTCTTCAATAGGGCGGCAGAACGCTACCTGTCCAGACGCACTGTCGCACTCCTCGCCCGACGCAGGAGAGGACCTCGCAGGTTGCGTCACCGGCGCCGACAAGAAGCTCTTCGCAGAAACGATCTGTTCACAGTTTCGAACGCATCAGACGGACCGAGCTGTCCGCCCGGCAGGTTTATGAATTCACGACCTAATACAGCGGCGGGATCTGGCCGACCTTGACCGGGCCGAGCAGCACGGCGCCGTCGACGAACTTCAGCGGGAAGCTGCGAGCCTTCTTGCCTTCCAGCGTGCTCTCGGTGCCGATCGAATTGATGCCGGCGGCAACGCCTGCATTGGCGTTCTGCTTGATGACCTTGCCGAGGCCGGGAACGGCACGGTCGAGCGCACCGAACAGATTGTTGAGGTCCTGCGACTTCACGCCGGGCGCGACGCGATCGAGGGTCGCCTGCGGCACCCCCTCCTGCAGCATCTTCTCGATGCCGAGCGCGGGGATCACGCGCTCCAGGCCCGTCACGGTCATCTGCAATTCGCCATCGAGGCGGCCGTTTGCCGAGAGCCCGAGCGTGCCGGCCGCAACCGCGATCATCTCGCCCTGCTGGATGCGGGACTGCACGATCTCGATATGGCCGCCGGCGGCCTGGATCTCGCGGAAGCGCTGCGGCCACGGCTTTGGCGTGAGATCGGACAGTCCGGTGATCTTCGCCCGCGTGTCGGCCTCGAACGGCTCGGCGAGCAGCGGATGAACGCCCTGGACGCTGCCCTGCGCGATCTGGAGCACGGTCTCGATCACGGGATGATCGGACGGAGATCCATCCGCAAGGCGTCCATGCAGCTCGACCTGTTTTGCGCGCGCGAGCGGCACCTGCATGCTGCCGTCGACACGACTGACGGTCGGCTCCTCGAACACGATGGAAGCGCGCTCCGGCACGGCGGGCAGGCCGACCACACTGCTGCGACCCTTGCTCCAGTTCACCACGAAGGTGCTCTGCGTGACGCCGTCAGTGAGCGTCGCGGGTGCGGTAAATTCGGCGATGACGCGCTTGGGATCGTAGACTTGGGCGACGACCAGGATGTTGTCGAGCTTCGCCGTGAACGGCGTCTTGCTGGCGTTCTGCGACACCAGGGCGACGCTGGCGCCCGAACACCGGACCTCGAAGCGGAAGGGGAAGCCCGCGATCGAGCGCTTGGCGCAATCATAGACGCGGCCGGATTTGGCCTCCTGCGCGCGCCAGGCATCGGCGGCGATTTCGGCCTGCGACGCCGCATAGAACCAGAAGCAGCTCCACGCCACCGCGAGGATCAGGAGGATGACAGGGGCGATGAAAAGGCCCCAGCGGGAGCGCCGGCGTGCGGCAACGGTCATATCGGACATGCGGCGACCCTTTGACCCCTGATTTTGTCAAATGTAAGCGAGGTTGGCGTGCTCCGAAAGGCGGAGAATTCGCTTCGCTTGGGAGCGCGGTTCTGGTAGCCGTGCCCGAAATGTCGGAAATCACCCTCCCCTCCGTCACCACAGCCAAAGGCGACCTCTGGGTGTTCGGCTACGGCTCGCTGATGTGGCGGCCGGGTTTCGAATTCGAGGAGCGCGTCCCCGCGCGGCTGGTCGGCGAGCACCGCGCGCTCTGTGTCTATTCCTTCGTCCACCGTGGCACGCCGGAGAAGCCGGGTCTGGTGCTCGGCCTCGACCGCGGCGGCGCCTGCCGCGGCATCGCCTTCCGCGTCGCCGAAAAGAACCGCGCCGACGTCGTCGCCTATCTGCGCGCGCGCGAGCAGGTGACGTCGGTCTATCGCGAAGTCATGCGCTCGGTGTGGCTGGAGAACGATGCGCGGCAGCGCGTCTCCGCGCTCGCCTATGTCGTCGACCGCGGCCATGTGCAATATGCCGGTCGGCTGTCGCTCACCGACCAGCATCGCCACGTGCTCCAGGGCCACGGCCAGTCCGGCGCCAACCGCGACTACGTGACTGCGACGGTGAAGGCGATCGAGGCCGAAGGCTTTCGCGATGCGCAGCTGCATCAGCTTGCCATGATGCTGCATGGTGATGCGCATTCTCCGCACGCGCCGGCTCCGGCGGACGATCGGGAAAACCGCTAGCTCTCCAACGGCGCATAGCTCGGCGCCGAGCCGATCAGCTGCTCCTGCTCCTTGCGGCCCGCTTCGACGAGGCGACCGGTCGCGTCTTCGATCACCGTTTGCACACGGGAGAGATACTCGTCCTTGGGCAAGCCCGGCGGCAGCGGATCGAGGAATTCCACCACCAGCGTGCCGGGATAGCGCATGAAGGTGCGGCGCGGCCAGAACAGGCCGGAATTGAGCGCGATCGGCAGGCACGGCGCGCCGCAGGACGAATAGATCTGCGCGAAGCCGCTCTTGTAGTCCGGTGGCGCGCCCGGGGCGCGGCGCGTGCCTTCGGGAAAGATCACGAGCTGCCCGCCGCTGCGCACCGCCTCCCGCGCCCGCCGCGTCATGTCCAGCAGCGCCTTGACGCCGGCATTGCGGTCGATCGCGATCATCCCGGTCTTGACCAGGAACTGGCCGAACACCGGGATCTGCATGAGCTGACGCTTGAGGATGAAAATCGGACGGTCGAAGAAGCCCGGCAAGACGAACGTCTCCCAGAACGACTGGTGCTTCGCCACAACGACCAATGGTCCCCTCGGGATCTTTTCGAGGCCGCGGAATTCCACCTTGATGTTGCAGACAGCCCGCATCAGAAACAGCGTCGCCTTTGCCCACCATTGCGCGACCGTGAGCATGGCGCGCGGCGGCAATGCGAAGGTCGGCAGCGCCACGATCGCGAGGCACACCAGCACGGTGTAGAACAGCACGTTGAACACGAGCGATCGCAGGAAAATCAAGAACATCGAGGATCCGATCAATTGCCGATCAGTTGCCGATCAATTGGCCTGTGCGGTGGCGGGCCGCTTCGCCTGCAGCCCGGAAGGCTGCTCCGACATCTCGGGCGAAAGGTCAATCCCGAAATCCTCCAGCCGCACCCTGACCTCCGCCGCGATATACTTGACATATTCCGACAGCAGCAGCCGCAAAGTGGACGCCGAGGTCCACCACGGCTCGTCGCGCCATTTGTCGCCGACCACCACGAACGGGATCAGTGTCGCCTCCGGCATCGCATGCGAGAATTCCACCAGCGCGCGCGGCATATGATAGTTCGAGGTGACCACGATCAGCGATTTGAAGCCGCGTCCCGCGGCCCAGCGCCGCGCTTCCGCGGCATTGCCGCGGGTCGAGACCGCGGTGCGGTCGAGATCGACGCAGCAACGCATGAAAGACTGGTTCTCCGGCAGCGTCCGGGAGATGTCGCTCGCCGTCGAGGTCGGGTGTACGCCGGAGATCAGGAGCCTCCTGCCGTAGCCGGCAGCGAGCAGCTCCATCGCATCCGACACCCGCGAGGAGCCGCCGGTGAGCACCACGATGCCGTCCGCCTTGCGGTCCGGCGCGATCTCGGCGCCGCGCAATTGCGACAGAAACGCAATAAAGCCCGCCGCCGCGCCGACGAAGGCGAGCGCAATCGTCGACATCACGGCCGCGCGCAGCCACCCGCGCGGCAGTTTCGGCGATCGATCGGCGGTCGGCGCGCTCATGCGATGTCGGTGATCCCTTCCCAGAGGTGATTTTAGGACGTTTTGAGGCGAAGTGGAGTCCGGTTTGTCGGCCTCAAACTATGTGGCGAAGCGCTGGGGCCGCGAACCAGCTTTCCCCTCTCCCCTTGTGGGAGAGGGTGGCTCGCCGCGATAGCGGCGAGACGGGTGAGGGGTATGTCTCCGCGAACTCGCCTCGACGTTCGTGCACGTGGATAGAACCCCTCATCCGGCGCTTCGCGCCACCTTCTCCCACAAGGGGAGAAGGAAGAAAACCATCTCAATCGACATCATTCAGCGTCGCGAACAGCGTCTGGCGCGAGGCGACCGCGGTGATGGCGCCGATCAGCACGGCCTGCACCGCGAGCACGATGTAGCCGGATGGCCGCAGCGAGAAGGTGCCGAGCAGCGCGGCGAACTGGTCGCCGACGGGAGTGCCCGAAAACCAGCCTGCAATCGACTCGGAGAAGCCGAACACCAGCATGGCGGCGCCGCCGCCGATCACGCCGCCCTCCAGCCCCAGCCTGAGGAAATGACGCAGGAAGCGGTTGGCGATGTAGCGGTCGCCGGCGCCGACGAAATGCAGCACCTCGACGATCGGACGGTTCGCCGCCATGGCGCCGCGGGTTGCGAACGACACCGAGATGATGGTGGCGACGATGACGAGCGCGAGGATGCCGAGACCGGCGAGCACGGTGGCGTTGGTCATCGAGCGCATGCGCTCGATCCAGGCGCGGTGATCGTCGACGCTGGCGCTTGGCGCCACCTGGGTCACGCGGGCGCGCAAGGCGCCGAGATCGAGCGCCGTGCCGGGCTGCACGCGCGCGATGATCATGCGCGGGACCGGCAGATCGTCCATCGACAGCCCGGTGCCGAGCCAGGGCTCGAGTAGCTTGCCGCTCTCGTCCTTCGTGAACGGCTTGACCTCGACGATGCCGGCTTGCGCGCGCATGGCCTCGGTCACCGCCGCGGTGTCGCGTTCGAGATCGCGGCCCGTCTGCGGCCGGACCTGAATGGTGATCTCGCTCGCGACATCCGACTGCCATTCGGCGGCGGAGGCGCTCACCAGCAGCACCGTGCCGGTCGTCATCGAGGCCAGGAAGGTCATGATGGCGACAACGGCGACCAGCGCGCGGCCGTGGATCGAGGCGCGCGGCACGATCGGCGACATATTGCGCGCCCGGGCCGGAAGCGGCGGCCCCTCCTGCCCGAGATCGACCAGCACGCCGCGCTCGTCGGGCCTATTCATAGACGTGCAGCCGTCCCTGGTGCAGCACGAAGCGTCGCGCCTCGTACTGGTCCATCAGGGCGATATCGTGGGTGGCGATGATGACGGCGGTGCCTGACTTGTTGAGCTCGATGAACAGCCGCAGCAGGCGGCGGCCGAGCGTCGGATCGACGCTGCCGGTTGGCTCGTCGGCCAGCAGCAGCTGCGGCCGCGAGATCACGGCGCGCGCGATTGCCGCGCGCTGCTTTTCGCCGCCGGACAGGATCGGCGGCAGCGCGTCCATGCGCTCGCCGAGCCCAACCCATTTCAGGAGATCGATGACCTCCTTGCGGTAGCTCGATTCGCTGCGGCCCATCACGCGGAACGGCAGCGCCACGTTTTCATAGGTCGTCATGTGATCGAGCAGGCGGAAATCCTGGAGCACGATGCCGATGCGCTTGCGCAAGTCTGCGATCTCGTCCTTGCCGAGCTGCGAGATGTCGTGACCGAACAAGTTGACGAGCCCCCGCGTCGGGCGATGCGAGAGGAACAACAGGCGCAGCAACGAGGTCTTGCCGGCGCCGGACGGGCCGGTGAGGAACTGGAAGGAATGCGCCGGGATCTGGAAGTTGAGGTCGCGCAGGACCTCGGGCCCCAGGCCGTAACGCAATCCGACATTTTCGAACCGAACCAAGCTCAGCTCCGTTCGAGAGAGGCCGCGGGCCGCACGGCTGTGCTCCGCCACACGCGATCCGCGGGTTTTGCGGCCGTTATGGTTTCCGGTTCGTTAACGGTCGTCCTGTAGCATAATTGGTAGCATCTTTCCGTCTCGGTTCTCCACGACCGTGTCACGATCAAGACTTGTCCATGCATCAAGGCTCGTCCATGCATATCGTCTGCCCTCATTGTACGACATCCTACGCCATCAAGCCCGCGAGCCTTGGGGCGAACGGCCGGACCGTGCGCTGTTCCCGTTGCAAGGAAACGTGGGTCGCCCATGCCGAGGATGCCATCGAGGAGGCATCTGTGCCGGCCATGGCCGCGGCCAGCCGGGCCGACGACCAGGCCGATCTCGCCGAGCAATGGAACTCCTATGCCCAGGACGACGGAGCCGCTGACGCGCCTGTCGTTGACAGCCCCTCGATCGCCAGCGACTGGCCGGACCAGGAAGCCGCCGACACCGAGGACGAATGGTCCGCGGCCGCCCGATCCGTTGAGGAGGAAGTCGGCGGCGAACAGCACCAGTCCTGGTTCCGTGGCCTGTTCGGCCGTCGCCGCGGCGCGCGAGTGCGCCGTCCGGCGGCCCCGCGAAAATCCCATTTCGGCCTGCCGACCGCCTGCGCCGCCATGGGCGCGCTGGTCCTGGCGCTGGTGATCTGGCGCGGAGACATGGTGCGGCTGCTGCCGCAGACGGCAGCCTTCTACAGGATGGTCGGCCTCGAAGTTAACCTGCGCGCACTCGCCTTCAAGGACGTCAAGCTCTCCAGCGAGACAGTAGACGGTAAGCAGGTGCTGGTGATCGAGGGCGTGATCGTGGGACAGGGCAAGAAGCCGCTCGACATTCCCCGCTTGCGCTTCGCAGTGCGCGACGCGCAAGGCGCGGAAATCTACGCCTGGAACGCCGTTCTGGAACAGACCGTATTACAGCCCGGCGAGCGCGCCTTCTTCCGCTCGCGCCTGGCCTCGCCGCCGCCGGAGGGCCGCAATATCGACGTTCGCTTCTTCAACCGGCGCGACATCGCCGGCGGCAGCGTATAATCGATTTCGCAGGTCTCGCAGGCAAAGTTGGTGGCGAGATTGATCCCAAGGTTGGTCTCATGTCCAAGATCCTGATCGCCGACGACGAGGATTCGATGCGCCAGCTGGTGGCGCGCGCCATCGCCATGGACGGCCACGAGATCGTCACCGCGCAAGACGGCGCCGAGGCGCTGGAGATCCTCACGCGCGCGGACGGCAGGTTCGACCTGCTGCTCACCGACATCCAGATGCCGGTGATGGACGGCATCGCGCTGGCGCTTTCCGTCGCACGCGATTTCCCCGATTTGACCATTCTGCTGATGACCGGCTTTGCCGACCAGCGCGAGCGCGCCTCGAACCTCAATGCGCTGGTGCATGACGTCGTGACCAAGCCGTTCTCGGTCGCCGACATCCGCACGGCGGTGGCGGACGCGCTGGCGGCGAAGAAGGGGTAGCGGCGTCGGGGCGCCACGTATTCCGCTGTCATGCCCCGGCTTGACCGGGGCATCCAGTAGCCGCAGCCTCTCGATTGAATCACAACCGTGTCGGAGTACTGGATCGCCCGGTCAAGCCGGGCAATGACAGAGAACTCAAAAATCCTTCAGCAGCCGCTCGATGTAATCGAGCTCGATCTGCGGGCGCGAGCTGTCCCCCAAGCGGCGGCGGAGCTCCTCGAGGATGCGGCGGACGCGCTGGGCGTCGATCTCGCCGGGGATCTTGACCGTGTAGTCGTCGCTCAGATCGCGGCCGTGAAGTGGGCGACCGAGCGGATCGGTCTGATTGCCGCCGCTCTGCTGACGACCGGGCCGGTTGCCGGGGCCATCGCCCTGCCCGTCGCCATCGCCCTGCTGCATCGCCTCGGCCATCTTCTGCGCGCCCTTGCGCAAGGCCTCGAGAGCTTTCCCCTGCGAGTCCACGGCACCATCCGAATTGCCTTCGCCGAGCTGCGAGCCGGCATCGCCCATGGCCCCGTCGGCGGCGTCCAGACTGCCGTCGTCATCGCCCTGGTCACCGTCCTGATCGCCATCCTGGCCCGGCTGTCCCTGCTCGCCCTGCTGACCCTTTTGCCCCTTCTGGCCCTGGCTCTTCTGGCCCTTTTGCCCCTTCTGCGTGAGGCCGCGCTTGGCGAGCTCGTCCTGCAGCTTCTTCAGGCGGTCGCGCAGCGACTGCTGATCCTGCTGGAGATCCGACATCGACTGGTCGCCCTGCTGCTTGCCGCGCGAGCGCTCACGCCGGGAATCCTGCCCCTGCTTGAAAGTCTTGTCGCGCAATTGCTGCTGCTTGCGGATCATGTCGCTGAGCTCGTTGAGCGCCTGCTCCATGTCGCTGTCGCCGGATTGCCCGGGCTGCGCCATCTGGAGGTTTTCCATGATCTGCGCGAGCTGCTCGAGCAGGCGCTGGGCCGCCTCGCGATTGCCTTCCTTCGCGGCCTTCTCGATCTGCTTCAACAGCTCGTCGAGATCGCGCTGCGTGATGACGGAACGATCGCGATTGGAGGATTGGCTCTTTTCCGTCGCGCGCTTGTAGTCCTCGAGCTTCTGAATCGCATCGGATTGATTGTTCAGGCTCCGTCCGGACTCCTTTTGCCTGAGGCTGTCGCCGGACTCCTGCATCGCCTTTTCCGCGCTATCGAGCAGCGCATCGGGATCCTGGTCCTGCTGGGCCGAGACGGCAGCGGGGAAGCCTCCCAGGAGGAGGGCAAGACAGGCGATCGAGATCGCCTTCACGACTGGCACGCGCGCTAGCTTCCGCATTTCCGGTCCCGCGTAAACTGATTGGCGCCGTCCTCGCCCCCCTTCGCCCGGCTGTTCGCCGACTTCCGATAGGCCTGCAGCTGCTGGCGCAAGACGTCCTGCTGCTGCGCCAGCTCTTCGAGCTGCTCGGGCTTGGCATGCTGGGTCTTCTGTCGCAGCTCGACCGCCTTGTCGAGGATGAGCTGAACCTCTGCCGGGAAAGGCTGCCGGGGTCCAAGCGGATTCTGCTCGGCGCGCCGGGCGAGATCGCGCACCTTGCCGGCCATCGCCTCGCGAAGCTTTTGCGTCAGCGCTTTGATCTCGTCCTCGCTGGCGCCGCGTTCCAGCGCCCGCTTGAGCGCGTCCTGAGCCGAGCGCAGCGCGGCGTTGACGCTGCCGGCGACACCGTCGTCCTCGATGGTGACCGCGAACGCCCACATGCTTCCCACTACATCGCGCAGCGCGTCGTCGGTGCGGGCGGCTTCCAGCTGCAGCGCCAGACTGCGCAGGCCGAGATAGCAGCCCGCATCCGGCGTGAACAATTCGGGTGCGATCATCAGCGCGTCGAGGGCGGCGTAGACATCCGAATTCTTGTTGGCGTCGAGCGCCAGGATGCGGCGCTGCTCGACCAGCGCGCGCGCGAGCAAGTTGGTGAACAGCCGCTCGGGCAGGCGCATGTTGAAGGGCTCGCTCTTGGCCTCGTTGCCGGCCTCGTCCTTGGCGGTGAGGGTCAGCGTGACATCGGCACCGGCATAGGGATCCTCGCTGAGGTCCTTCACCGTCTGACCGACGCCGTTGCGGGTGCGCGCATTCGGCAGCACGAGCGGGAATTGCGGCGGCTGGAATAGCGGCCGCGCGGCGGCCTTGGTGTCGGCCTCCTTGCTGCCATCCTTGACACCATCTTTGGTATCGGCGGCACGCAGGCCGATTTGCGCATCGGCGCCGGTGACGCCGTAATCGTCCTCGATCTTGTAGGTGAGCTGGAGTCCGCCACGGGCCTGGCGCTCGGGATCCTTGGCCAGCGCGATCGTCGGCGCGCGGTCCGGCGTTGCCGCAAACGCCCATTGCGGCTGGCCGGAGGGCGCGCGGACATGCGCGGTGCCGTCGCCGCTGATGGCAAAATGCTTCTCGTTGGTGCCCTTGGGCGCGGCTTCGGTGGGCGCTACTTCCTTGAGGCCGCCGGAGACGACAACATCAAGGCTGCCGCCGGAGGAGCGAACGATCAGGGTCGAGCCGGCGGGAACGGCAAGCGGACCGCTGGCCGGCAGCGCGGCGGCCTCCTTGTTCGCGGCCGACAGAATGACCGGCGGCTTGCCGGTGTAGAGCGGCGGCGTGACCCAGGCATCGACGCGAACATTCGTCGGGGCCAGCACGCCGTTCCAGTGGAAGGCGGCCCCGAGCCGCATCGCACGCTCGTCGCCGGCAGCGAAGAAGGTCGCAACCAGCATCACCATGACCAGCGCGCGCAGCGCCCAGGGATCATGCAGAGCGAGCCGGGGCTTCGGCAGACCGGCGCGGATGCGCTTGATCGAAGCCAGCGTGCGCTCACGCTGCGCCCGCCACAAGGCCTGCGCAACCGGGTCCTGCGAGCTCAGCGTGTCCGTCAGCGTGGTGGCCGGCCGGTGACGGATGCCGGAGCCGCGGTCGAGTCGGGCCAGCGCCTCCTCGCGGCTCGGCCAGCGGAAGCGACTCAACGGGAACAGGGTGACAATCGCGACGCCGGCGAAAACGACGAGACCGATGGCGCGGGCAATGGACGGCAGCGCCAGCCAGAGGCCGGCCCAGGACACCACCAGGAACAGACCGACGACGGTGAGAAGCCGCGCCAAATTTGGCCAGGCACGCTCCCACGCGATGGCATAAGTGGCCCGCTGCAGGGCTTGCGCCAGCTTCAGCCGCGACAGAGCGTCGCCATCGCGGATCGGGTCTGACGGGTCGGGGGTGACGCCGTTCAATCAACTCTCCAGGTTGCCCGGTAGAGAAGCGTACCACAACGGCAGCACTGAGGCATCCGTTCCTGTACGGGAGACACCCCTTTTCCCGCATAACACGAGGACGTGACTGGCCCGCCGCAACCCCGTAATTTCCGCGCCGACAGCCAAGGAAAACAAAGGAAACACCATGGACAAGAAGATGCACGACAAGGGCCTGGAAGTCCGCAAAGCAGTGTTGGGCGAGGCCTATGTCAACAACGCCCTGAAGACCGTCGACGACTTCAACCGTCCGTTCCAGGAGATGCTCAACGAATATTGCTGGGGCACGGTGTGGGGCCGCGAGGAGCTGCCGCGCAAGACCCGCAGCATGCTCAACATCGCGATGATCGCGATCCTCAATCGTCAGCACGAATTCCGCGCGCATCTGAAGGGTGCACTCACCAACGGCGTCAGCCGCGACGAGATCCGCGAGATCCTGATGCAGGTCGCAATCTATGGCGGCATGCCGGCCGCGGTTGACAGTTTTCGAATCGCGCGCGAGGTGTTCGCGGAGATCGACGGCAAGGCGTGAGGGGTGCCGGCGTGAAGGACGGGGACGCGACGTCCCCATGTCGTCCTGGCGAAAGCCGGACCCATAGCCACTGGCAGGTGTGGTTACGGGCACTCGGAGTTGCCACTTCGCGCCAAAACGTCTCCCTGGGGTAATGGGTCCTGGCTTTCGCCAGGAAGACACCGAGGATGGATACGGGCCGATCAACAACAACGAATAATCACCACAAGGAAACACCATGGACATCGGATTCATCGGCCTCGGAAATATGGGTTTCCCGATGGCACGGCGGCTGATCGAGGCCGGCCACCGGCTCGTCGTATTCGACACGCGCCAGGAGGTCGTCGACAAGCTGGTGGCGCGCGGCGCCACTGCGGCGACGTCGCCGAAGGACGTCGCCGACCAGGTCGAGACCGTCATGGCGAGCCTGCCTTCGCTGCAGGCTTCGCTCGCGGTTGCGACGGGGCCGAACGGCGTGATCGAGGGAAGCCGCGTCAAACGCTTCGTCGATCTCTCCACCGTCGGCTCAGCGATGGCGGTGAAGATTCACGGCCTGCTCGCCAAGCATGACATCGTGCAGATCGATTGCCCAGTTTCCGGCGGCGTCGGCGGCGCCGAGAAAGGCACTCTCGCGGTAATGGTCTCGGGGCCGAAGACCGAGTTCGAGCTGCTCAAGCCCGCGCTCGACGTCATCGGGAAAGTGTTCTTCATTGGCGAGAAGCCCGGCGCGGCGCAGACCATGAAGCTCGCCAACAACTTCTTGTCGGCCACCGCGATCGTGGCGACCTCGGAAGCGGTGGTGATGGGCGTCAAGGCGGGGCTCGATCCCGCCGTGATGATCGACGTCATCAATGCCGGCTCCGGCATGAACACCGCGAGCCGCGACAAGTTTCCGCGCTCGGTGCTGCCGCGCAGCTTCGACTTCGGCTTCGCCACGGGATTGATGGTGAAGGACGTGCGGCTGGCGCTGGAGGAGATGAAGCAGCTCGGCCTGTCGATGGAGGTCGCGGAGGCGGTCTGCCGGTTGTGGGAGACGGTCATCAGCACGGAAGGCGCCGAGTCCGATTTCACCGCGGCGATCAAGCCGATCGAGAAGAGGGCGGGCGTTGTGGTGGGCGGCAGGCCACCCGGCTAGCGCCAACACGACAGCGCAGCGCCGACGACCGGCGCTGCGCTGTCCTCCTTGGATCGATCTGCTACGAGCGGCGTCTGCCAAGTTCCGGAAGGTCGATCGGCTGCTCCAGTTGCAGGGAGGCCGAGCCCCCGCTGCATTTGATATACTTCTCGTCGCACCTGCGCATGCACCGTCTCTCGCTCGAGCATTTCGCAGAGGTATTGTTGCAGCTGACCCACGTAATGTCGCACCGTGTGACCCGGGCCGACGCGACGCCGGAGAGTCCGAGCACGAAGGCCACGCTGCAAGCTACTAAAAGCATGCGAAGCAGGCCGGCGCCGGCGAGTGAATCGTTCATTCGATCTCCTGTGTTGGCCGGGCACGTCTGCGCCTGCGGCCGGGTTTTTGACGAAGACGCAGTTCAAGCCTTGGCGAGATAGGGGATCGTGCCGGCCAAGTCCGTATCGTCGATCAACTGGAAGCGGCTCTCGCTGCCGCCCCTGCGCGCTGCCGCGAATCGGCCGTAGGCGGGATCAGTAACGAAGGACTCCGCCGCTTTCGCCGTGGGAAAAGACATGATCGCGATCAGCGATGTGTCGAGAGGGGCACCTTCAAGAGTTTTCACATTGCCGCTGCGGGAAAGATACTTGCCGCCATGCTTGTGCACCAGCTCGTGGACGGACGCGGCGTAGTCCGGCACCCACTTTCCGTCAGTCACTTTGATGTCCGCGATCAGATACGCTGTCATGTCGTGTCTCCTGGCTCGAGTTCAGCTCCGCGTTGAAGGGCGGGCATCACTTGGTGCCAGAACACGGCGCGGACTTGCCAGTACGGGAACTGTAGCGGGGCGATACAAATACTGAATTGCGCCGCCCTGGATCAGCTCGCCAGCTTGCGTTCCTTGGCGAACGGGCTAAGGCCGAGCCAACTTTGCATGGCCGCGGCAAGCTGCCGATCGCCGGTGAGCAGCATCCGCCGGCTTGCGGCGGCCGCCCGCACGGAATCGAGTCCCATCCAGATCGCCGTCATGGTGCGCAGATCAACCGACACGTAAAGGTCAACGTCGAAACCGGGATCAATCGAGCAGAGGTCGACACTGTCGTCGGGATCGACGATCAGCCACCACAATCGCTGCGTCGAAGGTAATTCCGGATACGCGAACTGCAGCACGCTGCGGCGGGTCGGCATCGGCGTCGTGTTCAAATTCCGCCGCATGTCCCACATCAACAGCTGGACATCGAGATGCTGAAGCGACAGATCCGACTCGATGCGGCGCTGGCCCCAGATGCCGAACGCCTCGACGATGGGGCCGAGTTCGCGTCCGGAAGCGGTCAGCTGATACTCGATCACGCCGCGCTCGGAAGCCGACGGCTGGCGGATGATGATGCCTGCAGCTTCGAGTTCCTTGAGGCGCTGGGAAAGCAGCGCAGGCGACATGCGGGGAACGCCGCGGCGCAACTCGTTGAACCGGGTCGAGCCGGCGACGAGTTCACGTAGCAGCACGACGGTCCAGCGCGTGCACAATATCTCGGCCGCCATCGCGACCGGACAGAACTGCCTGTAGCTGCCGATGGTCATGCGGGCCTCCGTGACAAGCGAAGGCGCAACCTTAGGGCCGCGGCGCGCGGCTTCCTAGTTCAGTTTCTGTATCAGCAGCGATTCATTCTCTGAACTGGCCGCGGACCGTGGTGAGCGTCTATTCGACCGGCATTGGCAAGCCGGCCGCCGCAATCGCGGCCCGCCGGACACAGGAGATTACCATGAAGAAATACGATTCAACGGCTTCCAGATTGCTCGTTTCGGTTCGCAGCGCCGCGATTTGCACCCTCGGCCTGGGCGTCGGCGTCATGCCGGCGTCCGCAGCCAATCTGACGAGGAGCATCGAGGTCAGCAGTGCTGCGGCCGAGGTGTGGTCCGTCATCGGGCCGTTCTGCGCGATCAAGGATTGGCTGCCGCCGGTGGGGCAGTGCATTGCGGACGGCAAGTCGCCGCCAACCCGGACGCTCGTCACCAGGGACGGCAAGGCCTCGTTCGTGGAGACGCAGACTGCGCGGAACGACAAAGACTACAGCTATTCCTACGCGTTCCTGTCGAGCCCACTGCCGGTGAGCCAGTACAAGTCGACCATCAAGGTCACGGCAAAGGGTGAAGGCGCATCGGTGGTGACATGGACCGGCATCTACACGCCCGACCCGGGGCGGGAGAAGGAAGCGGTCGATGCCCTCGGCGGCGTCTATGATTCCGGCCTCGCCGCAATCAGGGACCGGTTCAAGAAGTAGGGTCAATGCAGCGATGGGCGCAGCGCTAGCTGCGCTCATCGTGGACAATCACAGCCTCATAGCCACGGCGCCGGCGTATCCATCGCGATCAATTGCTCGACCTCGATGCGCGGACGCACGACCGCGTACTGGTCGCCCTTCACCAGCACTTCGGGCACCAGCGGCCGCGTATTGTAGGTGCCGGCCTGCACTGCGCCGTAGGCGCCGGCGGTCATGATGGCGATGAGGTCGCCGGGCTTTGGCGTCGGTAGCGTGCGATCGAGTGCGAGATAGTCGCCGGTCTCGCAGACCGGGCCGACGACGTCGGCCATGATGGTCGCGGCCCCCGTCGCAGGCTGCGTCACCGGCAGAATGTCGTGATGGGCCTCGTACAGCGTCGGGCGGATCAGATCGTTCATGGCGGCGTCGATGATGACGAAATTCTTGCCGTCACCGTGCTTCACATAGATCACCTTGGCGACCAGGATGCCGGCATTGCCGACGATCATGCGGCCCGGTTCGAACATCAGCGTGCAGCCGAGATTGTGGCTGACGCGCTTGACCATCGCGGCATAGGCGTCGGGCGCCGGCGGCGCCTCGCGGTCCATGTAATAGGGAATGCCGAGACCGCCGCCGAAATCGACATGCGAGATGTTGTGGCCGTCGGCACGCAGCGTCTGCACGAATTCGGAGAGGATGCGGAACGCGATCTCCATCTTGGAGAGGTCGGTGATCTGGCTGCCGATATGCACGTCGGTGCCTGTGACCTCGATGCCCGGCAGCTTCGCGGCGCGGGCATAGACCTCGCGGGCATGCGCGATCGGGATGCCGAACTTGTTCTCGGACTTGCCGGTCGAAATCTTCGCATGCGTGCCGGCATCGACGTCAGGATTGACACGGATCGAGATCCGCGCGGTCTTCCCGGTCTCGGTCGCAAGGCGCGACAGCAGCTCGAGCTCGGGCTCGGATTCGACATTGAGGCAGAGGATGTCGGCCGCCAGCGCAGCGCGCAGCTCGGCTTCCGTCTTGCCGACGCCGGAGAACAGGATCTTGCTTGCTGGAATGCCGGCGGCCAGCGCGCGCTTCAATTCGCCGCCGGACACCACGTCCGCGCCGGCGCCGAGCCTGGCCAGCGTGCGCAGCACCGACTGGTTGGAATTTGCCTTCATGGCGTAGCAGACCAGCACCTTCTCGCCCGCGAAGGCGTCGGTGAAAACGCGATAGTGCCGCTCGAGCGTCGCGGTCGAATAGCAATAGAACGGCGTGCCGACGGTTGCAGCCAGCTCGGACAGGTTCACCGCCTCGGCGTGCAGCACGCCGTTGCGATAGTCAAAATGATTCATGGCGTTGGCTCAGTTGCCCCAGCCTATCGGCTGGGTCTTTCGTCCAGGAGCGGGTCGAGGATAAACGGTTTCTTCCTGCCCTTGGTCGCCGCCGGTGCGGCGTCCGCGCCATAGGTGGGGTTGAACACGCTCGGCGTCTTCTGGGCTTCGGTCTCGGTATCGGTCGGCGGCGCGACGTTGGCCGTTGACGCGCTGGAGGCGGTCGGCGGCAGATCCAGCGGGCCCTTGCGGCCACAGCCGGCAAGCGCGAGCGCCGTCAGGCTCAAGACAATGATGGCCCACCCCGAGCCGGCCGGGCGAAACTTTGACGTCACGACGAAATCCCCACTACGCGCGGCGCACCATACAGAGATTGGCGCGCTCTGGCGAGACCCGGATGACCATGAAACATAAGCGAAATTTTGCTCCTCAGCCCAATTTTCGCTCTTTTTCCAGCCGCTTCAGCCAGGCCTTGGCCTGCGATGCCACGTTCTTCGGCGCGGTACCGCCGAAACTGGTCCGGCTCTTCACCGACGATTCGACCGAGAGCACGCCAAGCACGTCTTTCGTGATCTTCGCTTCGATTGCCTGCATCTCCCTCAGCGGCAGCTCGTGCAGCGCCACGCCGCCCTCGGCGGCTTTCGCGACGATGCGGCCGGTGACGTGATGGGCCTCGCGGAACGGCATCTTCAGCGTCCGCACCAGCCAGTCGGCAAGATCGGTCGCGGTGGCGTAGCCCTCGCCTGCAGCAAGCTTCATCTTCGCTTCATCAGGCACGAGATCTCGGACCATGCCGGTCATGGCGCGGATCGCGAGCGACAGCGCGGCGAAGCCTTCCATGGCGCCCTGCTTGTCCTCTTGCATGTCCTTTTGATAGGCGAGCGGCAGGCCCTTCATGACGATCAGCAGCCCATTGAGCGCGCCGATGACGCGGCCGGTCTTGGCGCGCACCAGCTCGGCGGCGTCAGGATTGCGCTTCTGCGGCATGATCGAGGATCCCGTGGTGAACTTGTCGCTGAGGCGGATCATGCCGACCAGCGGCGAGGTCCAGATCACGATCTCCTCGGCAAAGCGCGACATGTGCACGGCGCAGATCGAGGCCGCCGACAGCGTCTCCAGCACGAAGTCGCGATCGGAGACCGCATCGAGCGAGTTCGCCATCGGACGGTCAAAACCGAGCGCCTTCGCCGTGGCGTGACGGTCGATCGGGAACGAGGTACCGGCGAGCGCTGCAGCTCCGAGCGGGGACTCATTCAGCCGCTTGCGCGCGTCCTGGAAACGGCCGCGATCGCGCGCGGCCATCTCGACATAGGCGAGCAGATGGTGGCCGAAGGTCACCGGCTGCGCGGTCTGCAGATGCGTGAAGCCCGGCATGACCGTTCCGGCGTGCTCCAGCGCGCGCTCGACCAGCGCCTGCTGGAACGCGGCGAGCGAGGCGTCGGTCTCATCGAGGACATCGCGGACATAGAGACGGAAATCGGTCGCGACCTGGTCGTTACGCGAGCGCGCGGTGTGCAAGCGGCCGGCGGCAGGGCCGATCAGCTCGGACAGGCGGCTCTCGACATTCATGTGAATGTCCTCGAGCGCGCGCTTGAATTCGAAGGCGCCCTTGCCGATCTCTGACAAAATCGTGTCTAGACCCTTGCCGATATTTTTCGCATCAGAGTCCGTGATGATGCCCTGCGCGGCCAGCATCGCGGCGTGGGCCTTGGACGCGGCAATGTCCTGGGCAAAGAGGTGACGATCGACGTCGATGGAGACGTTGATCTCTTCCATGATCTCGTCGGGACGTTCCGAGAACCGGCCGCCCCACATCTTGTTGCTCATGATCCCCTGCTCACGCCTTGCCTGTGGCCGCCGCACGTTTGCTGACGGCTGCCAGCCGTATTAAGAGGCCTCTGATAGCCATATCTGCGACCGGATGACAAACGATATGCTCGACCCCAACGACAGGCTCGACCAAAGGACAGCACGGTCGGCCACGCGCCGTATCCCCGTGGTCATCGCCACCGTGGTGGTCGGGGGCCTGGCTGGCTTTGCCGCGCTGTACGGGCTGGGCCTGGGCCGGGCCCCCTCCGGCGATCCCGCCTGCCGGGCCGCGGTGAACACCGCACAGAAGATCGCGCCGCTTGCCCATGGCGAGGTGGCGGCGCTGACCATGGCGACCGCACCGCTAAAGCTGCCGGACCTGGCCTTCGAGGACGCCGACGGCAGGCCGAAGAAGCTGTCGGATTTCCGCGGCAAGACGCTGCTGGTGAACCTCTGGGCCACCTGGTGCGTGCCCTGCCGCAAGGAAATGCCGGCGTTGGACGAGCTCCAGGGCAAACTTTCGGGCCCGAATTTCGAGGTGGTGGCGATCAATATCGACACCCGCGACCCCGAGAAGCCCAAGACGTTTCTGAAAGAGGCCAATCTCATCAGGCTCGGCTATTTCAGCGATCAGAAAGCCAAGGTTTTTCAGGATCTTAAGGCGATAGGCCGGGCCTTGGGCATGCCCACCTCGGTGCTGGTCGATCCTCAAGGCTGCGAGATCGCGACGATCGCGGGGCCGGCGGAATGGGCGAGCGAGGATGCGCTCAAGCTGATCCGGGCTGCGACGGGCAAAGCCGCAGCGTCGTTCTAAGCGATGATGTTTTAGGCGGTGACGTTGAGGTTGCTGCCGACGCCAGCGCCGACATTGGCAAGCGAGGGCTGTCCGGCGCCGAGCAGCGTCAGGACGGTGGATTTCTCCGCATCCGCGTTCTGCTTCATCAGCGTCGCCGAGATATTCGACTGCAGCGCGCCTTGCTGAGAGGCCAGCATGCTGCTGACCATCGCCATCATGTCCATTACGCAAACCCTCGTACCGGCGGTAACCTAGAGGCGGGCGGTTAACGGGACATGAATTGTCGCGAGTCGCCGTAAGGTAGGCTTTCTCCGTCTCCCGGCTCTGCTGCGTATCGCTAACGCGCTGCGCAATGTCCCGGCACGAAACCCCTTATCTCGTCGGAATCGGCTTGGCGCCGCGGTAGTCGTAAAAACCGCGCTGGGTCTTGCGACCGAGCCAGCCCGCCTCGACGTATTTCACCAGCAGCGGGCACGGGCGGTACTTGGAGTCGGCGAGGCCCTCATGCAGCACCTGCATGATCGACAGGCAGGTATCGAGGCCGATGAAATCAGCGAGCTCCAGCGGGCCCATCGGATGGTGCGCGCCGAGCTTCATCGCCGCGTCGATCGCCTCGACGTTGCCCACGCCTTCGTACAGCGTGTAAATCGCCTCGTTGATCATCGGCAGCAGGATGCGGTTGACGATGAAGGCCGGGAAATCCTCGGAGACCGCGACCTGTTTGCCGAGCTTGCCTACGAATTCCTTTGACGCCTCGAAGGTCTGGTCGTCGGTGGCGATGCCGCGGATCAACTCCACCAGTTCCATCAACGGCACCGGATTCATAAAGTGAATGCCGATGAAGCGTTCGGGCCGGTCAGTGGCGGCGGCCAGCCGCGTGATCGAGATCGAGGAAGTATCGGAAGCGACGATCGCCTCGGGCTTCAACACAGCGCAGAGATCGTGAAAAATCTTGCGCTTGACCTCTTCCTTCTCGACGGCGGTCTCGATCACGAGATCGCAGTCCGCGAGATCGTCCAGCTTCTCGCCGGCTACGATACGCGCCATCGCCTTGGCTTTGTCGTCCTCGCTGACGGCCTTCTTGGAGACCTGGCGCGTCAAATTGCCGTTGATCGTGGCCATGCCTGACTTGAGGCGGTCGGTCGAAATATCGTTGAGCACCACGTCGAAGCCGGCCAACGCAGCGACATGCGCGATGCCATTGCCCATCTGCCCCGCGCCGATCACGCCGACCTTCTTGATTACTGCCGCCATAATGTCATCCACCGGAACGGCGCGCTATCAACCGCGCCTGCCTATCCCCCTGAGCCGGGAGGTCTGATTTAATCAGAACCCGGCCTCGAAACCTAGATTGGATCGCTTCGAAGGCGTGTCCCGCGCCAAAGAAAACGCCTCAAAAAGCAACACCGGCCGGAGTTTATAGCTCCGGCCGGTGTTTAGCGCGTTTTACTTGCCGAGCTTGCCGAGTTCGGCCGTCAGCTCCGGAACCGCTTGGTAGAGGTCGGCGACCAGGCCGTAATCAGCGACCTGGAAGATCGGCGCGTCCTCGTCCTTGTTGATCGCGACGATCACTTTGGAGTCCTTCATGCCGGCCAGATGCTGGATCGCGCCGGAAATGCCGACCGCGACATAGAGCTCGGGGGCCACGACCTTGCCGGTCTGGCCGACCTGCCAGTCGTTCGGCGCATAGCCCGCATCCACCGCCGCACGCGAAGCGCCGACACCGGCGCCAAGTTTATCGGCGAGCGGCTCGATGTACTTTGCGAAGTTCTCGCGGCTCTGCATGGCGCGGCCACCGGAGACGATGATCTTGGCCGAGGTCAGCTCGGGACGGTCACTCTTCGCGACCTCCTCGCCGACAAAGGACGACAGGCCCGGATCGGCCGCCGCCGCGACGCTCTCGACCGACGCGCTGCCGCCTTCACCCGCTGCGGCGAAGGTGGAGGTGCGCACCGTGATGACCTTCTTGGCGTCCTTCGACTTCACCGTCTGGACGGCGTTGCCGGCGTAGATCGGGCGCTCATAGGTGTCGGGGGCGATCACCTTGGTGATCTCCGAGACCTGCATGACGTCGAGCAGGGCCGCGACGCGCGGCATCACGTTCTTGAAGCGCGAGGTCGCGGGCGCGACGATGGCGTCATAGGACGGCGCCAGCGAGACGATCAGCGCGGCCAGTGGCTCGGCCAGATCGTGCGCGTAAAGCGCGCCGTCGGCGAGCAGCACCTTCTTCACACCGGCGAGCTTTGCGGCGGCGTCCGCCGCGGCCTTGGCGTTCTCGCCGGCCACCAGAACCTCGACGTCCGCGCCGAGCGCGGCCGCCGCGGTCAGGGCCTTGTTGGTCGCATCCTTGAGCGACGCATTGTCGTGTTCGGCAATCAGAAGCGTCGTCATCAGAGCACCCCGGCTTCGTTCTTGAGTTTCGACACCAGCTCGGCGACGTCCTTGACCTTGACGCCCGCCTTGCGGCCCGCCGGCTCGGTCGTCTTGAGAACCTCGAGGCGCGCGGTGAGATCGACGCCATAATCGGCGGCAGTCTTGTCCGCAATCGGCTTCTTTTTGGCCTTCATGATGTTCGGCAGCGAGGCGTAGCGCGGCTCGTTGAGACGGAGATCGGTGGTGACGATCGCCGGTCCCTTCAGCTTCACGGTCTGCAAGCCGCCGTCGACTTCGCGGGTGACCTTGAAGTCGCTGCCTTCGACCTCGAGCTTCGAGGCGAAGGTCGCCTGCGACCAGCCGAGCAGCGCGGCCAGCATCTGGCCGGTCTGATTGCTGTCGTCGTCGATCGCCTGCTTGCCGAGAATGATGAGGCCCGGCTGCTCTTCGTCCGCAATCTTCTTCAGGATCTTGGCGACCGCGAGCGGCTCGACCGCACCCTCGGCCTTCACCAGGATGCCGCGATCGGCGCCCATGGCGAGACCGGTGCGGATCGTTTCCGACGCCTGCGCCGGTCCGATCGAGACCACCACGACTTCGGTCGCCTTGCCGGCTTCCTTCAGGCGCAGCGCTTCTTCGACCGCAATTTCGTCGAACGGGTTCATCGACATTTTGACGTTGGCGAGTTCAACACCCGATCCATCGCTCTTGACGCGGACCTTGACGTTGTAATCGACCACCCGCTTTACCGGCACCAAGACCTTCATCGATCCTCTTTCACTCAATCTGGGAGGGGGTTATCAACTGGCGCGGAACCTAAAGGCCTGATCCGGCCCGGTCAACGCGCGAAGGGGTCTAATTTTGGCGCCCAGAAATGCGCGGCCCAATGGGTCAGCGATTCTGGCCCGGAACCCAGAGCACGTCGCCGGCGCCGTCTTCGTTGACCGCGCGGCTGGCCACGAACAGGAAGTCCGACAGGCGGTTCATATACTGGATGCCAGCGGCACCAACAGGTTCTTCCGGCCGGGCCGCCAGTTCCACCATCACGCGTTCCGCCCTGCGGCAAATCGTACGGGCGACATGGAGGTAGGCGGCGGCTGGCGTGCCGCCCGGCAGCACGAAGGAGGTCAGAGGTGCCAGCTTGTCGTTGAGCGCGTCGATGTCGCGCTCGAGCCGCTCGACCTGGCTTGCCACCACCCGCAGCCGCTCCGCCTTGCCCTCACGTTCGGGCACCGCGAGGTCCGCGCCGAGGTCGAACAGATCGTTCTGGATGCGGCCAAGCATCGCGTCGAGCTCGGGCGCATCCCCGGTGTGAAGCCGGACCACGCCGATCGCAGCATTGGTCTCGTCGACAGTCCCATAGGCCTCGATGCGCAGATCGTATTTCGGCCGGCGCTCGCCCGAGCCGAGCGCTGTCGTGCCGTCGTCACCGGTTTTCGTATAGATGCGGTTGAGCACGACCATGTTAACGCCCCATCGCCCACACGGCGGCCATCGCGATGACGATCGCCACGAACTGAAGCAGCACGCGCCAGCGCATCAGCTTCTGCGAGGTGTTGGGCGAGCCGCCGCGCATCATGTTGATGAGACCGAGCAGCAGCACCAACGCCACGGCGCCGACCGCAATCGGCAGGATGAAAGTACTCAGGAGAGATGCCATTCGAGGGTAAATAACACCCTCCGCGCCGGTCCGCCATGGCGTTCCCGATCTGGCTTTTAAGCCAATAATATCAGAAGCTAGCTGGATGAATCTGGATTTGCGCCAATTGCCTATCCTCTTGACCTATCCCCGCCTGCGGGGAGAGGTCGGAATGCGTTTCCCGCGCGCGGGAAGCGGAAGCAGCAACAGCAGTGCAGGTGGTGCGTGAAGGCAATCCGCACCATCTACCTTGTCGTAATGGACGCGTTCTACACGTTCCTCGCCGATGACGGCTGGGCGATCGCGAGCCACATCGCGCTGTCGACGCTGATGGCGCTATTCCCGTTCCTGATCGTCCTGACATCGCTCGCCGGCTTCTTCGGCTCCAAGGAACTCGCCGATCAGGCTGCGAGCCTCATGCTCCAGGTCTGGCCCAAGCAGGTCGCGGATTCGATCTCGGGGGAAGTCCACGACGTGCTGACCACGACCCGCACCGGCCTATTCACCATCGGCGCGGTGCTGTCGGTCTACTTCGCCTCCAACGGCGTCGAGGCGCTGCGGGTCGCACTGAACCGCGCCTATGCGGTCGTGGAGATGCGGCCCTGGTACTGGCTACGGCTGGAATCGATCGCCTACACGCTGATTGCGGCCTTCACCGCGCTCGCCATGGCATTCCTGATCGTGCTCGGGCCGCTGCTCATCGAGGCCGCGCGTGCGCACATCCCGCTGTTCGTTGAATCCAACGAGAGGATCCTCACCTGGCTGCGCTACGGCATCACCGTTGGCGCGTTGGTGGTGGCGCTGATGATCCTGCATACCTGGCTGCCGGCGGGACGGCGCCGGTTCCTCCAGATCCTGCCCGGCATCGTCTTCACCATCGTGGCGTCGCTGATCTCGGGCATCGTGTTCGGGCAATATCTGGCGCGCTTCGCCAATAATTACGTGACGATGTATGCGGGGCTCGCCTCGGTGATCATCGCGCTGGTGTTCCTGTATTTCATCGCCGCGATCTTCGTTTACGGCGGCGAGCTCAACGCCGCGATCATCAAGTCGCGGCTTCCTCACGGCGTGTCGCTGCAAGCAGCGCAGTCGCTAGCGCCCGCGGAGACACAGGCTTGACCAGAAAGGCGTCGGCGCCGGCCTCGCGTGAGGCGACTTCATCTTCGCCCCGACCTGACACCCCGATGATGGGGATCTGAGCCAGCGGCGTCGCCATGGTGCGGATCCGCCTGATCGCCTCGACGCCATTGATGCCCGGCAGCACCATATCCATCAGCACCGCGTCGAAGGCGCCCTGCGCGAGCCGGTTCACCGCGTCCTCGCCGCGCCCGATGAACTCGGCATGATGACCGAGTTCGGTCAGGATGGTGTTGAGCACAACGCGGCCGAACGGATTGTCCTCGACGCTGAGCAAGCGCAGCGCCGGAACCGCATCCATCTCGGCTTCGCCCTTCGACTTGCGGGACTTGCCCGATCCCGTGGCACACACCGACACCGTCAATGTGAAGGTGGCGCCACCGCCGGGCCGAGGCGCGACCGTGATGTCGCCGCCCATCGCCCGCGCCAGTTGCTTCACCGACGACAGGCCCAGTCCGGCGCCGCCGAAGCGCGAGGCAATGGTGACATTGGCTTGGGTAAACGGCCGGAACAGCCGTTTGATCTCGGCCATGGTGAGGCCGATGCCGCTGTCGGACACCGCGAAGGCGACACCGACGCTGCCTTTGCCCTTTGCTTTGCCTTTGCTCTTGGTCTTGTCCTTGCTCTTGACGGAACGCCAAGGCGCGACCGTGAGCGCCACGCCGCCGTGCTCGGTGAATTTCACGGCATTGTCGATCAGGTTCTCGAGCGCGGCGCGCAGGCGGACGGGATCACCGACCACCAGCCCCGGCAGCTTCTCCGAGATATCGACCTCAGCCTGGAGACCCTTGGCCGCGGCGCGACCGGCCAGCGAATCGCCGGCGTTGCGGGCGAGCGTCCGCAGGTCGAACAAATCCTGCCGCAGCGAGCTTCCACCCCCGACCCCCTTCCCGGTCCCCTTGCCACTTCGGGCGGCATCGACGAACAGGGTGGCAAGGTTCGCCAGATGCTCGGCCCCGGCCTTGATCGTGTCGGCCCAGCGTCTTTCCCGTTCCCCGAGATCCGAAGTCGCGAGCAGGTCGCTGATCGCGAGAATGCCGGTCAGGGGGGTGCGGACCTCATGGGCAAAGGCGGCAAGCGCGGCTTGGACGACGTCCAGCTCGACCCGCTTGGTGCTGCGCTTGCGCAACCGGGCAGTCGGCCCGGAGCGCTTCCGAGCCACTCGCTTGGACGTCCCCGTAGTGCGCGCTGCGCGCGTTTTCGCCGCCATAACTCCCCTTCGAAGTATCCCCTTCGAACCCCGCGCTGTCAGGCGAGCATGGCACGGCGGAACACCCGGAGTCACGGCGCCGTTTGGCTAACCCCCAGAGAAACTTAACCTAATCCCACCAACCGGCGGATACCGGCCGGCGTGGCGCCGCCGGCGCAGTTCACGAAGGCCGGTCGAGCTGGTTGATTTCGACAGCTTCCGGCCGCGCTCGTCGCGAAGTAGCCCGTGGTGGCGGTAGACGGGTTCGGGCAGGTGGAGCAGAACCTGAAGCAGACGGTGGACCGAAGTGGCGTGGAACAGGTCCTGGCCCCGCACGATCTCGCTGATGTCCTGGAGCGCATCGTCGACAACAACGGACAGATGGTAGCTCGTCGGCGTCTTCTTGCGGGCCACAATGACGTCGCCCCAGGCTTCTGGCCGCGCCGGGACGACGCCACGCTCACCATCCGGCCCCTCGCCCAGTTCGTTCCAGCTCAGGCCCACAGCGCGGCGGCAGGCGGCTGCCATGTCGAGCCGAAGCGCGTAAGGCGCACCGGTGTCGATGAGGCGGTCGCGCTCGTCCGCGGACAGCGATCTGGCGGCGCCGGGATAGAGCGGCACGCCGTCGGGATCGCGCGGCCACGGCCCATCCGCTTCACGCGCCTTAACCAGCCTTGCGATCTCGGCGCGGCTTTCGAAGGCTGGATAGACCAGGCCGAGCGCCAAGAGCCTGTCCAGCGCCGTCCGATACGCATCGAGATGCTCCGACTGCCGCCGCACCGGCGTCTCCCAGGCGATGCCGAGCCAGGCGAGGTCTTCGTAGATCGCTGTCTCATATTCCGGCCGGCAACGCGTCGCGTCGATGTCCTCGATCCGCAGCAACAGCCGCCCACCGGTCTCGCGCGCGCGGTCGGAATTGAGCAGCGCGGAATAAGCGTGGCCGAGATGCAGGTAGCCATTCGGGCTGGGGGCAAATCGGAAAACGGGTGGCGACATGCTTCGGAACTCATCATGGCCGGGCATAGCCGTCTAGACGGATGGCGTCGCTTCCGCTCGCCTGTGTCCCGGCCATCCACGTTCTTCGGAGCGGCGCACCGATCGTGTCAAGGTCCCCGAGAATGCGATGATCACCAGCCGTGCTAACAATGATGCACGTTGGAAAGACGTGGATGGCCGGGTGGAAGCCCGGCCATGACGCCGGAGAGAGTTGACGATTGCCATGACCATCCACCTCGAAACCCAATCCGATCTCGAAGAGGCCGTCCACGCGCTGGTCAAGCGCGATCCGCGCCTGAAGCCAGTGCTGGCGACTGCCGGCATGCCGGCGTTGCGGCGGCGCGAGCCGGGTTTTGCGGGGCTTGCCCACATCGTCTGCGGGCAACAGCTCTCGACTGCGAGCGCCGCGGCGATCTGGGGACGGTTGTCCGCCGCGTTCGATCCGTTCGACCACGAGGCTGTCCGCCGCGCCCGCACCGACCGGCTGGGGCGGCTCGGCCTGTCCGCCGCCAAGATCAAGACGCTGAAACATCTCGCGCGCGAGATCACCGCAGAACGGCTGAACCTCGACGTGCTCGCGGAAGAAGACGCTGATGCCGCGCATCACACGTTGATCGCACTGCCCGGCATCGGACCCTGGACCGCGGACGTCTATCTGCTGTTCTGCCTCGGCCATGGCGACGCCTGGCCGGCCGGCGACCTCGCCGTGCAGGAAGGCATCCGCATCGGGCTCGGCTTGCAGGCGCGGCCAACGGAGAAGCAGATGGCGCCGCTCGCCGAACCCTGGCGCCCCCTGCGCGGAGCGGCGGCACATCTGTGGTGGAGCTATTATCGCGCGGTGAAAAAACGCGAAGGCGTCATCGCGGGATCAACCTAGAGCTAGTTCCGTTCCGATGGAATCGGAACGGGGCTCTAGTGTTTTGTTTTGACGCGTTTTCTTGACGCGAACCGGTGTCCACTTCGCTCGAACACGCTCTAGCCCCGCAGCCCGACGCGATCGGTCCGGGCGCAATCGGCGACGAAGTCGATGACGGCCCGCACCGCCGGCAGTTCGACGAGGTCGGGATGGGCGAGCAGCCACAGGTCCGCCACGCTGGCGAGCTTCTGCGGCGCGACACGCACAAGATCGGGATAGCTTTCGGCGACAAAGCACGACAGGGCGGAGATTCCGAGTCCGGCGCGGACCGCCGCCAGCATGTCGCCCTGGGACGAGCAGCGCATCACCACCCAGGCCTGACGCGTGACGACGTCGCTCCAGCGCGCAAGCTGGAGATTGGAGGTCTGATCGGCGAAACCGATGACGCTGTGCCCCTTCCACTCGCCGCGCCGTTCCGGCAAGGACCGCCCGCCGGCGTAGCCGCGCGAGGCGTAGAATCCCGTGCCGAGACGGCCGATCTTGCGGCCGACCAGATTTTCCTCGCCGCTGTCGAAGGGCCGCAACACCACGTCCGCCTCGCGCCGGCGCACGCTCGCCGGAAACGGATGGGTGATGATCTCGAGCTGGACGTGATCGTGCGCGCGCAGGAACGCAGGCAGGCGCGGCATCAGCCAATGCGAGGCCAGCGTTGCGCCGATCGATAGCTTGACGGTCCCGCGCGCCTTATGCCCTCCGGCCGAGACTGCCGTCTCCGCCCGCAGCGCGGCCGCCGCCATTACCTCGGCGTGCTCGCGCAGCGTCCGTCCATCCGCCGTCAGCGCAAGGCCGTCGGCGGCACGCGCCACCAGCCTGGTGCCGAGCTGGGCTTCCAGCGCCGCAATCTTGCGGCTGACGGTGGGATGGCTGCTGTGCAGCCGGCGCGCCGCGCCGGTGAAGCTGCCGGTATCGGCGACCGCGAGGAAGGTCTTGCAAAGGTCCCAGTCCATGAGCGGCCTCTGTTCAAATCTGAAAAGTCGTCCGTTCAATATTGAACGATAAGAGGCCCCACTCCAACCCCTATAATGACGTCAAATGAAACATGGGCGGCAACTCGCCCGCGACAATCAAAGAAGGAAACGCCTCGTCATCCGCCTGCCGGCGGGCTGCGTTTCCGGGAGGACATCATGGCGCTGCCCGCTCTCTTGAAGGATTCGCTCGAGCTGCCCGTGGTCGGCTCGCCGCTCTTCCTCGTCTCCGGCCCTGAGCTGGTGATCGCCCAGTGCAAGGCCGGCGTGGTCGGCTCGTTTCCGGCACTCAATGCCCGTCCGGTGGAAAAGCTCGACGAATGGCTGAGCCGCATCGAGGACGAACTCGGCGAATACAAGTCGCGCAATCCCGGCAAGAAGGTCGCACCCTACGCCGTCAACCAGATCTGCCACGCCTCCAACGACCGGCTGATGAAGGACATGGAGACCTGTGTGAAGCACAGGGCGCCCATCATCATCACCTCGCTGCGACCGCCCGCCGAGCTCGTCGAGGCCGCACACTCGTACGGCGGCCTCGTGTTCCACGACGTCATCAACGTCAAGCACGCGCGCAAGGCCGCCGAGCAGGGCGTCGACGGTCTGATCCTGGTCTGCGCCGGCGCTGGAGGACATGCAGGAACGCTCTCGCCTTTCGCACTGGTACGCGAGGTCAAACAATGGTTCGACGGTGCGATCCTGCTGTCGGGCGCAATCAGCGACGGCTTCGCGATCGCCTCCGCGCTGACGCTGGGCGCCGACCTCGCCTATATGGGCACGCGCTTCATCGCGACGAAGGAAGCCAACGCTGACGAAGCCTACAAGTCGGCGCTGACGCAGCACACCGCGCATGACATCGTCTACACCAACCTCTTCACCGGCGTGCACGGCAACTATCTCGGGCCTTCGATCGCCGCGGCCGGGCTCGATCCGGACAATCTGCCGGCGGCCGACAAGACGAAGATGAATTTCGGCTCCGGCGGCAACATGAAGTCCAAGGCGTGGCGCGACATCTGGGGCTCGGGCCAGGGTATCGGCCAGATCGCCGACGCGCCGCCGGTCGCCGAGCTCGTCGACCGGATGAAACGGGAATTCGACCAGGCCCGACAGGATTTCCTGATGCGCGTCAGCGCCTGACGTCTCGGACCGACAATAAAACGGGAGGACACCATGAAGCTGGCAGCCGCACTGATCGGGATGTCGTTGCTGATGCTCGCCGGCGGCAGCGCCCATGCCGAAGGCAGCGACGAGATCCGCATCGGGCAGACCCTGCCCTACAGCGGCCCGGCCTCCGGCTTCGGCGCGATCGGACGGACGCAGGAAGCGTTCTTCGAGAAGGTCAATGCCGAAGGCGGCATCAACGGCCGCAAGGTCAAGTTCATCACGCTGGACGACGCCTATTCGCCGCCGAAGACCGTCGAGCAGACCCGCAAGCTGGTGGAGCAAGAAGAGGTGCTGATGATGTTCGGCTCGCTCGGCACCGCCACCAACAGCGCCGTGCAGCGCTATCTCAACGCCAAGAAAGTGCCGCAGCTGTTCGTGCTCTCCGGCGCCACCAAATGGGCCGATCCGCAGAAGAACCCGTGGACCATGCCGGGCATGGCGGCCTACGAATCCGAGGGCGTGGTCTATGCCAAATACATTTTGCAGGCCAAGCCCAACGCCAGGATCGCGATCCTCTCGCAGAACGACGATTTCGGCCGCGACTATGTCGCCGGCTTCAAGCGAGCGCTCGGGCCTAAGGCCGCAAGCATGATCATCGCGGAAGCGAGCTACGAGACCAGCGCGCCGACGATCAGCTCGCAACTCTCGACCTTGAAGGCCTCGGGCGCCAACGTGCTGTTCGGCGTCGTGCTCGGCAAGTTCACCTCGCAAATGGTCAAGGGCGTGGCCGAGATCGGCTGGAAGCCGGAGCTGTTCTTCGTGCCGACCTCGGCGTCGTCGATCTCTTTCCTGGAACCGGCAGGGCTCGACAACGCGGTCGGCCTGATCTCGTCGAGCAATCAGAAGGACACGATGGACCCGCAATGGGTCGACGATCCCGGCGTGAAGGAATACTTCGCCTTCATGAAGCGCTACATGCCGGCCGCGGACCTCTCCAACTCCAACTACGCCGCGGGCTATCACTATGCCACGCTGCTGATGACGGTGCTGAAGGGGTGCAAGGATGATATCAGCCGCGACAACATCATGCGCCAGGCGGCCTCGTTGAAGGATGTGAAGCTGCCGCTGCTGCTGCCGGGAATGGCGGTTACGACCGGCCCCGACGACTATCTGCCGTTCCAGCAGCTTCAGCTCCGGCGCTTCAATGGCAAGAGCTGGGTCGGCTTCGGCGACGTGCTGGATGATCGCTAGACGAGCGGGATGAGGAGACGCCATGATCATCAGCGGCGAACGCCAGATCAGCTATGACGACATCCGGGCTCGGATCAGGCGGGCGATGAGCGGCTTCCGCGCCCTGGGGCTTGCCGAGGCCGCGCCGGTCGCGATGATGCTGCGCAACGATTTCGCTCTGTTCGAGGTGGTTGCGGCCTCGGCCGCGCTGGGCAGTCCGGTGGTGCCGATCAACTGGCATTTGAAGGCCGAGGAGGTCCGTTACATCCTGGCCGACAGCGGGGCGAAGATCCTGGTCTGCCACGCGGATTTGCTGCCGCAGATCCGCGACGGCGTACCGGCGGATGTCCTTCTCCTGGTCGTCGCGACGCCGCCCGAACTCGCAGCGACCTTTTCGATCCCTGGGGAACTGACCGAGATCCCGGTGGGACTGACCGATTGGGACCGCTGGCGCGACGACCATCCGCAAGCGCAGGAGCCGCCGCGGCGGGCCGCAGCGATGATTTATACATCCGGCACCACGGGCATGCCGAAGGGCGTGCGGCGCATGCCGATGCAGCCCGAACAGGCGGCCGCCTCCGAACGCGTGGGCGGGATCGCCTATGGCATCAAGCCGCGGGAAGACCAAATCGTGCTGATCAACGGCCCGATGTATCACTCGGCGCCGCATTCCTACGGCATGCTGGCGTTCCGCAGCGCTTGCACCATCATCCTCCAGGCGCGGTTCGATGCCGAGGAGCTGCTGGCGCTGATCGAGCGCCACCGCGTCACGCACATTCACATGGTACCGACCATGTTCGTCCGGCTGCTGCGGTTGCCCGAAGCGGTCAGGCAGCGCTACGACCTGTCGTCGCTGCGTTTCGTCGTGCACGGCGCCGCCCCCTGCCCGCCGGACGTCAAGCGCGCCATGATCGACTGGTGGGGACCGGTCATCAACGAATATTTCGGCTCCACCGAGACCGGGATCCCGGTGTGGCACTCGGCCGAGGAAGCACTGAAGAAGCCTGGCACGGTCGGCCGCCCCATCGAAGGCGGCATCGTCAGGATCTTCCGCGATGACGGCAGCCCGTGCGGTGCAAACGAAGTCGGCGAAATCTACATGCGCCAGACGTCAGTGCCCGATTTCGACTATCACGGCAGGTCGCAGGCAAGGGCCGAAGCCGGCCGTGACGGCCTGGTCAGCGTCGGCGACGTCGGTTATCTCGACGCGGACGGCTATCTGTTCCTGTGCGATCGCAAGCGCGACATGGTGATCTCCGGCGGCGTCAACATCTATCCCGCCGAGATCGAGAACGTGCTGATCGGAATGCCCGGCGTGCGCGACTGTGCCGTGTTCGGCATCCCCGACGCGGAATTCGGCGAACGGCTGTGCGCCTTTGTCGAGCCTGAATCGGATGCCGAGCTCTCGGCCGACGCCGTCCGATCGTTCCTGCGCGGGCGGCTTGCCAATTTCAAGGTGCCAAAGGACGTCGAATTCCGTGACGCGCTGCCGCGCGAGGCCACGGGAAAGATTCTCAAGCGCAAGCTGCGGGAGCCCTATTGGACGATGTGAGGACAGGCAACGCCGTCCGAGAGTGCGGGACCGCATAAACGGGAACGAGTGGCAATCGTTCCTGCGCCTCTCCAATATTCGGCAGATTGAAGACGCGCGCTTCCGTCGCAAATGGAAGAGCAACCAATTCGAATCTCGCCTGTTGTCGACCGGCACAATCAACAGCCGGAGAATAAAAAATGTCTCGTCTCACCATGCTCGCCGCAGCTCTGCTGCTGCTCGGATCAGCGCCTGTCAGTGCACAGTCACAGCCTGCGCAGAGCGGGCCGGGCAACAACGCCGTCAACAGCTCTGATCACAACAACTCCAACGCACCGGTCGCGGGCCGCAACAGCTTCACCGAGGGCCAGGCGAAGTCGAAGATCGAGGGCGCGGGTTATTCCAATGTTTCCGGACTGCAAAAGGACGACAACGGCGTCTGGCGCGGCAAGGCCGACAAGGCCGGGACCAAGGCGGACGTGAGCGTCGATTTCCAAGGCAACGTGAACCCCGCCAAGTAAGGAGGATGAAACATGACGACCACTATTTCTCGACTCTATGACACCTATTCGGATGCGGAACGTGCGGTCAGGCGTCTGGAGGCCGCGGGCGTGCCGCACTCCGACATCAGCATCGTCGCGAACAATTCCGATAACTGGTACGGCTCCTCCACCGGCAAGGTTGACCGTGATCGCGACGGCGTCGACGATCGCGCCGAAGGTGCCGGCACGGGTGCCGGCATCGGCGCAGGCCTCGGAAGCGCGGCCGGCCTGCTTGCCGGACTCGGCCTGCTGGCCATTCCGGGACTCGGACCGGTGGTTGCCGCCGGATGGCTGGCTTCGACCGCAGTTGGTGCCGCGGCCGGCGCCGCGACGGGCGGCATCGTTGGCGCGCTGACCGAAGCCGGCGTCTCCAAGGATGATGCGTCGCGCTACGCGGAGGGCGTCCGTCGCGGCGGAACGCTGGTATCGGCGCGGGTACCCGACCAGGACAGCACACGTCTCGATGCCCTTCTGCACGAGAAGGCCGTGAACCTGCAGGAACGGAGCGCCGCCTGGCAAAAATCCGGCTGGAACGGCTTCGATGCCGCAAGCCCGCCGTTGTCACCCGACGATGTCGGCCGTGAGCGTGAGCTGTACGGCGCCGGCACGCGGGTGAGGTAGGGATGTTCCGCTCGCCGCCACGCCAGCGGCAGTGAATCCCAAGAGCGCGAGGGAGGCTCCACCAAGGTGGAGCCTTTTTCGCGTGCCCCTCCTCGAACACCACGAGGGTGCCGCAGGTCTCTCTCAACGAGCGCATTCCGCTGAAGCAGGGCCACATGTTCTCACTGCTCGGGTAATCGGCTATTGGCCGTCTGCGAAACAGTATAGCTTTCGACCGTAGAGGAAACGCCGCGGAGACGGCACGAGGTCGCGCATGCTGGACAGGACCAAGGACATTGTCGCATCCGCGCAAGCCTGGCTCGATGAGGTCGAGCTAACGCTGGGCGCAGCCGATAGCGCTGCGCTGGATCGTCTTTTCCTCGCCGACAGCTATTGGCGCGATGTGCTGGCACTAAGCTGGAACCTGCAAACGATCGGCGGCGGCGACTCGATCAAGCGGGAGCTGACAACGCTCGCGGCAAAGGCTGCGCCGGGCAGCTTCAAGATTGCGCCGAACCGAGCGCCACCGCGCTGGGTGACGCGTGCCGGGACCAACACTATCGAGGTGATCTTCAATTTCGAAACCGCACTGGGGCGCGGCAGCGGCATCGTCAGGCTTGTGCCCGACGCCACCGACGGCGACCGCCTGAAAGCGTGGACGCTCCTCACCGCGCTCGACGAGCTCAAGGGCTTCGAGGAGCAGCTCGGCACCTCGCGGCCGCGCGGCCAGGCCTATTCGCGCGACTTCCGTGGACCGAACTGGCTGGACTTGCGCAACGGCTGTACGCCGATCGCGATCCCGCCGTGCTGGTGGTCGGCGGCGGCCAGGCCGGGCTCGCGATCGCGGCGCGGCTGAAACAGTTGAACATCGACACCCTGATCGTCGATCGCGAGGCACGGATCGGGGACAATTGGCGCAAGCGCTACCACGCGCTGACCCTGCATAACCAGGTGCAGGTCAATCATTTGCCCTACATGCCGTTTCCGCCGAGCTGGCCGACCTATATCCCCAAGGACAAGCTCGCCAACTGGTTCGAAGCTTACGTCGAGGCGATGGAGCTGAACTTCTGGACCGGAACCGAATTCGAGGGCGGCGCCTACGACGATGCGAAAGACCACTGGACCGTCACACTGCGGCACACCGACGGCAGTGAGCGTATCATGCACCCGCGCCATGTGGTGATGGCGACCGGCGTCAGCGGCATCGCCAATGTGCCTGTCATTCCGACCCTGGATAACTTCAAGGGCACGCTGCTGCATTCGAGCCGCTACGAGGACGGCGAGACCTGGACAGGAAAACGCGCCATCGTCATCGGCACCGGCAATAGCGGCCACGACATCGCGCAGGATCTTCACTCCAGTGGTGCCGAAGTGACGCTGGTGCAGCGTTCACCTACGCTCGTCACCAATATCGAGCCGTCGGCCCAACTCGCTTATGCGACCTACAATGAGGGCACGCTCGAGGACAACGATCTGATCGCGACCTCGATGCCGACACCGCTCGCGAAAAAGACCCATGTGATGCTGACGGAGCAGTCGAAGGAGCTCGACAAGGAACTGCTCGACGGGTTGCGGCGCGTCGGCTTCAAGCTCGATTTCGGCGAGGCCGGCACCGGCTGGCAGTTCAAATATCTCACCCGTGGCGGCGGCTATTATTTCAATGTCGGCTGCTCCAACCTCATCATCGAGGGCGCGATCAAGCTCAGGCAGTTTTCCGACATCGAGAGCTTCGTCACCGAGGGCGTTCGCATGAAGGACGGCACAACCCTTTCGGCCGACCTGATCGTGCTCTCGACCGGTTACAAGACACAGGAATATCTGGTGCAGAAACTGTTCGGCGACGCCGTCGCCGACCGGGTCGGCCCGATCTGGGGCTTTGGCGACGGCCTCGAGCTGCGTAACATGTATACGCGCACCAGGCAGCCCGGCCTCTGGTTCATCGCCGGCAGCCTCGCGCAATGCCGGATCAACTCGAAATATCTGGCGCTGCAGATCAAGGCGATCGAGGAAGGGATTTTGGGGCAGGCTGGAGCGGCAGCGGCGAGCACCGCTTGAACAACACCGTAGAAGCAGTGTCGCACCACGATAACGAACAAGAGGAGAATTCATGCCAGCCATTCTCGGCACCGGCGAGCACCGCTACCGCGTCGTTGAAAACTTCGCAAAGCTGCCGGACGGATGGCAGCTCACCGACGTCGCCTCGGTCGCGGTCGACAGCAAGGACCGCGTCTACGTCTTCAACCGCGGGGCCCATCCGATGGTCGTGCTGGACCGCGAGGGCAATTTCTTGCGAAGTTGGGGCGAAGGCCTGTTCTCGCGCGCCCACGGCCTGCACATCGATGCCGACGACAATCTCTATTGCACCGATGACGGCGACCACACCGTGCGCAAGTGCACCACCGACGGCAAGGTGCTGCTGACGATCGGCATCCCCGAGAAACCGTCGCCGTTCATGAGCGGCGATCCCTTCCACCGCTGCACCCACACCGCGCTGTCGCCGAAGGGTGAAATCTACGTCTCCGACGGCTATGGCAATGCGCGCGTGCACAAATTCACGCCCGGCGGCAAGCTGATGACAAGCTGGGGCGAACCCGGCACCGATCCCGGCCAGTTCAACATCGTGCACAACATCGCCACCGACGCCGACGGCTTTGTCTATGTCGCCGACCGCGAGAACCACCGCGTGCAGGTGTTCGACGGCAACGGCAAGTACGAGACGCAGTGGAACAATCTGCACCGCCCTTGTGCGCTATGCTGTTGCGGTGGGGCTAAGAGCCCGACCTTCGTCATCGGGGAACTCGGCCCTGGCCTGGCCGTCAACCGCAAGGTGCCCAATCTCGGCCCGCGGCTCTCGATCGTGGACGCCAAGGGCAACCGCATCGCGCGGCTCGGTGGCGAGGAAGGCCCGGGCGTTGCGAGCGGCAAGTTCCTGGCGCCGCACGGCATCGCACTGGATTCCAGGGGCGACATCTATGTCGGCGAGGTCGGCGTCACCGACTGGAAGACCAGCTTTCCGGACGAGGAGATGCCGGCCGTGGTGCGCGCGACGCGATGTTTGCAGAAGCTGGAGCGCGTGCGGGAGTAGCTGCCTCGGCACATCCACGTCGCGCTGTCAGGATGACGCTGCCTCAACGGCCTCGGACTTGGAAATCACAGCGTTTTGCGCGCTTTGCCACCCCCCGGCCGCATTGCTTGTGCCGGAATAAGTCGCTCAACGGGCTTCACAATCCCGTCACGCTGCATGTAGTATGTCAGTTACGTGCTGCTTCGCAGCGTACATTGGAGGCCAGGAGCGTTACTTGAACGCACATGTCTCGCAAGGCCATTGGCCGGTGTTGGTGCTGAATGCGGACTTCCGGCCGCTGAGTTACTACCCACTGTCTTTGTGGTCGTGGCAGGACGCGATCAAGGCGGTATTCCTCGACCGCGTCAACATCGTCGCGCATTACGATCAGGCGGTCCATAGCCCCACGCTGCAAATGCAGCTGCCGAGCGTCGTCTCGCTCAAATCCTTCGTCAAGCCGACCACCCACCCTGCCTTCACCCGATTTAACGTCTTCCTGCGCGATCGTTTCGCCTGCCAATATTGCGGCTCGCCCGAAGACCTCACCTTCGACCACATCATCCCGCGCAGCAAAGGCGGCCAGACCACCTGGGAGAACGTGGTCGCGGCGTGCTCCCCCTGCAATTTGCGCAAGGGCAACCTGACGCCGGTGCAGGCCAAGATGTTTCCACGCCAGCACGCCTTCGCGCCGACCGTGCACCAGCTCCACCGTAACGGCCGCCTGTTCCCGCCGAACTATCTGCACGACAGTTGGCTGGATTATCTCTACTGGGATACGGAGCTGGATCCGTAACGTCGGCGTGCAGGCCCTCGGCAATCCATCGTTGACTCGCGCCGCCCAACGCCGGGAGAGATCAGCGAGCTTCTATCTGCGCGCCTGCTCCAGATCGATCTGATAGACGGAAATCCGGTCGATCTCGAATGCGACGGTAGGCGGCGACTCCGCGTCGACCGGACCGACGCCGAGAAAGAATTTGGATCCGATCGCGAGATTGACGATCATGTACATGGGATCGTCGAAACCGATCGGCACCTTGATGTCGGACACCGGTCTGCGGTCGATGAAATAGACCAGGCGATCCTCCTCCCACAGCACACCGTAAGTGTGGAATGCGCTCGACGCGTCGCCGACCGCGAAGTCGAAGCCGCAGGACTGAATCTTCTGGGTCGAGGGAATCCGCCAATGCGTCGTCATCACGAGATCGCCCGGCTTTTCGCCGCGGCCTTCCAGCACGTCCACCTCCGGCGGCCAGCCACCGTCATCCGCCAGCATCCAGAACGCCGGCCACACTGCGTGCCCGACCGGCACCTTGGCGCGGATCTCGAAATAGCCGTGCTTCTGCGCGAACGTGCCCTGGGTCGTCAGTATCCCGGAGATGTACTCGTTGTCGAACAGCACCGGCTTCAACCCCGGCGGGGTACGGCTGGCGACGATCGACAGCACGCCGTCCTTGACCTTGAACGGATCGAGCCCGAGCGGCGCCGCGTTGCGCCCCGCATAGCGCGGATCGACATAGATCTGTTGCTCGCCATTGGCGCTGGTCTTGCGCTTGAAGTCGGAGCCGTCGCCGCCCCAGTAACGCGCCTCCGGCCAGGCCGCGCCGCCGGCGTAATGCGGCACCCAGCGTCCGTTTGCCAGCGGATGCTCGTCAAAATCCTCGTTGAAGGTCCGGCGTAGCGGCAAGAAGACCAGCGAGGCCGGATTGACCTTCTCCAGCCGACGGCACTCGATGGTGGAGGGATCGGTCGTGACCTGCAGCGACATGCTCATCGGGGCACCGTCGAGATCGTCCTGCGCGATGGCCGGCGCGGGCACAACGCAGAGACCGATCGCAGCCAGAGCGCCCCTCGTCCAACGCTCGATCATCACCGCACTTCGAAGACGCCAGAGGAAAGGCCAAGGTTAGCTTACTCATATCGGAACCGGCAAGAGCGGGCCGGCGACCGCGCGCCAATTCAGGAGCGCCGCTTGCACACGCGATCCAGATTTTCGTGCACTTAGAAAAATTGGGACGCCTAGGCAGCGCTCGGAAGGCGAGCGGCAGGCTCCTGCCGGGACGGAACTCGGGGCGCCGGCATCCGTTCAGAGTCGAGGCCGGATGTCGCGCGGGCGCCAGTTGTCCGCGACAGACATATCCGGTCCCGCCACAGCACGAGGGGAGAATAGTCATGGCCACAAGCGAGACGGATCACGTCTACAAGATCCTGGAACTGGTCGGATCGTCCGAGACGTCGATCGAGGATGCGATCAAGAACGCGGTCAGCCGGGCCGCAAAGACCGTTCGCGAGATGAAATGGTTCGAGGTGGTGCAAACGCGCGGCCATATCGAGAACGGTGCCGTGCGCCACTACCAGGTGACGCTGCGGGTCGGCTTCACGCTGGATGAGTGAGGCAGAAAGGCCCGGCGCGCGGGGTCAGCCTGGTTAGCTCGACGATAGCCCGTCAATTGTCGAGGATTGTTCCGACCGGAAGCGCACAATCCGCACGGAAGTTGCAACAGCCCGTTAAGGCCAAAGTGAGAGGTTTGCGCCGAAATGGAGCAAGCCTGATGACCACGGGCCGCGAACTCGGAAAGACGCGCCTTCCGCTCTGGGCAGCGGGTTTCGTCATCCTGACCTGCTTCGCCATCCTCGGCTTGAGCGCCTGGCGTGAATGGGAAACACGCAATGCCGATCTCAAGAACGCCGAGATCGACGTCGCCAATCTGGCGCATTCGCTGATCCAGCACGCGGACGACACCTTCGAACTCGTTGATACAATCCTCGTAGGCCTGGTCCACCGGCTCGAAATCGACGGGACGGGTCCGGACACGATCACCAAGCTTCAGGCCTATCTGCCGACACGAAAATCATCGGACCGGATCCGCGGCATCTTCGTTTATGACGCGAGCGGGCAGTGGCTTGCCACGACCGAGCGGCTCGACTTCTCCAAGCTCAACAACAGCGACCGCGAATATTTCCAGCGTCATCGGCACTCGCCGGAGATGGGCACGCTGATCGGACCGCCCGTGAAGAGTCGAGCCGGGGGCCAATGGGTCGTCACCGCGTCCCGCCGGATCAACGATGCCGACGGCGGCTTCGCCGGCGTTGCCCTGCTCACGATCGACGTCGGCTATTTCGTCAAGTTCTACGAGCGGTTCGACATCGGTACGAACGGCTCGGCATCGCTGCTCAACGATAGCGGCATCATGCTGGCGCGCAGCCGCGACGACAGTGGCGCCTTTGTCGGACGCGACCTGTCCAATGCGCCCTTGTTCAAGGGATGGGAAAGTCGCCCCGCCGCAGCAGTCTACTATTTCAAGTCGCCGCTCGATGGCGTCCAGCGGCTGAGCTATTACCAACGCAGCAGCCGCTATCCCCTAATGGTGCTGGCGAGCAAGTCGCGGGACGACGTGCTGGCGCCGTGGCGGCAAGCCGCGGCTGCGCGCACCACCTTCGTCCTCGGCCTTGTGCTGCTGATCGCGGTGATCGGCTTCTACCTGGTCCGTCAGCTCGTACAGCGGCAGCGCACGGCCCAGGCCCTCGTCGTCAACGAAGCAAACTTCCGCCTGTTGGCCGAGCAATCCAGCGACATGGTGACCCGGATCGGGCTGGACAACCGGCTGCTCTACGTTTCCCCCTCGTGCGTACGCATCACGGGCTGGTCCTCCGACGAGCTGCTATCCACCTCGGCCCTGGCCGGCATTCACGCCGACGACATGGAGCGGGTCGAGCAGGCTATCGCCGCGCTTAAGAATGGCGAGGCCGAGGAGACGCGGTTCGTCTATCGCCACCGTCATCGCGACAAGGGCGAGATTTGGGCGGAGGCGGCGTTGCACGTGACCCTGGCGTCGGACAGCGGTGAGATCGACGGCGTCGTCGCGGTGGTGCGCGACATCACCGAGCAGAAGGATCTTCAGGACAAGCTCGCCTCGCTTGCAACGACCGACGGCCTCACCGGACTCGTCAACCGGCGCGCGTTCGACGAGCGCCTCGCCGAGGAATGGGCCCGGGCCCGGCGCGATGGCACGCAGCTCTCGCTCCTGCTGATCGATGTCGATCATTTCAAGAAGTTCAACGACCAATACGGGCATCTGGCGGGCGACGGATGCCTGCGCGCGCTGGGCCGGATCCTATCAACCCACACCAAGCGCCAGGCCGACGTCGCGGCGCGCTACGGTGGCGAAGAATTCGCCGTGCTGTTGCCGAACACCGGTCCCGAGGGCTGCGCCGAGGTCGGCGAAGGGATTCGCAAGGCTCTGCACGATCTCGCCATGCCGCATGCGCAAAGTCCCCCCTCGCGCCTGGTGACCGCAAGCGTTGGCGGCGCGACGAGTCTGCCGTCCCAAACCACGGCGGACTGCAGCACGCTGGTCGGCGCCGCCGACCGCGCGCTCTACGCCGCCAAGGACAACGGCCGTGACCGGCTGGTGATGTCGGGACAGGTCGTTCCCTGGCCCGCCAGGAGCGCGTGACGGATCGACCGCTGGCCCGATTTGTTGCCTGCGCTCCAGCGCGGTATGGCTTGGATCACGGCCGGATGTTCGGCCAATCCGAGAGTGCTGCGGTGACCGGTCAAATCAAACTCGTCCTCTTCGACATGGACAATGTCCTCTGCGACTAGGACACGGCAAAGCGTGTCGCATGGCTGGCGAAGGTTGCGGGGACCACGAGCGAATCCGTCCACAAGGCGATCTGGGACAGCGGCTTCGAGCTGCTCGGCGATTCCTGCACACTCGATGCCGCGGACTATTTGCGGGGTTTCGGCGACCGCATCGGCTATCCGCTGTCACTGGACGAGTGGATCGAGGCGCGACGCCGTTCAATGCAGGCCGATCGTGCCATGCTGGAGATTGTCGGCAGCTTGCGTCAAACCGTCGACATTGCCGTCCTGACCAACAACACGACGCTGGTCGCCGACCATATCGCAGCGCTGCTGCCGGAATTGCCACCGCTGTTCGGCTCGCGAATCTACGCCTCGGCCCGGTTCAAGACGGCGAAGCCGGACCCGCGCTGCTTCCGCCTCTGTCTGTCGGAGCTCGACGTCAAACCGGAGAACGTCCTGTTCGTCGACGATCTCATGGCCAATGTCGCCGGTGCGCGAGAGGCGGGCCTGTTCGCGCATCACCACACCTCGGTTGAGGCTTTCAGGCGGGCCCTGTCGGAGCACGGCCTGCTTCACGCATGAATGCGCGATCCGCTTTTCCCGGCGTCAGGCGAGATGGCACGCCACAAAGTGCCCGCCTGCTCCCTCCTTCAGCTCCGGTGCGCTTTCCGCGCAACGCGGCTGGGCGATAGGACAGCGGGTGTGGAAGTGGCAGCCCGACGGCGGCTTCATCGGGCTCGGAACGTCGCCCTTGAGGCGGATGCGCTCGCGCTTGAGCTTGGGATCGGGCACCGGCACCGCCGATAACAGCGCCCTCGTGTAGGGATGCTGCGGATTGCGGTAGAGGTCGCTGGCCTTGGCGAGCTCGACGATACGGCCAAGATACATCACCGCGACCCGGTCGGAGATGTGCTCGACCACCGACAAATCGTGCGCAACGAAGAGATAGGTGAGGTTCAGCTCCGCCTGGAGATCTTCCAGCAAGTTGATGACCTGCGCCTGGATCGAGACGTCGAGCGCAGACACCGGTTCGTCGCAGACGATCAGTTTCGGCTCGACCGCGAGCGCACGCGCGATCACGATGCGCTGGCGCTGACCGCCGGAGAATTCATGCGGATAGCGGCGCATGTGCTCGGCCTTGAGCCCGACCTTCACCAGCAGGCTCGCGACGCGATCCTCACGCTCCTTGGCGGATGAGCCGAGCTTATGGATGACGAGGGCTTCGCCGAGGATGGCGCCGACCGTCATGCGCGGATTGAGGGAGGCGAACGGGTCCTGGAACACAAGCTGCATGTTCCGCCGCATCGCGCGCAAATCGTTGCCGCCGAGCTGGCGGACATCCTGACCGTCGAACACGACCTCGCCGTCGGTCGGTTCGATCAGGCGCAGCACGCAGCGTCCCGTCGTCGACTTTCCGCAGCCGGATTCGCCGACGAGGCCGAGCGTCTCGCCGCGGTTGACCGAGAACGAGACCCCATCGACGGCATAAACGCTGCCGACCTGGCGCGACAACAGGCCGCCATGCACGGGAAAATATTTCTTCAGGCCGCTGACGCGGAGCAGGGGCTCGGTCATGCTGCGCCTCCCAACTGCGTATCTCCCAGATGACAGGCCATACGGTGGCCGGGCGCGATCTCGCGCAGCAGCGGCTCCCTCTCGGTGCAGACGCTCATGGCGTGGCGGCAGCGCGGAGCGAAGCGGCAGCCGACCGGCGGATTGATCAGGATCGGCACCGAGCCGCCGATCGCCTCCAGCCGCACCTTGTGCTCGCTGGCGAGATCGATGCGCGGGATCGAGCGGATCAGTCCCTGGGTATAGGGATGGCCGGGATTGCCAAAGAGGTCGTCGACGGGCGCCTCCTCCACCACCTTGCCGGCATACATCACGACGACGCGTTGCGCGGTCTCGGCGACGACGCCCATGGCATGGGTGATCAGCATCACCGCCATGCCGAAGCGTTCCTTCATGTCCTGGAGCAGGTCGAGGATCTGCGCCTGAATAGTGACGTCGAGGGCCGTGGTGGGCTCGTCGGCGATGATCAGTTTCGGCTTGCAGGCGAGAGCCATCGCGATCATCACACGCTGGCGCATGCCGCCGGAGAACTGATGCGGATAGTTGTGCACGCGGCCTTCGGCGTTGGGAATCTGCACCAGCTTGAGCATCTCGATGGTGCGATCGAGCGCCTGTTTCCTGGTGACATTCTCATGGCGGCGCAGGCTTTCGGCGATCTGCTCGCCGATGGTCAGCACCGGATTGAGCGAGGTCATCGGCTCCTGGAAGATGAAGCCGATCTCCTTGGCGCGGATCTCGTCGAGCTGACTGCTCGTCAGCGGCACGAGATCGCGGCCCTCGAAGATGATCTCGCCTGCCGCGATGCGGCCCGGCGGCATCGCGATCAGCTTCAGGATCGACATCGCGGTGACGGTCTTGCCGCAACCGGATTCGCCGACGACGCAGAGCGTCTCGCCGCGGTTGATGGAGATGTCGACACCGTCGACCGCCTGGAGGATGCCGTCGTCGGTGGAGAAGTGGGTTTTCAGTCCCTTGATCTCGAGCAGCAGCGCCATCAGATCACCCGCCGCGCATCGAGCGCGTCACGCAGGCCGTCGCCGATAAAATTGATGGCGACCACTGCGATGAAGATCGCGCCGCCCGGGAACAGCGCCCAGTGCGGGCCGATGTCGAGAAAGTCTTTCGCGTCATAAAGCAGCCGGCCCCAGGTCGGCGTATCCGGCGGGAAGCCGAGGCCGAGGAAGGACAGCGTCGATTCCGCGATGATGGCTGCGGCCACGTCGATGGTGCCGGCGATGATCACCGGACCGAGCGCATTGGGCAGGATATGGCGCACCACCTGCCGTACCGGGCTGGCTCCGAGAGCGCGCGCGGCTTCGACGAATTCCTTCTCGCGGATCGACAGGAACTGGGCGCGAACGAGGCGGGCGACCGGCATCCAGCGCAAGCCACCGATCACGAGCACGATCAGGATGAAAATGCCGCCCTCGGGGCCGAACGCTGCCTTCAGCCCGTCGCGGAAGAGATAGATCAGCAGCAGCAGCAGGGGCAATTGCGGCAGCGACAAAAAGAGATCGGTGAGCCACATCAGCCCATGGCCGAGCGCGCCGCGCGACATGCCGGCGAGCGCGCCGATCAGCACACCGACAAAGACCGAGACCAGCATCGCGGCGAGACCGACCGCGAGCGAGATGCGCCCGCCATAGATCATGCGGGCGAGGATATCCTGCCCGAGATCGTCGGTGCCAAAGGGATGGGCCAGCGACGGCCCCTGCATGCCCGCCACGATGTCGATGTCGTCGATCTTGACCCGCCAGATAAAGGGGCCGACCACCACCGCCAGGATCAGAACGAGGAGCAGGAACGCGCTGACCACGGCAAGCTTGTGGCGGCTATAGCGCCGCCACGTCTCGCGCCAGGGCGAGTAGACGCGCCGCTCAGCGGAGGGAGATGCGAGGGTCAAGCCAGCCATAAAGAACGTCCGCGATGAGATTGAACAGCACGACCAGGCACGCAAAGACGAAGGTGACGGCCATCACCACCGGCGTGTCGTTGGAAAGGATGGAGGAGATCAGCAGCGAGCCGATGCCGGGGATGCGGAAGATCTGCTCGGTGACGATGGCGCCGCCGAACACCGCCGGGATTTGCAACGCAATCAACGTGACGACCGGGATCATCGCGTTGCGCATCACATGCTTGATGATCACCCGCCTCTGGCCGATGCCCTTGGCGCGCGCGGTGGTGACGTAGTCGAGCCGGATCACGTCGAGCATCGCCGAGCGCACGAAACGCGTCATCGACGCAGCCTGGAACAGGCCGAGCACCGCCACCGGCATGATCGCCTGACGGATCATCTCCAGCACCCAGTGAATCCCCGTGCCCTTGATGTCGGTCGTGTAGACGAAAGGCAGCCAGTCCAGCGTGACCGAGAAGATCAGGATGAACAGGATGCCGGTGAAGAAGGTCGGCAGCGAGAAGCCGACAAAGGCGAGCGTGTTGGCGACCTGGTCGAACAGCGAATAAGGTTTCGTCGCGGCGTAGACCCCGACCGGGATCGCGATCAGGAGCGCAAGGATCTGCGCCGAGCCGATCACGTACAGCGTCGTTGGCAGTCGCTGGAGAATGAGCGTGTCCACGTTCATCCGGCTGACGAAGGAGAAACCCCAGTCGCCGTGCAGCATGGCGTTGAGCCAGTGCAGGTAACGAAGGTAGATCGGATCGTCGAGGCCGAACTTCGCCCGAAGCGCGAGAGCGACTTCGGGCGGCACGTTCGGATTGGTCGCTAGCTCGGAGAAGGGATCGCCCGGGGCGAGTGCGAGCACGACGAACAGCACGAGCGAAATTCCGAGCAGGCTCGGAATCGCGATCAGGAGGCGACGCAGGACATACTGGCTCATGAAGAAGGACCGCTCTAGGCGTGCGTGATCATTCTTCGCGGTACCAGTCGAACAAATTGTCGGTCTCGTTGGCCCAGCCGGAAACGACCGGGCGCAGATTGTTGGCGGCCGCCTCGACCTTCAGACGGTGCTGCACCGGGATGAAAACGATGTCGTGGTACATGAGATCATTGGCCTTGATGTAGAGCGCCGCGCGCTTGACCGGATCCATTTCGCCGTCGGCGGCCAGGATGGTCGCGTCGTACTCCTTGTTGACCCAGCGCGGGAAGTTGGTGCCCTGCCACTTGTTCTCCTTGGTGGCGACGAGGTTCGAAAGGTAACGACGCATGTGCTGCGACGGATCGGGCTGGCTCAGCGGGATCTGGAACATCTCCATGTCGGCGTAGAACTTGGAATAGGTGTCGGGATTGCCGACGTCGGAGGAGAAGAACACGGAGGCGACGACCGATTTCAGCTCGACGTCGATACCCGCCTTCTGGCAGGCCTGCTTGACGATGGCCTGCGTCTTCTGGCGCGGCCCGTTGATCGCGGTCTGGTAGAGGAGCTTCAGCTTCTTGCCGTCCTTCTCGCGGATGCCGTCGGCGCCCGGCTTCCAGCCGGCGTCGTCGAGGATCTTCGAGGCCTTCTCGACGCTGAACTCCCACGAGGTGTTCTTGGACACGAATTTTTCGGGCCCGTTGAGGAAGTTGGCGGTGGTGCGGCCGGCGCGGCCGTAGATGGCCTTCTTGACCGATTCGCGATCGATCAGCAGCGAGAGCGCCTTGCGCACCGCTGGATCAGAAAACAGCGGGTGCTTGGTCTTTATCGAGGAGCGTTCGCCATCGACCTCGGTGTTGGGATCGGTGAAGTTCAGCGCGATGAATTCGGTGTCGCCGCCGACGGCGTAGACGGTTTTTCCCTTGCCGCCCTTCTCCAGGCGCAGCAGCACGTCGTCCTCGACCTGAATGTTCCAGCCGAAATCATATTCGCCAGTCTGGATCACCGCGCGCGCGGCAGAGACGGCGTCGCCGCCGCCCTTCATCTCGATCGAATCGAAATAGGGGCGGTTGGCCATGTGATAATCGGGATTGATCACGCCGCGGACAAGATCGCCCGGCTTGAACTCGACGAACTTGTAGGGGCCGGTACCGACCGGCGAGAGGTTGGTCGGCGCCTCCCGCGACTTGGACCCCATATAGTCCTTGAACAGATGTTTCGGGATGATGGTATTGGGAGCCCCGACAAAAGCGTCGGCCCAGAACGGCGTCGGCTTGTTGAACAGGATGCGGACCGTGAGGTCGTCCACCTTCTCGACGGTGATGTCGCGGAGCGTCGCGATGGTCAGTGCGGAGGTCGCCGGATCCTTGGCATATTCCCAGTTGAAGACGACGTCGTCGGCCGTGAACGGCGTGCCGTCATGCCATTTGACGCCGGGCTTGAGTTTCCAGGTCACCGACTTGCCGTCGGCGGCGAGGCCACCGTTCTGGATCGAGGGAATTTCGGCGGCCAGGACCAGCTTCATGTTGCCGTCGGGATCCCAACAGGCGAGCGGCTCGTAGAACAGACGCGCGCCGTCCTGGTCCTTGGTGCCGGTGGCGAAATGCGGATTGAGCAGGGTCGGCCCCTGCCACCACAGCAGCTTGAGCGCGCCACCGCCGCCGCGCTTGGTCGGCTTGTAGGTCGAGGCGCCCTCGGCCATGGCGACGCCGCCAAGGGCGAGAATCTGGTTGGCCAAAGGCGCGGTGAGACCCACGGCGGCAAGACGCTGAATGAAGCCGCGGCGATCCATCCGCCCGTCCTTCACGTCACCGATCATCGAACGCAGTTGTTTATCCAGCATGGTTGTCCCCGTCTGGTTCCCGTATGGATGCAGGCGGTCGCGCGAGGCGACCACCGGGCTTGGCTGGCGGTAGATGGCACACCGAATGGGGTGCGCGTCAACTGCGACCGTGTGTATGCAAACGGTCTTCTGACTGTCTGTTGGGCAAAACCATATTCCGCAGCCCATCCGATCGGCAATCCAGCATCAAAACACGCTGAATTCCGCGCTGCACTGCAGAAAATTTGATCGCCGCATCAGACGAAGTATCGAGGCGAAATTCTACGCCACGGACATGTCGAGCGGCGGCGCGACGTGGTCTGGCAGCGGACAGACGTAAGGCGTCTTGGCTGTCCGCTTCTGGAGGTCAGCCGTGGCAGCCTTGATCAGCTCCGGGTCCGTCAGCGCCTTGATACCGATGCCGGCCATCGCCTTGGCGGCCTGCACCATGGCCTTGTGCGCATGCGCGCTCTTGCCCTGCGCGACCACCTGCCAGGTGTGGAAGGGCGTACCGATTGCAACCGTGGGTGCGTGGACCTGCACGGTCGGCACCACCCAGCTCACGTCGCCGACGTCGGTCGAGCCGACCAGCGGATTGCGCTTGGCATCCAGTGGCACCAGGAAGTCAGCCAGCGGCCGGTCGGTCGGCTCCATGCCGATCGCGTAATAGACCGACTCGATGTCCTTGTCGCTCAGCGTTGCGCGGATCTCCGTGGCAAAGCCCTTGTCTACGTCGTCGAAATGCGGCGGTCCGAGCTCTTCCATGACCCGATGCAGCGCCTGCTCCAGCGGCGTGTTCGGCAGGATGTTGGAGACCGCGGAGATGATCTTCATCTCGACCTTGGTCTCGGTCATCAGCGCCGCGCCGTCCGCGATCTTGCTCACGCGTCCGACCAGCTCGTTCATGCCGGGCAGATCACGGGCGCGGATCGAATAGCGCACGCGCGCATGCGCCTGCACCACGTTCGGGGCGATGCCGCCGGTGTCGAGCAGCGCGTAGTGCACGCGCGCGTCGCTCGGCATGTGCTCGCGCATATAGTTCACGCCGACATTCATCAGCTCCACGGCGTCGAGCGCGGAGCGGCCGAGATGCGGCGAGGCCGCCGCATGCGAGGTACGGCCGGTGAAGATGAAATCGGCGCGGGTGTTGGCGAGTGACGGCGTCACCGCGACTTCCCAGAAGCTGTGCGGATGCCAGGTGATGGCGATGTCGGCGTCTTCGAATGCACCGGAGCGCACCATGAAGGCTTTTGCCGCGCCGCCCTCCTCCGCGGGGCAGCCGTAATAGCGCACGCGGCCCGGCACCTTGTTCTCGGCAAGCCAGTCCTTCACCGCCGTCGCGGCGAGGAGAGCTGCGGAACCCAGCAGATTGTGACCGCAGCCATGGCCGTGGCCGCCAGTCTCGACCGGACGATGCTCCGCGACGCCGGCCTCCTGGCTCAGGCCCGGGAGCGCGTCATATTCCCCCATGAAGGCAATGACCGGTCCGCCCTCGCCCCATTCGCCCATCACCGCGGTCGGAATGCCCGCGACCTGCTCGGTGATGCGGAAACCCTGATGACGCAACTCGGCGAGATGCTCGGCGGCGGATCGCGCCTCGGTGTAGCAGACTTCGGGCATGCCCCAGACCTTGTCGCTGAGGTCGATGAAACGTGCCTTGATCGTGTCGATGCCACGCCAGATGTCGCTGCGGTTGTCCATGCTTCGGCCCCGTGATCCCTCGGTCAAACGAAGCGGCAATGGTTAGCAGCTTCATTGTACCGCGCCTAGCACCTCGCCGGACAGCAGCCATGCGGCCAATGCCGGAGGCCCGCTCGACCGACCGTGCATCAAGCCTTCCCGCGCCTTTCAAAGATTTCATCCGGTGCCTCGGGAATAGTTGGGGAACGAGGCTTTCAAGACGGCCTCCTCCGGCCTAAATTATCCGTGCTTCGCGCGTCGTTCCGCTAATCGGCGGAGCGATGCTCTCAGCCAGGAGAACTCCATGCCCGCCCTGACCGAATGGAGAGTGCCACCGGCCAATCAGCCGCGTGCGAGCGATTACGGTTTCGATCTCGACCGCGCGCTCGCCTCCGTCGTCGGCCTGCATGCCATCATCCCGCCGGACGCCTTCAGCGCCGAGACACTGGGGACTGAACGCGCCGGCAACGGCGTCGTGATCGACGACGGGCTGGTGCTCACCATCGGCTACCTCATCACCGAAGCAGAGTCGGTGTGGCTGCATGTCGGAGACGGGCGCGTAGTGGAGGGACATGTGCTCGGCTTCGATGCCGTCACCGGCTTTGGCCTGGTGCAGGCGCTCGGCCAGCTCGATGTCGCCCCCTTGCCGCTCGGGATCTCGGCCGAGACCCGGCTCGGCGACCGCGTCGTGGTCGGCGGCGCCGGCGGACGCACGCGTTCGGTCGCGAGCCAGATCGTGGCCAAGCAGGAATTCGCCGGCTACTGGGAATATCTGCTGGACGAGGCCATCTTCACCCATCCCGCGCACCCGAATTGGGGCGGCACGGCGCTCCTCAACGAGCGCGGCGAGCTGATCGGCATCGGCTCGCTGCAGCTCGAACGCGAGCGCGAGGCCAAGGCCGAGCACGTCAACATGATCGTGCCGATCGACCTGTTGAAACCGATCCTGGACGATCTGCGCAAATTCGGCCGCGTCAACAAGCCGGCACGGCCGTGGCTCGGACTGTTTTCGACCGAGATCGACAACCGCGTGGTTGTGATCGGGATCTCCGCCAATGGTCCCGCCGCCCGTGCCGAGCTCAAGACCGGCGACGTCATCCTCGCGGTCGACGGCGAGAAGGTCACGAGCCAAACCGGCTTCTACAAGAAGCTGTGGGGCCTCGGCGCTGCCGGCGTCGACGTGCCGCTGACGGTACATCATGAAGGCGTCACCTTCGACGTCACGGTGACCTCGACCGATCGCTACAAGCTCTTGAAGGCGCCGAAGCTGCACTGACGATCAGAACTGACGCAAGGAAGCGACGATGAGCGAGGCCGTCGTTGACGATATCGTGGCCGTGCTGCCGCCGCTGCTCAATGCGCTGGAGGCGCTCGCCTTTTTTCAGCGCAACCTGCACCCGCCGGCCTTCGGCTCCGTGATGAATGCGATTGGCGCTCCCGACGAGGCGTTGCAAACGGCGCGCGCGGCAATCCGAGAATGGCCGGAGGAGTTCACCGGACTGCGCGAGCGGCTCGATCGTGCCTGCGACGAGACGCTCGCCGCCTTTGCCGGCCTGCGCGAGGTCGAACGTGGCAATGGCGACCTCGTCGCGGTCTTCCGCGCACTACGTCATGTGCCGCGCGCGCAGGAGGCACTCTATCCGCTGGCCGTGCGGTTTCCGCCGGTCAGCAGTTTCTTCCTCAACGCAGCGAATCGCGAGAATGCCGACCTGTTGTCGCGGCTCGAAGCCGGCGCGGACGCGCACACCGGCATCATCCACGATCACAACGAGCCCGGCAGCCGCGGTGGCTTTTCGGTCTACGTGCCCGAATATTATACGCCCGATCGCGCCATGCCGCTGGTGATGGCGTTGCACGGCGGCAGCGGCAACGGCCGCGGTTTCCTGTGGAGCTGGCTGCGCGATGCCCGCAGTCTTGGTGCGATCCTGGTGGCGCCGACCGCGACCGGCCCAACCTGGGCGCTGATGGGTGACGATTCCGACACGCCCAACCTCATGCGCATTCTCGAAACCGTGCGCAGCCGCTGGACCATCGACGCCTCGCGCATGCTGCTCACCGGCATGAGCGACGGCGGCACCTTCTGCTATGTCACCGGCCTCGACGGCGCCTCGCCCTTCACGCATCTCGCGCCGGTGTCGGCGACCTTCCATCCGCTGAGGGTCGAAATGGCTGACGCTGCGCGTCTGCAGCGCCTGCCGATCTTCATCGCGCACGGCAAGCTCGACTGGATGTTTCCGGTGCAGACCGCGCGGCAGACGCAGGCGGCCCTCGCCGCCGCCGGCGCCGACGTCACCTATCGCGAGATCGACGACCTCAGCCACACCTATCCTCGCGAGATCAACGCGGAGCTGGTGCAGTGGCTGAATGGAGAATGAACAACCTCTCCTTCCCTGCGCCCTACTACCGCGGAACAATCGATCCGGGCCGACGTTATCGCCCGTCATCGGAGGTTTCGCCATGCGGATGTTTCTTGGAATGATTTTGGGCGCGCTGCTGCTTGCCTGCGGCGTGTATGTCTATGACTCCATGCAGACGTCGTCGGTTGCTCATGGCGAGGTCGCGACGACCAATCGCACCATCGTAAACTGGGATGTCGCCAAAGCCGATTGGGACGCGCTGCGCGATCGCGCGCACAAGGACTGGGTCCGCATCTCCTCCAAGTAACGATGTGGTATCATGAATGAGGCGCCGTCGCGGGTCCGCGGCGGCGCCTTCGTATTGCGCGGTGAATATCGCTCGGCTCAGTTCATCTTGGCCTTGCGGGCGTCGGCGATGACCTGCTCGAACTCGTTCATGCTGAGCACGCCGGGCACGCGGTATTTGCCGACGATGAAGGACGGCGTGCCGCGGAAACCGAAGGCTTCGGCCTGCTCGTTGTTGCGCTTGAGCACGGCGTCGATGTCCTTGGCGTGATCGGCGAGATCGCGCTTCAACCGATCCATGTCGACGCCGGCCGCCGCGAGCAGTTCGTTGATGCGCGGCTCCGTCAGGCGCGAGCTGACGCCCATCATGGCGTCATGGGCCTGGTGGTATTTGTCCTGGAATTTCGCCGCCAGCGCGGTCCGCGCGGCCGTGACCGAAACCGGACCGAGAATCGGCCAGTCCTTCATCACCAGCCGGACCTTGCCGTCGTCCTGGATGACCTGACGCAACTCGGGCTCGAGCTTGCGGCAATAGGGGCAGTTATAGTCGGACCATTCGATGATGCTGATATTCCCGTCGGGATTGCCGGCCACGGGAACGTCGGGATCGCGCAGCACCTTGGCTTCGGTCAGCACCTCGTCTTCGTCGGTTGCCGCCCGCGCCGCGGTGATCCCACCGGCGACAAGGGCGCCCGCTCCAATCAGCGTCAGCGCCGCGCGCCGCGTCGGCACAAGGCTCTTATTCCTGAATCCAGCCATATCTCGTTCCATTTCGGTCCCATTTCCGTGGATACGGTCCGAGACTGGGAATTGTTACAGGTCATATAGAGTGTCGCGGCGCCGATGTCATCGCCACGCTATGCCGGTATCGGGGCCGGCGCTTGGGAAGCGGCAACGCGGGGCAGCATTGCCATCAGCGTGCCGGTCATCGTGGCGATCAACGTGACCTTGCCCTCGTGCTCGGCAAACGCCCTGGCCTCGCAAAAGGTCAGCGTGCGGCCGGGCTTGACCACCTCTGCCTTGAAGACGAAACGCTCGCCCCGTGCCGGCGCGAGCAGCGTAGTCTTGAACTCGACGGTGAGGATATCGGCCTCGCGCGGCATCAGGGTGAAGGCGGCGACACCACAGGCATTGTCGAGGCCTGCGGTAATGATGCCGGCGTGGACAAAGCCGTTCTGCTGTGTGAGGGCCGGCGAATGCAGCATGGCTAATTCAGCCTCGCCCGGCGCAAGGCGGACGATCACGATACCGAGCGTGTGCATCGCCGGCTGGCCGTCGAACATGGCGATGCCAGCCGCGCGATAGCCCGGGTTCTTCGGCTCATATGCAGCCATGGCTCAGGCCTCCGCCTTCTCGGCGAGGTGCCTCAAGGCCACCTCGCGGATGGCATCCGTGAACGGCACCGATTTGCGCTGGCTCCGGTCCATGTGCACGCCCGTGATCTCGCAGAACGCGGCGATCTCGCCGGTCTCGGCATTGGTCATGTCGTGCCGGAAGCGGATCGATTTGTCGCGGATCTCAAGCAGATGGCTGCGGATCTCGACGATGTCGCCGGCGCGCAGCTCGCGCTTATAGGTGATGTTCTGCTGCACGGCGGCCATGCCGCGGCCGGAGCCGCGCAGATAGCTCGGCGTCAGCCCGAGGCGAGCGAACAGATTCCAGTTGGCCTCGTCGAATTTGCCGACATACCACATGATGTTCATATGGCCGACGTGATCGCACTGCCATGGATAGACCGTGCCGCGATAGGTCGCCTCCTGCTCCATCGCAATTCTCCCTGGCCTTTTCTGCCTTTGATTGTCGATACGGTAGCGTATCAACCTCCTCCCGCGTTAGCAATACGGCACCGTATCAAGAATCGGCGAGGCTGCCTGCATGAGTGACGGCAAAGGCGATGTCTGGGTCGAGGCAGGGCTCACCGAGCTCGCCCGATCGGGAGTCGAGGGGGTTCGGGTCGAGGTGCTCGCCAAGAATCTGGGCGTCACCAAGGGCGGCTTCTACCGCCGCTTCGCCGACCGTGCCGCACTGCTCGGTGCCATGCTGGAACGCTGGCGCGAGGGGCGCTCAACGGCGATCGCGCAGCAAACGAGTCTCGATGGCCAAGAGCCCCGTGAACGGCTGCGGGCGGTGATCCAGCTCTATTCGGAGCGGCTCAATCCGGACGGGATGGCAATCGAGCTTGCGATCCGGCAATGGGCTCGCTCGGACGAGGGCGCCGCGGCAGCGGTGGCGAACGTGGACGCCGCGCGGCTGAAGCACGTCGCCGAACTCTATCGCGCGACCGGCCTCGATACCGAGGCAGCCGAAGCGCAGGCCTTCCTGTTCTACTGCTTCATCTTCGGCCAGAGCCTGCTGTTCGTCGAGCGCGGCCCGCGCAAGCGATCGCAGCTCGTGGCAAAATCGGCCGAGAAGCTCCTGGATTAAAGCAAGAGGCCGGAGCTTGGCTCCGGCCTCTGCGTCGTCTTGAAGCGTCAGGCGGCGCCCTTCAGCTTCTTGTTGCATTCGCTGTAATAGCCGCCGCCCTTCTCGATCCACTTCATGCCGCCATTGCCGTTGGTGGCCTTGTTGGCGTTGTACTGGTCGACGCAGGTGTGCAGGCGCCCCTTGCCGGGGGTCTCCTTGGCGTATTTCGGATCGACCGCGTTCGGATAGATCGCGGGGCCGGCCGGCAGGGTCGGGGCAGCAGCCGGGGCGGCCTCCTTCTTCGCCTGCTTCGGCTCGGCGGGAGCGGCGGGCGCAGCAGGAGCGGCCGCGGTCGGCGCAGCCGCTGGCGTCGCGTCCGCGCCGCACTGGGCCTTGCGGAAGTCATTCCACTTCGTGGTGCCGAGCGACCCGTCCTTCTTGGCGGCCTGGTATTTCGCGCTGCACTCCTGCGAGGTCAGCGCCTGCGCCGGCGCACTTGCCACCAGCGCGGCAAAGCCCGACAGCGCAACTGCACATAGCAACTTTGATTGAATGGTCATCCTTGGTCTCCTCCTTGATCTTCCCCCGAGGGAAGTGAACCGAGGATTGCTATCCTAGCGTGCCGCCCGCCCGCGACAAGGAAGCGATGGCTGCTGCCGCCAAAATATAGTGATCCTCCACGTTCCAATTATTCATGTCGCGTTCAGCAACGCCAGCCGACTTTCGCGCCCTTCGCAATTCCCGCAAGAAGAGTGCAGCACCATGACCCTCACATCTCGCCTCGCCGTCGTCGCTCTCGCCTCCCTGCTCGCCACCGGCACCGCCTTCGCGCAGACCGCCGCGCCGGCAGCAAAGACCGACACCAAAACCACAACCGCCGCCCCCATGGACAAGAAGGCACCGAAGGAGCACTCGGCCGAGTCGCTCGAATGCTCCAAGCAGGCCGACGCCAAGGGCCTGCACGGCAAGGAGCGCAAGAAATTCCGCTCCGAATGCATCAAGACCGCCAAGGCCGGCATGGCCGCGCCGGCTGCGGAGAAGAAGTAAATCCTTCCCCCCTGCTCGCGGCTTCGGCGAGAGGCGCGCGCATTGCGGTATGACGTGGCCGCAATTGTGCGCCTCTTGTTGATTTGCGATAAGGTGGTGTGAAGCAAATCACCGCCTCCCTGCCGTTCGAATGGCCGAGCCGTGCCAAGATGTTGAGCACGGTGGAAACGCTCGTCATTGGCACCGCCGGGGGCCTCGTGTTTCTGCTCGCGGGCCTTCCGGGGGGATTGATCTCGGGCTCCATGATCGCGGTAGGGATCGCCGCGATCGCCGGTCGCCAGCTGACGCTGCCGCCGATCCTGACCCAGACGGTGCTGGTGCTGCTCGGCATTTCGTTAGGATCAGTCGTCTCTCGCCACCTGCTTCAACAGGTCAGTGCCTATCCGCTCACCATCGGGCTGCTCGCGCTCGCGACCTTCTGCTCGACCTTCGGCTCCAGTTATTATCTCCAGCGCATTCACGGCTGGGACCGCACCTCGGCCTTCCTCGCCGGCAGCCCCGGCGCGCTGTCGCAGATCACGATTTTGGCGGTCGAGCGCGGCGCCGACCTGCCGGGCATCGCGGTGGTGCAGACCATGCGCGTCATCATCCTCACCGCGGCCCTGCCGATGGTGCTGGCGTTCGCCGGCGTCGCGCCCTCCGTCGCGCCATCGCTGACGACGACGATCGCCTCGCCGCTCGACCTCGTCGAGCTGGTCGCGGCCTCGCTGGCCGCGGCACTCCTCCTGCGGCTGATCAGGTTTCCGGCGAGCTGGATGTTCGGTGCGATGATCGGCTCAAGCGTGCTGCATGGCGCCGGTTGGGTCGAGGGCGGCCTGCCGGACTGGGTACGCGGCGTGGCGCTGGTCGGCATCGGCGCCCTGATCGGCAGCCGCTTCGCGCGGATGAGGATCAAGACGCTCGCCGGCCACATCAACGCGGCACTGGGCTCGTTTGCCATCGCCATCGCCGTTTCCGCGATCTTCGTCGGCATCGTGGCGCTCACCACGCAGGTGAAATTCTCCGACGTCGTGGTCGCCTACGCACCGGGCGCGATGGACGCCATGCTGGCGCTGGCCCTGACGCTGCACATCGATCCGATCTTCGTCGGCGCACATCACCTCTCGCGCTTCGTCTTCGTGACGATCGCGACGCCGGGCATTGTGCACCTGTTCGGCCGGACGCAGGACGATGTGGATGATTGAGCCTCAGCGCTTCACCGTCGCAACGAATCCCCACGCGGCGATCGCAGCCATCAAGAGCGAGATCAGCACGTTGTAGCCGGCAAGCGAGAGGCCGAGGAAGCGCCACTGCACCTCGTCGCAGCGGACCACCTTCACGGTGTCGAGCCGCGACAGCAGGTCGGTGGCGCTGCCGAGATTGACGACGGGACCGGAGCAGTCGGTCGGTCCCTTCCAAAAGCCCCATTCGACGCCGGAATGATAGGTGCCGAGCCCGGCATTGGCGATGCTCGCGAGCGCAAGGATCGCCAGGCCCGCGAGCAGCAGCGGTCTCGGCGCACCGCCCCGCGCCGCGAGTGCGATGAGCAGGCCGAGCGGGATCACGAGGTAATAGGCGTAGCGCTGCTCCAGGCAGAGCGGACAGGGCACAATCCCGAGCACCAGCTGGAAGAACCAGGCGCCCGCGATGGTCGCGGCTGCCGTCAGCGCGACCGCGAGCGAAGCGGCCAGCGCAGGGGTCGTGGCCGCCGGTTTGAACGCAGGTATTGCGGCACTCTGGGTTGTCACGGCAGCCTCCTTTCGATGGGTCGCTTTCCAAGGCTGTAACCCCGGCTCATGCGGCTGTCGAGAACGGCCCGGATCACTTTGGCGCGGGTTGACCCCGCTTGGTCCATGGCTATAGTCCGCCGGCTTCGCGACGCCCGCCTAGGGCCGACCGAGGGCCCCTGTGGCGGAACTGGTAGACGCGCTCGACTCAAAATCGAGTTCCGCAAGGAGTGCTGGTTCGATTCCGGCCAGGGGCACCAACTAGGCTGTTCAAGCCCGTTCTAAATCGTCCGCAACCATCCGCAGTACTCCAAACCTGGCGTTGCTCGGTACGCGTCAGGCCCGACTTCCGGCTCGATCTTCAGATGGCCGAGATGTCCAGCTTCGAGCCATCGGTCAGACGCGACAGCCGGAACGGTGCGGGATCGACGCAAGGAGTGTCGTTGACGAGAAGCTGTGCGGCCAGATAGCCAAGGCCCGGGCCCAAACCGAAGCCGTGACCCGAGCAGCCCGCTGCGAGGACGAGGCCTTCCACCCGGTCCACCTTCGACACGACAGGCACTGCATCCGGCGTGCAATCGACGAAGCCGCCCCAAGCGCTACCGAGCTTTATTTCGCCGAGTTGGGGGAAGGTTTTCCGGACACTCGCCACCACTTGGCTCACCAGCCATTTCAAGGGCGGAGGATCCAGCACGCGATTCTGTTCGAAGATCCGATCGTCGTTGGTCAGCAGCGCCGTCATTGAATCCGGCCCCGAAACGAACGATTGGCCGACGCCAATCCTGACGTTCTTCAGGCGACGCAAGAACTGCGGCATGAATTCCCGGCTGTACCGGATAGCCTGGGGCGTGATTTCGAGGTTCGCCTTGCCGCTGATCGCAAGCGTATAGCTGCCGTCCAGTCGACGCGTGATCGTGCAGTAGGGTGTGGAGACCGCCTCGCCTATGTTGATTGTCGGGGTGGAACGCAGCGCGGTCTGACGGATGCTCGCTTGGGGAAAACTGATCCCGAGCGGCCGAAGGAAGCGCGAGGACCAGGCGCCGGCGGCGCAAAGCACCGCGCTGGTTCTGATATAGCCCTTCTCCGTGTGCACGCCTGCAATCTTGCCATTGGCCAAGTCGAGCGCCCGCGCGGCGCATCCCTGGTGGATCGTGGCGCCCAGAATTCTGGCCCCTTCGGCGATAGCCGGCGCGGCGAGCGCAGGTTCGGCCTTGCCGTCCCGAGCCGAATAGGTCCCGCCGACCCATTTGTCGCGCGCTTCGGGGACGCGCTCGGCCACCTCCGCCCGGCTCAGCACGCGGGTGTCGACGTCGTACTCCCTGGCGACCTCGCGCCACCTTTCCCAGCCGGCGAGCACAGCCTCGTCGTGGGTCGCATAGACGAGTCCGCAGCGCCGAAATCCGAGGTCCCGATTGATATCGCGCGTGAGCTCGTCCCACAGCCGCATAGAGATCACCGAGAGTGGCAGTTCGCGGCGATCGCGGTTCTGCTGCCGGCACCAACCCCAGTTTCGGCTCGATTGTTCACAGGCGACGTGACCCTTCTCGAGGAGCGCCACAGAGAGGCCGCGCTTCGCCAGGTAATAGGCGGCCGTAGCGCCGAGGATACCGCCGCCGACTATGACGACATCGGCCTCGGCCGGGAGACGCTCATCGCTGTGAATGCGCTCGACATGGGGCGACATGTTCCAACGAACCTCGGCTGCCAAGAACGCGGAAGCAAAATTCCGATCAACCCTTCATCGCATCAGGCGCCCGATAGAATGTGCTGAAATCATCTAGGACTTCGCAAGATGTTCGGGTTTTTGAGCGCTTGAGCGATACGAGCTGCTCAAGCGCGATCGTCCCAGTTCGGCGCAACGGCGGCGCGACCTGCTTGTCCACGGAGACTGGACCGCTTTTCGATGCCCCAGAAAAATGGACCCAGACCGTCGCGATTGGCTCGGCGACACCGGGACGAGTGATGTCCTGAACCACGAGCGTCGAGAAGGCACCAGCGCGGCGGCAAAGCCCATTTCGGCGCCCGAAGTCATCTTCCGCACTGTCTCGATCGTCTTCCATACGCCGACATAGCCGGGTTTCATCACAAAGCTGTCGCCGGCGCGGAAAATGCGAGGCTCCTTGCCTTCCTCGGTCAGCTCCACCACGCCGGAAAGGATGTGGCAGTACTCAAAGGTCTCGCCCTTGATCGAGCGGTTCTCGCCAGGCGTGGCTTCCCAGACTCCGGTCTTCACCGAGTCGGCGCGGGAGGAGTCCTGCTCCCAGGTCCTGAGGTCATCGAGGCCGGACCGGCGAAGGCCGGTCGACGGCGTCAAGCGTTTGCTCCGATCGCAGGCAGACGGTCTAGCCTTCGAGGTCGTGAGCGGTGCCGGCATCCATGGATGTGCCGGGTTCGAGCAGCACGACCTCGCAGACGTCGTCCAGCGCGACAGGGCAATGCTCTACCCCATGCGGGACCACGATGAACTCGCCTTGCTCGATGATCTCGTCCCGATCACGAAACTTCATCAGCAGGCGGCCTTTGTGCACCAGGAAGAGTTCGTCACCGCTCCTGTGAAAGCGCCAGGCGAACTCGCCCGCGAACTTGGCGAGCTTGATCTGCATGTCGTTAATCTGACCCGCGATCTTCGGAGACCAAGTCTCCTTGAGCTGCCCGAACGAGCTGGCCAGGTTCTTCTTGTGGAGCGGCGAGAGATGCCGGTTCAGAGCGGCCACGTCACGGATGATGGCCCCAAGCTGGCGAGCGACGTCCTTGTCGTCGGCCGGATACTTGCCGTCCAACGCGGCCGTGCCGATAGTGAAGCCGGCGGCTCCTGCGTCCTTCAGGATGGCGATCCGCTCAGGCGTATCAATCGAGCCGGCCACATAGACGGGCTTGGGCACCGCCGCGCACACCGCCTTGATGAGGGCCGGGACGTCTTCCTTGGAGCGATAGGCGAGCAGGTCGAGGCCATACACGCCCTCCCGCACGGCGAGCGCCTGGGCGCTCTCAACGATCTCCTCGATGCTCCCTTCGAGCACGCTCGGATGACCGGTGATGCGACCCGGGAAGGGGCAGTATTGAATGCCGGTGCCAGCAAGGATCGGCAACACGTCGTCAACATGTGTGCCGCCGAGCAAGACGTTGACGCCGATTTCAACCGCCGCTTTCGCCGAAACGATCTCACTTTGCCGGTCGAGTGAGACGACTTCGAGATAGGAGGTGGCGCCGTCTGCCTTGATGACCCGGTTGAGAACTTTGAGTCGATCAATCGGCAGGCCGATGTCCTTGAAACCGATGTGGCGAACGCCAAGCCTCAGGGCGGTCTTGAGTTGTTCAGAGGCGTCCCCGACGGTGCGATCGTTGCGCGTGAGCATGAAGATAAAGCGAAGGCCCATTAGACTACCCCTTCTTTGGTCTTAATTTGCGCGGCGACGAGCCTTCGCGCGTAAGCCAGCGCGGTCTCGAGACTGCCGGTGTCGGCGATGCCTCGACCCGCAATGTCGAATGCCGTGCCGTGATCAGGGCTTGTACGGACGAACGGCAGGCCGAGCGTGATGTTCACACCCTTTTCGAGGCCGAGATATTTCACCGGAATTAGGCCCTGATCGTGATATTGGGCCACGACCACATCGAAGCGGCCCTTGCGGGCCTGCATGTAGACAGTGTCCCCGGGCCAGGGGCCACTGGCGTCGATGCCCTCGGCGCGGGCCGCTTCGATCGCAGGCCGGATGATCTGGATTTCTTCGTCGCCGAAGAGACCACCTTCGCCGGCATGGGGGTTGAGCCCTGCCACTGCAATGCGCGGCGCCGCGATCCCGAGGGCCTTGCCGCCCTCATTTGCGAGCCGGATCGCCGACATCTGGGCATCGAAATCCGCTTGGTCGATGGCTTTGCGCAGCGACATGTGGATGGTGACGAGAACCGTGCGGATATCATCGTTGGCCAGCATCATCGCAACGCGCTCCGCACCACCATAGTCGGCGAGGATTTCGGTGTGCCCGGGATAGCGAATGCCCGCGCTTGCCATCGCTTCCTTGTTGATCGGTGCGGTGACGATGCCGCTGACCTTGCCGGCCTTGGCTGCCGCGACGGCGGCGACGATGGCATCGAAGGAAGCTTGGCCGGACATGGCGCTGACGCTCCCGAGCGGAGGCGGCGCGATGATTTGCGTCGCCTCGACGACTTCGATGGACCGCGGCTCAGAGCGCGCCTCTTCAGGTCGGGCGATACGCCTGACCGTCAGCTCGAGACCCAGACGATGGACGATATTCTCCATCACGACGTAGCTGCCGAATACGACCGTGCCTTCGCCGGCTTTGGCCAATGTCTTCGCCACGATCTCCGGGCCGATGCCGGAGGCATCGCCCATTGTGACGGCGAGGGGAGCGGATTGGGTCATGATACAACCAGTTCTGATACCGAGGTGCCAAGGCGGAGCCGCGTGATCGCACGACGCAGCGTATCGTCGTCGCCAAAGCCGCCTGCCTTCATGGCGATCAGCAGCTCTCGTCCATCTCCGAGGGACGTGCGGCCAAGCGGAAAGCCTGGCTCGAGCTCTTGCAGGATCTCGAACTCATAAATGTCCAGGCCGTCCAGAATCGCCTCCATGGTGTCCCCGCCTGTGGCGATCACCATATCGAAACGCTCGTCGGCCAGCCGTCGAGCCGCATTTTGAGCAATGTCGCGCAGGACGGATCCGGGATCATTCATCCGTTCGATCGGAGCCTGCAGCAGAGCGATTCCAGGCTCCATTGCGATGCAGTCGGCCTGACGATGGCTGCGCGGATTGGCGCTGCCGATCGCAACAAGAATGTCGCCACTAACCGCGGCGGTCACGTCCGACGCAACCGCAAGCGGCGCAAGACGCTTCGCCAGGGCAAGGGCCATGCCCGGAGAGCCCACCCATAGGATCGACTCCGGATCCGGCAGGGCCGCAACTTGTTTGTCGAGATCGGCCTGTGTTGCAGCATCAAGGATGACGACGCTTCCGATGGAGGCCGGAACGAGCTCAGCCAGCCGAGAATGTCGCGCCGGATGGACGGGGTCGCGACCGTATTCGGTCTCCGTTACAGGAATGCCGTCCACAAGCTGAACGCCGTCGACGGTTGTACGCCCAGCGCCAGGGAACGCAGGTGCAAAGACCAGCATCTTGCGGCCGCTTACGGTGAAGGCCGCTTCCATCTCGGCCGTCACGTGCCCGCGAAGAGTCGAGTCGACGGTCTTGTAGAGGACAACCCGCGAAGCGAGCTGCTCGGCAAGTTCTGACTGCCGCCGCGCCGCTTGCGAAACCGGCACTGATCTAGATCCGCTATCAACGGCGACAATCGTGGCCTCCTGGTGCGGCAGCCGGCGTCGGCCGACAACGGCTCGCAAACCGCGCTCGACAAACGGACCGGCCCCATCGGCGGCGCTGGTCAGGTCGTCGGCTAGGATACCGATTGTGTATTCGCCATTGGTTCGCATGGATCAATTATGCTAAGCAAATTCAACATAAAAAGCGATATTTTTTGCGCTACATTGGTGATATGAGATCACCAATGAGGCGATCAGAAATACCTTCATTGGACGACTTGCGTGCGTTCGAGACCGCTGCGCGGCTGGGGTCGGTTCGGCTTGCCGCGAACAGCCTTGCCTTGACCCATGGGGCTGTGAGTCGCCGTATCACCAAACTGTCGGAAGACCTTGGCTTCAAACTCTTCGAAAAAAGCGGACGTGGCTTGAGTCTCACTGCCTCTGGAGAAGTGCTCAACCTCACACTCGGCCGTTTCTTCACCGAGCTGGCGACAACCGTTGAGAGCTTGCGTGCTGCCAACGCACAGCAGAACTCCCTCGTTCTCTCATGCGAGCCTTCAGTCGCTATGCGCTGGCTTATTCCACGGCTTGCAAGCTTTCAGGCCGTCCATCCCGACATCGCTCTACATCTGTCAGTCGCCGGCGGCCCCGTCGAGTTTCGCCGCGATCGGATCGATCTGGCTATACGTCGGCTCGACTTTGCGCTCCCAGAGGCGTGGCACGTCCGGCGCCTTTTTCCTGAAAGGGTAGGACCGGTCATGAGCCCTCAGCTCGCAGCGGTGTTTGCCTCAGGAAACTACATCGCCCTAGGTTCGAAGACTCGGGCGGACGCTTGGTCGCGATGGCTTTCCACCCACCCGTCGGTGCGGCGCCCCGCGGAGATACGCTTCTACGATCACCACTTCCTCATCGTCGAAGCAGCATTGGCGGGATTGGGCGTTGCCCTCAGCCCGCGGGTCCTTGCAACGGACGACGTAGATAGAGGGCGGCTCATCGCACCTGCCGGTTTCGATCCGGACGAAAGCCACTATGGCCTCATCTGGGCGGGAGAAACTGAACTGTCTGGGAAAGCGAACTATCTTGCTTCATGGCTGCAGGAACAGTGCAATCTGATCTAATGATTCAACTTCGCGCTCCTCAAGGGCTCGGCGCTATCAGGCGTTGAACCCGACTTGAGAAGGTGTTCGTCGATTCGACGCGTGTGCGATCACCGCCGGAAACACTTCCGCGTCAGCGGAAGCCGATTCGCTTTCCGAGATGAATTTCATCGATAGAATCCGAGAACGGCCTTGGTCTCGAGATATTCTTCCATGCCCTCGCGGCCGTATTCCCTGCCGTTTCCGGAACGCTTGTATCCGCCAAAAGGTGCGTTCGGGTCCCAGTCGGGATAGTTGAGATGAACTTGACCAGACCGGATCTGCCCGGCGACCGCCTGCATCGTTTCAATATCCGTGCCCTGCACATGCGCGCCGAGGCCGTAGACGGTATCGTTGGCAATCTCGACCGCCTCGTCGACCCTATCGTAGGGAATGATCGACAGCACCGGGCCGAAGATCTCCTCCTGCGCAATTCTCATGTCGCGATTGACGTTCGAGAAGATGGTCGGCCGCGCATAGAGGCCGACCTGAAGGTCGTTGGGCCGCCCCGGCCCGCCAATGACAAGCTTGGCGCCTTCCTCCAGGCCGATGCCGATCATGGCCTGGATACGCTCGAACTGCGGCGGGTTGGCGATCGGACCATGGGTCGTGCTTTCCGCAAGCGGATCGCCGACCACCAATTCAGAAGCGGCCGCCGCCGCCAGGATCTCGACCTTTGCCATCTGTGAGCGGGACACAAGCATACGCGTCGGTGCGCTGCAGGATTGGCCGAGATTGCGGAAGGCGGCGGCGACACCGAGCGGAACAGCCCGGCTCAAATCCGCATCCGGCAAGATGATGTTCGGTGACTTGCCGCCGAGCTCCTGTGCGACGCGCTTGACGGTGGGCGCCGCTGCTTGCGCGACGAGAACGCCTGCCCGCGTCGAGCCGGTGATCGAGATCATGTCGACTTGCGGATGCGACGCCAGACCGGTCCCCACGACTGGACCTGTCCCGTTGACGAGGTTGAAGACGCCGGGCGGACAGCCGGCATCGTCCATCACCTTGGCGAACAACAGGGCACTCAGCGGCGAAAGTTCGCTCGGCTTCAACACCACCGTGCAGCCAGCTGCCAGCGCCGGAGCGACCTTGGCCGTAATCTGGTAGAGGGGCCAATTCCAGGGGGTGATAAGACCACAGACGCCGATTGCCTCGCGCATAATCGCGGTGCTGCCGCGCGTGGCGATGAACGGATAGGTCGCGAGATTGTCACGCGCGACGCGGATATGTTCGGCAGCGAGCGGCACCTGGGCGCGGCGCGCGTAAGTGATGGCGGCCCCCATCTCGCACGTGATGGCCTGCGCAAACAGCTCCAGTCTATCGAGAAGCAAACTTTGAACCCGGTCGAGCAGCGCCGCCCGCTCGGCAGCCGGCTTACGGGACCAGCCGGTAAAGGCTTTTCTCGCGGCTACGACCGCGCAGTCTACATCCTCGTCATCGCCGAGCGCGATTTCTGCGACCGGCTGCTCGATCGCCGGATTGACGACGATCGCCGTCGCCAACCCTGTCGGCTTCCGCCATTCTCCGTCGATGTAAAATTTGCCGAGGAAGCCGGCTTCCGTCAGGTGTCGAACGGCCGAGGTCATTGGAAGCGATCCTTGATCCGGTAATAGACGCCGACCAGCGGAAGCTGGGCATGCGCAAATCGCCGCCCGATTCTGTTTCAGATCTACCAGCCGCGCATCCGCGGCCACTGAGCTTCGATTGCGTCACTTCCCGCCGAGATGACATTGTAAAGTTCGTGCTGTGACGCCGTCGCGCAGGCATGATTGGGCAGAATCCTGACCTTCGCGCCGATCGGGATATGCGGGAGGGCTGCAGCCGATCTGGACCTTATGGCGAGGATGCCGTGCTCCTGGCTCGCCTGCGCGACGATCAGATTCGGATAGAGTTGGCCGGACAGATCGCAGACGAGACCGTAACCTTGGTCGACCCGCTGCGCCGCGGTGCCGCGATCACGTGACAGTGCCATCCAGCCCGCATCGACCAAAATCCATCCCTTCTCCGGCTTCGTGCCGATGACGGTGGCGAGAACCGAGATCGCGATGTCGTCGGTCGTGCAGACACCGACGCCGTGCATCACCAGATCGAAGAACATGTAGACGCCGGCCCGCATCTCCGTGACGCCGGTCAGGCCTTCGGCGAAATGGGCGGTCGGCGTCGAACCGACACTTACGACCGGGCATTCATGCCCCGCCGCCCGCAATGTCTCCGCGGCCGCCACGGCCACGGCCCTTTCGTTCTCTGCGGCCGCGACGAGGGCATCGGACGAGCAAAGGCTGTAGGATTCGCCGGCATGGGTGAGAATGCCGGCGAGCGTGACGCCGGCCTCGGCCAGGGCCGCCGCGACGGCGATGAGCTTGGGATCGGTGGCGGTCAGCCCGCCGCGATGGCCGTCGCAGTCGATCTCGATGAAGGCGGAGGGCGTCACGCCGGCGGCACGCGCTGCCGTGCCCAACATCGCCGCCTGTTCAGGCGAATCGAGCAGCACCTTAAGGTCAACGCCGGCTTTGCGGAGACGCATCGCCCTTTCAGCGGTGTGCGGTGCCACGCCGACGGCATATGTCACGTCACGGAAACCGTACTGCGCGAAGTACTCAGCCTCCGCCAAGGTGGAGACCGTGATCGGCCCCGGCCCGGAGGGATAGGCGCGCTGGGCAACCTCGATGGATTTCGCGGTTTTCATATGGGGGCGCAGCACGACGCCAGCCGCGGCCATACGAGAGGACAGACGGGCGAGATTGCGATCCAGCCGGTCTTTGTCGAGCAGGAGGGCCGGCGTCGCCAGTGCGCCGACCGTCGCGGTTATCTCGCGTGGCGCGGCGTTCTGGCTATCCGTCCGGCGCATATCGGGGCGTTGCATCTCAAGGTCTCCTAGCCGAACGACTGGTTGGCGACCGCGAACGTGCGCGCCGGCCCGGTCCATGGCATCTGCGTCCCCAAGACCATGGTGGTGGCGTCGCTGACCTTCTGCAGGCCGATGTTTCCAAGCCAGTCACCGAGTTGCGAGGAGGCGGAGGTGTCGATCCGGACGAAAACACTCCCGAGGGGCGCGAGCGCGGCCTCGATCAATGCGCGCGCATCGGTCGGGCTTTCGGCGATCACAGGGCCGATGACATGCCCGCGGCCGAAGAGACGGGAAATGGCGTAGCCGCGGGGTATGCCGTCACGCAGCAGGACATAGCCGCAACCGACCTCGATCAGCCGGTTCAGCATCTCGCGCCTCATCCAGCCGGTGGCCTCGTGATCGAGACCGACTATGGCCTCGAAGTCCGACGGAACCATCGCTCTGACGTTTCCGACCGGCGGCATGTCGCGGCCCTGGCCAGGAACGCCATGATGCTGGTGCAGCATGCCGATGCTGGCGAAGCCGCGGCGTGCGTAAAGCGCAAGGCCTTCGGCGGTCGAATTCAGCGTGACGATTCGTGGTCGTGCCGCCGCGAGCAGCGCGTCCATCAGCCGGGCCCCGTACCCCCGTCCCTGAACGGCTTTCGAGACGATGACCATTCCGGCGGAAGCATGGGTGTCGCCGTAAGGCCACCACAGCGCGGTCCCCACCACAGCACCCGCACTCGTCACCACGAAACCGCGGCCAAGCTGCAGCGCAAATTCCCAATCCTTGAGCAGATACGGCCAAGACATCTCCTGCGAGAGCTTCAAGGCACCTTTCAGATGCGCTCTCGCGAAAGGGACTAGGGCCACGTCTTCAATCTCGCGTTCTCCGGCTTGGGTAGCTTCGGTTGCCATGATGCGTCGACGTCTCATGCTTGGGTTAGCGGACTAATCGTCAGCGCCTGACACGGCGAGGTCCATCTGACGATGTTCCCGCGAATTGCAGCGTATCTTGGCTGCGACAGCATTACGCGATCAGGCTGACGCAGAGTTCGGCAGGGAATTGCATTGATGATCCGATAGAAGGGACGATGTGCTGTCAGCGTCTCGCCACGCCGCAGCGCGATCCCGTTCCGGCATCCGATGGCCCGGAACGATACCGGGCATCAACCGCGGATCGCTCCGATAGCGCGCTTGAACGAACGCTGCGACCTCGTCGGGTGACAGCACCGTAAATACAGCCACGGCTGAAACACTCTTCGATCCGGAATCGACCCTTCAACAGGTTGCACCCTGCGTGATGTCCGCAATGTAGTTCTTTATAGCTTGTGCATTCGGGGGAAGGACTTTGACTCGCCTCGGCAGCCCTTCTAGTCCATCGAACCGTTGCGGACGATCTGGTTGCCGGCCTAACGCTTCCTTGATCGTCGTAGCGAATTTGATTGGCTGTGCAGTTTCGAGCACAAGCATCGGCGTCTCGGGGCTCGCATGCATGCGCCCGACCGTCACACCATCCGCAGTGTGAGGATCGATCATTGTGTTGTAGCGCTCCCACGTGTCACGGATCGTCGCCAGTCGATCGGCATGAGTGCTCCTGCCGCTGCGGAATCCGAAACGCGCCGCCGCCGTTACGAAGCTGGGATCACCGCTGAGGTCAAACGAACCGCATTCCCAAAGTTGGTTCTCAAACAGCGATTTCGTCCGACGGGCGTCGCGACCGAGCAAGTCGAACACGAAACGCTCGAGATTTGACGCCTTGGAGATGTCCATGGAAGGACTCGATGTTTCAAGCGTGTCAGCTCGGCTTCTGACGCGATAAATGCCGCTGCGGAAAAACTCGTCGAGCACGTCGTTTTCGTTGGTCGCAAGGACGAGACGGGATATTGGAAGTCCCATCATGCGCGCAACATGACCAGCGCAGATGTTTCCGAAGTTTCCTGAAGGCACGGAAAAGTCAACGCCTGCTGACCTCCCTTCGGAGACTTGAAAATAGCCGGAGAAGTAATAGACGACCTGCGCGACCAGTCGGGCCCAGTTGATCGAATTCACCGCACCTATCTTATATCGTCGTTTGAATTCCAGATCGCTGGACACACATTTGACGATGTCTTGGCAGTCGTCGAACACGCCATCTATGGCGATGTTGTGGATGTTGTCGTCCTGCAGGCTGAACATCTGAGCTTGCTGAAAGGAGCTCATCCGTCCGAGGGGCGACATCATGAAGACCCGCACCCCTTTCTTGCCGCGCATTGCGTATTCCGCAGCGCTCCCGGTGTCGCCACTGGTCGCCCCAAGAATGTTCAATTCGTCGTGCCGCCGTGCCAGTTCGTACTCGAGCAGATTGCCGAGCAACTGCATGGCCACGTCCTTGAACGCCAGCGTAGGACCGTTCGACAATTCCTGGAGGTAAAGCCGCGTCTCGAGCTTTCGAAGCGGAACGATGCTCGAGGTTCCAAAGATCTCGGGCGTGTAGGTCTTTTCGCAGATTGCCTTCAGGTCAGCGGGCGGAATATCGCTGACGTAGAGCGACAGGACCTCGAAGGCCAGGCTGGGATAGGACAAGGCACGCCACGCATCCAATGTAGCGGCGTCCACACGCGGGTAGGTCTCAGGTACGTACAGCCCGCCATCCTCGGCGAGGCCTTCAAGCAATGTTTCGCAGAACTGTCTGCGACCTGAATGTCCGCGCGTGGATACGTAGTGCATCGATGCTCTTCTTTCGAGAGGCGGCAGTGCCGCCAGCTCCATGACCTGAGTTGTACCTTTGGGAATGCCCGATGGAGTTTCCAGCCGTCAGCGGCGGTCGCGCCACAGCGCAAAACGATCCTGCATCCGATATCCCCAGATCATGGCGGGCATGAACCAGGGATCGCCACGATAGAGCGGGATGGAGTCCGGCGGACGGAAGTCAAAGGCGGTGCGCGCCCGTTCGTGGTTTCCGATCAGCTTGTGGGCCGCGTGCATCCCGATCCAAGGCGCCCAGACGACGCCTGAACCGCAGAAGCCAGTGGCATAAACCACACCGTCCTCTTCGAAGATGCGCGGGAGCATGTCGCGATTCATCGCCACATTGCCGAACCAGCTGTGCGAAAGGTGAACATTCTCGAGTTCGGGGAAAAGGTTCACCAACCCCTTGCGCAGCAGGAGCTTTGGAGCCACCGGGTTACCGACACGAGAGCTGTCGCGCCCCCCTAACAGGATACGTTTGCCGTCGGGCGATGGGCGGTAATAGAACCCGACCTGGCGGTTCTCGGTCATCATCATGCGTTTGGGCATCAGCCGCGCCATGACGTCAGGTGCGAGCTCCTCGGTTGCAATGATCCGGCTGCGAACCGGGACCAGCCTGCGGCGCAGGAAGGGAACGGCGCTATCAGTATAGCCATTCGTGCAAACCAGCACATGACGCGCCTGCACCGAACCGGCCGAGGTCACGATACGGAATCCGGAACCATCTCTCTCGATGGAGATGACGGGCGTATCCGCATGAACCGCGACGCCCGAAGCGAGCGCCACGCGAAGCAGTTCAGCGTGAAACTTCGCCGGTTGTAGCCCTCCGATATCCATCCGGACTGTTCCACCCCGGTAGACATCGGTGCCGATGTAGCTGTGCTGCTCGGCATAAGGTACGGCGTGAGACTCGATCCGCAGCCTCTTCGCTAATACTTCCGCGCTACGCGCCATCGTGTCGTACTGCTCATATCCGAACGCGCCCTTGAACTGCCCGACCAGCTGGAAATCGCAGGCAAGCCCCTCGGTCTTGATGAAATCGTAAAGGAACTCGCGGGCGATCTTGCCTTCCGCCTCGATTGCCAGCGCCTTGTCTGCGCCGAAGCGTCGGGAGATCGCGGCGTAATCCGGCCGTATGCTCGCGCTGGTTATTCCACCGTTGCGCGTCGAGGCTCCCTCGCCCGGACTCATCGCGTCAAAGGCCGCAACCGAGCGTCCCTCGCGCGCCAGCACCAGCCCGGCCGAAAGAGAGGCATAGCCAGCGCCCACGATCAGCACGTCAAGTTTCTTGGGAAGAGTCTGTTGAGGCAGCGACCTAAGTGGTGCGGCTTCCCACCAATAGGGCGTGTCCTTCTCTGCGGCTCTGGGCTCGTGCATGTCGCTGACTTCTCGTGTGTTTAAAGTGGCCTTGGATTACTGACAAGACGGATTCTGATCAGCCAACGCGATGCTTGCGACGTCTACGCTATCAAGAGGTTCTGCTGGATAGCCTTCAACGCTGTCCGCTGCCTGCCACCTGGGCTCAAGCCGTCAAATGTGGTCATCTCTAACGTCAAGCGCATCGCGCAGCCCGTCGCCGATGAAGTTGAAGCTGGTCACTGCGATCGTAATCGCAGCGCCTGGAATGATGGCAAGCCAGGGAGCGCTGGCCAGATATTGCTGGGCGCCGTTGAGCAGATTGCCCCAGCTGGGCAGCGGTGGTTGGATGCCGTAACCAAGGAAACTGATATAGGCCTCCAGAAGAATCGCACGGGCGACGGTGAGGCTTGCGGCCACGATGATCGGACCCGTGGCATTGGGCAGAATTTCGCGAAGCATGATGTGCCTGCCGCTCAGACCGACCATGCGCGCGGCCTGGACAAACTCGCGCTCGCGCAGCGAACGGACCTCGGCTTCGACGATCCTGGCAACCTCCATCCAGCTCGTGACAGCAATGATGACAGTGATCATCATCGGGCTGGGCCGGAGCGTCGCGGCCAACGCCAGCACGAGGAAAATCGAGGGGAAGGAAAGAAAGCCATCCACCGTGCGCATCAGCGCGGCTCCGATCCAGCCCCCGCGATAGCCTGCGGTCACGCCGACGAGCGTTCCGATCAGCGTTGACAACAACATCGCGGAGAATCCCACCAGTAGCGAGACACGCCCGGCCATCAAGAGTCGCACGGCCAAGTCTCGCCCCAACGGGTCGGTGCCGAAATAATGATGACCGCTCAAGGGAGGAGCAAAGCGGGCGCGCAGATCTATATAGAGCGAATCGTAAGGCAAGGCGTAGGGGCCCACGACGCACGCCAACACGAGCAGGGCGATCATCGCGAACCCGAGCAGCGCCAGATGGTGTCGCATGAACCGGCGCACCCCGCGGCTGTGCCACCAGCGAATTGGAGGGAGGTGGGCGGAGATGTCAGTCATAACGGGGGACTCCTGTTGACGGCACGAACCGGCGTCTTCAGCTGAGACGAATGCGCGGATCGACGAGTGCGACAAGGATGTCTGCGACGAGATTGCCCAGCACGACAAGGATGGCTGAGAATATCAACAGCCCCATGACCATCGGATAGTCACTGTAGCCGAGGCTGTCGAGAAACAGCCGCCCCATTCCCGGCCAGGTAAAGATGGTCTCAGTGACCAACGCGCCGGTCAGAATGCTCGGCAACTGCACCCCAGCCAGGGTGATCATCGGCAACAGCGCATTGCCGACGACATGCTTCAGCAGGATGCGGCGCTCACTTAGGCCCTTGGCACGAGCCGTCTTGACGAAATCCTGGCTCAGCGCATCAAGGGTCGCGGTGCGCATGTAGCGGCTCCAGACCGCGACATGGACCAGCGACAACACCAAGCTTGGCAAGATCAGGTGATGCAAGTAGTCCAGCACCGATCCGTCGCCGATCGTGTACATGTTCCCTGCAGGCACCCAACCGAGCTTCAACGTGAAGATATAGATGCCGACGAGGCCGAACCAGAAGGTCGGGACCGACAGCGCGACCATGGCGCCAATCGTCGCGCAATAATCGAACAGGGAATAGCGGTGGGTGGCACCGCGGATCCCGATCCAGGAACCAAGGGCGATGGCCAGTGCCGTGGAAGTCCCCATCAGCAGCAGCGTAGCGAAGAGGTGACGCCCAATCACCGCCAGCACCGGCGTTCCGTCGCGGAAAGAGTGACCCCAGTCGCCCTGAACCAACCGCCAGGCCCAATCAAAATACTGAATCCACAACGGCCGGTTCAGCCCGAGCTGCTCTGCCAGTCGCTCAATGTCCTTCTGGGTCATGCCGGGATCCAGCCCGAACTGCGCGAGAGGACCGCCCGGCATGAAGTTGAGCACCGTGAAGCCGATGATCGAGACGATCACCAACAGCACGATGCTTTGCGAAAAGCGATTAAGCAGGAACCCGGGCATTCGAGTCTCCATGTTAGCTTGACAGCGCCTAGGCGCCGCCCTGCGCCTATACGGGCCTCGGGCGGCGATACGTCAACTCGCCCAAGACCAAGCCAGCGCGTTCCAGGATTCGGTGCGCGTGTTGACGTTCGGCACGACGCCGGAAATGCCCTTCTTGTTACCCTGGACCGAATTGGTCTGGTACAGCGGCAGGAAGGGCAGGTCGCGGCGAACGAGCTCTTGTACGCGACGGTAGATCGAGCGCCGCGCGTCCGGATCGAAGCTGCGAGCGCCTTGGTCGAGCAAGGCATCGACCTCTGGATTTGAATACTGCGCATTATTCGAACCACGCCCGCCCTTCGCTGCAATCGCACGCGAGTGCAAGCGATTGGTCACGTCCGGGTCGGCGCCGATCAGATACGTGCTGCCGACGATCACGGAATCGAATTGCGATTGCTGCCAGAACTCGCCCCACATCACCGCGGCGGGCAAGTTCGATATCTTCATCTCGACGCCCAACTGAGCAAATGTCTGCTGCAAGAACTGCTGCACCTGCTCGCGAAGCGGATCGCCTGACGTGGTCGAGCTGGCAAAGGACAGACGGACGCCGCTTTTGGCACGAACGCCATCCCGCCCGGGCGCCCAGCCGGCTTGGTCGAGGATCTGGCGCGCGCGGTCCAGATTGTATGCGTGTGCCGGAAGATTGGGGTTATAGTAGGTGGACTGCCTCGGCATGAAGGTCTCCGTCGGAGTCGGCACGCCGTAATAGAGCCCCTGGATGATCGATTCCTTGTCGATGGCTGCGTAGAGCGCCTCACGGACTGCAAGTTCCTTGAACTGTGGACGCTCCAAATTCAGGTAAAAGGACTCGAATGAAGCCTTTGGGACCAGTGTCACCACTCGGTTCGCCAGCGCCTTGGCTTCCTCGTAATGATCAGCTGTGATGTACGGCTGCCCCATCAGGTCCACATCACCGCTCTTGAACTGAGTGTAGAGGACGGTGAGATCGGGAATGTATTTGAAGATCAGCTTCTCGATGTGTGGGCCTTCTCCGAAATATTCGGGGTTAGCCACGAGTTCGAGATGATCGCCTGCAACCCGCTTACCCCATTTGAATGCGCCGGTGCCGACCGGCGCCTGGTTGAAGGCGGCGTTGTTTGGATTGGCCTCCTTCTCGAGGATGTGCTTGGGCACGATGAAGGTTTCGGTCAGGAACGAAAGATAAGGCGCAAAAACCTGTTCCATTCGCCACGAGATCTCCGTGGGCGAGATCACCGTGATGTCGCGCACGAGGGCATGGCCAGCTGTGCGCCAACTCCGGAAGGCGGGATTGGTGATCAGTTCGAGGGTGAATTTCACATCCTCGGCCGTGAAGGGTTTGCCGTCGTGCCAGCGCACACCGTCACGCAGACGGATGCGCCATTTGAGGCCGTCCTCCGAAATGCCGCCGTTCTTCTGGTTCGGTACTTCGACGGCAAGGTTGGGCTCAATCTCACCCTTTGGGTCGATCCGGAAGAGCGCGTCGAAAACCGAGAAATGCACACCATCATCGACTTCAATGTGCGCCATCAGCGGATTGAAGACGGTCGGCTCTTGTCCAAGTCCGACGACGATGCGACCGCTCGGTTTGGCGGGGGCCTTCTGAGCGAAGGCGGGCGTACCCAACAGGCCTGGTGCAGCGAGGCCGGCAGCCCCGGCCACCATCAATCGAAGTGCATTGCGCCGTGAATAGCTCGAGTCAAAATAGGCTTCCGTCATGACCTCTCCTCGTTCTTGGCTGTGTCCCGCCGGTATTCATTGACTCCCGCGAGCGCGCGAGCGCCCCTTGGCTGCTCGCCGGGGATGGCAGCGACGAGCTCGCGCGTGTAGGCGGATTTCGGGTCCAGGAAGATCTGCGACGGCGGTCCGCGTTCGATGATCTGTCCTCGATGCATGACGGCGATCTCATCGCAAATCTGGCTGGCAACGCGCAAATCATGCGTGATGAAGATCATCGAGACGCCGGTCTCCCGCTGAATCTGATCCAGCAGCTTCAGGATTTGGGCCTGGATCGAGACATCAAGCGCGGAGACGGCTTCGTCGGCGATCAGCAGTTGTGGTTTGAACATCAGCGCACGGGCGATGCCGACGCGCTGGCGCTGACCGCCGGAAAATTCGTGCGGATAGCGGTCGAAGGCGCCTGAATCCAGGCCGACATGGGACAGAAGCTCCCGCGCCCGCTCACCAGCCTCTCTGTGCGGCACGCCATGCGCGACCGGCCCGACTGTGAGAATTTGCCCGACCGTCGAGCGCGGGTTGAGCGACGCAAAAGGATCCTGGAAGATCATCTGGATTTTTGGCCTTAGCGGCCTAAACTCGGCCTCGGTAAGCCGGGCGACGTCGCGGCCTTCGAAGAAAATCGAGCCACCGTCGCTCTCCATGAGCTTGATCAGCAGCCGCCCGAGCGACGATTTGCCCGAACCGCTTTCTCCGACAACGCCTAGCGTGCGGCCCTGCGTGAGATCGAACGAGACACCATTGACCGCAGGCACGATGCGCTGCGTACGGAAAAGCGCACTGCCGCTACGATAGGTCTTGACCAGACACTCGACCTTCAGGATTGACGCCCTGTCGGCGGCTTCCAAGGGATTGCGGTCCTTGCCGGTCAGGTGCGGCACGGCCGCGATCAGGCGGCGCGTATAGAGGTGACTGGGCGACTTGAGCACCTGCTCGGCACTGCCTTGCTCCACGCAATGACCCTTCTCCATCACCACAACGGAATCGGCAATCTCCGCCACGACTCCAAAGTCATGGGTGATGAACATCACGCTCATTCCCTTGCGGCGCTGAATGTCGCGGATCAGTTTGAGGATCTGCGCCTGCGTCGTCACGTCGAGGGCGGTCGTCGGCTCGTCCGCAATCAGGATCGCGGGCTCAAGAGCCAACGCCATGGCGATCATCACCCGCTGCCGTTGCCCGCCCGAAAGCCGGAATGGATACTGGTGATACATGAGTTGCGGATCGGGAAGGCCGACCTCAACCAACAAGTCTATGGCGCGGCTGCGACGGGATTTCGCGGTCCCAACGTCGTGCGCTGCCATCACTTCCTCGATCTGCGCGCCCACGGTCATCAGCGGATTGAGCGCTGAGAGCGGATCTTGAAAGATCATCGAGACGACGCGGCCGCGAAGGTTGCGGAGCTTATCGGGCGAGATGGCTACGATGTCGGTCCCATTCAGGTCGATCGAACCCGAGGCAACACGTATCGCCTTGGGCAGAAGCCCCATGATCGCATTGGCTGTGACCGACTTGCCCGATCCGGACTCTCCAATGATGCACAGTATCTGACCCCGCTTCAGATCAAAGGAGACGTTCTCGACGGCGTGAGCCCGCTCCATCCCGGCCGGCAGGCTCACGGTCAGTTCGCGCACCGAGAGTGCCACATCTTCCGAAGCTACAGCCTGAGAGGCAGAGGCCATTTGAACAGTCTCCCCTTTCAACGGCGTTGGGTCATTCTGCTGCGGATTGGCTCTTCGGCCATTGTTGCCGCCGCGACGATCGGACAGGTCGAAAATTCGCCGCTCATTTTGCCATTCCCTGTTCGGAGAGTGCGACATGATTCAAAGCTTGGTGCTCGACAGGAAAAAGCTGTCGCTCAAGCCAAAACATCGGACGAGCGGCCAACTCGATCACTGAATCGAAGTTCGTGGAGCTAACAGTCCCATCCAGCTTGATTGCTCTTGTGGAGGTCTGTTCCTGGACAAGGCTCATCCAGCGTCCCTTTAGAACTTCTGCCACTGATCGACATTGACCCGGCATTCGCGAGTTTGACTGCTTCAATCACCCCAGAGTCGCCGAAACGCGCCGTATGGGCAGCAGGAAGTTCTGAAAACGAAGTGCCATCTGGCATTTCAGTCTGCGCCGCGACGAGAGAACTCTCAGGCGGCCTGCCTTGTGCACGGCACGGCTGCACGCGCTCAACGCCTGATGCCCTGGTGCTTTGGCGAATGAGGTGGGCGCGAGCAACGTGTTCTCGCAATAATAGCTTGAACAGTAGTCGGCAAACCGCAGAATATTCCGTCTAATCACAAATTCCCGCAGAGCACCTGCCGCGAATGCTCAGCTACGATAGGTCAAACGCCGGGAGTCCTCGCTTCATGAGTGCGCCGCTCATCCATATTGAATCAAGCCCGTCTCTGCCTCAAGAGGCTGACGTCGTCGTCATTGGCGGCGGCGTGGTGGGCGTGTTCACGGCTTACTATCTCGCCCGCCGCGGCGTTAAGGTCGCCTTGCTAGAGAAGGGGCGTGTCGCCGCCGAGCAGTCCAGTCGCAATTGGGGATGGTGCCGTCAACAGAATCGCGACGCACGCGAGCTACCGATCGCCACCAAGAGTCTCGATCTTTGGGAGAGAGTAGCACAGGAGACCGGGGAAGACACGGGCTTCCGCCGCTGCGGGCTTCTCTATCTGTCGAATGACGAGAATGAGCTGACCTGCTGGGCGAAATGGCGCGATTTTGCAAAGACGGTCGGCGTTACGACACACATGTTGAGCACGAACGAAGCTAGCGAGAGAGGCAAAGCGACGGGCCGCAAATGGAAAGGCGGCGTCTCCTCTCCAACCGACGGAACGGCAGACCCTTCGAAGGCTGTGCCCGTGGTCGCGCGTGCGATGATGACGGCGGGCGGCACGGTGCACCAGCACTGCGCCGCTCGCGGCATAGAGCTCCGTGCCGGCCGGGTGAACGGCGTAGTGACCGAAATGGGCACAATCCGGACCAACACGGTGGTCATGGCAGGAGGGGCCTGGGCCTCTTCGTTCTGCAACCAGCTCGGCATTCGCTTCCCACAGGCGTCCGTGCGCCAGTCCATTCTCGCCGTGGCTCCTGGCGCGGCGGGTCTGCCCGACGCCCTGCACACTGCAGTCGTGTCGCTCACGCGGCGTAGCAGCGGCGGGTACACGCTGGCGATAAGCGGGCGCGCGCGAGTCGATCCAACGCCGCAGCAATTCAGGTTCGCCCGCGAATTCGTGCCGATGTTTGCTCGCCGCTGGCGCAGTCTCGCCCCTGGAGCATTCGAGGGCATGCGCCAAGGTCATGAATCCTTGGCGAAGTGGGCGCTCGATGAGACGACCCCGATGGAGCTGAACCGGACACTTAATCCCCGTCCCGACATGCGGCAGATTCGGCTGACACATAAAAGAGCTTGCGAATTGCTGCCTGAACTCCGTCGCGTCGCAATCTCCAATGTCTGGGCCGGCTATATTGACAGCACACCGGATGGCGTTCCCGCCATCGGTGAGGTGGGGGCGATTCCGGGCTTTATCCTTGCGGCCGGGTTCAGCGGACACGGTTTCGGGATTGGTCCCGGCGCAGGGCACCTGATGGCGGACATCATTACTGGTACTGCACCGATCGTCGACCCGCGTCCATACAGGCCGGAGCGGCTGAAAACGGGTGCCTGGGGCAAGGTCGCCGAGTTCTGAAAAGCAATCTCTCCGCCCGGTGGGAAAGGATGCTGGTTGGTGCTATGACAGTGCGTATGACGCTGAAGCCTCAAAGCCTTGACGCCGCTATGGCTCCCATCTCATGGCATTGCCTATGAAGCTCGATAAGATCGACATCAGGATTTTATGCGAACTGCAGAAGAACGGGCGGACTTCCAACGTCGAGCTCGCAGAGCTGATAAACCTTTCCCCGAGCCCGTGCCTGATGCGCGTCAAGAGGCTCCAGACGGAGGGCTTCATCACCGGCTATTCCGCCCAGATCGACGTCTCCAAGCTCGGACAAACTCTGACTGTGTTCGCCGAGATCACGCTCAAAAATCATCGCCAGATCGATTTCGCGCGCTTTCTCACGACCATCGAAAAGATAGATTCGGTCGTCGAATGTCATCTGGTTTCGGGCGGATATGACTACCTGGTGAAGTTTATCACAGCGGGAATCAGCGAATATCAAGCGCTGATGGAACGTCTCGTCGAGATGGATATCGGAATCGACAAATACTTCAGTTTTGTCGTGCTGAAGTCCCCGATCGTGAAATCCCATCTGCCTCTCGAAAGCATATTCAATAGCTGAAGAACAATCCTCCACCCCGGGGAGCATGGGCAGATCGCCGGGCCGGCGCTACGGCTCAGGCTTTTTCTGGCCTCGGAATGACAGGCGCAGTGATTATCCTTTCATCGCCGCGCGGACGTCCCTGTCTTCGAGGGTTTGGTCGAGCGTCATGCGAGTTCGTTCGATGATGCCGTCGATGTCCGCATCCGTGCAGCAGAGCGGGGGCGCAAGACCCAGCACGCCCTGGGCAAAGGCGCGGATGACGAGACCGTTGTCCCATGCGCGGTCGAATATGCGGCGCGCGGCGTCAGCTTCCGCCGGCAGGGGCGTCTTGCGCTCCTTGTCCGTGACGAGCTCGATTGCGGCCAGCATGCCGCGACCACGGACATCGCCGACAAGTGGATGATCGGCAAGCGCGCGAAGGCCTTCCATCAGGCGGTGCCCCGCCTTTCGGCCGTTTGCCAACAAGCCATTTTCGTAAAGATCCAGGCACGCGAGCCCGACCGCTGCACTGACGGGATGCGCGGAATAGGTGTAGCCGTGGCCGACGGCCGTCTTGCCGGCTCCGTCCGCAATCGTGTTGTAGACGCGGTCGGACATGAAAACGGCTCCCATCGGCACATAGCCCGACGTCAGACCCTTTGCGGTGGTCATGAAATCCGGCACGACGTCGTCTTCTTCGCAGGCGAAAAATGGGCCGACACGACCAAAGCCAGTGATGACCTCATCGACTACGAACAAAATATCGTTCTCCTTGCAAACGGCGTGCATGGCTTTCAACCAAGATGGCGGTGGCACGAGGACACCCCCTGATCCCTGAATTGGCTCGACGTAAAAAGCCGCAATGCGATCTGCGCCAAGTTCGGCGATCTTGGCTCGCAGGGCCGCGACCGACGCAGCAATGATAGCCTGAGGATGGGAACCGACAGGATTACGATAGGTATAGTGCGACGGAATTTTGTGCTGCCAGCTATAAGGTACCCCAAAGCCCGCATGAAAGGCGGGGATCGCGGTCAAGCCGGACCCTGCCGTCGACGATCCGTGGTAGCCATGCTCGACGGAAATGAACTGATCCTTCTGCGGCGTACCCTTGGCATGATAATAGTACCGAATAAATCGGATTGTGCTGTCGACGGCATCGGAGCCACCTAGCGTGAAGTAAACATGGTTCAGATCGCCAGGCGCCAATTCGGCCAACCTGGCGGCCAGCCGGATGGCCGGATCGGAGCCCAACCCAAAATAGCCCGTCGCGTAAGGCAGCTCGCGCAACTGCTTCGTGGCAGCTTCAACGATGCTCTCTTGTCCGTACCCGACGTTGACACACCACAGACCAGCAAACCCGTCGAGCAATTGATGTCCCGATGCATCGGTCAGGGTCGCGCCCTTCGCTGATCTTAACACCCGCACACCCAAGGCCTCGTGACCGCGATAGGATGAGACCGGGTGAACCAGATGTGCGCGGTCCAGCTCGATCAGCGAATTGCTCAACATTTCGGCCTCCATATCAACCCGAAACGCAAAGTAGGATATCGACGACAGCAGTTCCTCCCAAGCTGCGCCTGAGCCAAAGGAGTTTTGACTTTCGTTTTTGATCGACGCCGCATCTTATACCGCGGCGGCGTCCGCCGCGTGGCGGTGCTGTTCAACTCGAAAGGTTGCTTGGCGCAACTCTCTGCCAAGGCTTCGAGCCGATACGACACAATCTGCTTCCGGCTCCAGCGAAAGCGGCGCTTTATCTTACGCGATGCTCATTATGATGCTTGTCGTACTGGCACGCGGTGCCGAGAGGATTGGAGGATACCACGACATGACCGAGTTCCGACCGAAATATATCACTTTCGATTGCTACGGCACGCTGACGAATTTCGACATGGCCGGTGCGGCAAGGCGAGTCTACGGCTCCCAGCTTTCTGCCACGACGATGGCAAGTTTCATCAAGGATTTCGCCGCCTATCGCCTGGACGAAGTTCTTGGCGCGTGGAAGCCATACTTCGAGGTCGTGCATAATTCGGTAGAGCGCGCGTGCAAGCGCAACGGTGTCGTATTTCGGCCGGAGGATGCCCAGCGCATCAATGAAGAGATCCACACATGGGGTCCACACCCCGACGTCCCGGCGGGTCTGGCCAAAGTTGCCAGGGAGATTCCGCTGGTCATCCTGTCGAATTCCATGAAGAACCTCATCATGTCGAACGTCGAGAAGCTCGGCGCGCCCTTCCACACGGTCATCACGGCCGAGGAAACCGGCGCCTACAAGCCGCACATGAAAGGCTTTGAATACATGCTGGACAAGCTTGGCTGCGGTCCGGAAGATATCACCCACGTCTCATCCTCCTTCCGCTACGACCTGATGACAGCCTACGACCTGGGCATCAAGAGCAAGGTGTGGGTGAACCGCGGTCATGAGCCCGCGAATCCCTTCTATGAATACACTGAGGTCGCTGACATCGGCGGGCTCGCCGCCGCAGTCGGCTTGGAGCCCCTTCGAAGAAGTGCGTGAAGGCGTATCCTTTTCGGGCTCTTTCGCGGCACGTAGACCTTCGAAAATTTCAGTAGAGACTGTTGCGTGATGAATAAAGGGGGCGGTTCAACCGCTCCCTTTTTCTGTGTTCGAACTACTCATCCGACAGAATTGTGTTACTTCGCTGTCGAGGCATCATGGTGTTGTCGCGCGGATGCGGTCCGCCGCAAAATCGGAGAACCCTTCGATTCCTCTCCTGAAACCAGGAATCGCCCCCTTATTCCAATCCGCCGACATGAAGCGTTTTGATCTCAAGATATTCATCTATCCCGAGCTGGGATCCTTCGCGCCCCAGCCCGGACTGCTTTACACCGCCGAACGGCGCGACCTCGGTCGAGATCAGGCCGGTGTTCAGGCCCACCATGCCGAATTCCAGCGCCTCGGCAACGCGCCACGAGCGCTTGAGGTTTTCAGTGTAGAAGTAGGCGGCAAGGCCGAAGGGCGTGCCGTTCGCGATCGCGATCGCTTCGTCCTCCGTCTCGAAGCGGAAAAGCGGCGCGACTGGTCCGAACGTCTCTTCTGAGGCCAAGAGCATGTCAGTCGTTGCCTCACCGAGCACGACGGGGCGCGCATACTGCCGACCTTCCGGCATACGTTCGCTCTGCGAGATGATCTTCGCGCCTTTGTCCAGGGCGTCTGTGACGTGCCGCTTGATCTTTTCTATCGCCGCGCCATTGATCATTGGTCCGATTTCGACACCTTCTTCGGTGCCGGCACCGACCTTCATTTTTGCGACCCGGCTGGCGAGCCTTTTCGCAAAGGCATCGTAAACGCCGGATTGCACCAGAATGCGATTGGAGCAAACGCAGGTCTGTCCGCCATTACGAAACTTCGACGCAATCGCGCCCTCGACGGCCCGGTCAACATCGGCATCATCAAAGACGATGAACGGCGCGTTGCCGCCGAGCTCGAGGCTGAGCTTCTTGATGTTGGCGGCGGCGCCTTTCATCAGCAATGCGCCGACGCGAGTCGACCCGGTAAACGAGATCTTGCGGACAGTTTCATTGTCCATCAGTTCCTGGCCGATTTCCGCGGGCATGCCCGTCACGATATTAATCACGCCCGCCGGGATCCCTGCCCGCTGCGCAAGAACGCCGATCGCGAGCGCCGAAAATGGCGTAAATTCAGATGGCTTGATGACCACGGTGCAGCCCGCAGCAAGCGCAGGTGCCACCTTGCGCGTGATCATGGCGTTAGGAAAGTTCCAGGGGGTGATGATCCCGCAGACGCCTACCGGCTCTTTCAGCACCAGAATGCGGCGATCGGCAGTGGGTGAAGGGATGGTCGATCCGTTGATCCGGCGTGTCTCTTCCGCAAACCATTTTACGAAGGATGCCCCATAGCGGATTTCTCCGAGCGATTCAGCAAGCGGCTTACCCTGTTCCAGAGTCAGCAAGAGCGCCAGATCCTGCTCATGCTGCCGCATCAGCTCATACCAACGCTCCAAAAGTGCCGCGCGTTCTGCATGAGTAGTCTTCTTCCAAGCTTTGAACGCATCAGCCGCAGCGTTGATTGCAGCCGCAGTCTCGTTACGCCCCATATCGGGGATGGTACCAAGGACGTTCTGGCTGGCAGGATCAATGACATTGGCAGTGGCTTTCGCGCTCGCATCTCGCCAATTGCCGCCGATCAGCCCTTGCTGGCGAAACAGATCCTTGTCCTTCAATGCAATCATCTACATGTTCCTTTGCCTTCGGGCCCAACTCCGCCATTCCTGCTTGCCAACCGAGCAGGTCTGCACTACGAGAACGCTCTTGGATTTGCGACTGGCGAGCAAAGCCGGCTCATTTGAGCAATAAAGGCCGCACACCGCATTTTTTCATCGAGAATTGCCTGACGGCGCTGAAGCCGGTCAGGCGCGACTTTGAAAGTCGATTGTTCTGCCAAGCCAGATTTCGACCGCTCTGAGCATTGCGCTCAGTCATAAGCGCTGACGTAGATCTTTCGCACGGTCTCGATCGTGCGCCAGACGCCGACAAAGCCCGGTTTCATCACGAAGCTGTCGCCGCCGCGGTAAGTCCTGGTCTCACCACCCTTTTCCTCAATTTCGATGAGACCCGAGATGATGTGGCAGAACTCGTAAGTGGTGCCTTTGATGGAATGGGTCTCGCCGGGCGTTGCTTCCCAGACGCCGGTCAGCACCTTCTCGGCTTTGGAGGCGTCCTGCGCCCAGGTCTTGAAGGATGGATTGCCCGAAATGAGTCGTTCCGGAGCAGGCAAGGTGTTCTTTGGTGCGAAGTCCGGATTGGTATCGATAGTAATCAGAAGTGACATGGCATTATCCCTGGTTAATAGCCGAGTGTTCGATCGACAAGCCCGATCGGATTTTTTCCCGCGCGGTGGCGCCTGATGTTTTCTACGACGGATTGTGCCGCCGTATGCGGTTGCGTCACGGATGCGATGTGCGGCGTTATCATGACCTTCGGATGTGCCCAGAGCGCATGGCCTTCCGGCAGCGGCTCGGGGTCAGTGACATCGAGCATAGCTGCCGCGAGGCGGCCGCTGTCGAGCGCCTCGATGAGTGCGGCCTGATCGAGCTGCGGGCCGCGGCCGAGATGCAGCAGTCGCGCTCCCATCGGCAAAAGCGAGAAGAGTTTTGCGTTCAGGAGGCCGCGGGTTTGCTCCGTCAGGGGCAGAAGACAGACGAGAATATCCGTTCCTCTCAGGAAACTGCCTAGCCGATCGTCGCCATGAAAGCAGGTGACGCCCTCGACTACCTTTTTGCTGCGGCTCCATGCGGCAAGGGAAAATCCAAAGGGCTTGAGGCGATCGATTGCCGCTTGCGCCAGCATCCCAACGCCCAGGAAACCCACGCGGCGTTCGGTCGCCTGTGGAGTGACAATATCTTGCCACTCGCCCCTTCTCTGCTGCTCCCGATATGCGAGCATCTCGCGATGGAGCGCCAGCACGCCAAGCACGACGTATTCCTGCATCATGCGTATGATGCCATCCTCGACCATACGCACCAGCATCACATGATCGGGTATGATCTCGGGCACGAACTGGTCGACTCCGGCACCGATCGAAAAGAGCACCTCCAAATTGCGATAACGCGAGACGTCGTCCGGCACGTTCCAGGTCAGCAGATACCGCACCTTTTCCGGGTCGATGCTTTTCCTACCCTGGTAGAATTCAAGATCGGGGAGCTCGCGCGCAAATATCTGGCGGAAAATTGCGCCCCGAGCGGCATCGGAATTGAAAAGAAACCCCATCTAGGGACCCTTCGTGTCACGCGGCGAGATGCTCGATGACTTGTTGGCGCGCAGCGAGCTCGCCGGGCATCTACAGCCTAGCGGCAAGCAGAAGCTTTCTCTGCCGAATATCGGTGCGCTATATGCCGAACATTTCGAACACTTGCACCAAAACAGGTGAAACCTGCTGGCTTTCCGTGCAATGCTGCGGCAAACACGTCTGCTGTCGCAACTGGGCAGCTAAAGCACGACAAGCCATAGACGTTGGCATTCCGCGAAGGAATGAACTGAGATGGGACGATCCGTACGCCTGAAGTCCTTCGAATTGGTCGCGCGCGACATTCGAGACGTTGATGTGAAGCTGCTCCACGCGCTCTCGATTGCCGTCGGCTGGCCGCATCGGCCAAAGGACTGGGATTTCCTGCGCCGCGCCGGTCAGGGCATCGTCGCTGTTGACGGCATCGGGCGCGTTTTCGGAAGTGCGATGTGGTTCCCCCACGGACACGAATTCGCCACCATCGGCCTGGTACTCACATCGCCGCGCACCCAAGCACAAGGTACCGGCCGATGGCTGATGGAACAGGTGTTCGAACGGTGCGAGGATCGGAGTCTTGCCCTGAACTCGACCGATGCTGCCTATCATCTTTATCTGTCGCTGGGCTTCACCAAGGAAGCGGTCGTGTATCAGTGGCAGGGAGAGATCGTATCACCCCTTCCACCGACATCAGTTCTGGATGGCGAATTGAGGTCGGCGTCAGCCGAAACTCTCAATGAGATTGCGGCGCTGGATGAGCGCGCATTCGGCACGAGCCGCCGGGAGCTGCTTGCTCTGCTTTCGGAAGGTGCGTCAATCTGTGTACTGCGCCGCGACGGCAAGACCGTCGGCTACTCCATGAAGCGCGAATTCGGGCGTGGTCACGTGATCGGTCCCATTGTCGCCAGCAATGATTATGACGCGATCCATCTCACGGCCGTGCATCTTAAGGATCTCACCGGCCGTTTCGCCCGCGTCGATACCCGGGAGCAAACGGGCCTGTTTGCTGACTATCTTCAGCAGAGCCGCCTCGCGATCAGCGAGACGGTCACAACCATGTCCAAGGGGCGGCGATTCCTCAACCGAAAGGAAAACGAGCCGTGGGTCTACGGATTGGCCGCTCACGCGTTGAGCTGAGCTGTGAAGCGAATTGTTAGTGGCGCCTGTCCCACGAATATAAATGATAACGACCACTTATTCGGCAACTTCGATTCCGGAGTGTCAGAAAAATTTTCGCGGCGAATTTCGATATTCCGAGCAACAAAACTAAACCGCTGAATGTTGCGACTATTCCCTACGTGGCCGCTCCCTCCCCATTCAAGCTACGGCCCGAAACGGTTTCCGCCCATGCGTTGTTCCGCGATGCCGGCAGCCGCTCAAGTGGCCGAACTCTGGATGATACCCATGCAGAGGTATTTGATTTCCAGATAGTCCTCGATGCCGTATTTCGAACCCTCACGGCCGTTGCCGCTCTCCTTGACGCCGCCGAACGGTGCAACCTCGGTCGAGATCAGGCCTTCGTTGATACCGACGATGCCGTACTCGAGCGCTTCGGCAACGCGCCAGACCCGTCCGATATCGCGGCCGTAGAAATAGGCCGCAAGTCCGAACTCGGTATCGTTCGCAAGGCGGATCGCTTCCTCTTCAGTCTTGAAGCGGAATACGGGCGCGACCGGGCCAAAAGTTTCCTCCCGGAAGATCAACATGTCCGGCGTGGCGTCCGCCAATACCGTCGGTTCAAAGAACGTGCGGCCAAGCGCATGGCGCTTCCCACCGATGGCGACGCGCGCTCCCTTGGAAACCGCATCGGAAACATGCTCTTCGACTTTCTCCACGGCGGCGATGTCGATCAGCGGACCAATCGCGACGCCGGGCTCGAACCCGTCACCGATCTTGAACGCACTAACCGCCTCAGCCAGACGCGAGACAAACAAATCGTAGATCTTGTCCTGCGCAAGGAAGCGATTGACGCAAACACAGGTCTGGCCGGCATTGCGGTATTTCGAAGCCATCGCGCCCTTGACCGCGGCATCGATGTCCGCATCGTCGAAGACGATGAACGGCGCGTTGCCGCCGAGCTCCATCGATGTCCGCTTCACCGTCGACGCGCTCTGCGCCATCAGCTTCTTGCCGATTTCGGTCGAACCCGTGAATGTCACCTTGCGTACGATCGGATTGGAGGTCATTTCGCCGCCGATCGCCGACGCCGAACCTGTGATGACGGACAGCACACCTTGAGGGACGCCTGCCCGCTCCGCCAGCAGCGCAAGCGCCAGCGCGGACAGTGGTGTCTGGCTTGCCGGCTTGACGACCATGGTGCAACCCGCCGCCAGGGCCGGGCCCGCCTTGCGCGTGATCATCGCGGCCGGAAAATTCCACGGGGTGATTGCGGCACAAACGCCGATCGGCTGCTTTAGCACGATGATGCGTCGGTCGGCCGTGAACCCCGGGATCGTATCGCCATAGACGCGTTTTGCTTCCTCGCCGAACCACTCGACGAAGCTTGCGGCATAGGCGATCTCGCCCTTGGCTTCAGCAAGCGGCTTGCCCTGCTCCGCCGTCATGATCGCACCGAGATCGTCCTGGTTCGCCATCATCAGATCGAACCAGCGTCGCAGGATCACGGCGCGCTCTTTCGCGGTACGGGCTCGCCACGCCGGTAGCGCAGCGTTGGCGAATTCGATCGCCCGCCGGGTCTCGGCCATCCCCATGTTGGGGACATGTCCGACCACGGCGCCGGTCGAGGGATTATCGACCGTGATGGTGGCGCCGTTATCGGCGGCTACCCACGCACCTGCCACCGGACAGGCATCGCGCAACAGGGTCGGATCTTTGAGCGTGAGTTTCGAAGCCATGATGAAGACAGCCAGGTTGGAATTAACACGTTATAATGCAGTTCGGCATGAAGCATTCAGCGCTAAGTGGAGTCGTGGCCGCTCAGAAACTGCGTCACGACCTCGATCTGTTCGTCAGCGATCAGGGCCGGCGCATGCCCGCAGTCCGCGACGGTGTGAACGCGGACATTGCGATTGCGCCGCATCATGTCCTCGAGGACGCCTTCGGAAAGCAAATCCGATTGCTGCCCGCGTATGACCAGAATGGGGACATCGATCGCATCCCAGTATTTCCAGAGATCGACGCTGTAGTGCCAAGGGTTTCGAAAGGCCTGAGCGATGTTCGCATCGCACAGCGGCTTGAAGCAGCGCCCCTCCACGCTCCAGGCCACGCTATGCGTTGTCAGATGCCGCCAGTGCACATCCTCCAATCGCCCGAAAGGCGCCAGAACCCGCCGGTAGTAGCCTTCGGCCTGTTCGATCGTCTCAAACGATTTGGGCGCCTCGTTGAGATTGGCACCGAGACGAAGCAATCCGGTCCAGGGCAGATAGGGTCCGATGTCGTTGATGACGATGCGACGGATCGGACTGCCCGGAAGGGCAGCCAGCACCATCCCGATCAAGCCGCCCAGCGACGTTCCAACCCAATCGATCTCCGTTGCACCAAGAGCTGCCATCAACACGGTCATGTCGCTGCAATATTGCGGCAAGGCATAGTCGCTGCTGTCGTGCAGCCGTTCGCTTTGTCCGCGGCCCGGCAAGTCCGGGCAGACGACCTGCCGCCCTGCCATTGCGAGAACTGCGGCGAGGTGATCGAAGTCCCGGCCGTTTCTGGTCAAGCCATGGACGCAGAGCACCGGCCGCACCGCGGGCGCGGGCCCCCAATCCGTGAATGCGATACGATGGAAGCTGCGCCGGGTCAGCCCGCGCACCGATCCGGTGCGGTCGGGCGCCCTCTGCCGTCCTTCAGGCCAGTCCGTGGGGCGCAACTCGGTGGATTTCAGCCCCATCGGTCTATTCGACAAACCGGTGGGCGTCGGCCGAGGTTTCGAAGATATGCGGCGCGACGTCGCGGCGGGCCAGCGCGTCGCCGAGCTTCAGGCGCATGAATGCGCTGGTGGTGTAGCGCGAGGCATGATCGTAGCAGGTCCGCTCGACCTCGGCGGCCATTGAAAACCATTTCTCCGTCATGTCGGGAGCGATGTAAGACGAATCGTAGTTGACGACTGCGGAAAACCGGCGTCCGACACGATGGAAGAGTTCGAGGATCGACGCCCGGATTACCTCGACGTCGGCATCTCTATGGACCCGATAGCCGTCAAGTCCGAGAAAAAGCGTGTTGCGATCGGCATCGTACGACAGCCGCTCCGCCAGCGGCCGATTGAGCAGCCGGTCGTCGAGCTGCATCAGGGCCTCGCTGAACAGCGAAACATCCATGGATTTCGGCGCGCGGATGATGGGCCGAAAGCCCATGAGCGCGAGAATGTCGCGCTCCATATCGATACCCGGCGCGATCTCGATCAGTTCGAGACCCTCGGGAGTGAGGCGGAACACGCATCGCTCCGTCACATAGAGAACGGGCTGCCTGTTGGTTGCGGCAAGCTGGCCCGAAAACGTGATCTGATCCACCTTGTCGATGAATTTCGAGGACTTGCCTTCGCTGAGGATCTTGAGCTGACCATCCACGACCGACGTCTTGAGCCCACCGGTGGTGAAGGTGCCTGCGAAGATCAGCCGGCGCGCATTCTGGGATATGTTGATGAAGCCGCCGGCGCCGGCCAGACGGCCATTGAACAGGCTGACGTTGACGTCGCCGCGGCCATTGACCTGAGCCATGCCGAGACAGGCCAGATCGAGCCCGCCGCCGTCGTAGAAATCGAACATCTGGTTCTGGTCGATGATCGATTCTGCATTGATCGAAGCACCGAAATCGAGACCGCCTTGCGGAATACCGCCGATGATGCCGGGCTCGGCAGTCAGCGTCACAAAGTCGAACAGCTTTTCTTCGGCGGCAACCGAGGCGACTCCCTCCGGCATGCCGATGCCGAGATTGACCACGCCGCCCATCGGCAATTCCAGGGCGCAGCGGCGCGCAATGATCTTGCGGTTATCCAGCGCCATCGGAACATTGCGATCGGCCGGCGCGCGCAATTCGCCCGAAAATGCTCCGTTGTAACCCGTGGCATAGGTCTGGACATGGTTTTCGGGCTGCGCAACGACGACGCAGTCGATCAAGACGCTCGGAATTTTGACGTGACGCGGATTGAGCGAGCCGGAGGCGGCGATGCGCTCCACCTGCGCGATGACGAATCCCTTGCAGTTCTTGGCGGCCGTTGCCAGCGCCAGATTGTCGAGGGTCAACGCCTCTTTTTCCATCGAGATGTTGCCGTTGTGGTCGGCGGTGGTACCTCTGATGATCGCAACGTTGATGGGAAATGCCTTGTAGAACAGCCATTGTTCGCCGTCGATTTCGATCATCCGCACCAGCTCTTCGGTGGTGCGCGCATTCAGCTTTCCGCCACCATTGGCCGGATCGACGAAGGTGCCGAGCCCGACCTTGGAGAGAAGCCCGGCCTTGCGCCCCGCAATTTCACGAAACAGATGCGATACGCATCCGAGCGGCAAGTTATAGGCCTCGACGTGATTGTCGACCGCCATCCGGGCGAGCTTCGGAACCAGGCCGAAATGTCCGCCGACCAGGCGTTTGATCAGGCCGGGATGCGCCAGGCGGTTGAGGCCGCGATCGGCGCCGTCTCCCGGCGCCGCCGCGAACACCAGCGAAAGGTCCCGCGGCTCTCCGGTCTGCACGAAACGCCGCTCCAGCGCCTTGATGATTTCATCGGGCGTTCCCACGCCGACGAAGCCGGACGAGGCGACGGTGTCACCGGAACGGATGATGGCAACCGCCTCGGCGGCGTCGACGATCTTGTTGCGCATCAGGCTTCACTTCCGGGATTGGCGTCGCGGGCGACCAGCCAGTCGGCAATGCTCTGGCTCAGCTTGCCCTGCGATTTGCTGGAGACGAACAGGCCGACATGGCCGCCGGGCAGCGGAATTTCGGTGTAATCCGTGCTGCCTATCTTCGCTCCGAGCGCGCGCGAGCAGTCCGGCGGAATGATATGGTCATCCAACGCAAAAACATTCAGCACGGGAGCCGTGATAGACTTCAGATCGACCCGACGGCCGGACAGTTCAAAGCTGCCATCGACCAGGCGGTTCTCCTGGTAGAGATCCTTCAGCCACTGCTTCGCCGCTCCGCCAGGATGATGCGGACGGTCCGCGAGCCACTTTTCCATGCGGAGGAAATTCATGAACTTGGCCTCGTCATCGACGACGTCGATGAGATCGACATTGTATTTCGTCAGTGAGCGCATCGGCGTCATCATCGAGAACACCGAGCTCATGAACTCGCCCGGCAGCACGCCGTAAGTATCGACCAGCTTGTCGATGTCATCAGGATCGAGGCTGCGGGTCCAAAGGTTGAGGAAGCCGTGGTGCGCGGCCTTGTCCTTGACATCGGCATGGAAGTCGATTGGGGTAATGGTGATGACGAGATTTTTGACCTTTTCCGGATGCAGAGCGGTGTAGCACGTCGTAAAGACGCCGCCTTCGCAGATGCCGAGCAGCGTGATCTTGTCATGGCCGGTTTCCTGCGCGATGCGGTCGACTGCGGCATCGATGTAGTCATCGACGTAATCATCAATTTTCAGCCATCGCTCGGTTCGGCCCGGCTGGCCCCAGTCGATCAGCCAGAGATCGAGCCCTTTTGAGAGAAGGCTGCGCACCAGCGAGCGGTCAGGCTGTAAATCAGCCATGGTATACCGCCCGATCAGGCCGTAGGCCAAAAGGACGGGCGTCTTCGCCGTCGCTTCCGCCATCGGCTCATAATGGAACAGCTCGACCTTGTCGCGGCGCATCATGAGATGCTTCGGTGTCGTGCCGATGGCGACGTCTTCATCCCGCGTATTGGCGATCAACTGTGTCGCCTTGAACATCTTCTCGGCGTTGGCCGCCATGTCCCGGGCGAAGCGCGAGGTTTGGTTCTCCTGATCGCTCATCGTGCGGCTTCGCTCTTCTGGTCGCGGATCTGGCGGGCGAGCGTACGGACTTCTCGGCGGAGTTCGGTCAATTGCTGCGTCACGTCGTCGAAATCCTTGCGGGTCGGCAGCCCCAACATGGCTGACGCGGCCTCAGCGACATCATCCTGCCGGCTCCGTAACTTCAATCCCGCCTGCAGCAGTTCCTTCTGAGCTTGCAAGAAGCCGTCGGTGCGCTGATTCCGGATCAGTTCCTCGTTGGAGATTTCGCTCCATTTGGCGAACGCCTCGCGCCACTCCGGATGCGGGGAGCCATCGCTACCGGTGGCGGACATCGTCTCGTAAAACCGCTTCGACGCTTCAGGCCATGGAGCGGCAGCAACCGCATTGTAGCTCGCAAGCCGCTGGCGCATCTCGATCCAGGCCCCAAAGGCCAACGCCATTTTCCGGTCGATGTCCCAGACGTCGGCCAGCCGCGGCCCCTGCGCCATCCGCTCGATCGCTGCCGACAGTTCGTTGCCGTCGCCAAAACCACCCGGCTTTTCCGACAGACGCGCCAGCATGAACGGTGCCATCGACCCCGACCACGCCTCGACCATGCGGTTCGAGGATTCGGCCATCGTCTGCCACAGCTTCGCCCATTCGAGGCCGGGATCGGAATCAGCGGAAGCCGATTTGTCGTTCTCGCTCATGCTGCTCACTCTTTGTGCCGCTCAGGCCGCCGCGCGGTTGCCGAACGCCTCGGTGTAGATCGCCAGCGCATCGTCGAAGCTCAATTCCCGCGGATTGTTCACGAGAAGCCGCGTCTGCTTCATCGCATCCTCGGCGAGCTTCTTCAGGTCGCCCCTCGCAATGCCGACATCGGCCAGCGAGGCCGGCACGTTGCAATCCCGGCAGATCGCCGCGATCGCATCGACGAACAGCCGTGCCCGCTGGCTGACGCTCATTCCTTCCGATTTGGGATCGACGATCGGCGCCAGTTCGGCGTAGAGGCCTTCCGCCTCCGGCAAATTGAACCGCAGCACCTGGGTCAGCACCAAGGCATTCGACAGGCCATGCGGCACGTGGAACAGCGCGCCGATCGGATAGGCCAGCGCGTGCACGGCGGCGACCGGGGAATTGGCGAACGCCATGCCGGCCAGCATCGAACCCAGCAGCATTTGCGACCGCGCTTCGAGATTAGATCCGTCCGCACAGACCGTCCGGACATTCGCCGACAGCAGGGCGAGAGCCTGCCGTGCCAACTGGTCCGACATCGGATTCTTCCGGTGCTTGCTGGTATAGGCTTCGATCGCATGGACCATGGCGTCGATGCCGGTCGCCGCGGTGACATGCGGCGGCAGGCCGAGCGTCAGCTCCGGATCGAGGATCGCCCAGTCCGGGAGCAGGCGGGGCGCAACGACGCCCTTTTTCTCGGTCGTCGGCGTGGTGACGATCGCAATCGGGGTCACCTCCGAGCCCGTTCCGGCCGTTGTCGGCACCAGCAGCAGCGGAAGGCGTTCGCCCTTGGCAAGGCCGACGCCGTAGATATCTTCGAGGCGATCAGGCGTTTTGGCCAGATAGGCCACCAACTTCGCGGTATCGAGCGCGCTGCCGCCGCCGATTGAGGCAACCAGCTCGATGTCCTTGTCACGACACAGTGCGACCGCCCGCTCGATGATATGCGACGGCGGATCCGCCTCCACATCTTCGAATATCGTCAGTTCGCAGCCGCCGGCAACCAGGCCAGCCTCGGCGTTTCTGGTCAGGCCTGCATTGCGTACGCCCTTATCCGTGACCAGCAGAACACGTTTTGCCCCGTATCCAGCGACCAACTCCGCCAGCTTTTTCGATGCGCCTGCCTCGAACAGGATGTTGGGGGGTGCCTGGAAGGTAAACGCTTTCATCTGACATCACTCCTGATCTGATCGGACGTTACTGCCGCAAGCGCCGCGGCGAGCTGTTCGGTCACGGCGTCAATCGGCTGCAAACCGTCGACGACGTTGAGCAGTCCCTGCGACCGGTAGTATTCCGTGACCGGCGCGGTTTGCTCGCGATAAACGCCGAGCCGGGTCTTGAAGACCTCGGGATTATCGTCGCGGCGCACCGGCTCGCCTCGGCTTGCCGCATCGTCGGCGCGCCCTTTGATGCGGTCGAGCAGCGCATCTTCGTCGACCTCGAGCTCAAGCACCGCATCGAGCTTGATGCCCCGGGTGGCGAGTTCCTGATCGAGCGCTTCGGCCTGCGCGACCGTGCGCGGGAAGCCGTCAAGGATAAAGCCGCTTACCGCATCGGAATGGTCGATACGATTAGCGATCACCGATACCACGACGTCGTCGGGCACAAGTTCACCCCGATCCATGATGTGCTTGACGCGCAATCCCGCAGCCGTGCCTTCCGCAACCGCCTGGCGCAGCATGTCGCCGGTCGACAATTGCGGGATCGCAAATCGAGTGACGATCCTCGTCGCCTGCGTGCCCTTACCTGCGCCTGGCGGCCCCAACAGAACCAGTCTCATATCATTGCCCATATCTCGGTTTCAGCTCTTTGCCCGCGCGATGGCCTCGACGATCAGCCGGCGCGCTTCGGCACTGTCGCCCCATCCGATCACCTTCACCCACTTCCCCGGCTCCAGATCCTTGTAGTGTTCAAAGAAGTGCTGGATCTGCTCGATCGCGATCTGCGGCATGTCGGCGATCCCGTTGACGTGTGCGTAGCGCATCGTCAGTTTCGGCATCGGCACGGCGATGATCTTCTCGTCGCCGCCGCCCTCGTCATCCATCTTGAGCACGCCGATCGGCCGCACATTGATTATGGCGCCAGGAGCGATCGGCCGCGAATTGGCCACGAGCACGTCGATCGGATCCCCATCGTCCGAAAGCGTGTGCGGAACGAAGCCGTAATTTCCGGGATAGCGCATCGGCGTATACAGGAAGCGGTCGACGAACAGCGCGCCCGCCGCCTTGTTCATTTCGTATTTGATCGGTTCACCGCCGATCGGAACCTCGATGATGACATTGACGTCCTCCGGGGGATTGTCGCCGATCGAAATCGCGTCGATATTCATTTCCGCGCCGCCTTTTGGCTATGGCGGTTTTTGATGAGATCATCGACCACCGCCGGATCCGCCAGGGTTGAGGTGTCCCCGAGCGCGCCGACTTCGTCCTCGGCGATTTTGCGCAGAATACGACGCATGATCTTTCCAGAGCGGGTCTTGGGCAGGCCCGGCGCAAACTGAATGACATCGGGTGCGGCGATCGGTCCGATCTCCTTGCGGACCCAGGCCACTAGTTCCTTGCGCAACTCTCCGGAGGGCTCCGCATCCGACATCAAGGTGACGTAGGCGTAGATGCCCTGCCCCTTGATGTCGTGCGGAAAACCGACAACAGCGGCTTCGGAAACCTTCTGATGTGCGACGAGCGCGCTTTCGACTTCGGCTGTCCCCATGCGATGACCGGATACGTTGATGACGTCGTCGACGCGGCCGGTGATCCAGTAGTAGCCGTCGGCGTCGCGCCGGCAGCCATCGCCGGTGAAATACTTGCCCGGATAGGTCGCGAAGTAGGTCTGCATGAAGCGCTCGTGGTCGCCGTAGACCGTGCGCATCTGGCCTGGCCAGGAATCGGCAATGACGAGATTGCCTTCGCATGCGCCGGTCAGCACGGCACCACTTGCGTCCACCACTTCCGGCATCACTCCGAAAAACGGCAGGGTTGCCGAACCGGGCTTCAAAGCCGTCGCGCCGGGAAGCGGCGAGATCAAGATGCCGCCTGTCTCGGTCTGCCACCAGGTATCGACGATCGGACAACGTCCATCGCCGACCACGCGGTGATACCAATCCCACGCTTCCGGATTGATCGGCTCGCCCACCGAGCCGAGCAAGCGCAGCGACGCACGGCTGGTCTGTTTGACCGGCTCTTCCCCCGCACCCATCAACGAACGGATCGCGGTCGGCGCGGTGTAGAAGATGTTGACCTTGTGTTTGTCGACGACCTGCCAAAAGCGCGATGTTGAGGGATAGTTCGGGATCCCCTCGAACATCAGCGTGGTCGCGCCGTTGGCCAGCGGCCCATAGACGATGTAGCTGTGGCCGGTGACCCAGCCGACATCGGCGGTGCACCAGTAGATGTCGCCGTCGTGATAGTCGAACACATACTGGTGCGTCATCGACGCAAAAACGAGATAGCCACCCGTGCTGTGAACGACGCCCTTTGGAGCACCGGTTGAACCCGACGTGTAAAGAAGGAATAGCGGATCCTCCGCGTTCATTTCGACCGGCGCGCAGTCGGCCGAGGCCTTTGCCACCTCGTCCGCGTACCAGACGTCGCGGCCGTCGACCCAGTCGATGCCACCGCCGGTGCGCTTGACCACGATCATCGTCTTCACGATGCCGGCCACCTTCTTCAGCGCATCGTCGGCATTGACCTTCAGCGGTACCTTGCGCCCGCCGCGCAGCCCCTCATCGGCGGTGACCAGGACTTTGGACTGGCAGCCCTCGATACGTCCGGCCAGGGCATCCGGCGAGAACCCGCCGAACACGATGGAATGGACCGCCCCGATTCGCGCGCAGGCGAGCATGGCATAGGCGGCTTCCGGAATCATGGGCAGGTAGATCGTGACGGTGTCGCCTTTCTTCACACCGTGACTTTTCAGGACATTCGCGAAACGACAGACCTGATCGTGCAACTCCGCGTAGGTGATGTGCCTGGATTCGGCGGGATCGTCGCCCTCCCAGATGATCGCGACCTGACCGGCACGCCGGGCAAGATGCCGGTCGATGCAGTTCATCGCCACATTCGTGGTGCCGTCCTCGAACCACTTGATCGAGACCTTGCCGGGCGCAAAGGAGGTATTCTTCACCTTCGTGAACGGCTTGATCCAGTCGATCCGCTTGCCATGCTCCGCCCAGAAAGCATCCGGCGTCGACACCGACGAAGCATACATGCTGCTGTATTTCGCAGCGTCAGCATGAGCCCGCCGTGCCCAGCCGGCCGGCACGTCATGGATCAGCGTATCTGACTTTTCCGTGCCCACCTTGGAGCCTCCCCGACGCACTGCGATGCGATTGTCTTGATCGGATGATGCATCGTCCGCGCTCGGAACGCGTGCAGGCAACATCCTGTGATCAGCGATTTGATTTCGCTCTGAGGCGACCGGCGCTACTTATTCAGGTCAACAGTCGACGGCTGGTTCATTGCACTTGCAAGCTCGCGAAACTGCGCGTTCATTTTTTCCATCTGCTCCTTGAGATGGCTCTGATAAACTGCACCCATTTCCTGCGGGTCCTTGGCATGCAACAGCCGTTGCGCAAGCTCGAAGCCCGAAGCCACATTTTCCTCGGCGAACGCGACGGCTCTTTCGTTCATCTCCTTCGCCGCCGAATAGGTTGAGCGAACGCTGGAATCGGCCTTCTCTCTCAACTTCTGGGATTCGGTTATGTATTTCGACACAGCCTCTTTCGCCTTGTCCAGCGTGGTCTGCGCCATTTCCCGCATCTTCTCAGCCTGCTCGTTGATCTGCTCACTCATTGCACTCTCCATTGCCGGCGCTTGCGACCACGCCAATTTCAGCTCAGCTCATCAATCGGCCCTCGCCGACGGCTCACACGGTCGGCTCAATAACCTGCTTCAGCTTCTCGCGAAGTTCATCCACGAGCACGCGGGTATTTTCGCTGTAGTCGATCGGCACGACGACGAGGTGCACACCGCCACCTTTGAAAGCGTTTTCGAGCGTCGGAATCAACGAATCCGTGCTTTCGACCCGCGAGCCTTTCGCGCCGTAGCTCTCGGCGTATTTGACGAAATCCGGATTCCCGAACGTGAGGCCAAAGTCCGGGAAACTATCGACCGCCTGTTTCCAGCGGATCATGCCATAGGCCGAATCTTCCAGGATCAGCACGACGAGATTCAATTTAAGGCGAACCGCGGTTTCCATCTCCTGCGAATTCATCATGAAGCCGCCGTCGCCGCAGACCGCGAGCACGCGGCGTTCCGGATGCAGCATCGCCGCCATCATGGCGGATGGCAGCCCGGCGCCCATTGTCGCGAGGGCATTGTCCAGCAGCAGCGTGTTCGCCACATAGGTGCGGTAGTTGCGGGCGAACCAGATCTTGTACATCCCGTTATCCAGCGCGACGACGCCGTCTTCAGGGATGACCTTTCGCACATCGTGCACGATGCGTTGCGGCGTCGGGGGCCAACGGTCCTCGGTCGCGCGATCGCCGATCCGGGCCAGGATACTTTCGCGAAGGCTTAACAGCGCGCCGGCATGATGCAGCCGCCCCTCGAGACGATCGGCCAGCAACTCCAGGCTCGGTCCAACATCGCCGACCACTTCGCACTGCGGAAAGTAGACCCGCTCCACGTTGGCCGGCGTGTAGCTGACGTGGATGACTTGAGGACCTTTGGGGCCCATGATGAAGGGCGGCTTTTCGATGGTGTCGTGACCTATGGCAATAATCAGATCGGCTCGGTCGACCGCTTCATGAACGTAATCGCGCTCGCTGAGTGCAGCCGTCCCCATGTAGAGGTTGCTGCCGCCGGGTACCGTTCCCTTGCCCATTTGTGTGGTGAAGAACGGAATTTTCGTGCGGCGGACGAAGCCGCCGATGCCGGCCGTGCTGCGCGGCCGGGACGCGGCGGCGCCGAGCATGATCAAGGGCCGCTTGGCCTTGAGGATCATGTCGGCAGCGCGATCCAGCGAGGCACGATGGGCGACCGGGATCTCGATCGGATGCGGCGCCACCATCGCGACGTCTTCGGATTCCTCGCCCGCGATGTCCTCGGGCAGTTCCAGAAGAACCGGACCCGGACGCTCTTCCATGGCGATCCGGAAGGCATCGCGAACGATTGTCGGAATGCCGCTTGTGCTGACGATCTGGAGCGACAGCTTGGTCAACGGTTTGAAAGCGCTAACCACATCGACGATCTGGAATTTGGCCTGTCGGCTGCTCATGATGCCCTTCTGGCCCGTGAGCATGATCATGGGCATGGCGCCGAGCAGCGCGTAGGCGGCGCCAGTCGTCAGGTTCAATGCGCCAGGGCCAAGCGTGGTGATGCACACGCCGGGCTTGCCGGTCAGCCGTCCATAAGTCGCGGCCATGAAGGCCGCGCCCTGCTCGTGGCGTGTCAGGATCAGCTTGATCGACGAGTTGCGCAAGCTTTCCACGACATCGAGGTTCTCCTCGCCGGGAACGCCGAAAATTCGGTCGACGCCCTCGTTCTCGAGTGCGGCAACCAACAAATCTGATCCCTTGGCCATCAGCGCGTCTCTCCCATTCGAATTCAATGCTCTCCGGACGCCGTCGCAGGCATGACGGGGCCGTCGTGTTTCAGTTCAGATCCGGCCATCGCCGTCGAGATAGCCTCGCGTCCGCGTATCCGGCATCCAGAGCGACGCGACCAGGGCGACCAGCGCCATCGCCGCGACGTACCAGAAGAACAGGGTTTCGTATCCGGACGATTTCAGCGACAATGCAACATATTCCGCCGTTCCGCCGAACATCGCATTGGCAATCGCGTAGGGAAGTCCGACGCCTAGGGCGCGCACCTCGGGCGGAAACAGTTCGGCCTTCACGACGCCACTGATCGAGGTATAGAAGCACGCAATCACAAGACCGATCATGATCAGGCCAAAAACGGCGTAGACGTTGGTGGTGCTGGACAATGCCATCAATAGCGGCACCGCAGCGAGGGTAGCGCATGCGCTGAACAGGATCATGTTGTTGCGCCGGCCGATCCTGTCCGATAGCGCCCCGAACACCGGTTGCAGCAGCATGAAGGCGATCAGGGCAGCGGTCATGATCGAGCTGACCGTCTTGGCATCCAGCTTCACGCTGTTGACCAGGAATTTCTGCATGTAGGTCGTAAACGTATAGAAAAATAGCGATCCGCCGATCGTGAATGCGAGAACGATCAGCAGCGCGCGCTTATGATGCCAGAGGCCGGAGAGAGAACCTGCCTCCTTGCGGTGCATGGTCTCCGCCGAGGCCGTCTCCTGCAACGAGCGGCGGAGATACAACGCCACAACGGCCGCGACGGCGCCGAACAGGAAAGGCACCCGCCATCCCCATTCCTTCAGCTCGTCGAGCGACAAGGTTTGCTGCAGAACCACGACAACGAGGAGTGCGAGAAGTTGCCCGCCGATGAGCGTGACATACTGGAATGACGAATAGAACCCGCGGTTGCCCTTGCCGGCAATCTCGCTCATATAAGTTGCCGCCGTTCCATATTCCCCGCCGACCGACAGGCCTTGTGCCATGCGCGCAAACAGTAGGAGCGCCGGCGCCGCGGCGCCGATTGTTTGGTACGTGGGGAGCATTCCGATCATCAGCGATCCCGCGCACATCAGCAGCACCGACAGCACCATCGAATTCTTGCGGCCATGCGCATCGGCGATCCAGCCGAACAGCCAGCCACCGAGCGGCCGCATGAAGAACCCTACGGCGAAAATGCCGGCCGTCGCCAGCAACTGGCTGGTCTGGTCGCCAGACGGGAAGAACGCCGCCGCGAAATAGATCGAGGTAAATGCGTAAGCATAGAAGTCGTACCACTCGACCAGATTTCCGGACGACGCAGCCACAATCGCCTTGATACGCGACAGCTTTTGCGCCGTGCTGTCAGCGGGGATTGCCGGGTGCGATGCAGCAACAGCGGTCATTTGCTTACCCTCCCAATCGACGGATGATGCTTTGAGTGAAGTCGCCAGTGGACGCTTTGCCGCCCAGATCGGGCGTGCGAACGCCGTCCTCGCGCAAGACCTGATCAATTGCCGTTCTAAGACGGTTTGCGAGATCAGGCTGATCAATGTGCTCCAGCATCAGCCCGACCGCCAGCAATAAAGCGAGCGGATTGGCGATTCCCTTGCCGGCAATATCCGGTGCCGAGCCGTGCACGGCCTCGAAGATCGCCGCATCCGGACCGATGTTGGCGCCGGGCGCCATGCCGAGGCCGCCGACCAGACCGGCGAGCTGATCCGACAGGATGTCACCGAACAAATTGGTAGTGACGATGACGTCGAACTGCCAGGGATTCATGACGAGCTGCATCGCCGTGGCATCGACGATGCGATCGTCCATCTTGACCCTGCCCTCGTACTTCTTTGCAACCTCGTGACCGACCTCGAGAAAGATGCCGGTCAGCGCCTTCAGCACGTTGGCCTTGTGCACGACGGTCACCTTCTTGCGACCGTTCTTGAGCGCGTAGTCGAATGCGAATTCGATGATCTTGCGCGATCCTTCACGCGTATTGACCCCGGTCGAAATGGCGACCGCGTGCGGATCTTCCCCAATTGGAATATAGTGTTCGAAAGCGACATAGAGCCCGCCGAGGTTCTCGCGCACCAGCACGATATCGATTTCGTCGAATCGTCCTCCGGGAACCATGCTTCGAACCGGCCGCAAATTGGCGTAAAGGCCGAATTCTTCGCGCAGACGAACATTGATCGAGCGGAATCCTCCCCCCACCGGCGTCGTTAGCGGGCCCTTCAGGGCGAGCCGCGTACGTCGGATGCTGTCCAGCGTCGCCTGCGGCAGCGGATCACGGCTTTCCTCGATCGCGGCCAGGCCACCCTGCTGGATGTCCCATTCGAATGGAGAGCCGAGCGCTTCGAGAATGTCGACGGCCGATTTCACGATCTCGGGGCCGATACCATCGCCTGGAATGAGCGTAGCGGGCCGCTTCGTTTTGGATTGAGCAGGCATTACTATGTCCTCGAAGATGAGAGCCGCGGGGTTTTGTGAATGTCAGACATGCTGCCTTGCACTCAATGTACGGGGCTTGCGGCGGAGGTGGCGGGTAGCGTTTCCTGCTTGCTGATCCAAAGCACCGCGATGATCCCGGCGATTTGAAGCAAAGCCAGCGGTATCAAGGCCATGGGGAAGCTACCCGTCGCCTCCTTAATGACGCCGAGCAGCCACACCGCGCCAGAAGTGCCGATGTGCGACAGGGTATTGATGCCGGCAATTCCGGCCGCAGCAGTTGCCGGAGAGAGTGTCCCAGTCGCCAGGGCCCAGAATGGTCCCTTGATCGAATAATTACCGATCAAGACCACGCTCAGAATAGCAAGCGTCACGGGTAATGAGCTCGTGAGCATGGTCGCAAGCAGCGCCGTTGCGCATAACGCAAGTGGTATTGCGGTGTTTTGGGCATGGGCGTTCGACCTGTCCGAATATCTTCCCCAAAAGATCATCGCAACGGAGGCGATGCCAAATGGGATGGCATTCAGGAAGCCGGTCTCCATGTTGGACATCCCGAACGATTTCACGATCTGAGGCTGCCACAGCGACAACGCGTTGCTCGTGGCCGAGCTTCCCGCATAGATCAAACCGAGGATGAGCACATATTTGTTGGTCAGAATTTGCCACAGCGACATGTGGCCGACCTGCTTCGCCATCGATCGTTCCGACTGCAGGCGCGCGTCGAGCCAATTGCGCGCCTCCGGCTCGAGCCATTTTGCATCAGCGGGTTTGTTCGGAAGCCCGAAGAACGAGACCAGGCCGAGCAGGACGGCCGGAATGGCTTCAACGATGAAAAGCCATTGCCAACCACGAAGGCCGAGCACGCCATCCATCGCCAGCAAAGCGCCGGATATTGGCGATCCCAAAAAGCTCGATAGCGGTATCGCCACCATGAAAACCGCAACGATCCGTGCGCGATAGGCCGCCGGAAACCAGAAGGTCAGATACAGGATCACACCAGGAAAGAACCCGGCCTCCGCTGCACCCAACAAGAAGCGGCTCAGATAAAAAGTAATCGGCCCTACCGCAAAAGCGGAGAGAATACCGACTATCCCCCATGTGATCATAATGCGCGCGATCCAGATCCGCGCGCCAACTTTCTGCATCGCCAGATTACTGGGGACCTCGAAAAGAATGTAGGCGATATAGAACAGCGCCCCGCCCGCCCCGAAGGCAGCCTGCGTCAGGCCCAGATCCTTGTTCATTTGCAGGGCCGCAAACCCGGCATTGACGCGGTCAACGTATGAAATGAAATAGCACACCATGAAAAACGGAAGCAGGCGCCATGTAATGCGGCGCATGGTTTCCGCTTCGATCCTCGGTAGCGGCGCGGAATTCGTTGGCATGGCGTCCTCGTTTCGGGTTGACGGTCAGGCAGCGAGTTGGCGCAGGACGTATTGAAAAATTCCGCCGTTGCGGAAATATTCGAGCTCGTCGAGCGTATCGATGCGGCAGGTCAAGGGTATGATGGCCTTATTCGCACCATCGGACTCGCGGATCTCGATCGCGAGCTTCTGGAGATGCTGGGAAGGCCATTCTTTTCCGCTGCGGCAAGCGAATAGTAGGCGTAGCTCTTTGCACCGACGACAAGTGTCTGGCGTGCGCCGAAGCTGTTGAGATACTGCTTCATTATCAAGTCCCCCTTCGCTGGAATCGTCCGCCTCGCGCAGATCTGAAGCGGTCTATTTCTCCGATGCTGCAAAGGGATCGAGACCCGCTTTTTTCAGGGCCGGAGCAGCAGCAGCGGAAGCGAGGAAGGCAATCAGAGCCCGTCCGGCTTCCGGCTGACTGGCACCGGAGGTTATGCCTGCAGAAAAGATCGTGATTTTCTGGACGTCTGGCGGGAGCGGCCCGACAAGGTCGGCTCCAGCGATCGGCAGAAGTTCACTGATCTGTTGAAAGCCGAGTTCGGCGTCACCGCGTGCAACAACACTCGCGACCGGCTCCGCCGGAATCATTTTGGCCTTGTCCTTCATCTCGGCGGCGATCCCGAGACGCTTGAACAGCTCGGTGCCCACATAGACGCCGCTGGCGCTGTCGGAGTATGCAACTGACTTCGCGTTCAACAGTGCCTGCTTCAATGCGTCAGGAGTACCGATATCAGGCTTTGGCGTTCCGGCGCGTACCGCGATCCCGATCGGCGAGCGTACCAGGTCGACGCGGCTGGTTCTGACCGCCCTGCCCTGCTCGATCATCTCGCCAAGCGCGTCGCCGACCATGATGAGCACGTCCGCCGCCTCGCCGCGTGCCAGTCGCACGGGGATGGCGTTCTCCGTCGTTCCCATCGAGGGGCCATAGGCCGTGACGACCGTATTTCCCGTCGCGCGTTCAAATTGCGGTACGAGCTCCTTATAAGGCGTCGCCAAGCCTCCCGAGATCATGACCCTGACTTCGGACGCCTTGGCGATTCCAGCCGCGGCCGCCAAGACAATCAGCAAGCTTAGCGCAACTCGCCTGCGCACGACGATCGTCACGCTCATCGGCAATTTCCTTCGATGCAATTATTCGAGGACTGTGCTTGCTCGATGACGGTCGACGTCATCGAGCACTTTGGTGGTCACGTCCCTATCACCGTCTCGACCGAATTGGCGCCGGATAGCGCGCGTCGTTGTTGCGGCCTGTAAACGAGGTACGTCCCGGCCAGACCACAGAGCGCTGCCGCGCTCATCCAATATCCCGGCGACGCATTGTCACCAGTGGCAGCGATCAGCCAGGTGCAGATCGCTGCCGTAAACCCGCCGAACGTCGTTGCCAGACTATATGCGAGGGAGAATCCCGACGTTCGCACACCCACCGGCATGACTTCGGTCAATGCGACGATCATCGCGCCGTTGTAGCTGGCGTAGATGAAAGACAACCAAAGTAGGACCGTCAGCATCTTCGGGAACGTCGGGCCTGCGGCCAACCAGGAAAGCGCGGGATATGCAGTCAGAAATGCCAAAGTCGAAAAGGCGATGAGGATCGGCCGACGACCAATCCGATCGGACAACGAGCCCATGATGGGAAGCCAGATGAAGTTCGATATTCCCACGCAAATCGTCACGATCAGGCCATCGGCCGCGGTCAGCTTGAGGACCGATTTGCCGAATGTCGGCGTGTAGACGGTAATGAGGTAGAACGACACCGTGGTCATGATCACCATCATCATCCCGGCAAGCACAATGCTCCAGTTTGCGAGGATGGAGCGATAGATCTCGCGGGGTGTCGGATGATGCTTCCGCGCCAGGAATTCATCGGTTTCCTGCAGCGAGCGTCGAATGAAGAATACGAAAGGAACGATCAGGCAGCCGATGAAGAACGGAATACGCCAGCCCCAATCGTCAAGCTGCGCCGGTGCAAGCCATGCATTGAGAGCGAAACCCAGCGAGGCCGAGACGATGATCGCGACCTGTTGACTTGCCGATTGCCAGCTGGCGTAAAAACCCTTCTTTCCCGGTGTGGCCATTTCCGAGAGATAGACGGAAACCCCACCAAGCTCGACGCCAGCCGAGAAGCCTTGCAGCAGGCGTCCGATCAAGACGAGGATCGGGGCCAATATGCCAATGGTTGCGTAACTTGGCACGAACGCGATGAGCACCGTGCCGGCAGCCATGATCGACAGTGTAACGATCAGGCCTTGGCGCCGGCCGATCCGATCCACGTAGGCGCCGAGGATGATGGCGCCGAGCGGGCGCATCAGAAAGCCTGCGCCAAACGCAACGAAGGTCAGCAGCAGTGACGCGTATTCATTTTCGAGTGGGAAGAATGCCTTGGCGATGTACGACGCGTAGACGCCCGACAGAAAGAAGTCGAACATCTCAAGAAAGTTGCCACTGGTGACGCGGAGCACCATGCCAAGCTTCGACTGTCCGGTGGTAACCGTCATGCCGTCCTCCCTTTTATCGTTTATGTTTTTTTGTCTTGTTCACCCGTCTTGCAGGTGTTGCAAACTTGATCGCGGCCGGATTGACCGATACGCGAGGAGCGATCGTTCAAGCTACGATTGCTGCCTCATCGTATATCAGCTGCCTGTCACCAACCTGTCGCTGCCGCACTCCGCAAGAAAATCGGTTTGAAGACGACGCGCTTGATGAGCCGGCAGATATGGGGGGCTTCTCTCGGATGTTATTCCGTCTGAAATCCAGATCCCTGGATTTCTATCGATCCTGCAACGCGCGGCGCCACTCTTTGAGGAAGCTCGCTCGTTTCGATTGATCGAGATAGGTGAGCAATTCTGCACCAATATGGATCGGCTTGACTGCGCCGCTGCGATCCGCAGGTATCACGCCTTCCGCGCCGAGACCGAGGCGCACAGGACCGACTGACCGGGCCAGGAGAAATTTCTGGCCGCGTTCTGAAAGCAGGTAATCAAGAAACAATTTCGCGGATTCCGGGTGGGGCGCGGTGACGGGTATAAAGGCTATTCGCGACATCAAGGTGATGTAGTCGGCAGGAAACACGATTCCGATAGAGGCATCTTCCTTGGCCCGTTCGATCGCGTAAGACCCTATCATATTGTAGGCGAGCAGATGTTCGCCGGATGAAATCCGATCAAGCACCGTTCCGGTGGTCGAATAGAGCTTGATACCGGCGCTGCCAAACGCACGGACCAAATCCCACGTTGTCCTGGTGATTCCGGCATCGCGCGTGATGAACAGGAAACCGGTCCCGCTCTGCTCCGGGTCATAGGTTGCGATCTTACCTCGATAGATGTCAGGCTTTCGGCTTAGAAGGCTCTTCAGGTCAGTGCGGGTTCGGGGTACATCGGACTCCGCAACGAGGTTCTTGTTATAAACAATGACAATCGGCTCCGCCGTGATGGCATAGGCTTCGTCTTTCCAGATGGCCCAATCCGGGATATGCGCAATTTCCTTCGAGACATAGGGTTGAGCATAGCCGTCATTGACGAGCTTGATCTGCAGATCCATCGCGGAGCTCCAGACAATGTCTCCGGGTGCTGCGCTGGAGGTCGAGGGATCCACGACTTGATTGTAGATATCGTTCGAGTTGATCTTTGTATGGACGATCTCGATGTCCGGATGACTTGCCCGGAAATCGGCAAGCAAGTCGGCGACGTCCGCGTCCTGGGTCGTCGATACGATGTTGAGCTGCTCTCGAGCTCCGGCGATAGCGGATGCTTGCCCTTTGAGAGGGCCGAGCTGCGCCTGCTCCGACATGGCAGGCCACGTCAGCAAGATCCCAACGCACAAGGCCAAGGCTTTGGCAGCCGCCATCGTGACGTTTCCTCGTCCATGAGCCGCTTTGCGGACTTCAGTTTGTTCAGGACCGCAGCCATTCGTACGGCAGCGCACAATCCGGCCTCAACTTGAGCTTTCACCATCACGCTTGGCAAGAGGAAAGCTCACGGAAACCCGCAGACCCCGGCCTTCCGGGCCAGGTGCAAGCACGATTTGGGCCCCGAGACGGTCCGACAAGGCTTTCACGATGGCTAGTCCAAGACCACTGCCTGCAGGGCCGTTCGCCATCGGAATCCGATAAAAACGCTCGAAAACGCGGGCCCGATGGGCCTCCGGAATTCCCGGACCGGTATCCTCGACTTCAATTCGCGCGGTCGTGGCGTCAACAACCGCGCGAACCAGGACCATCCCCCCGGGGCGGTTGTAGCGGATCGCATTGTCGATCAGGTTTGCCAGCAATTCGCCAATCAGGACCGTATTGCCGGCGATGACCGCGGGACAGTCGGATCGATCGAACTGGACGTCGATGTCGTTCGCGAAAGCCTGTGGGGCACGCTCCGACAGGACATTGAAGGCGACCTCATTCAGGTCAACGTTCTCCGCGGCCGGTTGCGCAATGTTCTGCTCGTCGGCCCGTGCCAGTGTCACGAGCTGCCCGAGCAGCCGTTCAAGGCGGTTGATGGCGTTATCGACCTCGTCGAGGGCAGATTGGCCCGCCGGCGTTTCCGACCCCAGGCGTCGCACCAGATCGAGATGCGTCCGCAGTATCGCCAATGGGGTTCGCATCTGATGCGAGGCATCGGCTGTGAATCGGCGCACCAGTCCGATGGCCAGATCCAGCCGCTGTAGCAGGGAATTTACCGCGAGCGCCGGTGCTAAAGCTTCCTGCGGCACCCGGGAAAGGTCGAGCGGACTGAGATTTGGACCGCCCTGAATACCGCGCGCGTCGATTTCTTGCTTGAGTTCGCCAAGCGGCCTCAGGCCTCGATCGACGGCGTACCAGCCGAGGCAAGCGATGAGGCTAATCAACCCGGCCTCGAGCATCGCCAGTCCGATCAGCATTTCACGTTCGACGACGCGGCGCGCCTGCACCGTTTCGGCCACTGCGACGAGGACCAGCTCCGGCCTGCCGTAGACCTGCCGCGCCTGCGCGCCGATACGAACCGTTTTGCCGCGATACGCGCCATCGCGATGGCCGGTTTCGCCAGCCTTCAATCGATCGAAGCCGGATAGTGGAAGATCCTTGTAACCGGTGATCAATTCGCCGAGGTAAGTCACGCTGTAATAGATGCTGTCGTGCGACTGGCTTTCCAGCATGCCGAGCGCAACCTGCGGCAAGTCGACCGTCAGTTCGCCATCTTCCACGCCGACGCGTTCGGCGATGGCGAGAACCGACCCATCGAGCAACCGGTCATGAACTGTCTGCACAACGCGCTGGATCAGCAACATACCGCCGATTCCAAGCACCATCGCCAATACAATGGCGGGCGCCACCAGATTGGTGAGGAGCGTTCGCCTCAACGACGGCCGCCAGGTGGCGATCACTGTACCTCCAGCAGATAGCCTAGCCCGCGGACGGTTCGGATCCGCGGCCCGTCAGGACCGAGTTTCTGGCGAACGCGACCAACATAGAGTTCCGCCGCGTTCGGCGCTACCGCCTCGTCGAAGCCAAATACCTCCGCGATCAGGCGCTCCTTGGAGACGACTTTGCCGGCGCGGGTCATCAGCACTTCCAGCACGGCAAACTCGCGCCGTCGCAATTCAAGCGGCCGGCCGCTCAGTGTAATCGTGCCCGCGGCGCGGTCGAACGCGAGCGGGCCACAGATCAAGGTTGGATTTGGAAGCCCCTGTCCCCTTCTCACGAGCGCGCGAACGCGGGCATCAAATTCGGCGATATCAAATGGCTTGGAGAGATAATCGTCGGCGCCGAGATCGAGCCCGCTGACCTTATCGCCGGTCGCGTAACGGGCAGTCAGAATCATGACCGGAACGGTCGACCCGGCTTGCCGTATCTTGTGCAGGACGCCGAAACCCGACACGTTCGGCAAGTTGATGTCCAGAATGATGAGGCTGTAGGGTTCCAGCAAGGCGGTCTGCGCCGCCGAAGCCCCGTCAGACTCGATATCGACGGCGAACCCGGACAGCTTGAGCCGCTCGGCAAGGCCGCGCGCCATGGCGGCATCGTCCTCGACAATCAGAATCCTCACTGAACAAGCCCTTGCGTTCGCACCACCCGTGCGCGGGAGACGTCACCGTGAGGCTAGAAGGACAGTATCGAAAGATCAAATCGGAGCTCCCTCGCGGATGTACGGCTCGCATCCTTCGGACACTTCGCCAGGAGAGGGCCGCGTGCTTCCCGGCATCCCCTCCCTCGACGGTTCGACTTTGCCAGGCCAGTCCCCATATCGTGTGGCAACACGTAACGATACAGCGAGCAGCTTTGATGGCCAGGAGACGCGTGACGGAAACGGAAGCCGACGATCTCCCCCGCTATTTCGTCTGGGTGCGCGGTCTTGAGGGCCCCGAACCGCAGAAATGGATGGCGATGGATTTCGGCGTCGGTGACTGGAAACGGCCGCTCGTGCTCGCCTATCTCGAGCTACCTGAGGGCGAGCGACACTTGCCGTTGTCGGCGCTGGCCCGGCGATATCCGCCGCCGCGGGCAGAGGCTTCGTAGAGGGGCCATCCTGGACGGACGCGAGGATCTCGCCACCCCGTCAACCCAGGGCGAGCAACGCCGCATCACTGGCAGTACTGTTTTCCGCCATAGGTATGACATTTGCCGCCCTCGCTGCTGGCCGGAGCAGACGGCGCGCGCGGGCTCGGTTCGTGGCGGGACACCGCCTTTGGTTTCTGGGGCGACGGATCGGGACGCCGCTGGCACACGCCCTGGGCGTCCAGCACGAATTTGTTGTCACAGACGATCTGGACGCAGCGGTCGCCAACCGCCTTTTGCCCCCTCGCACAAACCAGCGGGCAGATGCGATCGGGCCGGGCGCGCACCGCATCGAGCGCGTCGAGGCTTGCGACCTTCACGTCGAATTTCGTACCGGCATATCTGTTGAAGCTGTCGAGCGCCTTTTGCGACGGTGCAGTCCAGGCGCCATCGGCCGCACCGGGATCGCAACCGACACGCTTCAGGTGCGCCTGGAGCAAGCGGGCGATGTCCGCAGGATCCATCGCTGGCACGCTAGTCGGCGCCACGGCGAGAGCAGCAGCGGGCGCGGCGGGCGGGGTCAGAGCGGCAAGCGTAGCCTGGCGCTCCTTCTCGCGCCGGTCTGCCTCGCGCTTCGCCGCCTCGATCTGTTGCTGCGCCTCCAGCGCGGCCTGCTTCATCGCCTGCTCGACCTGAAGGGCCGCGTCCTCCGCCTGCCGGCGCGCCTCCGCAACCTGCCGCCGGGCATCGTCGAGCTCGCGCTTGGCCTGCTCGGCGATGCGTTGGCGCTCCTTCTCCAGATCGCGCCGGGCCTGCTCGGAGATCTGCTGCGTGGCCCGTTCCGTCTCACGCGCCGCCTGCTCCTCGATCTGTTTCCTGAAATCGTCGCTCTTCTGCCGGACCTGCTGCTCGGCCTGCCGCTGTACGGCATCGGCGTTTTCGCTGATTTTTTCTGCGGCCTCGAGCTTGTCGAGCGCCGCATGCGCAAAGTTGGCATAGATGCCGGTGGCATGAACGGCGAGAAAGGAAAGCCAGGCCTGCTTGGTGCCGGCCTGCGCCGCAAGCTCATAATCCCGCCGGGCTCCCGCGTTCGGATCGATCGGCGGTGCAACCGGCGGCACCAGCGCCACGGTGTCGCCGCCGAGCGATCCGTAGACGAAGGGCTCCTGCCGCCGCCCCGTGCTCTTGAGCACCTCGTCGCGAACCCGGCCAAGCGTCAGGCGAAGGTCGAGGCCCGGTGTCGCCAAATGATTGAGGAGCGCGGTCGCAAACGGGCTGTGCGCACCGTCGCCGTCGCCGGCGACCGCGCCGGCCTTGGCGGCGAACGCAATCAGCGTATCCGCCGTGGCGGGCTCGATCTTGGCGAGGCCGCGGCCCATCGAACGCGTGGCGACACTGCGTGTCATCCGCTCTGCAAACGGATTGTCGCGGCAGGCATCGAGGATGACGAGCCGCAGCCGCTTCGCCGGATTTATCGCCTGGAGAATCCGGTCCAGCGGGACCGCCTCGTCCTCGACGTCGAAATCGCTCTGCAGCCTGGCATCTGCCGGAATCAGGAAGTTCGCGCCGTTCACCTCGATGCCGTGACCGGCGTAATAGACCACGGCCATGTCGGAATCCGCGGCAACCGCAGCAAAATCGCGCACCGCCCGCCGCATCTCGATGACGCCGAGATCGCGGCGAAGCTCCACGATATCGAACCCCATCCGCTTGAACACGTCGCTGATGGCGGCGGCGTCGTTGTCGGGATTGGCCAGCCGCGCGACGCTCTGGTAGTTGGACACACCAAGGACCAGCGCCACTCGCTTGTCGGCCTGCGCGGTCGTCGCCGCTGCCAGCATCCACAACATCGACAGCGCAAGCCGGCAGACCAACCGGCTTGAACGCAACATCGGGACTGAAGGGCTCAATCGGATCATGATGCAGGCTTCGCTCCACGCGTCAGCAATGTGGCTGCAATCGATATGAGTACTATTTCGATAGCGGTCCGCCCTCGGGTCTGTGCCATCGATCACACATCAGGCCCGGCCGTCAGGCGAGACGGTTGCCGCCGCGCAGTGTCCTGCCGGGCGACTCCCTGTTCGAAATGATAGTGGAAGGGGCATGGCATTGGGAAGCTGTCCAGCAACCTTCCGCAGATACTTGCCTCCCCGGGGCGCTTGAGCTTCTATGTCGGCATAAATCGCTTTTGCTTCGTTGGCCGCCAAGGGGTTTTCAGAATGATCCGTCCTTTCATGACAGTTGTATTGTCGATTGTAACCAGCGCCTCGTTGCTTCTTTCCGGCACTGCGAGCGCCGACAAGATGCGCCCGGGCTACAAGAGCTACGGAAACGCCCACGGCTTGAATGCCAACGCAGCTTGCCGTCGCCCGCATTTCAACATCTGCCAGGGTTGTAATGTCGTCATCCCGATGCGGGTCGCGCAAGACCGCGGTTGCGGGTTCAATTTCCAATCCCTGGGTCCGTTCGTGGGCCAGGACGTCGTCGTCTCTCCGGCGAACGGATCTTACAGCCTGGTCAACTCGACGAAGGCTGTGTACCGGCCGAATTCCGGCTTTACCGGCAGCGACCATTTCGAGAGCAGACTCTACTTCGAGGACGGCGCCGGCAAGCGCACGTTCCTGAATCTGAAAGTCAAGGTCAACGTCGTTCCCAGCCTGTGAGCTGCCGAAGCACCGTGCTCTCGGCACCGGTCTCAATCACCCTCACAGCTGCCTCCGCATGAATCGGCTCCGCCGGACGGACGTGCGCGACCGCGCGGGCTCGGCTCCTGGCGCGATACCGCCTTTGGCTTCTGCGGCGGCGGATCGGGACGCCGGCGGCACGTGCTCTGGGCATCCAGCACGTCATTGCCGTCGCAGACGATCTGGACGCAACGATCGCCTTCTGCCTTTTGTCCCTTGGCGCACACCAGCGGACAGACACGATCGGGCCGGCCGCGCACCGCATCGAGCGCATCGAGGCTGGCAACTTTGACGTCGAATCTGGTGCCGGCGTTTCGGTTGAAATTGTCGAGCGCCTTTTGCGACGGCGCCGTCCAGGCACCGTCGGTGGTCCCGGGATCGCAGCCGACGCGCTTCAGATGGGCCTGGAGCAGGCGTGCAATATCCGCCGGATCCATTGCCGGCACGACAACCGACGCAGGGGCAGGCGCAGCCGGCGGAGTTAGCGCGGCGAGTGTGGCCTGTCGCTCCCGCTCGCGCTGTTCCTGTTCGCGCCTTGCGGCCTCGATCTGCTGCTGCGCGTCCAGCGCGGCCTGCTTCTTTGCCTGCTCGACCTGAAGGGCCGCATCCTCCGCCTGCCGGCGCGCCTCCGCAACCTGCCGCCGGGCATCGTCGAGCTCGCGCTTGGCCTGCTCGGCGATGCGTTGGCGCTCCTTCTCCAGATCGCGCCGGGCCTGTTCTGAGACCTGGAGCTTCGCCTGCTCGGCCTGGCGCGCAGCCTGCTCCTCGATCTGCTTCTTGACATCCTCGTTCTTCTGCCTGGCTTGCTGTTCGGCTTGCCGCCTCAGCAGGTCTGCCTTTTCACGGGCCTTCTCCGCCGCATCCAGCTTGTCGAGGGCCGCATGAGCAGACACAGCGTAGGGGCCGCTACCGTGAACGCCGAGAAACGAGGTCCACGCCTCCCTTGTGCCGATCTGCGCCGCAAATTCGTAGTCTCGCTGGGACTCCGCGTCCGGATCGACCTTTGGGGCAATCAGCGGCACCAGCGCCACGGTGTCGCCGCCGAGCGATCCGTAGACGAAGGGCTCCTGCCGCCGCCCCGTGCTCTTGAGCACCTCGTCGCGAACCCGGCCAAGCGTCAGGCGAAGGTCGAGGCCCGGTGTCGCCAAATGATTGAGGAGCGCGGTCGCAAACGGGCTGTGCGCACCGTCGCCGTCGCCGGCGACCGCGCCGGCCTTGGCGGCGAACGCAATCAGCGTATCCGCCGTGGCGGGCTCGATCTTGGCGAGGCCGCGGCCCATCGAACGCGTGGCGACACTGCGTGTCATCCGCTCTGCAAATGGATTGTCGCGGCAGGCATCGAGGATGACGAGCCGCAGCCGCTTCGCCGGATTTATCGCCTGGAGAATCCGGTCCAGCGGGACCGCCTCGTCCTCGACGTCGAAATCGCTCTGCAGCCTGGCATCTGCCGGAATCAGGAAGTTCGCGCCGTTCACCTCGATGCCGTGACCGGCGTAATAGACCACGGCCATGTCGGAATCCGCGGCAACCGCAGCAAAATCGCGCACCGCCCGCCGCATCTCGATGACGCCGAGATCGCGGCGAAGCTCCACGATATCGAACCCCATCCGCTTGAACACGTCGCTGATGGCGGCCGCGTCGCTGTCGGGATTGGCCAGCCGCGCGACGCTCTGGTAGTTGGACACACCAAGGACCAGCGCCACTCGCTTGTCGGCCTGCGCGGTCGTCGCCGCTGCCAGCATCAGAGCAATCGCCAGCGCAACACGGCCGGCCAGACGCTGCAGGCGTGACATCGGAGCCGGGAGGATCAATCCGACCATGGTGCAGGCTTCATTCCGTCAAGGAGCCCTAGGCTGGCTCCGGGATGATTTCGAGGGTCTCCTCCCGTAAGTCAACCCGTCTGTGGCCTATCTCACTTCCCGGTGCCGCCGTGGGCGTCAGGCCAAACCTCCGGCGGCATGACTGCGGCCGACGAAGCTCGACCTGATCAAGGAGCCGTATCAGCAGTTCTACAAGAACAATGCCGGTACCGCGCATCTGGTGCAGCGACTGCCGGGCCCGCCCATGCCGCCGGACGAGCCAGTGCGACGAAGCAGTAGGCATCGCGTCGGGAACGCCAGACCGATGCCTTGCGCCCCCATGATTATGGGTGTCGCGGCGCCCGCACCGCGGCTAAACTTGGCCCTGCGCCGCGGGGGACACGCGGTGCAGGACGACGATGATCATGACCGAACAGGGCGAGACGGGTGAAGCCATCACCATCCTCCTCGTCGAGGACGACGCGCCGACCTGCTGGCGGCTCCAGGACGCGCTGGTCAAGGCCGGCTACGAGGTGCGAAGCGCCGGTACGCTGGGAGAGGCTCGTTCGGCGCTGAGCGCGGCTGTGCCGCGCGTGCTGCTCACCGATCTGCGGCTGCCCGACGGCCACGGCGTCGAGCTGATCCGCGAGACAAGGCAACGCTTTCCCGACACCGAGATCATGGTGATCTCGGCGCTCGGCGACGAAGAAAGTGTGATCTCCGCGATCACGGTTGGCGCCACCGGCTATCTCCTGAAGGATGCGTTCCCCACTGATATCGCCACCACCGTGCGCGATCTTGTCGCCGGCCATTCGCCGATCTCGGCCTCGATCGCCCGCTTCATCGTGCGCAGGACGCAAGGTTCCGCGCAGAATGCGGCCGAGCCTCCGCCGGGCCCCGCGCTCAACACCGCAAGGCTCACCCCACGCGAGATCGACATCCTCTGGGGCATTGCCAAAGGTTTCAGCTACGCCGAGATCGCAAGCCATCTCGGCCTGTCCCGGCAGACCGTGCCCGGCCACATCAAGAACATCTATCGCAAGCTCGAAGTGCACACCCGCAGCGAAGCGGTGTTCGAAGCGGTGCAGCAGGGCCTGATCAAGCTGTGAGCGAGATCGTGGCCAAGGCACCGGTCAAACCCGGGCGGCGCCGGCTGCTGGTCTCGCGTCTCGTGCCCTATCTGCTGCTGCAGGCGCTGATAGTGGTCGCGACCGTCCTCGGGCTGCGGCTGCTCCAGCCCAGCGACCCCGACGACTTTGCGCTGAGCGAATTCTCGCTGCGCGAGGACGGCGTGGCACGTCCCGTGACGCTGCCGCATTTCACGTCGTCACGCTATTCCCTGGCCGACCCGCCGCTCTACACCGGCGCCTTCACGTTCCGCCGCGGCGATGTCGCGTCGGGATGGTCGGTATTCCTGCCGCGCTTCAGCAACGCGGTGGAAGTCTCAATCAACGGCGTCGTCATCCTGGATTCCCGACGCGATGCCAACGCCAACCGACCCGACCGCAACACTCCGCAAATCGGGGCGATCCCGTCCTCGCTGCTGCGCGAGGGCACGAACGAGATCGCGGTACGGCTGTTGGTTTGGGGACCGCTCAAGGGCTTTCTCGACACCGTCTATGTCGGGCTGGATGCGGCCTTGCGGCCGGCCTACGAGACACGCACGCTGATGTTCGTCACGTTGCCCGTGGTGTTCTCCGCCTGGCAGTCGATCCTCGCCGTCATCCTGGCGATCATGTGGCTGATGCGCCGCCGCGAGCCGGTTTACGGCGTGCTGGCCGTGGCGATGGTACTCGGCGTAGTGCAGGCCTTTGCGCCGCCACCGGTGCCCCCCCTCAACACGTCCCGGCTCGCCGCGGTATTGCTCGCGTCCGCACCGATCGAGAGCGCCCTGGTCGTCGTCTTCGGCGTGCTGTTCTTCGGCTGGCGCTGGCCGCGCTACGGCATGCTGCTGTTCGCGCCGGGGCTCGTCGTGTTCGGCGTCGGACTGATCGCCGGCCCGCCGCTGCCGCGCATTCTGTTTCTCCTGCTTGGCATTCCTACCGTCGGTCTCTGCCTGCTCCTGATGGCCTGCGTCACCGCTGCCGCGGTGGTGCGGCGGCAGGACGCGGCAAGCTTCACGCTCGGCTGCGCGGTGACCATCGTGCTGATCTGCTGGGTCCACGACATGCTGTCGGTGTTCGAGATCGTGACCGACGAGCGCATCTTCCTCTCGCGCCTGTCCTACTCGGCGATGCTGGTCGCGATCGGCGCCGGCTTGACCTGGCGGTTCGCGCGCGCGCTGAACCAGGTCGACAGCTTTGCCGACCAGCTCGTGACGCGCGTACGTGAGGCCGAGGAGCGGCTGAAGGCGAGCTTTGCCCGCGAGGAGGAGCGCGCAAGGGCAGCCGCGCTCGCCAATGAGCGCACGCGGCTGATGCGCGACCTGCATGACGGCCTCGGCGGCCAGCTCATCAGCATCGTGGCACTGTCCGAGCGCGGGCACGAGGGCGCGACCATCACCGACGCTGCCCGTGCGGCGCTGAAGGACCTCCGCCTCGTCATCGACTCCATGGACGACATCGGCGGCGACCTGATGCTCGCACTCGGCTCCTGGCGCGAGCGAGCGACCGCGCAATTGCGACCGCACGACATCGCGCTCGACTGGCACGTGGCCACGCCGCAGGGGCTGCCGCTGCATCCCGAGCTCAGGCCATGGCATGTCATCCAGATCGTGCGCATCCTCGACGAGGCCGTGACCAATGCGGTCAAGCACGCACAGGCCCGCCGCATCGCGGTCACCATCGAGACGGTCGACGAAGGTCAGGGGCCGTTCGGTGTGATCAAGGTCGCGGATGATGGCAAGGGCTTTGCGAACGGTTCTGCGCCGGTCGGCAGCGGCAGAGCCACCGACGCGGGCCAGACCGCGCGGGGGCTTCGCAACATGAGGAGCCGTGCCGCGCGCTGCGGGGCGATGCTCGATCTGAGCTCGGATTCCTCAGGCACGCGCGTGCGGCTGCAATTGCCGCAGATTTTCCCCGACAGCGGTGCCGCCGTCGGCTGAAAAGCCCCCTCTCCGAACGTGTGGGACGCGCGGAGAGAGGGACGGGCCGGATGATTTGCCTGCGGAAGACGGGGGTTCGTCCGCAATGCTCCTTCGCCCGAACTCTTTCGTCTTTCTCAGCGCACGCCGACGCGATTGACCGGACCACCGCGATTCATCGGCGTGCCCGCGCGCACGCCGACACCGGGCGCACCGACCCCGGGTGTCGCGACCGCGACTGCGGCGGCCGGCGCAGCGACCACTGCCGCTCTCGGCCGCACCACGCAGCCCTTGGGTATGCCGACCGTCTTGCAATAGACCACCGCCTGCGCCGGGCTCGTGCCCAGCGAGACCGTCGCCGCACCTGCCAGCGCCAAAATTGTCAGCCCGGCGCTCAGCGCTCCCGCTCTTTTCGACATCTTGCTCTCCTGCTTCCCGTTCGGCGTCCCGATGCAATCACCGGGTCTCGCGGCCGACGTGCAGCCTGAATGACAAAAGACGGCGCGCTGATACATGCCATGAAAATGGGGGTACGGCGGCGGGAGGGGCTGGCCGATGCCATGAACATGGCATGGACCTGCGCCCGGCGCTCGCGAGATGGTCCGGCCCGCTTGATCCCAGGCGGGACCAACGACATTCCCAAGGAGGTGTTTTATGAAGATCTCGGTTCTTGCCGTGCTGCTGCTCGCCGCTACCGCCCAGACCGCCGCTGCGCAATCCGGTCCGACGCCGCAGGAGCAGATGACCTGCCGAAGCGACGCGAACAAATTCTGCGCCGAACATATCGGCAAGCCGCCACAGATGAATGCCTGCCTGCGCGAGAACAAGTCGAAGCTTTCGGACGGCTGCCGCAAGGTCGTGGAGTCACACGGCGGGTGAGTGCTCGCGTCCACAACACAAATCTCGGCGGCGTCAAAGCCGTCAGGCCATAGACGTCGATGCGCCGGTCATAGGTCGGGCGCGCGCACGACGGCGAGGATGGACGCTAATCGTCGTCGCCGAATAGCCTGATCTGCGGAAAGCCGCCGCGCGGCCTGCTCGGGACCTCGCGCGCATCGGCATCTTCGCGGATGTTGCGCGCGACGTCGTCCCAATCGGTGCGGTCGCGCATCCCACGCGGATCGCGGAAATCGTAGTGGCGGCGCTCGGCCCAGCGCTCACGGCGCTCCGTCCGGCGCCGTTCAGACGTGGCGCGCTTGACGTCAGAATCCCTGGCCTTGGCATAGGCGTTGTCGGATGAGGATGACGGCTCTGTCGATGCTTGCCGCTCGGCAGGCTTTGCGACTTGCGGAGGCGACGCCGGTGGCGGTTTCGGGGGCTCCACCGCTGCCGCCTGCGAAGGCTGTTGCGCTGGCTGTTCAGCGTTGGCTTGAGTGGTCTGCGTGTCGGGCTTCACCGCTTCGGACTTTGCCTCAGGCTTGGACTCGGCCTTGGCGTCGGATTTGGCTTCGGCCTGCGCTGGCGCGGCGACCATGGCGCCGAAGGCTTGCGAGCCGGTGAGATATTGCAGGCGCTCGGATGGCGCTTCCGTCGTGGCGGGCTTGGCGTCAGCGCGCTGCGCGATCTTGCTGGTATCAGGCCCCTGCTTGGGCGAGACCGGATTCATGATATTGCCGGCGACAATGCCGCCGCCGAGACCAATGGCGATGGCTGCGACGATGGTTCCTGCACCGACGAAATAGGCTGTCGAGGCGCGCATTGGTCCACTCCCTCTTTGGAGCGGGCAACGCTTGTCAATTGCAGGATGTTCCCGATATAGCCGCAGTTCCGGAAGGAACTTGCGCGTCAGATCTGCTGCGCCACCTTCTCGAGCCCAATGATGCGGGCGAGCTTGCGCACTTCCTCTTTCTGGTCGTCACGCAGCTGGAACAGCAGCGGCATCGCGGCCGACTTCAACTGCTGGACCTCGTCGCAATTGGGATCGATCGGCACGCCCTGCACGTTCGGATTGGACAGCTTGTTTGCCGAGATCTTGCGGACAACGTTGCGCAGCGCGGTCTCGACCGACGGCCAGTAATATTCCTGCGACGACGACAACTTCAGACGGTCCCTGATGCCCGCAATCTGTACGTCGGACAACAGCGAATAGGATTTCTGCGGCTGCGGCTTGGCGACGACCTTCGGCTTGGCCGGGACTTCGACGGCAGGAATCTCTGCAGCGGCCGGAGCCTCGTTCACGCTCGCCTTGGGCATCGGGAAATCGGATGGCGTGGCGGCGGCAAACGCCTGACGCAGCGGCTCGGTCAGCACGGGCATTTGCGAGAGCTTGTCCGCCGGAACCTGAACCGGGTCGATGGCGGCCGAGGCTAGCGCCAGCGTCGGAACCAGACGGTCGGCCTTGGCGGCCCGATTGGTTGCAAGCAGCTTGGGCGCCGGCGCCTGCGTGATCATTTCGGCGCTGACGCTGGGCACGCTATCGCGGCCGAGAATGGCGGTGGTGGCGGCGCCGAGGACGAGGAAGCAGGTCAGCACGACGATGGTGATGGCTTTCGACAAACGTCTCTCCGCAACCGGCTTCAAGTCCACGTGATCACTGCCCGCAAACTGGGCGAAAATTAAGGCTTAACCGTGCCATCGCGGCGGCAATCGCGCGGACTGCGGCGACATGATCTGGAAAGGTCAACAAAATCAAGCAGCTAGCGCCAGATCGTAAGCGTCCTGGATGTCGGCCACGATCTCCGAGGCCTCCCAGACTCCACGCGGCTCGACCGATTGCAGCGCCACCGTCCAATTGCCGCCCCGGCGGGTGCGGGGGACGCTGACGATGTCGAAGCGAACATTGCGGCACAGCGGGTGGCGGGCCAGCGCATGGGCCACGCGAACGCGAATTTCGTCCAGCGAAGCCGCCGTCTTGGCGTTGAGAAAGTCGAAGTCCATCGCCTGTCCCTCTCGGTCCTGATTGGCGCCTGAGGGGATTCTGGGCGATCGATGGTTAATCTGCCGTTAAGTGACCGCTTCTAAGGAGCGCTCGACTAACTGTGATGGAGGGGACGGGCCCTGTCGGTCTCCGGTTTTTACGGGGAGAGGCGGCCACCCGCCTCTCGATACTCCGCGACCGTCCGCGCGACGAGATCGTTGGCCTCCATCACTTCGGTTACACCCGATATCGAATGCCCGCCGCTCCAGATATCGCGCCAGCGCTCGGGGCGGCTCTCGCGCGCGTTGACTTCGATGTCCTTGCCGACGTCGATTGCACCGCGCGCCGGCAGATCGTCGGGGTCGAGACCGGCTGCCAGGATCGACGGCTTGAGCATGCTGGTCTGCAGGCCCGTGAACGCGGTGGTCAGCAAGATGTCGTCCGCGCTGCCGTCGACCAGCATTTGCTTGTGACGCTCATCCGCCATGCTCTCCCGCGTCCCGATGAACTTCGTACCCATGTAGCCGAGATCGCAGCCGAGCACTTCGGCCGCGCGCAATGCGTGGCCGTCGCTGATGCCCCCCGCGAGCACGATGATGCCATCGTAGAACGCACGCACCGCGCGGACGAAGGCGAACGGGTTGAGCCAGCCGGTTTGCCCGCCCGCGCCGGCGGTAAGCAGCACGAGCCCGTCGGCACCTGCTTCCGCCGCGCGTTCGGCGTGGCGGATCGAGGCAACATCCGCAAGCACCAATGCGCCGACGTCGTGCAGCGGCTTGAGCACCGTCGTGGGCGAGCCGACCGAGGTGATGACGATCTCCGGCCTGTGGTGCAGCAACACGGCGAGATCCTGCTCCAGCCGTGCATTGGAGCGGTGCACGATCAGGTTTGGGCAAAGCGGCGCGGCCTTTCGGCCGGTTTGATCTTCATGCCGCCGCAGCCGCGCTTCGATGTCGGTGAGCCATTCATCGAGTTGTTCGGTGCTACGGCAATTCGCGGTGGGGAAGCTGCCGATCACGCCGTTGCGGCAGGCCGCGACCATGAGCTCGACGCCCGACACCAGAAACATCGGCGCGGCAATCAGCGGCAGGGCGAGACGACCGTGGAAATGTTGCAGCCGATCTGACGTCACGCGTGCCTCCCTCGCGCGGGCTTAGTCGTTCCATCCCGCATTCCCTGTGCTAGCGTCGCGGTAAACATTGGCACGCCGGAAGCCGATAACAAAGCAGCGAGGAAACATATGTCCGATCCGCTCCATGCATCGTCCCCGACTTGCGCGCAGGCGCTGCGGGCGCTGTCGCGCTATCCGGGCCGAACCGCGTTCGCGTGGCCCGGCGGATCGCTGAGCTATCAGGGCACCATCGACCTGATCGGGCGCATCCAGGGCGTGTTCATGCGGCTTGGATTGCAGCCCGGCGCGCGGGTCGCCTTCCTCACCGCGAACCGCGCCGACACCTGGTGCGCCGGCGTTGCCGCGCAATTGTCGCGGCTCTGCGTCACCTGGCTGCATCCTTTGGGATCGCCGGGAGACCAGATGTTCCAGCTCGAGGATTCCGAGGCCGAGGTGCTGGTGGTCGATGCGGCCGCCTTCCACGATCGCGGCGGCGAGCTCGCCGCGCAGGCGACCTGGCTCAAGGCGGTGTTCACCACGGGACCGGCCAACTATGGCGTCGATCTCTTGCAGGCGATCGAGATCGAAGGCCATGCCAGCGCGCATTGCCTCGCCCGACCCGACGACCTCTCCACGCTGAATTACACCGGTGGCACCACCGGCAAATCCAAGGGCGCGTTGCGCTACCACCGCGAAAATGCCGGAGCCGCGGCCGCGATCCTCGCCGACTTCGAGATTCCCGATGGCGCGCGCTACCTCGCGGTGGCACCGATCAGCCATGTCGCCGGCACGAAAGTGCTACCGACCTTGATGCGGGGCGGCACCGTGCACATGCTGAAGGGTTTCGATCCCGAGGCGGTGCTGGGGACTATCGCACGCGAGCGCATCAACTTCACGCTGTTCGTGCCGACCATGGTCTATGTGCTGCTCGATCATCCCGCATTGAGCAGGACCGACCTCTCCTCGCTCGAGCTGGTGCTCTACGGCGCCTCCGCGATGTCGCCGAGCCGGCTGGTCGAGGGCATCGAACGGATCGGGCCGGTGTTCTCGCAGCTCTACGGCCAGACCGAATGCTACCCAATCTCGGTGCTGCGCAAGGCGGATCACGATCCCAAAACGCCCGAACTGTTCCTGTCCTGTGGCTTCCCGATCGCGGCGTGCGAGGTCAAGATCCTCGACGACAACGACCAGGAGGTGAAGACGGGCGAGGCCGGCGAAATCTGCGTGCGCGCTCCGCATGCGATGGCGGAGTACTGGAAGCGGCCCGACACCACCGCCGAGACGCTCAAGAACGGCTGGGTGCACACCGGCGACATCGCTCGTAAGGACGATCGCGGCTACATGTTCATCCTCGACCGCAAGAAGGACATGATCGTCTCCGGCGGCTTCAACATCTTTCCGCGGGAAATCGAAGACGTGCTGTCACAGCACGCCGATGTGGCCATGGTTGCGGTCGTCGGCATCCCCGACGAGAAATGGGGCGAGGCCGTGACCGCTGTCGTCGTCCTGCGCGAAGGCGCAAAACCTGACGCCGATGAACTGATCAATCTGGTGAAGACGCGAAAAGGCTCGGCTCATGCACCGAAGCAGATCCAGTTCGTCAAGCAACTCCCGATGACCGGCGTCGGCAAGGTCGACAAGAAGATGCTGCGCGCGAGCTTTTGGAGCGGGCGGGGCCGGATGGTGGGATAGATAAGGTGCCTCACCGCTTCTCGATCACCAGGCTTTGCACGGCTCGGCCGAAATAGCCCTGCCGGTCGGCGAGCCGCGACATCGCAAGCCCGGCACCATCGGGGCCGATCCAGGAATCACCGTCGAGCAGGATCCATTCGCCGACCGGCTGGCGCGCAAAGCTCACGGTGAGGTCAGCGTTGATGTAGGTCCAGGCGCGGAAATCGAGCGACGAGGCGGTGCCGTTGGAAAAATCGGCCGCGACCACGGCGCGCGTCGCCTGGGAGAGCGGTTCGCCCGCGATCAGGGGATGGTCGACGCGAAACCAGATCGCGCCGGCGCCGGCTTGCCCGAAGCGGCCGCGCGCAGCGCGCATCGAGACTGAACGTACGAACGGGCTGGTAGCGGCATGACCGTCCTCGAGCAGCGAGTCCTCCGGCGACGGCAGCGTAACCGGCAGCGCCTTGACGTGCTCGGGCAGCGTCAGCGCCTGGCGCTTGATCTTGAGCACGGTGGCGCCGACCACCTGGACGCCGTCGGCGAGCAGCTTGACTCCGCAGAGCTGGATCTTGCGGCCCTCGCGCAAGATCTCGGTCGCGATCGTGAGTGGTGCCACCGGCACCGGGCGCATCAGGTCGATGGTGACGCGCGCGATGTCCATTGCAACTGGCGTCGGAATGCGCTCAGCCGCCCACGTCACCAGCGCGGCCGGCGCCGAACCGTGCTGCATACGCCGGTCCCACGGGCCCGCGGCATCCGGGCTGGTGACGACGCTGTCGCCGTCGATGCGGTAGATGGGAGGCATCGTTTCTCCGTGATGCACATTCGGTGCTGAGCAAAAGCTGTCGTCCCGGCGAAGTTCACAACGGCGGATCGACCGCCTCGTCGTATTCCTTCTTGAAGCGCGCGATCATTTCGGCGGCTGGCACGATGCCGTCGATGCTGCCGACGCCCTGGCCCGAACCCCAGATTTCCTTCCGGGCTTTTGGCTTGGCGCGCTCGCCGGAGGCGTCGGTGCCGAAGTTCATCTTGGAGGGATCTGACGTCGGCAGGTTCTCCGGATCCATACCGGCGGCGAGAATCGACGGCTTCAGATAGTTGCCGTGCACGCCGGTGAACAGGTTGGAATAGACGATGTCGTCAGCCGTCGCGCCCGCGATCATCTCCTTGTATTTGTCGACGGCATTGGCTTCCTTGGTGGCGATGAAGGCCGAGCCGATATAGGCAAAGTCGGCGCCAAGTATGCGCGCGGCGCGGATCGCCTTGCCGTTGCCGATCGCGCCCGACAGCGCGATCGGGCCGTCGAACCATTTTCGCGTCTCGGCGACGAACGCCAATGGCGAGATCGTGCCGGCATGGCCGCCGGCGCCCGCGGCGACCAGGATCAGGCCGTCGGCGCCCTTCTCGATCGCCTTGTGCGCAAACTTCTGGTTGATCACATCGTGGAAGACGATGCCGCCCCAGCCGTGCACGGCCTGATTGAGCTCCTCGCGTGCGCCGAGCGAGGAGATAATCATCGGCACCTTGTACTTGGCGCAAAGCTGCATGTCGTGATCGAGCCGGTTGTTCGACTTGTGCACGATCTGGTTGACCGCAAACGGCGCCGACGGCTTGTCGGGATGCGCGCGATCATAGGCCGCGAGCTCTTCGGTGATGCGCGCCAGCCACTCGTCAAGCAGCTCCGGCGGCCGCGCGTTCAGCGACGGAAACGAGCCGACCACGCCCGCCTTGCACTGCGCGATCACGAGATCGGGCACCGAGATGATGAAGAGCGGCGAACCGATCACGGGGATCGACAGGCGTCCCTTGAACAAGGCAGGCATGGACATTGCGAGACGATCCTCTGTTGGCGGTCACATCGAAGTTGGGAGCCATACCAACAAGGCAATCTTTCCACTGTCAAGTATTGCGTTTTAGCGCCGTGGAGGGACGCCGTTACCGCAATTCCAAGCCGCGGAATTCAGCGCGGACCGACGACATCACGCAAGCAAATCCGGATTGATCAGCCGCTCGAACGAGAACATCTCGTCCCATTTCTCCTGGGTCAGCAGCTTGCGCTCGACGACGACGATCTGATGCAGCGACTTGCCGCTCTTGTAGCCCTCGCGCGCGATCTCGGCGCATTCCTTGTAGCCGAGCAGCGGCTTCAGCACCGTGACGATACCGAGCGAATTCAGCACCATGTTGCGGGTGTGCTCCTCGTTGGCAGTGATGCCGACGACGCAATTCTCACGCAGGCTGTTGACCGCGCGCTCCATGGTGCGGATCGAGAAGAACAGCGCGAACGAGATCACCGGCTCCATCACATTGAGCTGGAGCTGACCCGCGGACGCCGCGAGCGTCACGGTGGTGTCGAGCCCGATCACGAGGAAGCTAGTCTGGTTGACGACCTCGGGGATGACAGGATTGACCTTGCCGGGCATGATCGAGGAGCCCGGCTGAAGCTGCGGCAGGTTGATCTCGTTGAAGCCGGCACGCGGGCCCGAGGCGAGCAGGCGGATGTCGTTGCAGATCTTGGTCAGCTTGCTCGCGGTGCGCTTGAGCACGCCGGAGAGCTGCACATAGGCGCCTGTATCCGACGTCGCCTCCACGAGATCGCCTGCTAGGATGAAGTCGACGCCGGTGAGCGCGCTCAGATGCCGGACCGCGAGCTTGGGATAGCCGTGCGCCGCGGTGACGGAGGTGCCGATCGCGGTGGCGCCGAGATTGATCTCGCGCAGCAGCGCGCGGGCCTCGGAGATTCGATCGACCTCCTCGCCCATGGTGGTGCCCCAGCCGCGGAATTCGGCGCCGAGCGACATCGGCACCGCGTCCTGCAAATGGGTGCGGCCCATCTTCAGCACGCGCTCGAACTCCCTGCCCTTGGCGAAGAACGCCTCCTGGAGCTGACGCAGCGCCGTCATGTAGCTCTCGAGCCGCAGGATCAGCGCCAGCCGAAAGGCGGTCGGATAGGTGTCGTTGGTGGACTGGCCGTAATTGACGTGATCGTTGGGGCTGACGTGCTGGTAGTCGCCCTTGGCAAAGCCGAGCGATTCCAGCGCGAGATTGGCGATCACCTCGTTGGCGTTCATGTTGGTGGAGGTGCCGGCCCCGCCCTGGATGAAGTCGGTGACGAACTGGTCCATCATATCGCCGGCGATGACGCGATCGCAGCCCACGATGATGGCTTCCGCGACTTTGGTGTCCACCGCGCCGAGATCGCGGTTGGCCATGGCGGCGGCCTTCTTGACGTAACCAAGCGCCTTCACGAAGTAAGGCTCCTGGTTCATCGGAATGCCGGTGATGTGGAAGTTCTCCTTCCCGCGGATGGTCTGGACGCCGTAATAGATGTCGTCGGCGATCTCACGCTGTCCGAGGAAGTCCTGCTCCGTGCGGCTCATGGGCGCTCCTTGCTTGCTCGCGCGACGTCCTCAGTTCTGGCACAGCGCGCTGGTGACGAAGGTATCAGTGCGGCAGTCATCCGGTTTGCGTTGCCTGCCCGGGATCAGAACCTTGGCCGAGCACTTTTCCGCGGAGTCGGCATTCAGGCTCTTGCCTTCCGTGTAGCCCTTGCTCTGGCAGAGTTTGTCGGCGGCGAGCTTGCAGTCGGGCGCGCCGTTCGACGAGGCCGGACAGGCCACGCGTCCCGACACCATGGTCGACGGCTTCGCCAGGCGCGACAAATCGTTCATGGTCTCGCTCGGGCTTTTGATCGGCGGCAGGATCGAGGGCAGCTTTTCGAACAGCTTGCCCATTTCGTTGATCAGCCCGGGGTTTTCCTCGTGCGCCGGCGGCGACGAAGGAGCTGTCGAGGGCGCCGGTGCGGCCTGCGGTCCTTGCTCCTGCAAGCCGAGCGCCGGCGGTGCGGATTGCGGCCATCCGGTACCGCCGGCAGCGAGCAGGACCGAAAGCGCCGCAAATGTCAGCGTGCCCAGTCGCAGGACCGGATTGCCGGATCGAAGCATCATGGCGGCAACCGTAGCCGAACGAGGCGCGGTGGCAAAGCGCCTTGGGCGTTAGATCAATTTGATTGCGACGACAAAGCCGAGCACGAGCACCGCGGCGCCGATTGCCACCACCAATCCGAGATGCTTCTCGATCTTGATCCGGATCCAGTCGCCGTAGCGGTTTAGCAGGATCGCCACGATAAAGAAGCGCCCGCCACGCGCCACGATCGAGCACAGGATGAAGAGCCCGAGATTGTAGCCGGCAAAGCCGGACGTGATGGTCACGAGCTTGTAGGGGATCGGCGTGAGGCCCTTGAGCAGGATGATCACGGCGCCCCATTCGGCATAGGAGGCGCGGAAGGCGTCGACCTTGCCGCCGAGGCCATAGACTTCGATCAGCCAATGGCCGACCGAGTCGAAGAGCAGCGCACCGATAGCGTAGCCCAGAAGGCCACCCAGCACCGACGTCGCAGTGCAGATCGCCGCATAGACCCAGGCGCGTTGCGGGCGCGCCAGTGACATCGGGATCAGCATCACGTCCGGCGGGACGGGAAAGAAGGAGCTTTCAGCGAAAGCCACGGCGCCCATGATCCAGAGCGCGTAAGGCTTGTGAGCGGCGTCGATGCACCAGTCGTAAATACGTTTCAGCATGGCGCCGCGATGAAGCACCATGGGACGGATTTGTCCATGCCGAGATGGGACCGATTTGTGCCAATACTAGTGGCGCTTGCGCGCGGTGCGGCCTTCGAGCGCGACGATTGGCCGCCTGGCGGCGACACGCGGTGACGCAACTTTGGGCAGTTTCATAGCCGACTTCGGCAGTTTCTCGGCGATGCCGAGCATGTCTTCACGCCGCGTCATCTCGCGCCAGACGTCCTCGGGGCGCACGCCGGCCGAGGCCCAGAGCACGGTCAGATTGTAGAGTAGATCTGCGCTTTCCCGGATCACGGCTTCGCTATCGCCGTTGACCGCGTCGATGACGACCTCGATGGCCTCTTCAGCCAGCTTCTTCGCCATTTTTGACGGGCCGCGCTGAAACAGCCGCGCTGTGCGCGATGTTGCCGGATCAAGGTCCCTGGCCGCGAGCACAGCCAGATATAGCCGCTCAAGCGAATCACTCATGTACGCGACGCTACTCTAAACCCATGGCCAGCGCGTTAACGCGCGATAGTAGAGCCCAAAAAGGGGCCGCCGCGGCAAGCACGACGGCCCGTTTGTGGTCAACCTTTTGTTGTGGCCAAAACTAGTAGCAGTTGGTGCGGTGGCCCTGGCCGCAGAGCTCCGACGGAGCCGTGCCGCCGTAACGCTGATACTGGTAGTTCGGGCCGGGTCCGTAATACGGGCCGTCGCCGTAATAGGCAGGGCCGCTGTAATAGGCGGGGCCGCCATAATAGGGGCCATCGTCATAGGCGTAGGCGTTGCGGGTCGCGGCGATCGCAAGACCGGTGCCGACGATGCCGGCAAACGCTGCAGCAGCCGCCGCGCCACCGCCGCCACCATGCCAATGACGGCCGCCCGCGTAGGAAGCGGTCGGGGTTATTGCGGTCAGCGCCAGCACCGCGGCGGTAGCGAGAACGGCCTTACGGCCGGCAAATCCTGAAAATCTGTCAAACATGTCCTGGACCCTCCTTGGGACCTCGAATGGTGCCTGATGACAGGCTCGTGTCTCTCAAACACCCGCATCCCATGTTGGGTTCCCCAACCCCAACACAAGCTGAACGGGGTTGCGTGATCGTGACGCAACCGCCGCTCATCCGCCGTTCATGTTGGCGCGAACAAGCTTGTCGCCAGCCGGCGCTCCGAGCGTCACCAAGCCATAACAACACCGGACCGGCGCGACTGATGTTCGAATTCACGACAATTGCTCTTCGCGGTCTGCTGGCCGCTGCAATCTCGCTTGCGGTGCTGACTGCGCGCGATGCTACCGCGGCCGAGACCGTCGTGCCCTCCATTGCGATCCACTTCACCTTCGACCGCCCGATCGATGCGAGCATGGCGCCGTTCTTTCTTGCCGCCAAGGACGGCAGCTTCGGCGCCGAACGTCTCAACGTCTCCTTCAGCAGCGCGGCCGGATCGCCGGAGGCGCTTGCGCGCGTCGCCAAGGGCAACAGCGAGCTCGCGCTCGTCGACATCAACGAGCTGATCCGCTTCCGCGACAAGGATGCGACCCCGGTCAAGGCGGTATTCGTGCTGTTCAACCGCGCGCCCTACGCGATCGTCGCCCGCAGGAGCCGCGGCATCCACCTCCTGCCCGACCTGGACGGCAAAACCGTCGGCGTTGCCGATAGCGATCTGTCGATGCGGCTGTGGCCGGCGCTGGCGCAGCAGAACGGCATCGACACGGCTCACGTGAAATTCCACAAGATCAGCGCCGCGGTGCGCGAGCCGATCCTCTCCGCGGGACAGGTCGATGCCGTCGCCGGCTTCAGCTATCTCTCGGCAGTGAACCTGCGCGACCGCGGCGTGCCAGGCGGCGATCTCGTCGCGCTTCGCTATGCCGATTATGGTTGCGAGGCCTATGGCTTTGCCGTCGTGGTCAACCCGGCTTTCGCCGCGGCCAAGCCGGACACCGTGAAGGGATTCGTCCGCGCATTGATCGCCGGCATCAACGCGACCGTCAAGGACCCGGCGCGTGCGGCGGACGAAGCCGCGAGCCGCATCGACGGCGGCGATCGCGATCTTGAGCTGGAGCGGCTGCGCACCGTCCTCGTCGACAACATCCTGACGGACGAGGTCCGTCGCAACGGCCTCGGCGACATCGACCCGGCGCGCATGGATCGCGCGATCGACCAGATCGGGCAGGATTTCAAATTCCGCAACCGGCCGGCGGCGGGCGACATCTTCGACAGCGGGTTCTTGCCGCCAGTTGCAGGGCGGTTGATCAACTGAGCAAAACCGACAGCTTCCGCTATATCTCACGGGCGATCCCTGATTAGAGTATGCGCTCACTCCGTTCCAGCCGCCCGAGCTCCTCGCCCATGCCCATTCTCCGCCTCTACACCCGCGTTCTCGAGCTGCTCGGTAAGGAGGCACGGCTGGGCTGGCTGCTTGCGGTCGTCAATCTCCTGCTTGCGGGCTCGCAATTCGCCGAACCGGTGCTGTTCGGCCGGATCGTCGATGTGCTCTCCGGCAAGACGGTCGCAGGCTCCAACTCGGCCTGGCCGTTCCTGGTTGCATGGGTCGCGTTCGGACTGTTCACCATCGTCTGCAGCGCGGTCGTAGCGTTGCAGGCCGACCGGCTCTCCCACCGCCAGCGGCAGGCGGTCCTGACGGACTATTTCGAGCACATCCTGCAGCTGCCTCTGACCTTCCATTCGGGCACCCATTCGGGCCGGTTGATGAAGGTGATGCTGAACGGCACAGATGCGCTGTGGCGGTTATGGGTCGGCTTCTTTCGAGAGCATTTTGCCGCGATCCTCTCGGTCGTGGTGCTGCTGCCGCTATCGCTCTACCTGAACTGGCGGCTTGCAATCCTGCTGTTCGTGCTCTGCATCGTCTTCACCGCGCTGACCACCTTCGTGGTGCGCAGAACCTTCGGCATGCAGATGGAGGTGGAGGAGCACTACAGCGAGCTCTCCGCGCGCGCGTCCGACGCCCTTGGCAACGTCGCGCTGGTGCAGAGTTTCGTCCGCGTCGAATCCGAGGTGAAGGGCCTGCGCTCCGTCGCCGACGAGTTGCTAGCGGCGCAAATGCCGGTGCTGTCGTGGTGGGCACTCGTCACCGTCATCACGCGCGCCTCCACCACGATCACCGTGCTCGCGATCTTCACTTTCGGCATCGCGCTGCACGACCAGGGGCTGACCTCTGTCGGCGAGATCGTCATGTTCGTGAGCTTCGCGACGCTTCTGATCCAGAAGCTGGAGCAGGTCGTGAGCTTCATCAACAACGTGTTCATGGAAGCCCCGCGCCTGCGCGAGTTCTTCAACGTGCTCGATGCGGTTCCTGCGGTGCACGACCGGCACGACGCGATCGATGCGGGTCGGCTCTCCGGCCTCGTCGAATTCAACGACGTCACCTTCTCCTATGACGGCAAGCGGCCGGCGGTCGAGGACCTCTCCTTCACCGCGCTTCCCAGCCAGACCATCGCACTGGTCGGCGCGACGGGCGCCGGCAAGTCGACGGCGATTGCGCTGCTGCATCGCGCCTTCGATCCGCAGTCCGGCTTCATCAGGATCGACGGCATGGACGTGCGCGGGGTGACGCTGACATCGCTGCGGCGGAACATCGGCGTGGTCTTTCAGGAGGCGCTGCTGTTCAACCGCTCGATCGCGGAGAATTTGCGCGTCGGCAAGCCGGACGCCACCGAGGCCGAGATGCGCAAGGCGGCGGAGCGCGCGCAGGCGCTCGAATTCATCGAGCGCAGCGGCGGCTTCGAGACCAATGCCGGCGAGCGGGGCCGGATGCTGTCGGGTGGTGAGCGCCAGCGGCTGTCGATCGCACGTGCACTGCTGAAGGATCCGCCGATCCTGATCCTGGACGAGGCGACGAGCGCACTCGACGCCGTCACCGAGGCCAAGGTGAATACCGCTCTCGACGAAGTGATGAAGGGCCGCACCACCTTCGTGATCGCCCACCGTCTCTCCACCATCCGCAATGCCACGCGTATCCTGGTGTTCGAGAACGGGCGCGTGATCGAAAGCGGAACTTTCGATGAACTCGTGGCCAAAGGCGGCCATTTCGCCGACCTCGCCAGGGCTCAATTCATGGTTCAGGAGAACGCACGGGCCAGCGTGACAGCGGCTGAGGCTGCCGCGACGGCCGCCAAGTCGCCTTAACAAGCCGCCTTGGCAAGTCCCCATCGTATCGTCGAAATTCGGCCCATTTCATTGCGGAATACCCGGCTGATGCCCCTATTCCCGACGCACCAGCCGGTATAGGTTTGCGGCGCCGCAAGCGGCGGCGCTGGATTTCAGAACCGAACATCAGATCACGAGAGCCGACCGGAACCGGCGGGTCTCCAAGGACCGGAATCGGATAGTGCACGCTCTTCGCCCGCTGCTTCGTCAATCCCTGTTCAACCTGTTCGCCGCGGCACTCGCGTGTGCCGCGTTGCTCGCGCCGCGCGCGGCGAGCGCCGAAGCGCTGCTCCTGATCGAGGCCGATAGCGGCAAGGTGCTGCAGGCGGAGAACGCGACCATTCCCTGGTATCCGGCTTCCGTCACCAAGATCATGACCGCCTATGTGACGCTGAAGGCGGTCAAGGACGGCAAGCTCACACTCGACACACTGCTCACGGTTTCGCCGACGGCAGCCTCGCAGTCGCCCTCGAAGATGGGCTTTCGCCCGGGAACGCAGCTTACCGTCGACAACGCGCTCAAGATGATGATGGTGAAATCGGCGAACGACATGGCCGTCGTGCTCGCCGAAGGCGTTGGCGGTTCGATCGATGGTTTCTCGGCGCTGATGAACGACACGGCGCAGAAGCTCGGCATGACGCAGACGAGCTACGTCAATCCGAACGGCCTGCCCGCCGACGGACAGATCACCTCCGCGCGGGATCTTGGCATTCTCGCGCGCTCGTTCCTGCGCGACCTGCCCGAGTACGAGTACTTCGTGCACATTCCGGCAATCCGCTTCGGCAAGCGCGTCACCGGCAATTTCAACAAGCTGATCGGCCGCTATCCCGGCGCCGACGGTTTCAAGACCGGCTTCATCTGCGCCTCCGGCTACAATCTCGTCGCGTCGGCCACCCGCAACGGCCGCCGGCTGATCGCCGTCGTGCTGGGCGCCAACTCCGGGACCGCGCGCGCGGTGAAGGCGGCGCAGCTGCTGGAGCGCGGCTTCTCGCAAGATAATCTCACCTGGCTCCGCCCCTCGCTCGGCACCGTTGACAAGCTGGTCCCGGTCGACGCCTCGCCGCCGAACCTGCGTGACGACATGTGCGGCGGCCATCGCAAGCGGCCGGCCAGCGACGATGACGACGCGCTGATCGCGGCCAATGGCGGCACGTCCGGGTCCGCCTCGGCCACCGGCGGCGAAGCCCAAGTCACCTTCTTCACGGCCGGGCTTCAGCCGCCTCTGATGAAGGCCTCCGAGCTGATGGCCTCGGCCCCGGCGGCGGCCGAGCCCGTGCTGGTGTATACCGGTCCGACCCGCACCGGGACCGCCCTGATCGCGGCGGTCGCGGCCGATGCCGACCAGCAGGCCACGCCAAAGCCGCGTGGCAAGAAGTCGCGCGTCGCCAAAAAGCCCGACGCGGCAGACAAGCCGAAGGATGCCAAGACGGCGGCGGCGAAGCCCGATGCCAAGACGGCGGCGGCCGCAAAGCCGGCCGACGGCAAGTCCGCAGCTAAGCCGGCCGGTACCAAGCATGCCGCAGCCAAGCCCGATGCGGTGGCAAAGCCTGCGGTGAGCGGCGAGGCGGCCAAGCCCGCCAAGCCCAAGGCCGCGACCAAGCCCGCCAAGCCCGCCAACAACAGTTAACAGCCGACGCGAGGCGAGACCGCGCCGCACTTCGCAGTTGCGGCAGCGCCATTTGCAAGGATTCCGGTAGCCACTCCCTGACGTTTGTCCTAAGCCTCGACCGCTTGCCACCCGTTCCGGCAGGCTCGATACTGACGGCAACGAGGCAAGCCCGAGACACAACGGGCTCTGGTCAATGAGGGGAGTTTCCATGGAGCGCATCTGGCTTAAGCAATATCCGCCCGGCGTCCCCGCCGATATCGAGCCGACGCAATATTCATCGCTGGTCGACCTCCTGGAGGAGAGCTTCGCCAAGTTCGCCGACCGCAAGGCGTTCATCTGCATGGACAAGTCGATCAGCTATCGCGACCTCGACCAGATGTCGCTGGCGATGGCGTCCTATCTGCAAGGGCGCGGCCTGCAACGCGGCGCCCGCGTCGCGATCATGATGCCGAACGTGCTGCAATATCCGGTCGCGACCGCAGCCGTGCTGCGCGCCGGTTTCGCGGTGGTCAATGTCAATCCGCTCTACACGCCGCGCGAGCTCGAGCACCAGCTCAAGGATTCCGGCGCCGAAGCCATCATCGTGCTCGAGAACTTCGCCCACACCGTCGAGCAGGTGATCGCCAAGACGCAAGTCAAGCACGTCATCGTCGGCAGCATGGGCGACCTGCTCGGCTTCAAGGGAGTGATCGTCAATCTGGTCGTCCGCCGCGTCAAGAAGATGGTGCCGGCATGGTCGCTGCCGGGCGCGGTGTCCTTCAACGACGCGATCTCCGCCGGCCGCTCTCTGGCCTTCAACAAGCCGAAGCTGTCACCCGGCGACGTCGCCTTCCTGCAATATACCGGCGGCACCACCGGCGTGTCCAAGGGCGCCACCCTGCTTCATCGCAACATCGTCGCCAACGTCCTGCAGAACGACGCCTGGCTGCAGCCGGCGATGGCCGCGCCGCCGCATGTCGATCAACTCATGGTCGTTTGCGCGCTGCCGCTCTATCACATCTTCGCGCTGACAGCCTGCTACCTTCTCGCGGTGCGCGCCGGCGGCTGCAATCTCCTGATCCCCAATCCGCGCGACATCCCGGGCTTCATCAAGGAATTGGCGAAGTACCAGGTCAACAACTTCCCTGCCGTGAACACGCTCTACAACGGCCTGATGCATCATCCCGACTTCAAAAAGCTCGACTTCTCCAAGCTGAAGATCTCGAACGGTGGCGGCATGGCGGTGCAGCGCCCCGTCGCCGAGCAGTGGAAGGCCATCACGGGCTGCTCCATCGCCGAAGGCTACGGCCTGTCGGAGACATCTCCGACGCTGACCTGCAACACCACGACCAATCCGGAGTTCAACGGCACTATCGGCATCCCCGTGCCCTCGACCTGGATCTCGATCCGCGACGACGACGGCAACGAGATGCCGCTCGGCCAGCCCGGCGAGATCTGCGCCAAGGGCCCGCAGGTGATGTCGGGCTACTGGAACAGGCCGGAGGAGACGGCCAAGGTGATGACCGCGGACGGCTATTTCCGCACCGGCGACATCGGCATCATGGACGAGAAGGGCTACACCAAGATCGTGGACCGCAAGAAGGACATGATCCTGGTCTCCGGCTTCAACGTCTATCCGAACGAGATCGAGGAAGTGATCGCGAGCAACCCCGGGGTGCTCGAATGCGCCGTCATCGGCATTCCCGATTCCAAGTCGGGGGAGGCGGTGAAGGCGTTCGTGGTCAAGAAGGACCCGAACCTCACGGCGGAGGCCCTGGTCAAGTTCTGCCAGGAGCAGCTGACGGGCTACAAGGTGCCCAAGCACATCGAATTCCGCACCGACCTGCCGAAGACCAATGTCGGCAAGATCCTGCGGCGGCAGCTGCGCGACGAGAAGAAGGCGGAGGCGGCGTAAGCGCCTCTTTCGTTCATGACCGACGACGGCAACATCAGTCCGGCCGGCATCCTCGCCTTCTGGCGCGAGGCCGGCCGCGATGCCTGGTACGAGCGCAACGACGCATTCGACGCGGAGATCAGGCGCCGCTTTCTCGCGCTGTGGCAGAAGGCGGTCGCCGGCGAACTCTCGTCATGGGAGGCGACCGATGAGGGCGCACTCGCGCTCGTCATCGTGCTCGACCAGTTTCCGCGCAACATGTTTCGCGGCACGTCGCAGGCCTTTGCCAGCGATGCGCTGGCGCGCGACGTCGCCCGCCGCGCCATTGCGCGGGGCGCAGATCAAAGGATCGATCCGGTCCTGCTCGAATTCCTCTATTTGCCCTTCATGCATTCCGAGCACCTGCCCGACCAATTGCACTGCGTCGCGCTGTTTCAAAACACCGACAATGCCGAAAATCTGAAATACGCGCGTGAGCACGCCGACATCATCCGGCGGTTTGGCCGCTTCCCCCACCGCAACCATCTGCTCGGCCGCGACACCACCCCGGACGAGCAGGCCTTCCTCGACGGCGGCGGGTTCGCCGGCTGATGACATAACGGGGAAGGGTCCCGCCCTCACCGCCTGCCCTACCGGCAACATTGTGCAGCGCCGCCGCACGGTCTAAAAAGCGGGACCGATTTTCAGGGAGACTGACGATGGCGATCCAGACTGGCGACAAACTGCCCGAGGCGAAATTCCGCGTGATGACGGCCGAAGGCCCGCAGGTGAAGACCACCGACGACATCTTCAAGGGCAAGAAAGTGGCGCTGTTCGCGGTGCCCGGCGCCTATACGGGCACCTGCCACAAGATGCATCTGCCGAGCATTTTCCTCAACGCCTACGCCCTGAAGGACAAGGGCGTCGACACCATCGCCATCGTCTCCGTCAACGACGCCTTCGTCATGAACGCCTGGAAGCGCGATACCGACCAGCGCGACGAGGCCATCTTCCTCGCCGACGGCAATGCCGACTTCACCAAGGCGATCGGCATGGAGCTCGACGCCTCCGGCAACGGTCTCGGCATCCGCTCCAAGCGCTATTCGATGCTGGTCGAGGACGGCGTGGTCAAGAAGCTGAACCTCGAGGCGATGCCCGGCAAGGTCGAGGTGTCCGGCGGCGATACGCTGCTCGGGCAGCTGTAAGCTTTAGACGCCGCTTTCAGCCACAAACGACTCTGTCATGCCCCGCGAAAGCGGGGCATTCAGTATTCCAGAGCAGTTGTTGTTGAATCGAGAGGCCGCTGCGTACTGGATCGCCCGGTCAAGCCGGGCGATGACGGCGGAGCATGAGGAAGGAGCGCCGACCGCGCGCCTACTCCGCCAGCCTCTGCTGCAACCGCGCCTTCACGATCCCGTCGCGCGCGAGCTGGTCGGCGCGTTCGTTCTCGGGATGGCCTGCGTGACCTTTGACCCAGTGCCACCGCACGTCATGGGCCTTCAGCGCGGCATCCAGGCGCTGCCATAGCTCGACATTCTTCACCGGCTTCTTGTCGGCGGTGCGCCAGCCGTTGCGCTTCCAGCCGTGGATCCAGCCGGTAATGCCCTGACGGACATATTGGCTGTCGGTATAGAGATCGACCGTGCACGGCTTCTTCAGCGCTTCCAACGCGGAGATCGCCGCCATCAATTCCATCTGGTTATTGGTGGTGTGGCGCTCACCACCGTTCAGTTCTTTTTCCTTGTCGCCGAACTTCAGGATCGCGCCCCAGCCGCCGGGCCCCGGATTTCCCGAGCAGGCGCCGTCGGTGTAGATCGTGACAATCGGAAGCTCGCTCACGCCACCAGCCCCGACGGCATCAGCCCGTAGTCGCGCACGCTGGAAACGCTCTGGTGGAAGCGCAGCTTGCGGACATATTCCAGCGGATCCTTCGGCCGAACCAGCGCGCCGGGCGGAACGTTGAGCCAGTCGACCAGCCGCGTCAGCAGGAAGCGCATCGCAGCGCCGCGCGCGAGCAGCGGCAGCGCTGCCTCTTCCGGCTCGGACAGCTTTCGCACGCGGCCATAGGCATTGAGGAAGGCCCGCGCCTTGGTGACGTTGAAGGAATGATCCGGCTCGAAGCACCAGGCGTTGAGGCAGATCGCGACATCATAGGCGAGCCAGTCATTGCAGGCGAAAGTGAAGTCGATGATCCCTGACAACTTGTCGCCGAGAAAGAAGACGTTGTCGTTGAAGAGGTCGGCGTGGATCACGCCTTCGGGCAGAAGCGTCGGCCAGACCCCGCTCTCGAGGTAGTCGAGCTCTTGGCTCAGGAACGCGCGCAGGCCGGGCTGCACCTCGTCGGCCCGGTGTGATGCGGCATCGAACAGCGGCCGCCAGCCCGGGACCGACAGCGCGTTCGCACGCCTGATCGCGAAATTCGCGCCGGCCAGATGCATCCTGGCGAGCCCCTCGCCAACGCCGGCGCAATGGACCGCGTTCGGCTTGCGCGGCCAGACGCCTTCGAGAAAGGTGATGATCGCGGCCGACCGGCCCGACAGCTCGCGCAACGCCTCGCCGTCCGTTCCCTTCACCGGCAGCGGGCAGTTGACGCCGTGCTCGGCAAGATGCGTCATCAGCGCGAGGAAGAACGGCAGATCGTTCTTCGCCACGCGCTTCTCATAGAGCGTGAGGATGAACGACCCCTTGGTCGTATGCAGCAGGAAGTTGGAATTTTCGACGCCCTCGGCGATGCCCTTGTAGGAGAGCAACTCGCCGAGATCGTATTGGTTGAGGAAGTCCGCAAGCTCGTCGGCGGCAACGTCGGTGTAGACCGCCATGAACGTCTACTCGGCGGCGGCTTCGGGGCGCACCTGGCGCGGCAGCGGGAAGAACTCGTTCTCTTCCGCGGCCGAGACCGTCTCCACATGCAGCGTGAAGCGCTCGGCGAACGCGTCCATGATCTCCTCGACGATCACTTCCGGTGCCGAGGCACCCGCGGTGATGCCGAGGCTGGTGATGTTCTCGAACCGCTTCCAGTCGATTTCGGTGGCGCGCTGCGCCAGCACGGCGATCGGGCAACCCTCGCGTTCGGCGACTTCGCGCAGGCGCTGCGAGTTCGACGAGTTCGGCGCACCGACCACGATCAGGGCGTCGACCACCGGCGCCACCTTCTTCACCGCGAGCTGGCGGTTGGTGGTGGCGTAGCAGATGTCTTCCTTGTGCGGCCCGTTGATGTTCGGGAAGCGTTCCTTCAGGAGCGCCACGATCTCCGCGGTGTCGTCGATCGACAACGTGGTCTGGGTCACGAAGGCGAGGTTGTTCGGGTCCTTCGGGGCGATGGTCTTGGCGTCCTCGGCAGTCTCGATCAGGGTCACGGCGCCGGTCGGGAGCTGGCCGAGCGTGCCCACCACCTCCGGATGATGGGAATGCCCGATCAGGAAGATCTCGCGGCCGCGCTTGAAATGGATCGCGGCCTCGCGGTGCACCTTGGTGACCAGGGGGCAGGTCGCATCCAGCGAGAACAAATTGCGGGAGGTGGCGTCGGCCGGGACCGATTTCGGCACGCCATGGGCCGAGAACACCACCGGCGCGGTGGTGTTTTCCGGGATCTCGGCGAGTTCCTCGACGAAGATCGCGCCCTTCTTCTTCAACCCATCGACGACGTATTTATTGTGCACAATCTCGTGGCGAACATAGACGGGGGCGCCGTATTTATCGAGCGCCCGTTCCACGGTGTCGATCGCCCGGACCACCCCGGCGCAGAAGCCACGGGGAGAACAAAGCACGATCTTGAGGTCTGGTTTGGCTGACATTGAGCGATCTCGGGACCGAATCACCTCGCCAAATGGGCGGGAAGCGGTCGATGGATGAACAGGGCTTGGGTACGGTCTTACAGAGACTTCAGAGGGAATTGGGCCCCCTTTCGGGCGCTGTCAAGGCACTATCTATAGCAGAACCATTGCGTGGCTAGCCCCTCCGGGCTTATATAGCGCGAATTCCCAGTCATCGCTGATGACCACCGGTTTCGCCTCCAAAGGGGTGGGCGAAGCACAAAGGAGATTTGCCATGAGCAACGCACCTCTGATGCCCAAGGCGACCGCCGTCTGGCTGCTCGACAATACCGCGCTGACCTTCGATCAGGTCGCCGATTTCACCAAAATGCACCCCCTCGAGGTGCGCGCGATCGCCGATGGCGACGCCGCCCAGGGCATCAAGGGCATGGATCCCCTTTCCAATGGCCAGCTGACCCGCGAGGAAATCGAGAAGGGCGAGAACAACCCGGACTACCGGCTCCGCCTCCAGGAGAGCAAGGTGGTGCTGCCGCCGCAGCCCAAGCGCAAGGGCCCGCGCTACACCCCGGTCTCGCGCCGCCACGAACGCCCGAGCGCCATCCTCTGGCTGCTGCGCAACCATCCCGAGCTCAAGGACGCCCAGATCATGCGCCTGGTCGGCACGACCAAGAGTACGATCGCGAGTGTCCGCGATCGCACCCACTGGAACACCTCCCAGCTGACGCCGATCGATCCCGTCACCCTCGGCCTCTGCTCGCAGATCGAGCTCGATTTCGAGGTCGCGCGCGCGGCGAAGGAAAAGCCGATCGACGCAGCCTATGGCGGCGCCACTTTGCTGCCGGCCTCAGAAACCACCAAGAAGGACGAGTACGAACCCGCGGAGAGGTCCAGCGACGATCTCAACGTCGATGCTGTGTTCGCCAAGCTGAAGACGCTCGGCGGCAAGAAGCAGGACCAGGAGGAGGAGTAATCCTTCCACTTCAGTCGTCATCGAATGCAAACGCGGCGGGGAAACTCGCCGCGTTTTTAGTCTGACGCAAGAAGCTTCAGCAACCTCGTCATTGCGAGCGCAGCGGCGCAGCGCAGCCTTTATGGCCGGTCCGGATGGTTCAGCATGTATTCGCCGAGGTCGCGCTGGCGGCGGTCGGCGCGGGTGGTCGCGGAACTGCGCTGGACGTCGCGGTCCTTGCGGCACGCCACGTATTCGGGCGATCCGGCCGCATAGCCGCGGCTCTGGCAGACCGCGTCGTCATCATCGCCGCCCATCGCCACCGGCGTCTGGTAGCGCGCGGAGCAGGCGGAGAGAATGAGGCCCGCAAATGCAATCGCTAGAAACGGCTTCGAATTCATGGCAGGCCCTTCATCCTCATGGTGAGGAGCCCGCGCAGCGGGCGTCTCGAACCATGCAGGCCAAGCTGCCGCAGCGGGGCCTTTCATCCTTCGAGACGCGCGCCAGGTCCTCAGGATGAGGATTGAGCGGAAAAATGCGGCCTATTCAAGCCCCATTGCAAACCTCACACCCGCCCCTTCAGCGCATCGCCGATCTCGTCCAGCACCTTGGGGTCCTCGATCGTCGCCGGCATGGTCCAAGCTTCACCATCTGCGATCTTCTTGATCGTGCCGCGCAAGATCTTTCCGGATCGCGTCTTGGGCAGGCGGCCGACGGTGATGGCGAGCTTGAACGCGGCAACGGGACCGAGCTTGTCGCGCACCAGCGCGACGATCTCCTTCTCGATCTCGGCCGGGGCCCGTTTCACACCCGCCTTGAGCACCAGGAAGCCGCAGGGCACCTCGCCCTTGATCGCGTCCTTGACGCCGAGCACGGCGCATTCAGCGACATCGGGATGCGAAGCCAGGATCTCCTCCATGCCGCCGGTGGAGAGCCGATGGCCGGCGACGTTGATGATGTCGTCGGTGCGGCCCATGACGAAGACATAGCCGTCGTCGTCCTTGTAGCCGGCATCCGACGTTTTGTAGTAGCCGGGGAATTCGGTGAGATAGGCTTCCTTGAACCGTTCGTCCTGATTCCACAGCGTCGGCAGACAGCCCGGCGGCATCGGAAGCTTGATGACGATCGAACCCATGGTGTTCGGACCGACCGGCTTTGCCGCTTCGTCGACCACGTCGACCTGATAGCCCGGCATCGGCACCGTCGGCGACCCGTGCTTCACCGGCAGCTGACCTAAGCCAACCGGATTGCCGGCGATGCACCAGCCGGTTTCGGTCTGCCACCAATGGTCGATCACAGGCACTTTCAACTGCTGCTCCGCCCATTCCACCGTCGGCGGATCGGCGCGCTCGCCGGCCAGGAACAGCGTGCGGAACGTCGAGAGGTCGTATTGCCGGATGAATTTTCCTTCCGGATCTTCTTTCCGGATCGCGCGGAACGCGGTCGGCGCAGTAAAGAAGGCGACGGCCTTGTGCTCGCTGATCACGCGCCAGAACGCGCCGGCATCGGGCGTGCCGACCGGCTTGCCCTCATACATGATCGAGGTCGCGCCATGCAGCAGCGGGCCGTAGACGATGTAGCTGTGGCCGACCACCCAGCCGATGTCGGAGCCGCACCACCAGACCTCGCCCGGCTTGACGCCATAAAGGTTGAACATGGACCATTTCACCGCGACGAGATGGCCGCCATTGTCGCGCACGACACCCTTGGGAATGCCGGTCGTGCCTGACGTATAGAGGATGTAGAGCGGATCGGTAGCGGCGACGGGCACACAAGGCGCCTTCTTGCCGTCGTTCATCGCCTTGCGGCGCAGGCCCGCCCAATCATAGTCGCGGCCGGGCGTGAGGGCGCAGACGAGCTGCGGACGTTGCAGCACGATGCAGGCCTTCGGCTTTGCCCCCGCAAGCCTGATCGCCTCGTCGAGCAGCGGCTTGTACTGCACGATCCGGCCGGGCTCGATGCCGCAACTCGCCGACAGAATCAACTTTGGCTGCGCATCGTCGATGCGGGTGGCGAGCTCTTTCGCGGCAAAGCCACCGAACACCACGGAGTGCACCGCGCCAATGCGCGCGCAGGCGAGCATCGCGACGACGGCCTCGGGGACCATCGGCATATACAGGATGACGCGATCGCCCTTGGCGACACCAAAATCCTGCATGATGGCGGCAAGCGCCTGCACTTCGGCCAGCAGTTCGGCGTAGGTGAATTTGGTGACGCTATTTGCCAGCGGCGAATCATGGATCAGCGCGACCTGGTCGGCGCGGCCGCGTTCGACCTGACGGTCAAGCGCGTTGTAGCAGGTGTTGACGACGCCACCGCTGAACCAGCGGCCGTAGACGCCTTGCGAGGGATCGAAGATCTTTTTCGGTGGCTCGATCCAGTCGATCTCCTTGGCCACCTCGGCCCAAAAGCCCTTGGGGTCAGCCAGCGAGCGCGCATAAACCTCGTGATAGAGACTTTTTCCGTCGATGTTTCCTCGGACGTTCATTCCCGCGCTCCCGTTCCCTTATTCGCCTGGCCTTGACCTTGTTGCAGGACAGACGTCCCGCCATGACAGGGATCAAGTACCGGCCTTGTTTGAGGGGTATTTTCCCGGGAACGGGCCGCGGTTCAAGCTGAAAAGAACAATGCTCAGCTATCCATCGCATTCAGCCGCTGCAGCCGCTCCTGCATGACCTTCCTGAGATCATAGCCGGGGCGGCCGAAGCTCGTATTGCGGGTGGTGAGGAAATCGCGCTGGGTGCGACGGAGGCCGCCGGCGAAGCGGGACCCGGCCGATTTCAGCACGCGCTCGTAGGTCTCGGCGATCTGGCGATCGAGCACCCCCAGCTGCGGATCGGCACAAATCACCTTCTCGACCTCGCGCTTCGCGGTGGCACAATCGAACGACGGGCCATTGCCGGAATTCGCCGCGAGCGGCCGCAGCGGCTCGCCGCCGAATTTCGCGATCTCCGCGATCATGGTTCGGCGGCCGCCGGCCGCATTGTCGTTGCCGGGATCGAGCCGCAGCGCGGTCTCGTAGTCGGCCAGCGCCTTCTTGCGCTCGCCCATCTTCTTGTAGAGCACGGCGCGGTTGTTGTAGGTCAGCGCGAAATTCGGATCGAGTTTCAGCGCGGCCTCGTAATCGCTCAGCGCCGCGCCAAGCTCGCCCTTCAGGTGGTAGGAATCGCCGCGGTTTGTGAAGAAATTCGGCCGCGGTGCCAGCCGGAGCGCCTGATCGTAATCGGCAATCGCCTTGTCGTACTCCCCCATCGCGGCCAGCGCCAGCCCGCGATTGTCGTAATATTCGGGCACTTTCGGATCGAGCCGGATCGCCTCGCCGTCGTCGGCAACCGACTTGTCGAGCTGGCCGAGCTTCTTGTAGGCGGCGCCACGATTGGTGTAGCTGCGCGGCCGGTTCGGATCGAGGCGCAACGCCTCGCTGAGATCGCGGATCGCCTTCTCGTTGTCGCCGCCGAGATAATAGGTCACGCCGCGGTCGGACCAGGCCTGTGCATTGTCAGGCTTCAGCCTGATCGCCTGGTCGTAATCGGCAAGCGCGCGGTCGAGCCGGTGCTGGTTGGTGTAGACGACGCCGCGCAGCTCGTAAGATTCCGAATCCTGCGGATCGAGCTCGATGGCCTTGCTGAGGTCCGCCGCGGCGCGGTTGAGATCGCCGCCGGCCTCGCGCAGGAGATCACCGCGCAGGCGCCAGGCTTTTGCGTTCTTGCCATCGAGTGCGATGGCGCGATCGATATCTCGCAGCGCCTGCGTGAGGGCGCCCGAGGTTCGCGCATTGGCGTCGGCGCGCACCAGCAATGCCGCGGCGCGATCGAGGGATGGATTCGAGGCCTGGTCGATGATGGCGCTGCAGGCCGGGATCAGCTCAGCCGGAGCGGCCTTGCTCCCGATTACGCAATCGACGCCGGCCGAAGCAGGGGCGACGAGAACGACGCTCATTGCCGCGCTGAGCAGGAGCGAGCGAAACGAGATTTTTGCAAACGAGAGCATTTGCGCGGAAGGATGCGTGCCGCACATGGCATAGGGCTCCGGGACATCAGGCTTTCACCATTGTCGCGGCAGCCAAAGAATCGGTTCAAATCGAGGCGTGCCAGCGGCGCACCGATCCCTTCCCTCCTTCGTCCCGCTCTTACGAGCGAGACGAGGAGCCTCAATACCCGTCCACCCCGTTGAGCCGCTGCAGCCGCTCCTGCATCGCCTTCTTCAAATCGTACCCCGGCCGGCCGAACCCGGCGTTGCGGCCGGCGATGAAATCGTCCTGCTCGCGTTGAAGCGCCTTCGCTTCGCCTGCATTGCGGGCTTCGCGCAACACGCGCGCGTTGGCGGCAAAGATCTCGCGGTCGAGATCTGCGAGCTCGCGGTTGGCGCAGATCGCCTTCTCGACGGGACGGCGCACACCCTTGCAAATGAAACTGGGCTTGCCCGCGACTGCCATCTGCGCGCCGATCCGCTCGATCTCGCGCGCCATCGCCTTGTGATTGGGCTTGGCCTTCTCGTGGTTCGGATCGATTTTCAACGCCGCACCGAAATCCTGCACCGCCTTGGGCTTGTCGCCCTTCCTTAGCCAGAGTTCGCCCCGCGCGTTGAAGATATCGGCGAGACCGGAATCGAGCTCCAGCGCGCGGCTGTCGTCGGCGATCGCGCGGTCGACTTGGTCGTGCCGCGCATAAAGCCCGCCGCGCGCGATCAGCGCCTTGATCAGGTCCCCTTTCGCCGTCTTCTCGTTGTCGATCACGGCGGCGCAGGCCGTGGCGGCCTTGTCGATGTCGTCGGCTGCGGCAGCCGCGAGGCACGGCGCGATGTCGACCTGCGGCACCGCGGCCGGCTCGCCGCCGGTCGCAGCATGAGCCGCAACGAACGAGAGCGCAAAGAGCAACCCGGCGCCGGACCATTGAATGAGAAAACGCATGCTCGCCACAGTTGGAAAGTCTTGAGTTAAGGTCCGCCTTGAGGTCTTGCCTTGGGGCTGCACCATCCATCATACGACCGGATTGGTGCTAGCTTGTGGCGCCGCTCAAATCGGGTTCGGGGATCAACGTGTCGACATTCGAATGGATCATCGTGCTTCTGCTCGGCGCCGTTGCATTATCGGCGCTGGCGCGGCGGATCAAGGTCCCCTACCCGACCTTTCTCGCAATCGGGGGCGCACTGATCGCCTTTGTGCCGTCGAGCCCGTCCTGGACGCTGGAGCCCGACCTGGCGTTGGCTCTTTTTGTCGCACCGGTCCTGCTCGATGCCGCCTTCGACACCTCGCTGCGCGATCTCCGCAACAATTGGGTTCCGGTCTCCACCCTCGTCGTCGCCGCGGTCGGCTTGACCACGGCCGCTGTGGCCTACGTCGCGCACCGGCTGATGCCTGATATGCCCTGGGCCGCCGCGGTTGCGCTCGGCGCCATCGTGGCCCCGCCGGACGCGGCCGCCGCGGTCGCGATCCTGAGCCAGGTGAAGCTGCCTCACCGCATGGTGAAGGTCCTGGAAGGCGAGAGCCTGCTCAACGACGCGACCGCGCTCTTGATCTATCGCATCGCCGTCGGAGCGACCGCCACCGAGCATCTGGCATGGAGCCAGGTCGCGCCAACCATGGCTCTGGCCCTGGTCGGCAGCGTCGTTGCCGGCTATCTCGCCGCGCGAGTCATGCCACTGGTGATCGTGCGGATCACGGAGGCTCCCAGTTCGATCATCATGCAATTCGCCACTACCTTCATGGTCTGGATCGGCGCTGAACATCTCGGCCTCTCCGGCATCCTCACCATCGTCGTGTACGCCATCACGATGGCACGCGCTGCACCCGCTCGCATGCCGGCGCGGTTGCGGGTGCCGTCCTACGCGGTGTGGGATACGATGGTGTTCGTGCTCAACGTGCTCGCGTTCATGCTGATCGGCATGCAGATGCGACCGATCTGGACGCGGCTGGACGCGGACGTGCGCTGGGACTATTGCCTGGCCGCCGCCTGGATCCTGCTCACCGTGGTCCTGGTCCGGTTGGCCTGGGTCACGCTCTACCGCACGACGCTGCGCACGCTGGTGGCGCACGGGATCTATCACCCCAAGGATCCGAAGCAGGTCGCCTCCGCCAAGGGCGGCCTCATCATCTCCTGGTGTGGCATGCGCGGCCTCGTCACGCTCGCCACCGCCTTTGCCTTGCCGGAAAACTTTCCGCATCGTGACTTCATCGTCTTCTCGGCGTTTGCGGTCGTGCTCGGCACGCTGGTCGTGCAGGGCCTGACCTTGCGGCCGCTGATCCTGGCGTTCGGCCTCAAGGACGACAATCCCGTCGGCATCGAGGTCGCGCGCGCCCGCGCCGTCGCCTATCGCGCGGCGCTCGACGCGATCGAGGACGATCCGTCGGAGGAAGCCGAAATCCTGCGGCTCGAATATCGTGCCATCCTGATGCAGGCCGACGACGATCCCCATGGTGGCATCACCAACGGCGAATTGCCCGCCGATCCGCTGCGCCGCCGCGCCATCGAAGCCGCGCGAAAATCGACCTTCGACCTCCGGGCCACCGAGGTGATCGGTGACGACGCGTTTCACAGGATCGAGGAGGAGCTCGATCGCGCGGAACTGAGCGCGGGGGGTTAGATTTCGTCATCCCGACAAGCGCCCTGCACAGGTGGCTAGGGGTTTGAACCAAACGCCGCCTCTCCAGACTCATCCCTCATGACGACCCTGATCGACGACCGTCGTGTGCGCGCGCGAGATGCGTCGCCCGCACGATATTTCTATCTCCACATGGCACTGGCCTGCGCGGCCACCGCCTTTCTCGGCTTCGCACCGACCTATTTTGTGCCGCTCGCGAACCGGACATTGTCCGCAAGCCCCGTCATTCATTTCCACGGCCTGTTGTTCTTCACCTGGTCTCTCTATTTCGTGATCCAGACGTGGCTCGCCGCCTCAGGCCGCATGGTCAATCACCGTGCGCTCGGCATAGCCGGCGTTTCGCTCGCGACCGCGATGACGATCTTCGGCTTCCTCGCCTCCGTCCATGTGATGCAGCATTCCGCGGCGCTCGGCCAGAAAGAGGCCGGCATCGCCTTCTCGATCGTGCCGATGAGCGGGATCGCGTTCTTCGCTGGTGTATTCGTGCTCGCGATCATGAACACGCGAAAGCCGGAGATTCACAAACGCCTGATGCTGCTCGCGGCGGTCTCCATCCTCGATGCCGCGATCGCGCGCTGGTTTCTCACTTTCCTCGCGCCTTCGGGACCGCCAGGGCCGCCGCCGGTGCCCGTCACCATCGCGCCCGCGATGGTCGCTTCGCTGCTGCTCGTCGTCGCCATGGTACGCGACTGGCGCACCGCGGGCCGAGTGCATCCAGTCTACATCACCGGCACGCTCGCGCTGCTGGCGGTGAAGGTGCTGAACTGGCCGATCAGCGAAACGGCGGCATGGCATTCATTCGCCGGCGGGATTCTGGCGCTGGCGCAATGATGTCGTCCTGGCGAAAGCCAGGACCCATTACCCCGAATGCCGAATGTTGAAGTAGCCGGAGCCGCCAGCCTTCGTCAAACTTCTCCCTGGGGTTATGGGTCCTAGATCAGCGCTCGTTACGCTCGCTTGTCCAGGACGACGGCGAACACGGAACGACGCCTAGGCCCCCGCCTTGCACGTGATCCCGCCGTCCACCACGAGCTCGATGCCCGTCACATATTTCGCTTCGTCCGAGGCCAGGAACAGCGCGGCGTTGGCGACGTCGAAAGCGTCGCCCATGTGGCCCATCGGCACTTGCGCATCGCGCGCCCGCCACATCGCTTCAACATCGCCCTTGGCATAGCTGTTCGCAAGACCTGCGGAATGTTCCACCATCGGCGTCTTCATCAGGCCGGGCAGGATCGCGTTGACGCGGACATGGTGGCGCGCGAACTCGATCGCGGTGGTGCGGGTCATCTGGTTCATCGCCGCCTTCGAGGTGCCGTACGTGACGTAGGAGATGCCCATGTGGCGGATCGAAGCGATCGAGGAGATGTTGATGATCGAGCCACCGCCCTGTTTCACCATCACGGGGATGACGTGCTTCATGGCGAAATAGGCGCTCTTGAGGTTGACGCTGAAGACCCGGTCCCAGCTTTCCTCGGTCACTTCGACCACGCTGCCCATCTCGGCGATGCCGACATTGTTGTCGAGCACGTCGATGCGGCCGTAGGCCTTGAGGCATGCCGCGACCATCGCCTCGACCTCGCGCGCATGCGAGACGTCGGCCGTGAACGCGCTCGCCTGGCCGCCTTCGTCCGCGATGATCTTCGCGGTCTCCTCGGCGGCCGCGCCGTTGCGATCGACGCAAAACACCTGCGCACCCTGGCGGGCAAAGGTGACCGCGGTGGCCTTGCCGTTGCCCCAACCAGGCCCGATCGAGCCGGCACCCACCACCATCGCAACCTTGCCCTTGAGCCGACCCATCGCGTGTCTCCCTTATTATTGTTCTTTGCAGACGATCATCTTTGTGACGTTAGCACCAATGGGATGACCGACAATCTCGGACAACGTCCGGCACTTGCCGTCATGGCATAGCCGCCATTCGCCAGCCGCGTCCGAATTGCCCAGCACGACCTCCGGCATCGGCGCGCGCGCGGGCCTCCATTGAAACCATCCGTCGACGAGGCGCGCCTCGGGCGGCGGCTCCATGCCGGGGCCGGTGCCCTTCACGCGTGCCTGCACCAGTTCGAGCCCGGCGGGGGTGACGCGCCAGTCTTCCTGCCAGTCGACCTTCGCGATCGAATGCGTCCACACCAGTGTGAACGCGGACAGCGCCAGCGCCTTCAGGCCTGAGGCTGTGACGAGGCAGAGGCTCACACCGCCTCGACCGGCGCCGGCGGCCGCCGCCGCCACTGCCACAGCACGATCGCAGCGGCGAGCAGGAAGCCCGCGGTGTCGCTGAACGGGAAGTCGCCGAGCAGGCACAGCGCGGCACCGAGCGCGACCAAACGTTCGAGGAACGTCAGGCGCGTGAACAGGAATCCGATCGCGACCATGCCGAACAGCGCGATCGCCACCAGCGCCTTGACAGTCGCCAATGCCACCGCGCCGTAGAAGCCGAGCTTGGCCGCCATGGGATCGCCGCCCTGCAGCATCAGCGCCGGCGAATAGACGAAGATGAAGGGGATGACGTAGCCGGCGAGCGCGATGCGCATCGCCTCCCAGCCGATCTTGTCCGGATTCTCCTTCGCGATCGGTGCTGCGGCAAGCGCGGCCAGCGCCACCGGCGGCGAGAGGTCCGCCATGATGCCGTAATAGAACGCGAACATGTGGCTTGCGATCAGGGGCACACCCAGTTTGGCCAACGCGGGCGCCGCGAGCGCTGCCGTGATGATGTAGGTCGGGATGGTCGGGATGCCGGTGCCGAGCAGGATCGACAGCAGCATGGTCATGATCAGCGCCAGGAACAGGCTCTTCTCGCCGAGACCGATCACCCAGCCGCCGAAGATGGTGCCGACGCCGGTCTGCGACATCATGCCGATGATGACCCCGACGATGGCGCAGGCCATGCCGACGGTGATCGCGGATTTGGCGCTTTCAGCCAAGGCATCGCGGCAGGCGCGCAGGGCGGAAAATCCGCCACGCACGAACGCAGTGATCACGATCAGCGCGACGACGACGCCTGCGACCGGCACGATCTGAAGGCCGTCGCGCGAGAGCGCCGCGACGACGAGCGCGAGCCCGATCCAGAAGACATAGCGGATCGCCATCGAAGACGCGCCTGTCGTGATGGCGGTGCCAAGGATCAGCGCCACTGTGAGCGCGAGGCCCATGCTGCCGGCATAGAGCGGCGTAAAACCTTCGAACAGCATGTAGACCAGCGCCGCGAGCGGCAGCACGAGATACCAGCGCGTCACCAGGGCCTTCCAGGCGCTCGGAATCTCCGAGCGCTTCATGCCGGTGAGCCCGTGCTTGCCGGCCTCCAGATGCACCATCCAGAAGGCGGAGGCGAAATAGAGCATCGCGGGAATCGCGGCCGCCTTCACGATCTCAGAATATTGGACGCCGAGCGTCTCTGCCATGATGAAGGCGACCGCGCCCATCACCGGCGGCATGATCTGCCCACCCATCGACGCTGTCGCTTCGACGCCGGCCGCGAACGCGCGGCGATAGCCGAACCTGATCATCAGCGGAATCGTGAACTGGCCGACGGTGACGACGTTGGCGACGCCGGAGCCGGAGATCGTGCCCATCATGCCCGAGGCGAACACCGCGACCTTGGCCGGGCCGCCGCGGGTCCTGCCGAATAACCCAAGAGAAACGTCGGTGAAGAGCTGGATCATGCCGGCGCGCTCCAGGAACGAGCCGAACAGGATGAACAGGAAGATGTAGGTCGCCGAGACGTAGATCGGCACGCCGTAAAAACCTTCGGTGCCGAACGACAGATGCGTGACGATCTGGTCGAAATCATAGCCGCGATGGTTGAGCGGTGACGGCAGATACTGGCCGAAGAACCAGTAGACGAGACAGGCGCCGCACATCAGCGGGAGCGCTGCGCCCATCAGCCGCCGCGTGCCCTCGAAGATCAGGACGGCGAGCAGCGTGCCGACCACCAGATCGAGGCGCGTCGGATCGCCGTCACGTGCGATCAGATCCGCATAGAAGATCCATTGATAGAGCCCGCACAGAAAGCCCATGCCGCCGATCAGCCAGCCGATCGCGCGGCCGAAATCGCTTTTGGCGGTGAAGTTGCCGATCAGGCCGAAGGTGAGGAGAATGAGGAAGCCGACATGGACGCCGCGCACCACCTGGCTCGGCAGATAATTGAAGGCCGCGACATAAAGCTGGAAGATCGCGAAGGCGATGCCGATCCAGTAGGCGAGCGTGCCCCACCAGCCCGGGCCAAAGCCTTCCGGAAAACCGTGCTCGAAATTGTCGAACTCGACCTTGATGGGCTCTTGAGCGCCCTCTGCCTTCTCCAGCATTTCAACCCATCCCCAATCGTCGAGCGCTTATAGCATTGGCACGGTCCATCCGCGCCGTCATGCCCGCGCTTGTCCCGGGCATCCACGATCTTTCTCGCCTGGCCTTAGAACGTGGATGGCCGGGACAAGCCCGGCCATGACGTCCGATAACGAGGCCGACGTTACTTGATCAGCCCCTTTTCCTTGTAATAGCGGATCGCGCCGGGGTGCAGCGGAACCGGGCTGCCGCTGGCGGCCGTCTCGAGCTTGATCTCCTTGCCGGCCGCATGCGCGTTGGCGAGTTCGGGCAGCGACTCGTAGACCAGTTTTGTCATCTGGTAGGCGAGATCGTCCGACACCGCCGAGCTGGTGACGAGGTAGTTGACCACCGCCGCAGTCGGCACGTCCTTGTCCTGCCCGGTGTAGGTGTTGGCGGGAATGGTCGCCGCGATGAAGGGCAGGCCGATCTTGTCGACGGTCTCCTTCGGCACCGACACCACCACGATCGGGCTCGAGGTCGACAGATCCTTCAGCGAGGCCACGCCGAGCCCGGCCGATTGCAGCGTCGCGCCGAGCTGGCGGTTCTTCATGAGGTCGACGGATTCGGCAAACGGCAGATACTCGACCTTGCCAAGATCCTTGTAGCTCATGCCGGCCGCCGCCAGGATGGCGCGCGAATTCAGCTCCGTGCCCGATTTCGGCGCGCCGACCGACAGGCTCTTGCCCTTGAGATCCGCAAGCGTCTTGATGCCGCTCTCGGCAGTCGCGACGATCTGGATGTAGTTCGGATAGATCGCGCCGATCGTGCGCAGCTTGTCGAGCTTGGACTTGAAGCCTGCTTCCTCGTCGCCATCCCAGGCCGCTTTCAGCGAGTCACCCAGCGTGAACGCGATCTCGCCGCGACCCTGCTGGAGCAGGATCAGATTCTCGACCGACGCCTTGGTGGCCTGCACCTGCGTCTTCACGTTAGGAATCTTGTCGCCGTAGATCTTCCCGATCGCGACCCCGAGCGGATAGTAGACGCCGGAGGTGCCACCGGTCAGCACATTGATAAAGGATTGCGCCTGCGCGCAAGGTGCCGAGGCCGCCAGAGCAAGAGCCGCGGCCACGCCGAAAATCGTTCGTTTCATGATCTTTCTACTCCCCAAACCGGCCGGAAGTTGGCCGGATGAGGGGGGCGGGTCAACCCATCCAAAAGTCAAAACAGGACTGCAGTAAATGGCTGTGCTGGTTCGATTTTTGGGGAACTCGCCAGGTGCGGCGAGGTGGCGCAGCCAGGTCTGGTCAGCCCCTCACTGGAAGGTCATGTCCAGGCATTTGGAGATGTCGGAGCCGAGGCCGGAGGAGATGATGATGCAGCCGCGCACCTTCTGCGCGCCGACGTCGGCGGCCCACACCGAGTAGCCGCCGGGGCCGAAGAACGAATTGGTGTTCGGCGGCTCGGTCTCGGTCGCGTCGAAATCGTAATGGCCGTCGGTGTCGAAGATGCGCGGCTTCTTGGTACAGCCGCCGTCGGTCTGGACGTTGATGACTTCCTTGTTGTCCCGGGTCAGCGCCAGCGAGACCTGACAACGGAAATATTCCGAGGTCTTGGTGTTGAAGAGGTAGGTGTATGACTTGCAGGTCGCGGTGTTCAGCTTGCCCGGGGCCAGGCCGCGGCTGCACGAGATCCTCTGGTTGTGGCTGAGCTGGTAATCATCGGCACGGGCGGCCGGCGCGAGCACCGTCAGCAACAGGCCGGCGGCCCAGCAAGCTTTAATGACGAGGTTCATTCGAATCATCCCCTACCCAATGTTTTTGTCGAATTGCGTTCTAGACGGAAAGCGGAACATAGTCGCGCGGGGACGAAGGGAAAATCACAAACTGCTCGGCAAGACGTGATGCGCTGCGGCGCTTTCGCAAATTGACCTGGAAGCGCCGTTCGTGATTTGTTCAAGCCGGGAGCCTCGATGGGGAGGATAGGGTGATGGCATTTTCGACAAGGTTATTTTTGGTGACGGCCGTGCTCGGCGCGTTCGCTGCACCCGCATTGGCGCAGACCGCTGCAACACCTTGGGAGCTCAAGCCCGACACCGGCTACGCCTATGACAAGGACGGCAAGACCTTCTCCTACAAGATGGGCACCAGCAATGCCGGCGAACTTCTGAAGGGCGCCAAGAAGGTGCCGAAGGGCACGCTGTTCTTCCTCGGCCACAACGGCCAGCTCTACATGCGCAGCGGCCCGTATCTGGAAGGCGACGGCAAGTTCAAGTTCGGGTCGGATCAGTAGGGCGAGGTCGCGGCGACGCCACACACTGCTGTCGTCCCGGCGAAGGCCGCGACCCATACCGCGTGATCCCTCGATTGCGTACGGCCGCAGTACCGAACGACCGTCCTCCCAAACTATGCCCTGTGGTAATGGGTCCCGGCCTTCGCCGGACGACGCCGCCTAAAACGCCCCCGCCAGCTCGCGCGCGCCGGCGTTGTTGCTGTTGCTGTCCATCCTCGTATCCGTCACCGCCAGCAGCTTCGCCACCGTGTTGTGGCGGATCGCGACCGGGTTACGCTCGTAGCCGCCGCGCTGGAAGAAGTTCGAAGTCGGCACCTGCTCGCGCATTACCTGCGGCATTGTCACCATGTCGAGGCCGGTGCCGTCGCCGGTGAGGTTCATCATCTCGAGCTCGGCCGCGCTGAGCGGGCGGTTGTAGCCCTTGGCACGCGCGAACAGCACCGAGGTGAGCAGCTTGTGAGTCTGCAGCATCGGCCCGATATCGATGTCGAGCACCATGGCATGCATGGCCCAGCCCTGCGCGGTGTTGCCGATCTTCTCGTGCTCCGACCAGGTGTCGGGCACCGACTTGGCGTGCGCCACCATTTTCTTGAGCACAGTGAGCTTGTGCTCGAGCGACTGACGCGCCGGGCCTGAGGTCCGCGCCACCTTGTCAGAGAGAGCGCGGATGAATTCATGGCCTTGCTCGGCCAGCAGCTCGACGCTGTTGGTCGTCAGCAGCTGGTTGTAGCCCATCGCGGTCGAAATGGCGCGCTTGCCGCCATGTTCGATTCCCGCCTGCACGTCGTAACTGCCGGTGCCGCCGGTCTCGAACGCGTAGACCCGCACCGCCTGCTCGCGCGTCAGCCCCGAGGCCAGCGCGTAGCGTGCATAGACGCGCTTGAATTCGACTTCGTTGGCCGGCCGCTGTGGCGTGAACTGATAAAGCTCCTGCGCCGCGCGCAGCAGATCGGCGACCACCGGGATCGGCTTTTTCGTCGGGCGGTCCGGGGTTTCCTCCGGCTCCGGATTCACCGGCCGTTTCGGCCCGTTATAGAGCGGCGGATGCTCCAGCACGTAATCGTCGAGCGTGACCTGCTGCCCGCTGCGCCGCTTGGCATTACGGCCTTTCCGCTTCTCGGAGATCTGACTCCAATAGGCGCCGGCTTCCTCGTCAAAGGCCGCGCGCGCCGCCTGATACTCCTGCAGCTTGCGGCGATATTCCAGCACGGCGGGCGACACGCCGCCTTGCGCAAAGAACTGCGACAACAGCTGGGCATTGGCATTGCGGACGGCCGGCGGCAGCGCGTCGGATTCGCCGCCGCGCACGGCAGGCGCGAGCAGGACGAGCGCGAGTGGAACCAGTCTCACGGCATTTCGAATCGATTGATGCATGCTGCCCTCTTAGCAGGCATCCGGTAACTGTCACGTTAACGCGCCGTTTACCTCGTTTTCGCCCCTCGCATCATTTCCAGGCGAATACCGGCTGTTCCAGCTCGGTGACGCGGGTGTGCCGTCCTGCCAGCACTTCGCGGAACTGGTAGATCAGGGCCGCCGTCGGTGCGTGAATCAAGCTCGACTGATGATGGAAACGGATCACACGGCGCGTGCTCTCGGGGATCGCGACGAAATCGAAGGCGTCGGCGCGCTCGACCGTCGCAAGCGCGATGCGATGGACGGAGGCGACCTCGTCCGGGTTTGGTTTGATCGCGGCACTATCGGCGGCCCAGACCACGACCGGCGTGATCAGATAACCGGAGCGGGTCGGATAGTCATCGAGCGTGCCGAGCACCTCCGCGCCGGTGAGGCGCAGGCCAAGCTCCTCGTCGAGCTCGCGCAGTGCCGCCTGGACCGGCGTCTCGCCGGCATCGCAGCGTCCGCCGGGAAGAGCCCATTGGCCGCGATGGGCGCGCAGATGCGATGCGCGCAGCGTGAGCAGGAACGCCGTGTCATCGCGCTCGCTGGCTGCGGTCAGCGCAATCACCACAGCGGCACGCTTCAACGCCGCCGGCGCCTCATCCTCCGGCAGCCGCGTGAAGGCCGCACAGGCAGCCGCGATATTCCGCCGTGTGGCATCGTCGAACGGTCTCATCATGCTTGACTACACCACGTCCGGCCCCGATGAAACGAGATCGCACGACCCGCTCAGGAAATGGACGACATGACCAACAAGACCGCCGCGAGGCTGAAAGCAGACGGCTGGACCATCCTGGAGACCACGGGCTTCATGCACCTGATCGGCCCATTGTGGGAGCGCAAGGTCGACGGCCAGTACGAATTCGCACTTGCGACCGAGGACAAGCACCACAATCGCCGCGGCATGGTCCAGGGCGGCGTGATGATGACGTTCGCGGACCGTACCTGCGGCATGACTGCCCGCTATGTCTCGGGCAAGGAGTTCATGGCGACGGTGCAGCTCGACACACATTTCGTCGAAGCCGGCCAGATCGGCGACATCCTGATCTCCCGCCCGCGCGTGGTGCGCTCGACCCGCAGCCTGATCTTCATGAGCACCGAGGTGACGGTGGACGGCCGCTGCGTGGTGATGGCCAATGGTGTGTTCAAGATCTTGAAGGGGCCGGGGTAGGAGCGATACCCACCGCTGTCATTCCCCGCGCAGGCGGGGAATCCAGTACGCCGCGGCTTCTCGATTGAACTACAGCCCTCTCGGAATACTGGATCGCCCGGTCAAGCCGGGCGATGACAGCTGAGAGCGTAGCAAGCATCTCCGCCAACCGCGTCATTGCGAGCGCAGCGAAGCAATCCAGACTGCCGCCGCAGACGCATCTCTGGATTGCTTCGCTGCGCTCGCAATGACGGAGTGAGACGGTTATGCTGTCGCCAGAAGAAGCAGCAAGGACGCGCCCATGCAATACCGCCAACTCGGCCGCAGCGGCCTGAAAGTGTCGCCGATCTGCTTGGGCACCATGATGTTCGGCGGGCCGACCGATGAAGCCACCTCAAAGCGGATCATCGCGAAGGCGCACGAGGCCGGGGTCAATTTCATCGACACCGCCGACGCCTATTCCAAGGGCGCATCCGAACAGGTCGTGGGACGCGCCATCGGCAACAACCGTCACGCCTGGGTGCTGGCCACGAAACTCGCCAATCCCATGGGCGACGATCCCAACCGTGTCGGCCTGTCGCGACGCTGGGTCTTGCAAGCGGCGGATGAGAGCCTGAAGCGGCTCGGCACCGACCACATCGACATCTATTATCTGCACAAGGAAGACCATTCGACGCCGCTGGAGGAGACGGTGCGCGCGATGGGCGATTTGATCCGCGCCGGCAAGGTGCGCTATTTCGGCGTCTCGAACTACCGCGCCTGGCGCGTCGCCGAAATCTGCAACATCTGCGACCGGCTCGGCATCGACCGGCCCGCGGTGAGCCAACCCTATTACAACGCCATGAATCGCATGCCCGAAGTCGAGCACTTCCCGGCCTGCTCCTATTACGGCCTCGGCATCGTGCCCTATAGCCCCCTGGCGCGCGGCGTGCTGACCGGCAAATACACGCCCGACGCGGCTCCCGACAAGGAGACGCGCGCGGGCCGCAATGACACCCGCATGATGCAGACCGAATGGCGGCCGGAATCGCTCCAGCTGGCGCAGGAGATCAAGGCCCACGCCGAGAAAAATGGCATCACCGCAGGCCAGTTCGCGGTCGCCTGGGTGCTGAACTCCGCCTTTGTCTCCTCGATCGTTGCCGGCCCGCGCACCGAGGAGCAATGGGACGGCTATACCGGCGCGCTCGACTATCGCTTCACCGCCGAGGACGAGGCGCTGATCGACAGACTGGTCGTGCCGGGTCATCCCTCGACGCCAGGCTACAACGACCCGGCCTATCCGATTGAAGGACGTCGCGCGCGGACGGCCTGAGCCGGAGACAAGAATGGCCCTCGAAGATCGCTACGGCCTGCCGCTCTCTACCTCTTCGCCCAAGGCGGCGTCCGCTTATCGCGAAGGCGTCGACCTCATGCTCGCGGGCTGGACCGGCACGGCGGAAACCTTGGAGTGCGCGATTGCGGCCGATCCGGATTTTGCGCTGGCCCATATCGCCCGCGCCCGCCTGCATGGCTTCTATCAGCAAGGCGATCTGGCACGGCAGAAGGCGGCACTCGCCCGTGAGCTCGTGGCGACACGCGGCACGGAACGCGAGCGTTCGCATGTCGAGACGCTGGCGCTTTCAATTGAGGGCCGGCTGCCCGAGGCAATCGCGGCGACGATGAAGCACGTCGAGGCGTGGCCGCGCGATGCATTGGTGCTGTCGCTGCCGCTCGGCGCCTTCGGCCTGTTCGCGTTCTCCGGCATGGCCGATCACGACCGCGCCCGGCAGGAGCTGTGCGAGCGCGTCGCGCATGACTATGGCGAGGATTGGTGGTTCCTCACCATGTACGGCTGGGCGATGACCGAGAACGGCAATGTCAGTCGCGGCCGCGGTGTCACCGAGCGCGGCTTCGAGCTGCGCCGGCAGAATGCCCATGCCGTGCACGCCGTGCTGCATGCGATGTTCGAGGACGGTTCGATCGAAGCGGCCGACCGGCTCGTCGACGACTGGATCCCCTGTTACGACCGCGCCGGGATCTTGCACGGCCACATCCGCTGGCATCAGGCGCTCGGCGCGCTGGAGCATGGCGATGCCGCGCGGGCGCTCGCGATCTATGCCGATGTGCTGCAGCCAAAGGCCACACAGGCGCCGCCGCTCAATCTCGTCACCGACGGTGCGTCACTGCTCTGGCGCCTGTCGGCTTACGGCCACGTCGTGCCGAGAGCGCTCTGGGTCGAAGCCGATGCCACCGCGCAAAGACTGTTTCCGAAATCGAGCCTGCCCTTCGCCGATATCCACATGGCACTGTTCGCAGCCGCAACGCAAAATCGCGAGGCGCTTGTCGCGCGGTTGACCGCGATCGAGCAGCGGCTCGCCGATGGCAAGCTGCCGGCCGGCCCCGTCGTGCCGGCGGTCTGCCGCGCGCTGGCAGCCTTTGCGGACGAGGATTACGCGGCATGCGTGCAAATGCTCGCGCCGGTCCTCGACGAGGTCGTGCGTCTCGGCGGCAGCCACGCCCAGCGCGAGTTGATCGAGGACACTTTTGTCGTTGCCCTCATGCGCAGCGGCGACCTGCCGCGCGCCCGCGCCCTGCTCGACGCCCGCCTGCACCGCCGCCCATCCTTGCGCGATACGCGCTGGCGGGCGGCTATGGGGTAGCCCGCCACGAAAAAAACACCGGCCTGACGGCAAGTGCTGGCCGGGAATGGGTTGGGCGATATGGGCGAATTGCCGTTGGGGTGGCGCGGTGGTATTTCAGACGAGTCCGGCAGAACAAACGGGATCGCAACCAATTTACGGTTCGCTGGTTATCCGACGGGACTTTTCGGTCGTTCCCTGGCATGTGAGCCTTCCGATGCGCCTCTGCCGCCCCATCCTCGCTGCTGCCCTCGTCGCCACCTTGGTCCTCTTGGCAAGCCCTTGTTTTGCCGAGTCTTCCGCGCCGATTCCCGTCAACAATCCGCCCGGGCAACAGACCGCCTTTATCGACTTGCTGGCGCTGATGTCCGGCCACTGCAAGACGTTGAAGGTTGCCGGCCGCACCTTCCCCTGCAAGACGGTCGCCTACGCTCATGGTGACAAGGGCCGGGTCAATTTCACGGTCGCGGTCGACGATCCCGCTGATGACAATCACGTCGTGTCGTTCTCCGGCGAGAACGGCAAGCGCGCCGACGACAATTCCTACGAGCTGCCGATCGACCGCATGCTGCTCAACTCCAAGGACCGCCCCAAGGTCGACGGGCTGCCGGTGCCGGCCGAGCAGACCTCCACCGGCCTCTGCCGCCAGACCGGCAATTTCGCCGCCAAGAAGGTGAACGACGTCACCTGCTCCGCGACCGACAGCGAGGGCCGGAAGTACGAACTCCTGTTCGTCTCCGACGGCACGCCGGTGAGCGTGCGCCGCATCAGGCAGTCGGCGCCGTCGATCCAGGATCCGTTCAAATAGCTCCATCCGTTACGTGAACGCCTTTCCAGCGTCGCGAAGAAGGCGAGATTGACGGAATTCCTGGGCACCGGCAGCGGTCGGCCGCGCTGCGCGGCATGAACATGCTGGTGATGTAGGGCATGCGGCAGGGAATGCAGATCGCATCCTCGAAGACGCCAGGGTCGAATTCAGATGGCCGCGCACCAGCTGTGTGTCGAAGCCGAGATTGCTCACCGACGAATTCGCGCGCATCGTCACCACCGATGACGTGATTGCGTCATTCGCGGCAGAGTGATGGCAGAGTTGCGATCACGCCGGTGATGCGACAATAGATCTCAAGAGACGCACGCAGCCGCGCGAACCGGACCAATGTAACTGCGTCGTTTCGACGCCCGCACTGGCCGGAACGTGCCGGATGACCATGTGTTGTCACACGACATTCAACCGGAGTGATGACATGAAGTATCTCTTTGTCGCGATGGCCGTCGGTGCTGCGGCGCTTGTCGGCGGATCCGCGGCGAACGCGGCCAATCATTCAAGTGCGAAACAGAACGCGCCAGCCGCCCAGTCAACCGATATCAGCGCGCAGCACAGGCACCACCATCACGGCTATCGCCATCACTGGCGTCCTCACCACCATCACGGATTTCATCGTCCGCACTACCGGAGCTACGGCTATTATCCGCGGCACCACGGCTATTACGGCGGTGGACCGTACGGATATTACGGCGGCGGCGGTCCCAGCGTGACGTTCGGCTTCGGCGGCAGCCGCTGGTAAGACGAAAGGCAGCAAGACGAAGGGCTCGCGAAACGCGGGCCTTTCTTTGCTCGTCAGCCTATTCCCGCAAGATTATCCCCGCCGTCTGTTGACCGCTCGCCAGCGCCGCTTCGACTGTACCCATGTCGGCTCCGCGATAGAGCGCCTCGCCGGAGAACAGCACCGGACCGTCGGCGCGCGCAAGGATCGTTTGCGCCTCGCGCGTTCGCGGCGTCGCCCAGGAATAAGCGCCGCGGGCGTAGGGATCGTGCGCCCAGTTTGTCGCGACCGCGATGACGAGTTCGCGTGCGAGGTCCTGGCCCGACAGGCCAAAGACGATCGCAAGCGAATCGAGCCCGGTATCGATCAGCGCTTGCGGGTCGAGACGCGACAGCGCTGCCGTGCGCGGGCCGCCGAACCATCCGGTCAGCACGGGATGCCGGTTCGGATATTGCGTCCACCACACCGGGATGGCCTGGTCGGACAAAAGGAAGGCCATGTCCGCGAGCTCTTCCTTGCGCTCACGCCACCATGGCCGCCTGAAGCGCAGCAGGATTTTTATCACGTTACCGAAGCCGATATCGTCGGCCGCCGCCGCCTTCGCGCGCGCGCGGCTCGGCAGCCCGATCTCGCGCAACAACGGCAACGGAACGGTGATGATCACGCGATCGCAGCCCTGCACGTCGCCGCCGACACAGCGAACGACGATCGCGCCGCCCTCCTCCTCGATCGCCGACACCACGCAGCCGAAGCGAAACGTCACGCCAAGCTTGCGGCACTCGGCTGCCAGGAAGTCGATCATCCCACCATAGCCGCCCTTGATGCGCGCCTGCGGAGAGTGCCCGCCAGCCATCCATTCCTCGCGCAGCGCCAGCGTGGAGGCGGACTCGGGATCGGCCGCATCATAGCCCTCAACCATTCGCTCGATCGAATGGCGCAGCCGCGCATGCTCATCCCCGGCAAAATGCCGGCGCAGGAAATCGGCGACAGTGAGGTCGTCGTTCAATTCCCGGACCACGGCGTGCAGCTCAGCCTGATGCGGATCGTGGCGATCCTCGCGCACGATGTCAGCGCCGTCAAAGCCCCATCGCTCGCCCTCGATCTCCTGTAGGGACAGCCCGGCTTCACGCAGCAACGCGCGCGTGACCGGCGCCTCGCCGTGGACGAATTCGGCGCCGCCGTCGGCGGGGTAGCCGAACTCCGAAGCAGGCAGCGGGTGGATGCGGCCGCCGCAGCGCTCGCGCGCCTCCAGGATTGTCACGGTCCTGCCCGCGCGCGCCAGCTCGCGCGCCGCCATCAGACCGGCCGCGCCGGCACCGACAATGACGATATGCTCGGATGTTGCCGACATCTCGGTGCTGTTACTTGCCCACGGCCTGCGGATCGTTCTGGATCAGATAACGCAGCAGCAGGACGCCGCCACCGAGATCCCGCGTGCTCTCCAGCGTCATCGCGCTCAGCGGTGCGCGCCGGTCGCCGTCCGAGTCCGTGGAATCGAACACGAAGGGCGCGCCCTTGGCACCGTCGATCGCGGGACTGAGGATCAGGTTGAACTCGTCGATCAGGCCGGCACGCAGGAACGCGCCGTTGGCGACACCGCCGCCCTCCACCAGCAGGCGCTTCACGCCGAGCTCGCGGTTGAGGATGTCCAGCGTCAGCGCGAGGTCGATCTCGGACTTGCCGGCAAAGATATAGGACACGCCCTCGCCGCGGAGCCCCGCGAGATGCGAATCGGCGACGCTCTCGGTCAACACGACGACGATCGGATCGCCGCCGATATCGGAGCGGCCCCAGCCGATCTTGCCCTGCGCATCGAGCACGACGCCATAGGTTTTCGCGTCGCGTCGCACAAACCAGTTTTCGCGCGGAAATTTCGCGTCCGCCGTCGTGGGATAGGCATCGCCCTTGGCGAACTCCGAGCCGGTGATGCGGCCGATCACCCAGGCGTCGCCGCCGAGCTCGTCGTGGATCTTCTCGAACCAGTCCGTTCCTGCCCCCTTCGGGCGCCAGCGGCTCGGATGGGTGCGGCCGTCCAGACTCGAATGCATCAGGCAGATGACGTAAGGCTTCATGCGTATCTCCGGGCCGCGCTCAGGCAGCCGGCTCATTGCCCTTCTCATTCCCCGTGGCGCGATCGTTCACGATCAAAGCGAGGGGATTGAGCTTTGGCGGCGCGATGAGTTTCAGCGTGTTGGTGTCGCGATGGTTGAACGGCGCGCCGTGCACGAACAACTCGGTCTGGATCAGATAGGTCCAACTGCCGTCGTCGTTGAAGGTGATGTCGCAGCGGTAAGCATCGGTGCGGAACGCTTGTTCCAGAAAATCAGTCGAGCAGATCCCGTAAGCGGTGTCGCCGCGCTTGGCGGTCACGGAGATCTCCTTGTCGCCCGGCCCGGCCTTGCCCGACGCCAGCAGCACCTGCCCGCGCGGAATCGCCAGCGTCTGCATGATCAACCCGGTCGCGGGCTCCCACAACCAGTAGCCGACCTGGTCGTGGAAGGTGATGTCTTCCTCGGGCGTGTTGATGTGGATGTGATACCGCAGCCCATAGAGCAGCTGCGGCCCGTTGGCCTGCGGATCGATCGGGTCCATCCGGATGCGCTCGATGAAGGTCCGCCGCTCCGGCCCCTCGGCCTTCGGATTGATGTCGATACCCTTGTCGGCCTGCCAGACACCGGCGAGACGGCGGAGCGGGCCGAGATTGGCAAGTCCGTCGGGCGAGACGTCCTCGGGCTCGGTGAAGATATCGGCGGGAAGGGGGAGCATGGGTGTCCTCGCGTCGTTGCGAGGCAGCAATAGCATGAGAGCGCGGGCGTGGCTCGTTCTCCAGCCTCACAATCGCGAATGGACATAGGCGCCACGCGCAGACGATGCATGACGCGAAGCGGAGCCGAACCTCCTCAGTTCGGCTCCGTCGCCAGGACGCTTAGTGGCGGTGGTCCCGGACGATGGGTTGATTGCGATGGTCGCCCACGATGGGCTGGTCGCGATGGTCGCAGACGATGCGTCGTCGCGCTCGAGGGTGTAACCACGTCGCCAATGCGATCGCTGGATGGAGTTGTGCATGGAGTTCTGCCTTTCGCTTGGTGGATCACTGCGAGCTACCTGACAACAAGGTAGATTTTGCAATCGACGTCGAATCTGCCGCAGTTTTAATCAGACACCCGAGCGTCGGGCTTATGCAGCCAAGGCGTTGACGTTCCGTAATTCGTGAAAATCATGGCAGCTGCCCAGGAGAGCGTCATAAGCATTTGTGTTCGGTGTTCCCGTTTGCGCCACGGAATCACGATGATAAGATCACCTCAGGATTGTGAAATACACCATAGGCGACGAAGCCACTCCTAAACTAGCGTTCACGTGACGTCCGTTATTTTCAAGTGAGTGGTTTGGAATGCAGCAGGCTTCGGTCGAGAAGTTCTCGGACCTCATCGGCAGTGTCTATGATTGTGTGATCGCGCCGGAAGGCTGGACCGAAGTTCTAGATCAGATCTGCGCCCAGTTCGGCTTTGCCACCGGCGCGCTCTCGGTCGCCAGCCTCACCAACATGAAGGCCGTCGTCAATGCGGTCTCCGGGTCCGACCTGGCCCAGATGGCCCAGAACGGGGTCGGCTACGGCCCCGACATCATCGAGCTCTGGGGCGGCGCCGAACGCATTCGGCAATACCCGCTCGGCGAGCCGGTCGTTCAATCCCAAGCCGTCCGGCCGGACGTTATTTCCAGCAACCGCTACTATCGCGAATGGGCCATGCCCAGGGGCCTGTTCGACGCCGTTGCCGTCGGCCTCGTTCGCGACAGGACGATGGTTGGAAATGCGATATTCAGCCAGCATGAGTCGGCAGGCCGGATCGACGATGCGCAGGTCGACGGATTGCGCCTTCTGGCGCCTCACATCCGCCGCGCCGTGACGATCAGCAATCTGTTCGACATGAAGGCGGTGGAAGCCAACACATTCGCGGCGACGGTGGAGGCCCTGACGGTGGGCGTCGTCCTGGCCGACGAGGATTCGAAGATCGTTCACACCAACGCCGCAGCCGCGGCGATGCTCGCGGCCGGCGATCCGATCGTGGCAAGGCATGGCAGGATCGCGGTTCAATCCGCGGCGAGCACGGCCACATTGCAATCAGCCGTCGCGCAGGCGGCAAAGGACGAGGCGACGCTCGGGCAAAAAGGCATCGGCATCCCGATCCCTCGCCAAAGCGGTGAGCCTCTCGTCATCCACGTTCTGCCGCTGCGACGCAGCCACACACGATCCGGTCTGATCCAGAGCGCCGCTGCCGCCGTGTTCGTGACGTCAGCCTCCGGGCCGCCGCGATTGCTTCACGATGCGCTCAACCAGCTCTATGACCTGACGCCGGCCGAGATTCGCATCTTCGAGCTCATCTGCGAGGGACACACACGAGACGCAATCTCGGCCTTGCTCCGCGTTTCCGTCAGCACCGTGAAGAGCCATCTCATTCACGTCTTCGAAAAGACGGGCTGCCGGCGCCAGGTCGATCTGGTCAGGCTCGCGAAATCGCTGACGTTCCCCGTGTAACAGAAGACCGCGCTCAAGCCGCTTCCGACGTTGATCGCGCACGCTGCTCGAGCACGCCGATCGTCGAGACCAAATTGTCGCGTCGCGCGCGAAGATTCAGCGCAAGAAGCGGATAGGTCGGCTGAAGCACGTCAAACACCCCTGCTCTCGCCTCTTCCTCGAGAATGTCGGTGTTGATGAGTCTAACGCGCCACCACAAATCGGCGACCAACGCATCGAGCCGGAGTTCGCCGGCAGCACCAGAACGGGACATTTCTTGCATCACTTGCCTCAACCTGAAACGGCCTCTCTTCCAAGGCCAGACTTTGGTCCTGGCTGAGCAAGCAGAGTGCCAGCAACGGCGGGCGCGATCTGGTTCCGGAACGGATTGCTGCGCGAGCCGGCTGGTCAAGGCTTGGCGCTCAAGGCTTGGCGCTGGGCAAGATGTTGCCCGTGGAGAGCGAAAATGGTGCCCAGGGGCGGAATCGAACCACCGACACTGCGATTTTCAGTCGCATGCTCTACCAACTGAGCTACCTGGGCGTGCTCCAAAGAGGGGCCAAAGCCCATCGAGCGGGCGGTTTATAGTGGGCTGAAGGCTGCCTGTCCACCCACGCTTCGCCGATGGCTTCGCGGGGCGTGGCCCGGCTGTGCACAAGGCAGGACGTGGCTCGGAGGCAACGCCGCGTAGCGGTGCATCTACAATTTAAATGCTTGATAGAACAGGGTTATTCCTCTCCGTCTGCCTCGTCATCCCGGCCGGGAATGACATAGGAGCCTTTCAGCCAGCGGTTCAGATCGACGTCGCGGCAGCGCGAGGAGCAGAACGGGCGGGTGGCCTCGGACTGCGGCTTGCCGCAGATCGGACAGGTTTTGAGGGGGCTTGCGGGCTTTTTCACCTGGTCGTCCATAGGGTGCTCAGCTTACACGAGGTGAGAGAGTTCAAGAGCCCGTCGCCAAAGGGGTTCCTCCGGCGGAAGCGCAGGCGTCCCGGCCAGATTTCCGCGGGGCAATTCTACTGTGCATGGGGTTGTTTTCGCGATTTTTGCAGGAGCGGCTTTTCGGCTCAGACGGCGGTGGCGTTGAGCCAGCCGAAGCGGATCGGGAAACCTTCGCCGCCCAGCAGCGTGGTGGTCTCGTAGAGCGGCAGGCCGACCACGTTGGTGTAGGACCCCACCATCTTGACCACGAAGGAGCCGGCGATGCCCTGCACCGCGTAGCCGCCGGCTTTGCCGCGCCATTCGCCGGAGCCGATATAGGCCTGAATGTCGTCCTCCGAGAGGCGCTTGAAGCGGACGCGGGTCTCGACCAGGCGCTGGCGGAAGGCCTCGCGCGGCGTCACCAGGGTGATCGCGGTGTAGACGCGGTGGTTGCGACCCGACAGCAGCCGCAGGCACTGCGCGGCCTCGTCGACGAGGTTGGCTTTGGGCAAGATGCGGCGGCCGACCGCCACCACCGTGTCGGCGGAGAGGATGAAGGCGCCGCGCAGCTCGTCGTCAAGCTGCACCGATTTGAGCGCCGCATCCGCCTTGGCCCGCGCGAGCCGGTTGGCGCAGGCGCGCGGCAGCTCGCCCCGCTTCGGCGTCTCGTCGACGTCGGCGGGCCGGAGCGCGTCCGGCTCGATGCCGGCCTGGTTGAGCAGCGACAGGCGCCGCGGCGAACCGGAGGCGAGAACGAATTTGGGGCGGCCGAGCATCAGGTGATTTGGGGAATGAAGCAGGGGGTGAATTGCGCGCGGAACCTATCGGACGGGGGCTGATTTCACAACCCGGGAACCCGGACTTTACTGATTCGACGGGTACAGGATGCGTGTGCCTGCAGTCTGTGACGCGGGTGTTACGGGCGCCGAATGCTACCCGTTCGCCGCGCCCACCTTCGAAAACCGCCGGCGGATGCGCAGCAGGAGCTGGTCGCAGACGTCGCGATAGGCAGCCAACTTCTGGTCGCGGCTGCCTTCCATGGTGGTGGGATCATGCGTCGGCCAATACTCGACGTCGGCGGCAAGCGTGCGGGTCAGCTCCAGCGCCTTGTGATGCGCCTCCGGCGACAGCGTGATGATCAGGTCGAAATTCAACCCCTCCCAATCCTCCAGTTCCTCGAAGGTCTGAGGCTTGTGGGCGGAGATGTCCTGGCCGAGCTCGGCCATCACGGACACCGCGAACGGATCGAGTTCGCCGCGCCTGGCGCCGGCCGATTTCACGTAGAGCCCTTGCGGAAACATGTGCCGCAGCAGGCTCTCGGCCATCGGCGAGCGCACGCTGTTCATGGCGCAAGCGAACAGCACCGATTGCGGATCGCGTGCGCGTGGCGGACCCGCCATCGCGCTTAACCCTTCCAGTGCAGAACGGTAATGAGCGTGAACAGCCGGCGCGAGGTCTCGAAATCGACCCGCACCTTGCCCTTCAGCCGCTCCTGCAGCGTGCGCGAGCCCTCGTCATGGATGCCGCGGCGGCCCATGTCGATGGCCTCGATCTTGTCCGGCGTCGCTGTGCGGATCGCCTGATAGTAGCTGTCGCAGATCATGAAATAGTCCTTCACGATCCGCCGGAACGGCGTCAGCGACAACAGATGCGCGAGCACGGGCGTGCCGTCCTCGCGACGGATGTCGAACATCAGCCGGCTGCCGGTGATCCCGATATGCAGCGTGAACGGCCCCTTCCCGTCGGCGCCCTCCGGCGCGAACAGGTTCTGCTCGATCAAATCGTAGATCGCGATCGCGCGCTCATGCTCGATGTCAGGCCCGGAACGGCCGATCGAGTCCTCGTCGAGCGTGACGCCGACGATGCGATTGGTCGAGTCGTCCTGTTCGGGCGGCTGGGTCATGACAAATTGAGGCGCAATCCAATCGAGCGCGAATGGGCATCTAGCCCCTCCGCCTTGCCGAGAATCATCGCGGCTGGTCCCAGCGCACGCAGCTGATCCGGGCCGCATTTCAGGATCGAGGTGCGCTTGAGGAAATCGTGCACCGAGAGCCCCGACGAGAATCGTGCCGAGCGCGCCGTCGGCAGCACATGGTTGGAGCCGCCGACATAGTCCCCGATCGCCTCCGGCGTATGCGGCCCGAGGAACACGGCGCCGGCGTTGCGGATTTTTGCGGCGAGCGCGTCGGGATCTTGCGTCATGATCTCGAGATGTTCGGCGGCAATCGCATCCGCGAGCGGAATGGCGTCGTTGAGGTTCTTCACCATGATGATGGCGCCGAAATCGGCCCACGAGGCGCTGGCGATTACGGCGCGCGGCAGCGTCTTCAACTGCGCCTCGACGGCTTTTTCGACATCGGCGGCAAGGCGCGCGGAATCGGTAATCAGGATCGACTGCGCGCTGGCATCGTGCTCAGCCTGGGCCAGCAGGTCGGCGGCAATCCAGTCGGCATTGCCGGTGTCATCGGCGATGACGAGCACCTCGGAGGGACCCGCGATCATGTCGATGCCGACCTTGCCGAAGACCAGCCGCTTTGCCGCGGCGACATATGCATTGCCGGGGCCGACGATCTTGGCGACGGGCGCGATCGTCGCGGTGCCATGGGCGAGCGCGGCCACCGCCTGCGCACCGCCGACGCGATAGATCTCGGTGACGCCACCAAGCTTTGCCGCCGCCAGCACCAGCGGATTGAGCTTGCCGTCGGGCGAGGGCACCACCATGACGAGACGCGTCACGCCGGCGACCTTTGCCGGCACCGCATTCATCAGCACCGAGGACGGATAGGCCGCGGTGCCGCCGGGCACGTAGAGGCCGGCGGATTCGATCGCGGTGTAGCGCCAGCCGAGCTCGACGCCGAGCTGATCGGTGAAGCGCTCGTCCTTCGGCAGTTGGCGGCGGTGATAGGTCTCGATGCGATCGCGCGCGAGCTTGAGCGCATCCAGCGTCGCTGCATCACAGGCTTTCACCGCGGCCTCGATCTCGGCGGCGGTGACGCGCAGGTCGGATGCATCGAGCGTCAACCGGTCGAACTTTGCCGTGGCCTCGAGCAAGGCGGCATCGCCCCGCTTCGCCACGTCGTCGACGATGGCACGCGCGGCCGCCTCGACATCGGCCGAGGCCTCGCGCTTGGCGGCGAGGAAGGCCCCGAATCGCTGGTCAAAATCGGCGCTGCTGCGGTCGAGACGAACGGGCATCTTGGCTTCTAACTGGTTTTTGGGGGCGCGGTTTGGCTCACCAGGCCCCTGCTCAATGGCGCGGCGGGGAAGCTGCGTCAACCCTTGAGCCGGGCCGCTCCCCTCCGGCGTCGTCCTGGCGAAACCGGAAGGCGTGGCGTTGGCATGCCACCTCACCCCTCGCCTTCAGCCTCCAACCCCGTCCCCAGCTGATCCGCCCCCAGATCAGTCAGCTCGCATTCCAGGCATTCGACGTCGAGGCGGATGGCGCCGCCTTGGGCAAACAGCAGCAGGGCGCTCCCGCCGGGGGCGTCCTGGCCGTGGAATTCGATGCCGACAAGGTCCAGGACAGTGTCCGGCGCGTCGAGGTCGATGTCGCGCGACTTGCAGGCCAGCACGCGGTCGAACCGGAGAGCCGCCACCAGCCTGCGCGGCTCGGCTTCGCCGTCCAGCGTCTGCTCCCAGTCCAACCGGCTCATGCCGACGACCAGCCGCTTTTCACTTTGCCGCCAGATGATGTCCGAGGGCTGCACGCGGGCGTCCTGGACGTGGGCCGAGATTACGGAGAGGTCGTCGGCGTCGAGTGCGATCAGTTTGAGCTGGGGAGACATCGACGGCGCTTTCTCCTTCGGGCGGATAGGGCTCAACGCGCGCGGGCGGCGAAATTTCCCTAGAACTAATGCCCTACGGGACTAGAGGCTATTGATATCCTCCATCTCCAGCACCTTTCGCGGATACCCCTCCCGCGCAACCCGGATCATGGCGCGGCCGATCTGCTCGGTCGAGGTAACGAGCCGCGGCGAGAGCCGGCGCAGCACCGACCACAGCGGCCAACTTGCTGCATACACGGCCTGCACCCACGCAGTCTTGGAGCGGGCACCGTGGAGCGGTTGGATCGCACCGGGCCGGAACATGTAGGCCGCCTTGAATGGCAGCTTGAGCAGGTCGTTCTCGGTCTTGCCCTTGATCCGCGCCCACATCCGCGAACCCTGCTCGGTGGAATCAGTGCCGGCGCCCGTGACATAGACGAATGTCATCTGCGGATTGAGCCGTGCCAGCGCGGTCGCCGCTGCGAGCGTGATGTCATAGGTCAGATGGCGGTAGCGCTCCTCGCTCATGCCGATCGAGGAGACGCCGAGGCAGAAGAAGCAGGCATCGAAGCCGGTGAGCTGCGCTTCGATCGCCGAGTAGTCCGTGAACTCGCCGTGTGTGATCTCGGTGAGCTTGGCGTGGCGCACGCCGGTCGGGCTGCGGCCGACCACGAGCACGCGATCGATGCGGGCATCGATCAGGCATTCGCGCAAGACGCCCTGCCCGACCATGCCGGTCGCGCCGAAGATGATGATCTGCATCGGGATCTCCCCGCAGCGCGCCTTCCGCGGCAGACTGACTAATGAAAGGCTGCAACCACCGGCTCACACGCGACTGGAACGTGTTCGCACCCGGCCGGTTCGAAATCAGATCGGTCCGCGCGTGGACTGAGGCCGCTCACCCCTTGAAGAACGCAAGCAGGTCCGCGTTGATGGTCTCGGCGTGCGTCGTCGGCATGCCGTGCGGGAAACCCTTGTAGGTCTTCAGCGTGCCGTTCTTCAAGAGCTTGGCCGACAGCGGCGCGGAATCGGCGAAGGGCACGATCTGGTCGTCGTCGCCGTGCATCACCAGCACCGGCACATTGATCTTCTTCAGATCCTCGGTGAAGTCGGTCTGCGAGAACGCGACGATGCCGTCGTAATGGGCTTTCGCGCCGCCCATCATGCCCTGGCGCCACCAGTTCTGGATCACCGCTTCCGACGGCTTTGCGCCGGGACGGTTGTAGCCATAGAAGGGGCCGGCCGCGATGTCGCGGTAGAAGCTGGCGCGGCCGGCAGCGAGCTGCACCTGGAAATCGTCGAACACGCTCTTGGGCAGGCCGCCGGGATTAGCCTCCGTCTTCAGCATCAGCGGCGGCACTGCGGAGAGGATCGCGGCCTTCGCCACCCGGCTCTCGCCATGGCGCGCGATGTAATGCACGACTTCGCCGCCGCCGGTGGAGTGGCCGACATGGATCGCGTTCTTGAGATCGAGATGGGCCGTCACGGCTGCGAGATCATCGGCATAATGATCCATGTCGTGGCCGTCGGCGACCTGCGACGAACGGCCATGGCCGCGACGGTCATGCGCGATGACGCGATAGCCGCGCGTGACGAAGAACATCATCTGCGCGTCCCAGTCGTCAGCCGACAGCGGCCAGCCGTGACTGAACACGATCGGCTGGCCACTTCCCCAGTCCTTGTAGAAGATCTCGACGCCGTCCTTGGTGGTGATGGTGGGCATTGCTAGGCTCCTTGTATGTTCAGGCGACCGCCATCGGCTTGAAGCGGCGCCAGGCGCCGATGGTGAACACCACGAAGAACACCAGCACGAGGCCCTGCACCACGGCGAACACCGGACCTCCGGGCGGCGCCGGCGCCACGGCGGGAGCGAGCGCGGCGAGCGCCGGCACCTTCAGGAACGACTGGATCACCAGCACGAAGACGTTGAAATAGAGCGAGATCATCGCGGTCACGATGTAGACCGGGCGCCACACCCCAGCGAGCTTCATGCCGTAGAGCGCGACGCAGGCGATCGCGAGCAGGACCAGCGAGATGATGCCGATGATATGCGACGGCAGCAGCTCCTTGAACGGAAACAGGAAGCCGGTGGCGCTGGTGAGGATCGTGAACGCTAAGAAAATCGTGGTGAGGCGCGGCATCGGCTTCGAGCCGAGCAGGCCGAACATCACGACAAGGCCGGCGGCGATGCCGATCAGGCTGATGATGACATGAACCAGCGTGAAGGCGGGCAAGCTCAACCCAAGAACCATGACATCTCTCCTACTCTCCATATTGAGGTCGGGATTGATATTACGGTCCTCATCGAATTGCCACACGCGCTGGCGTCACACATGCGTGCGCAGCCATGCGTCGTCGTGCGAATAGAAAACGCATGGCTGAATTATTTGCACCGCTGTCACAAACGACGGCAGTTGTAGCCCGGATGGAGCGAAGCGAAATCCGGGGCTACGAGTCGACGAAGTCGAATCGCGGTTCACACTTCCTTGGTGTCGAAGATCAACAGGTCGGCGCCGCCACTGGCGAATTTCGGCACGTCGGCACCGGTCGCCTTGCCTTCCGGGCTAGCGAATGCCGCCTGGATGTCGGCTGTGCTGTCGAAGGTGAGAATGGCGACGAGATGGATTCCGGAAGGTCCAGCGGGGGAGCCGACCGGCCCCTTGCTGATGGCGTACTTCTTCAAGCCTGGAAGTTTCTTGGCGAGCGGAATATGGGTCTCGGCATAGTATTTGTCGAAGGCCGCAGCATCCGTGGGCGTTTTATACAGCACGACGATTTCAGCCATTTAGTCCTCCCGTTAAGCGCTTCTTTGTCGATCCTCATGGTGAGGAGGCGCGCGAGCGCCCCTGCGGACTATGCTTGCGCATCGCCGCGCGAACCATGCAGGCCCGGCTTTGGCAGCTGGGCCTTCATCCTTCGAGACGCGCGCAATGCGCGCTCCTCAGGATGAGGAGATAGTCACGCATCACACCGCAAGATGGCAAGCCTCATTCGACTTGCCATTTACTTGCCTTGTCCTTGACTAAAGCGCCGGTTTTGCGGCGTCGCCGAGGAAGCCGTGCAGGGAGGCCACGACCTGGGCGCCTTCGCCGATGGCGCCGCCGACGCGCTTGACCGAGCCGGAGCGGACGTCGCCGACGGCGTACACGCCGGGCACCGACGTCTCCAGCGGCGCAACCAGCCGGCCCTGGTTCTGCTCGGACTGCGCGCCTGTGACGACGAAGCCGCCGCGATCGAGCGTGATGCCGCAGCCGTCGAGCCAGCTGGTGGCGGGATCGGCGCCGACGAACAGGAAGAGATTGCGGATGTCGGCGAAATCCTCGTCGGCCGAGAGCCGGCTCTTCCAGCGGATGCGCCGCAGCAGCGAGGCCTCGTCGCCTTCGAGCGCCGTGATCTCGGTGTTGAACATCAGTTCGATGTTCGGCGTGGCTTCGATGCGCTCGATGAGATAGCGCGACATGCTGGCGCCGAGACCGCCGCCGCGGATGATCATCAGCACTTTTTTGGCGTGCCCCGACAGGAACACAGCGGCCTGCCCCGCCGAGTTTCCGGCGCCGACCAGCGCCACTTCCTCGCCGGCGCAGAGCTTCGCCTCGACCGGCGAGGCCCAATACCAGACGCCACGGCCTTCGAACTTGTCGAGGTTCTCGATCTCGGGCCGGCGATAGCGTGCGCCGCTTGCGACCACCACCGCGCGCGAATGCAGGGGATCGCAGCCGTCAAGCGCCACCGAGAACGCGCCGTCCTTGCGCGTGCAGTCGAGCGACTTCACCGTCACCGGGATCATGATTTCCGCGCCGAACTTTTGTGCCTGGTTGAAGGCGCGCGCGGTCAGGGCCTGGCCGGAAATGCCGGTCGGAAAGCCCAGATAGTTTTCGATGCGCGCGCTGGCGCCGGCCTGGCCGCCGAAGGCGCGGGTGTCGAGCACGGCGACGGAGAGGCCTTCGGACGCGGCATACACGGCCGTGGCGAGCCCGGCTGGCCCCGAGCCGACGATCGCGACGTCGTAGATACGGTCGTTGCGCGGACCGCCGATCATGCCGATCGCGCGCGCAAGCTCGGTTTCGCCGGGATTGCGCAGCACCGCACCATCGGGTGTGACGACCAGCGGCCAGTCGTCCGGCTTGGGCGAATAACGCGCGATGACGTCGGCGGCGTCGCGATCGCGCGCGGGATCGAGCAGATGATGCGGCTGGCCGTTGCGGGTGAGGAAGCCCTGCAACCGCACCACGCCTGCCGAATGCGACGGACCGATCAGCACCACGCCGCCGACGCCGCCCTGGAGCAGATTGACCCGGCGCAGGATCAGCGCGCGCATGATGCGCTCGCCGAGTTCGGCCTCGGCGACCAGCAGCGCGCGCAGCCGCTCCGGCGGCAACAGCAGCGTCTCGACATCGCCTTCGGCGCGGCCGTCGACCAGCGCCGGCCGTCCGGAGAGCTGGCTCAGCTCGGCCAAAAATTGCCCCGGCCCCTGATCGATCAACGGCGTGACATGGCCGAGGCCGTCGCGCTGGGTGATGGCGACGTGGCCCTTGAGCACGACGAACATGCCGGGTCCCGGCTTACCGGTCTCGAACAGGAATTCCCCATCGGCATAGTTGCGGACCTCGCCGAAATGCCTGACACGCCCGATCTCGGCTGGTGTCAGCGCCGGAAAGGTCTGTTCAGGGCGGGTGAACCGCGACATCTGCGCGTCACTCTCGGGTCGTTGCGATTCGTCCTGCCCCATTGCCACGTCCATGCACTCCAAAAATTCTAGTCGCCGGTCTTGCCGGCTATCTCGCCGGCGGCCCCCTCATCTAGGGAACCATCTTCATTCTGCGAGGGGTCGGTGCTTGCGGCGCGTTCGCGCGCCTGCATCTTCCGCCGCTTCAGGTTTTCGCGCAGCGCCGATTTGAGCCGGTCGTCGCGGAACGCCCTCGCCTGTCTGGAGTCCTGCTTCGTGCTCTTGTCGTTCTCGTCTGCCATCACCGGTCCATTACAGCGATCGGCGATAACATGCCCGAGGAATAAGGCGGCTCAAGAGGCCCGCGCGATCCGATCGTGCGAAAATCGAAATGGATCGAATCCGGCGTATCGGGCAACTGGCCAGTTGGGTGGGGATATCGGAACCTATTCCGCGGAAAGTCGGCCGTTTCGCGCCAGAACAGGCATTTTGGCCCCGATATCGACCCGATTTTATCGCTTTGGCGGAGCTAGCAAGCTTGCACAGGAGGGGGCCTTGTGGCAGATATCGGCCCGCTTGGTAGGCCCCTCGTGGCGGCCGATTCTTATCCCAGCACATGCTGCCGTAGCTCAGTGGTAGAGCACTCCATTGGTAATGGAGAGGTCGACAGTTCAATCCTGTCTGGCAGCACCACTTATCCCTTTGGCTGCATTGATTTTATTGGAAATTCGGTCCTGAGTGCCACACAAGAGTGCCACACAGACCCATGGTTTCCTTGAACTGTTCAATGTCCAAACGCTCCCGATCTAACGTTCCTCAATTCCGCGTCCGAGTACCCTCCAAGGTCGTCGATAAGCTGCGCGGCAAGCGAGTATTGCTCAATCTATCCAACGAAAACGACCGACCGTTCATCAAGACCGTGACGATCGGTACCGACATTTCTTTCAGTCTCGAAACGAACGACCGGCTGATCGCGGAGTCGCGGCAGGCGAACGCGTTGGATCATTTGCGTCGTCTGTTCGAATTGACTGAGGCAGAGCCGGTCGCTCTCTCGCATCGGGATTTGGTGGCGCTCTCTGGAGCAGTGTATCTGCTTTATCAAGAGATCCATGGCGACAATCCAGGCGAGCCCTCCGCCTGGTCCTATCACAAGGCGCTACACCGAGCGGCGCTTGAAGGCCGGATCAGCAATCCACCGCCGGCTGCGTTGATGCCGAATGAGGCGGGCGCTGCGAGGGAGTTGCTTGGTGAAGGTGATCTGACGGAACGTGTGAATGCTCTGCCCGTCCACCAGTTCGACGCTCTTGAAGATCGCTTCGGTATTCTCGCGGATTGGGTTTTGATCCGCTACCGCATTCCTCTTACCCCTAATGACCGTCGCCGTTTCCTGCAGCTCGTCGGGACGGCGAGTCTGGATGCTGGCTGGCAGCTAAGGCGCAATGCGGAGGGGGACTACACACCCGACGTTAAGGCCCTTCGCTTCCCGTCGATCGAAACCGTAACAGCGGTCAAGCCGAAGCTGAAAATCACCGACCTCTTCGAGCTTTGGTGGCGCGAAGCCAAGGCGACCGGCCGCTCGCAAAAAACTCATGACACGTACAAAGGAGCGATCGACCGGCTGGTCAAGCATCTCGGTCACGATGATGCGGGTCGTGTGACAGAGCAAGATATGTTGGCGTTCAAGGATGCACGGCTCAAGGTGGTCACCGCCAAGAGCTTGAAGGATGGTGATCTACCCGGAATACGATCCGTGTTCGGTTGGGCCGTCGACAATCGCAAGTTAACCCGCAATCCGGCGGATGCCATCAAGATCAAGGCGGAAAAGAAGATCCGATCGAGACCAAAGGGCTTCACGGACCAGGAAGCGGAGGCGATAGTCAGAGCTTGCCTCGATTACTCCCGCAAACCGAAAGAAGATGCCAAGACCGCCGCAGCCAAGCGATGGGCTCCGCTTATAGCGGCTTACACCGGATGCCGCATCGCGGAGGCGCTACAGCTCAGAAAAGAAGATATCCGAAGAGAGTCGGGTCATCACATCTTCGATCTCAATCCGTTGGCCGGGTCGATCAAGTCCGGAAACTATCGGCTAGTGCCCGTGCATGAGCACCTTGTTGAGTTGGGTTTTCTGAACTTCGTTGAGGGCTCCAACGATGGCGCTTTATTCGCGAAAGGCAGCTACAAGCGTGTGCTCGATTTTGTTCGCGCCGTCGTGACCGACAAACGCATCCAGCCGAACCACGCGTGGCGGCATCGTCTGAAAACCATCAGCAGGAACCTTGGACTGGATCAACGGGTTCTTGATGCAATCCAAGGACATGCAGCGCGAACAGCTGGCGAAGATTACGGCGACGTGACCGTGCACGCGATGGCCAGGGTGATTGCGGCTATCCCTCGCGTCGGCCAGTCCAATCGCGTCTCTCCCCGAACTCGGCGGGCACGATCTTCCGTCGAGAAGCAGCCTGCGCCCCAGACCATCACCGACGTCGATTCGCCTCTCGCTCGACCAACTGACGTTGCCATTCGACGATCTCGTCCAAGAAGAAGCCAAGCTTCAACTTAGTGAGCGGGTACGGTCGTGGGAAACTTCCCTCTCTGATTTTGATCTCGATAGCTGTTCGGCTCAGCGGGATCATTCTGAGGAGCTGCCTCCATGGGATCATTTTCCGCAAGCCGGGCAGAAAATCGTGCTCATACCCGGGCTTCTTCGTAACCGCGGTCTTCTCGTCTTCATTCATCGGTCACTCCTTGGATCGAATTCAGACGATAGCGGCTGCCCATTCACATAGCCATTTGCAGTCGAGCTAAGTCCACATGCAATCCGGCTAAGTGTCCAGGCAGCCGCCAGAGGTCAGGTGTATTCGCTGACGGTATCGTGCGTGCGCCAGTTCATCGACTCGTCGACGCGGCGCTGCACCAGCGTGGCCAGAGCTTCCGGATCGTGGCTGCTGCCATTGATGTGGATCGCAACCGGACCGCCACCACCTCGCATCAATCCCATGCTCGCATCGCCGCGAATAGCGGACGGTTGCGGCACGTTCTGGATCATGCTCGAAGGAGGCACCTGGCTGGTGATGCCAGCGGGCACGGCAGGGTTTCCTCTGCGCACCATCAGGTTCTTGTCCGCGTCGATCCAGTGCTCTCGCACCGAGTCGTTGTCGTTGCCGGCGCGCATCTTCAGCTGAAGCTTGCCGTTGACCATCCGCGTTTCGCCGGTCGCAAGACCGACGTGTCCGCCAGGCTGGTTGTAGCCGAGACCCTTCGTCTGAAGCAGGACGTCGTTGCGGGACACCTTCGACGGATCGACCGACGAGCCCCATCTCTGGAAGCTGTTCGCGACCGCGCTGCCGGTGCCCTTCCCGCCAGCAGACTCGAGAGCCTTGTTGACGAACCGGGCGCACCAGGCATTGGACTTGCCTCGAACGTCACCACCAAGCGCTGCTGCCAGCACCTTGGTGTCGGTGTACTCGTTCATGCCCATGAAGTTGTCGGTCCAGGACAGGGCGTCGCCAGTGCCGGCCGAACCCGCGCCAGACTGCTTGGAGCCAGCGACACCAAGGTTGTTGGTGCCCCCGCTCATCTCTCCCGTGTATCTCGACACGCCGGAGAGCCAGTGCTTGTTCAGGCCGTTCGGGTCATTCGCCGCCCCTTGCGGAGCGTAGATGTCGGCAAGCTTCTGCATGTTACCGCCGGCCCGGCCGTAGTTCTTAGAGAGAACCTGGGCCGTCTTGCTGATGCCGTCGTCGAGGCCAGCGAACTTCATCTTCCTGCGCCAGTTCGTGGCAGGATCCATGACGCCGCCCGGGTTGTTGCCCGAGAGCGCCGTTCCCTTGCCCGACTCGTGCGCCATGACGCCCGCGAGGAGCGCCGGGCTGATGCCGTTCCGCTTCGCAGCGGCCACGACCTGGCTGTACTTGCCGGCCATCGGAGTGCCGGCGAAGATGCGCTCGTAGGCGGACCGGTTCAGCTCGCTAGAGGCAGCCGCAGCGCTCGCTGCCGAGCCGCCCGTACCGCTGAAGTTCGGGATGTTGTCGCGCCGGATGATGCCCTGGTTGCCCAGGATCGAGCCAGGCAGCGACGTTCCCGGCCTGTTGGTCAACAGGCTCGGCACGCCCCCGATCGGGCTTCCGCTGGAGCCGCCACCCGTCAGGATCGATCCGCCACCACCGCCTCCGTAGAAGGCGTTTGACAGGCCCGCTCCCCCGTTGATGAAGGCGGCCCGCTCGACCTTTCCAGTGAACTTTTTCAGGTTGTCGGCAAGGTCTTGACCGGTGGTGTATCCGGTCGGCTGGAACATCGGATCACCGGACGGCTTGTAGTTTTTCAAGCGCCTGATTTTCCGCCTCGTTTCGCGATCAAGGCCAAGAGCCTTATTCTTCTCGCGCTCCTCCCTGTAGGCATCCTGTAGCCCCTTCATGTCCTCAATGCGATTATTGGGGCGACCATCACCCATCACTGCTGCTGCAGCTGCAGGATTGGAAAACCTTGCGAGGAAGGCAAGGACGCGCATAGCAACTGCGCTGCCGCCGATTAGGCCGAGCGCAGCGCCGAGTCCGCTAAGACCAAGCGTGATCGCCGACAGAACGGACAGAAGCGGCGACAGGACCGCCAGAGCGACGGTAAGGCCGGTCAGCTTCGCAACCAGGTTGCCCATCTCCTTCGCATCTGCCGGATTTTTCCCGGCAAGCAATCCCAGCGCTGAGAAGGCGGTCTTGAGCCCGCTGGCAAATTCGCGAAGGCCCTCCGCGAAGCCCTTGCCGAACTCCCGCCACTTCGCCATGGTGCTGGCGCTGAAATTCCTGGCAAGCGAGGTGATCGCCTCGCCCCAATCCTTCAACCCAAAGCCCTCGCGGAGTCCGTCGACCAGCGCATCAACGTGCTGCTTGATCGAGTCGAAGTTGAAGGAGTCGGCGAGGTTAATGAAGGCATCAGAAATCTGGTCAAACCATTTTTCGAAACCGGCGCCGACCTTTTCCCAGACAAGGCCGAACGCAGCGGCGATGGACGCCCATCTGCCCTGCATCGATCGGATCTTTTGCAGAGCCGTCTTGTCCAAAAAACCTGGCTTCCCTTCGATGTCCTTTAGAACGTCCTTCAGCTTGTCGCGGCCGAGAACGAGAGTCAGCAATTCGTCCATCCACTCACGGCCGCCGATTTGCTTGGCCACCTTGGTTCTCAGCGCCTCCGGCATCTTCGCGAGGTTCTCGAGGATTTCGGAAATTGCTTCCATCGGTCGGTCTCGCATGGCTTCCGCCATGGCGCGCCGACCACCAAATCCGAGTGCGTTAGCAGCAGATGAAAGGTCGTTCGCTTGCTGACCACGCGCGGAACCTGCGCCGGCAATCTGAGAAGTCAGGAACGAAACGAACGTGCCCATTTTGAAGGGCTGGACGCCAAGGCTGATGCCGGTAGCATCGAGTGCCGCAAGTTGCTCCGGCGTCATCTTCGTGGTCGCGAGCGCCGACAGACTGCGCCGCATTGCTTCGATGATCTCGTTTCCGTCCGCTGCGGTGGCATTGTTCGAAACGGCGACCGCGTTCAAGATTTTGCTGAAGCGGTCTTTTGACCATGGCATCTGAGTTGCGAGGCGGCCAAGCAACTTGCCAACGCCTTGAGTATCAACGTCGAGACCGGCCTGTGCCTTCAGCGCAAGGTCAGCAAATTCACCGGCAACTTCCTTGGCAATACCGGCCTTGAGGCCCTCGACCGCCACGTCGATAACTTTGGTGGTGCCGACGCCGAACTTGATGCCGGCCTTGTCAGCGAAGCCCGTTCGCAGGGACGCAACGTCCGCCGCCGTGAGATCTCCGAACATCTGCGCCCGGACTTCAGCGGCTTGAACTTCCATCCGCTTTTTGAGGGCGCTGCCAACGCCAGCACCTGCAATGCCGGCACCGATGGCCATGCTGCGGATGCTTGGCGCAGGCAATCGGCCGGCACCTCTCGACGATGACGCACTGGCGAGGGATGCACGGCGTTCTGCGGCCATGCGGCGTTCAAGCTGGCGCTGATATCCGGCCTCGAGTCGCTCCAGAGCGGCATAGGTTCGGCGTGCGTCGCTCAATCTCTGAGCGTTAGCCCGATCCCAATCAGCCGCGTAGTTACGGGAACTGGACTTGCTGACGTTGCTGAGACCTCGCATCTGTGCTGCGGCGGCTTTGATCGTTCGATCGAAACCGTCCATCGACGCCATACCGGCGCGGCCGACGTTGGAGAAGGATGCGCTGAAATCCCTGGCGACAGCCTTCAGCTTTTCGATATCCGCGATGACCCGCCGGATCGCCGGAGACATTTCGTTGGTGGCAACCAGCGTGGCGCGGACGTTGATAGAGTCTGACACTCTTGTTTTCCTTGGTGATGGTGGAGCGCTGCTAAGAGCGCGGTGATTGCAGGGGTGCCGGCATTAAGAGGCCGGGGTGGATAAATCGTCTTTTAGGAGTGCTCGCTCACACGCAGCGGGAATCAGCGCGGGGTCTTTCCGAAGGCCGGGGGGTCAGAAAATGGCCCTTTTGGGAGTTCGTAGTCTGAACACCTTGGCCAACGGTGCCCCTATGCCGAATAAAAAAATCCCGTTTCTCCCGTGCCCTCGATCGGGTGCTGGGAACGTCTTCACTTTGCCAGAGGTGCAAGAGGCGACCGCGAACAGACAGGTGCACAAATTGGCAGGGATGTTCCTGGCCGGCGATGCCATGGGATTGCTGGATGGTGCGAGCGCGCTGACCGTTTCGCGAGCGGGGCGTGCAGCAGCGTGTTCGCCGGCCATCAGCCCAGCCATCCTAGTGAGGACAAAGATTTCGATTGACGGGGAGTTTCGGTCCATTACAAATACGTCAACGGACGTTGAGGAATTTGTAACAGAGCAGAGCATGGCCCAGCACAACGGAAAGTTCGTAACTTACTACCGTGTCTCCACGGGCAAGCAGGGCAAGTCTGGTCTGGGCATCGAAGCCCAGCGCGCGGCAGTGGCCACCTACCTGAACGGAGGCGACTGGTCGATCGTTGCCGAGTTCACTGAGGTGGAGTCAGGCAAGCGGTCTGACCGGCCGGCGCTTGAGCAAGCACTGGCCGCAGCCCGGCTGCATCGCGCCGCCCTGGTGGTGTCCAAGGTTGATCGCCTCACGCGCTCCGTGGCCTTCCTGTCGCGACTGCTAGAGGCTGGTGTTGATGTTCGGTTCGCCGATCTGCCTGTGATCGAGGGTGCCACCGGCCGTTTCCTTCTTCAGCAGATGGTTGCCGTTGCGGAGCTTGAGGCTGGCATGATCTCTGCTCGCACCAAGGCGGCACTGGCGGCGGCCAAGCGGCGCGGCAAGACGCTAGGCGGCAATCGCGGCTTTGTTCCCGACGCCAAGATGCAGGAAGCGTCCAGGAAAGCTCTACAGGCGCGTTCTGCGGCAAGGGCGGCAGACATCGCGCCAGTCATCCGAGAGCTTCAAGCGGCCGGCAAAACCAGCTTGCGCGCTATCGCCGACGGATTGAACGAAAAAGGCATCCCGACCAGCCGCGGAAATGGCCAGTGGTCCGCAGTACAGGTCTCAAGAGTGCTTGAGCGGCTTCCGTAGCCGGCTGAATATCATCGGAACGCCTTGCAGGCATCGCCGCTGCGGAACGTGCCGGTTGGGCACGCCTTGCCTGGGATCACCGGAAAGGCGCGAGGCGTGTCGGCGTGTAGGGCTTCGCATTTGTCCCCTTTACCGACGTAACCAGTTGGGCAGGTGCCGGCGCGCTGGATGCGTTCCCGGCCGTCGCGAGTCGGCGTCGGATACGCGCTCTCAGCCATTGCCGGTATTGGAAGCGAGAGGAGGACGAGAGGCGCAACGGTGAGAGCCGAGGCCAGCGTGGCGAGCAGTCCTACAGGTCGTCTCATAATCACCGTCGCGCCTCCCAAAGAACGGCGGCCCGCCGAGAGTGAAGCCGCTACCGCCGTTCTATCCGTTTTTAGCCGGCCATCAAGGCGCTGCTACCCTGTAGCTCGGCCAGCTTCGAGTCGACATCGGCCTGTTCGGCTAGTGCCGCTTCTAGCTCGGCACGCAGTGCAAAGACGTCAACGTTCTCCAGCCGGAGCCGCGCCTTCTCCACTCGCTGGTCAACCTCAGCCTTGCGCCGGTTGAGATCGAACATCTTCAGGGCTGCGCCACGAGCGGCCCTGATGCCTTCTCCGACTGCGTATTGCTCCGCCCTCAGCTTGGCAGCGTGCTGGCGAGCGATGGTTCCAGATCGTCTCATTCTTCTGCTGTTCCTTACTTTCCATGAGCAGCGCGCTGCCGCTCTTCCATGTATTTGCGAGTGAGGCCGCTGTAGCGGTTTAGATCAGCATCCGTGATGTGCCCCTGCTTCCGGCTGGCGGCGATCTCCGCTCGGTAGCGTTCGGTGAGGGTGCCAGCCGCTTTGGCGGTGGGGGCTTCATTGTCAATGCTTCCGAAACCTTCCGGCATCTGGTCGCGCAAGCTGCGGATGTAGTCAGCCGGTGAGATTGATCCCTTGCCGGGCAAGTGGATCAGGTTCTGCGGGGTGAGACTGGCCCCGGCTAAATCGATGGCCGCTTGCCGGACTGCATCTGCATTTGGCCGCAGATTCTGCCGGCGCGCTTCCGTCAAGATCAGGGACCCGAGATGATCGGACATCACGCTGACTCCGGCGCTGATGCCCGACCGGCATTCTTGTTCAGTTCAGCCAAAAGGACGCGGCGCATCCAACTCGACTTTGCGAGCAGCTCAGCTTTCGCGCGTTGCTCGATTGCGTGAGCGAGCGACTGAGGCAGCACGATGCCAAGGGTTTGGGTCGGCTCAAGTCGAGCCTTATCAAGATCAATCATGTGGAATTTTCCTGAAGACAGCAGTAATCGCCGGCACCGCGAGAGACGCGGTCCGGTGGATGTAGGTTGAAGTGAGGGGATAAGAATCAAGAACGCCGTCAGCGTGATCAGCTTGACGGCGTTTTGGTAGCTTGCCTATTTCCTTATAGGAGTACGTCGGAAAAGTCAAGCCCCGCGATGGGCTTCGAACTTTTATGAGAGTGTTTCAGGGAATTTAAGACTGAAGGAAACGCCTTATTTTATAGGGTTTCCGGCACATTGGGTCTCGAAAATCGTTATTCGGCTCTTTTATGGATGGGGAAAGCCGCGGCGCGACGGACGAACATTTGAACTAGTCCATTCAATGACGATCATCATTGCATATGACGACCGTCACGCCTTCCAAGTTCCCGGTGTGATGGAGGAGCAACGCGCGTTGAAGCGCTACAGTGCTCACAGAGACGCTTGAATGCTGGCAGGCGTTTGGATGCCCCTCACTCGAAACAACGCATAGGCGGCGGCTGTGGCGGCCGGGAACGGCCTTCTGCTCGCGAAGCTAACACCCCTCCCAGGTGGTGCCGCGCGCGGTGGTCAATGCGGTAGAAGATGCCGGCAGCCTGTCGCTACCGGCTTGGGATAGATACCCGGCTGTCAGATAGCCACGTTCCGCTTGTAGATGGACGACGGCTCCTTCTGGTATCCCTCGTAATCGCCATTTCGCAGGAAGTTCGCCGGATCGCTGATGAACTGAGATTGCGTCCCCTTTTTCTCTCGCATGTAGTTTGAAGTACCCTTCAGGATGATCCGGTAATCGGTCCGGCCTTCCCGTTCGATCCTATCCAGTTCTTTCTTGACCTTCATGGGGCTTCCACCCCTCGGGTAGATATCCATGAACCTCTGATACATATCGACCGGCCATGGTGCGACCTCGGCGTTTTGATCCGGGTCGTCCTGCTTGACGTTGTCATTCGCTCCCTTCTGGCGTTGAGCATCGTCACCAGCAATCAAACCACCAGCCGGTCCATGCTCGCCGCAAGCGGGCGCAAGCTGAGGCGGGTTGGTGAGGTGTTTCTCTGAGGAGGGTGGATGAGAAGAGTCGGGTGCGGTGACCGCACCCCTCGTTGCAGGTGACCGCACCCTTCCTTGCAGGTGACCGCACTCTTCCTTGCAGGTGACCGCACCCTTCCCAACGGCGAACGCTCCCCATTCCTTCAGCCGATATTCATTGACTTCATCCCGATCGTCCTCATCCTTTGAGCGCTTTATACTCAGAACGGATTTGCACGGGACCAGCTTCGTCACGCCATTGGAGCGGGTTTGACGCTGGCCGGTTTCCAGTTCTTTGACGATACGCTTTGCCGCGCGCTCGTCCTTCGCAATGTCCTTCGCCAGCGTCTCAAACTTCGGATACGCGCTACCCCAAAGGCCTTCGTCCGTGTCCTCTTTCCCCTCATTCAGCCGGTCAACGATGCAAACCAGCGTCCTGAATTGGGCATCTGTGATTTCCGGATCACTGGCAAAGGATCGGATCACTTGGAGCTTGCGGCCGGCGGTGATCTGAATCTCGGTGCCGTCCGGCGACCTGATGACCTTGGCCGGCGCGGTGTTGTCGTTGCTGTTCTTGTTGTTTCGGTACGTATGTGACATAGTACTCTCGTAATTTCTGATCGCTCAAACCCCCGGCGCGCCAACGCTGGGGTTTCCTTAAATGATGACTACTTGGTCGCGGCTTGATGCCGTTGCAGATGCACGCTCACGATCAGCCGCATGAACTGCGATCGGGATAGGCGCAATTCGACGCGCTCGCGGTCCAGCGCGGCGAGCTGGTCGGCCGGCAGGTGGAACCCGATGTAGCTGCGGGCGCTGTCAGGGTTGAAGTGCATTCCCATGTTTTCTTCCTTCCAATAACGAAAAAAGCCGCAGCGGGATTGCTGCGGCTTAGGGCAGACGCAAAAAAGCCCCACTACGGGCGGGGCCTTTGTTCAAATAATTAGCGATGTTGCAAGTTATCTAACACATCCGCTCCCAAATTTCAAATTTTGATGAAGGAGGGCCGGTCTGATGCTTCATCGGTGTGTTTTGTTGATCTGAACACCAGAGTTGGGCGATGCAGATTGTTTGCTCCGCTAAAGCCTCAGTCTTGAAATCGAAGCGGCAGGCGAACGCCACCGATGGAACGCTTGCGACGATGAGCTGCGTCAAGCGGACGTTCTCGATGTCCGAGCGTCACGCCGGGACCGGACATGATCGAAGTGACGGCAAGCAACTTCGCCTGGTGCAGCCGTCCGCGAGACACTTCCCGCTGCCGCCAGATCGACCGCCTCTCGGACGGCTCCCGCCCCACGGGATCCGAAGCGCGCCATGCTGTTCCCAGATGCTTTCGAGACGGTTAACGGTCGGACGGCGCGACGCGGATATGCGGACGCAGCAGCGGTCGATGATGCCGCGCCAGCCGGGGCGCCGTTCGGACAGCCACGGCGGGCGCAATGGGCAGTTGCGGCCCGCCGGCAGAGGTCGAAGAATTCCGGCGGGGTCGCCTTTAGCTCCAACCGCCAGTCCGCTGCAGGGTCCTCATCATTTGCCGCCATTTCAGGGAAATGGCTTGTTTTGGGTGCGGACGATCGGGGAAAACGGTTGCGGCGCCTTTGCTGCGGCTCTTGATTATCTCGCGACGCGCGCCGATGCGGGAATCTACTACTACTCGAAGTACGAGCGCACTACTTACCGCAAGCTCTAGCAGAAACATCCCGACATCTGCACGCCCGAAGACGTCGAGCGATTGTTCAGGCCCACGCGCGCTATTGATTTGTACGGAGACGTGGTCCTGAAGGCGACCGAATGGCCCATCAGAGATCGTTCGATCAAGACTCTGGCTCAATATCTGGGGTTCGTATGGCGTGATAAGTACCCGTCCTGCGCCGGCTCGGTTGAATGGTTCGACCGACGGTGTACGCACCGAACCCCAGAGCTCAAGCAGCGCATCCTGGAGTACAACGAGGACGATTGCCGCGCGGATGCGCGTGCTGCTGGACGGCATCAGAGATCTTGCGGCGGACTAGACCAAGCGATTTGGGCCTCCCGGCGTGAGCAGTCCTACTTTGCCGCTCCGGCTCATTCATACCGTGGCGGAGCTCCGTTGCGTCTGCCGTAGCGCAACAGCAACAGAACCCTGAAATCGATAGATAGACACCATCGATCTATTTCATGTAGGTCTACTGAGTCGATTGCGTTTCAAGTTCGCGTCATTTCAGGGAGATGATCATGATCGGACTTGAGCGCGATGAGCCGCCGGCGATTGACGGGAAAAGCGGCGGCGGAGCCGTCCGGAAAGCTTGCCGCGCCCCGCAACCTATGGGACGGTCCGAGCCGTCGCACAACGAGCGGGAAGGGCAATGGCGGACAAAAAGCCAGCCACCAGAGGCAGAAAGTCTCCGGAGGGTGAAAAGAAGCAGTCTCTGACGAGCATGGATCCGGACGTCATTCACGGGATCAAGGCGGCCGCCGCGCTGCGCGACAAGACGGCGTAAGCTGGTTCTGGAAGAATCCGCCAAGGAGTGGCTCGTCCCGCATCCGGACGGAAAGAAGTAGTCGTTCCAACGGCGGCATTTCGAGTCGACTGATGTCATCAGGTGGCGCAGACACGCAGACGGAAAGCGATCTCGACGCGGAAATCGCCGAGCTCTCGGCCATCATTTCCCGCAATCCAAAGGACGCCAAAGCACATCGCCGAAGGGGCCTCCTCAAGGCGCGTAGCCGTCGTTACGACGAGGCGCTGCAGGACCTCGAGCGCACCTTGAAGCTCGCTCCCGACGACAGTCACGCATATGGGCTGAGGGCCTTGGTGTGGGCCAAAAAAGGCGATCGCGACCGCGCGCTGCGCGACTTCGACGAAGCCATTCGATTGGCTCCGGACGACGCCATGTTGTTCCGGACCCATCGCGACCGCGTACTCTCCGAGAAACTCGGTGGTCCCGTGGCGGGTGGCGATTTCAACATCCTCAAGAATCCTTTCGTGCTACTCGGCCTGCCGCCGACGGCGAAGCCGGCCGGGATAAAGGAAGCGTACGAAGACGCGATCGAGGACGAGGTCGACGATGCAGACCTCCTGATGCGGGCGCAGCAGACGCTGTTGACGCCGAGGCTCAGGACCGAGGCGGAAGTCGGCGGCTTCCTCGACGTCGATCCGGCCTCTGCAGCGCAGATCGTGTCCGACATCCGCACGGGAAAATCGATCGGCGAGATCCGGGGGCGGCTGATCAGGCTGCACTCCTTGCCCAGATCGAACGTTATCGCCCACTACGGATCGGCGCGGCCGTTGGAGCTCGACGACCTGTGCCATCTGATCGAAGTCCAGGCCGCCGTCGCGCCGGGTGGGGTGTGCGATGCCATTAACGACGTGCGTCAGGAGATCGGGCTGGGCCGCGTCGACCGCGATACCGTCGCCGAGGCGCTATCCAAGCTGCTGGACCGGCAGACCAAAGCCGTGATCGAAGCCTTGGGCTTCGAAGACCGCTCCGTCGCGGTCTTCGACCAGTTCGTCTCGAAGGTCGCCTCAGGTGCGGACAGTGCGACGATATTCATGCTCGACGTCTACGTCTCGATGTATCGTCAGACCGTGGCTTCCGAGCTTTCCAAACGCGGCGAGGCCGTCGTCGCGCTATGCGAGGAGATCAGGAAGAATCCGAAGCCGGACGGCACCTACCGCGAACTGGAGAAGGCGATCCGGTTCTGGTTCGCGCTCCTTCGCCCCGTCCAGACCTACGAAACCCACCGTCAGCGCGAGGACGCAGTCACGCGGGAGATGTACGGGAAGGTCCGCGAACTCGCTCTTCATCTTTCCAACGAACGGTGCGAATTCGAGAGCGCGGCAAAGATCGTCGCTGTAGCATCGCGGGTCTTCGGTCACTTGCCGCGCGCTGCCGACCAGATGGCCGATGACGCCAAACAACTCGTCGAATTGCGCAACGACAAACTCGCCGACGAACTCCTGACTCCGCTTCTGCAGGCTTGCGAGCAGGCCAACAATTCACATCGAACGGTCGAATGCGAACTGCTCAAGGCCGGCTTCGGGTCCGGGTCGGTCGGGAGCATCAAGTCCATCTTCGACAAGTTCGTCGAGGCGGTGAACTCGACGGCCAAGCTGCCTTTTTCGGACACGCCGTGGCGCCTGGTCCGCGCCATCGCCATTTCGCTGAACAACGAGTCGTCGTCGCCGCAAGCCGCCGACAAGATCATTCAGGGACTTCTCGACTACGCGACGCAGAGGCCACCGACGCCGGAAATGACCGCCGTCCTGCGGGAAGACCAGCGAGCCGTCCGAAAGAACCACGTCGAAAACGACCTGACGAAGAACCTGCAGGCTCAGAAGTGGAAGGAAGTAGAGCAACTCGCGGAGAGGCTTCTCACGCTCGAAACGGACGAAGAAAATCTCAAGGCGGCACGGACGATCCGGGATGCCGCGGCCGCCAAGCGCAAGGCCGGTACCCGTGTGCTGTGGTTCTGGGGGATCGTCATCGTCGGCGGCGCAATCTGGGCCTTCTTGGCCAACAGCGGCAGCACCGGACCGCAGAGGTCCCAATATCAGCCGCCGCCATCCAATTCCAACACGACATGGCCGCAAACGACCTCACCATCTCAAACGACGACCCCGCCTCCGCAGAGGAACGACAGCTTCGACACCGGCGAGGCGATCCCGGCGGTCGGCACCGGCCTGGCGCTGACCAGAGCCAACATACGCTACTGCGTATTTCAGCGCGTTCGGATCGAGGCTGCCCGCCCCTTGATCCAAGCCGGCGTGCCTAGTCAGCGCTTTGGCTCGGCGGTCGACGACTACAACTCGCGCTGCAGCGACTATCGGTATCGGCAAAGCGACAAGGATGCCGTCGACGGCGAGCTCCTCGGCAAACGGTATTCGCTCGAATCCGAGGGCCGCGGTCTCGCGGCGTCCTGGCGACCTCCCAGTCCGTCGGGAACGCGAGGTGGTCGATGACACTGGGTATGCCGACAATACGTGCTAACGGGGGATGCTCATGACGGACAGCGAAGAGACCGTGGCGCGCCTCGCCGTCGAGTATTGGAAGCTCCTCCGGGTGCTTGAGAGGGCTCTCGACAGCGTTCCAGAAGACCGGCGCGAAAGGTACGCATCGCAGGGTCGGTACGCGGCCGACCGGCTCGACGAGCTCCTGAGGGATCGAAAGATGTCGGTTCAATCGTTCGACGGGATGGACTTCGAAATCAATCTTCCCGCGTCGCCGGTCAATGGGGACGAATTCCCGGGACGCGCGGACGTCGTGGTAGCGCGAACCATCGAGCCCGCGGTCATCGCGGACATGCGCCCCGTTCTGATGGGCAAAGTTTACCTGGCGAGCAAGGAGTGATCATGTATCTCGGTATCGACCTCGGAACGTCCAATTCGGCCATCGTCGGCAATGATGGTCGGGAATTGCGTCTGTATAAGACGGTGGACGGATCGGACGTGCTTCCGAGCGCGATCATGATCGATCGGCGGGGCGGGATGTTCGTGGGAAAGAGAGCCTATGAGCAGGATGCGTTCTCGCCGGAAAACGTCGGCAAGAAGTTCAAGCGCCTCATGGGCACCTCGAGTCCCATCGAGTTCAAGAGCGCCGATCGGTCGATGAGCGCCGAGGAGGCCAGCGCCGAAGTGCTCAAGACGCTCCTGTCGCAGGCGAAGCTGGCGGCCGGTCAATTCGACTTGGAAGGCACGGTCATCACGATCCCGGCGGCGTTCAACCAGATGCAGTGCGAAGCTACCATGCGGGCCGCCCAGGCCGCGGGCATCGGCAGGGTGGGCCTGGTCCAGGAACCGATCGCAGCCGCGATGGCCTCGATCGCCGATCGCCAAAGACGCAATTCGGCGCTGAAGGACGGGCAGTTCCTCGTCTACGACCTGGGCGGCGGCACGTTCGACGTGGCCATCGTGCAGAGCGTTGGGGGCACGATCAACGTCGTCGGGCACGGCGGCATCAACATGCTCGGCGGCACCGACTTCGACCGCCGGGTCGTGAATGAGATCGTACGGCCTTGGCTCATGGACCAATTCGACCTGCCGGAAGATCTGCAGAAGCATCCGACGTACCAGCGCGTGCTCAGGATCGCGGGGTTCTACGCGGAAAAAGCCAAGATCGAGTTGTCGGCTCAACCGTCCACGCGGATTTCCGCGGACGAGAGCCAGCTGTCGTCGCGCGACCAGGCCGGAAAGGAAATCTACCTCGACATTCCGTTCGACCGACGACAACTCGAGGACCTGATCTTCGACCAGGTCGAGCGCTCGATCGACGCCTGCCGGAAGCTGCTCAAGGAGAACGGCTATCAGGCCGGCGATATCGATCGCGTCGTGTTCATCGGCGGTCCGACCAGGATGCCGATCGTGCGGTCGCGCGTGCCCGAGCAGCTGGGGATCGCGGGAGACCTCGATTCCGATCCGATGACCGCGGTCGCCTTCGGTGCCGCGATCTTCGCCGAAAGCCGCGATTGGTCGGGTGAAGCGGTGACGGCCAAGCCGACGCGGGCGACGGCCTCCGCCGGCGGAGCGGTCAAGATCGAGTACGGCTATCCCGAGCGCACTTCGGATGCGCGGATTCGGATCCGGATCCGGCCGCAACCGGATTCGCAAGGCAAAGGCTACCGGCTTCAGATCGATAGCGACATGGGTTGGACCAGCGGGCAGTTGCCGCTCGACGGCACCGCTTCGATCAACGACGTCCCAGTGGCGCGCCGAGGTGAAAACCAGTTCCGCGTGATGGTTTTCGACGCATCCGGAAACCCGGTCACCGATGCCGAAACGAGGATTGTCGTGAAGCGTACGGACGCCTCGTCTGCGGGCACGCCGATCACCCACACCATCGCCGTGAAGGTGGTCGTAAACGACGGAGGAATTCCAAAGAACACGCTCCACGAGCTGGTGGCGAAAGGACAGTCGATCCCCGCCAACGGAACGGAAAACTACCGGGCAGCGCACGACCTGAAGGGCGGCGAGAAGGCGGGCCTCGATTTCGAAGTCTACCAGATGGAGCCCGGCGTCAACGATCCGGCTCTCAATCTGCACGTCGGAAGCTTCCGCGTGGACGGCTCCCAGCTGGAGATCGGCGACATCATCCGTCGCGGGGATATCGTCCGTGTGCACTGGAATCTCGACGAGAACGGACTGCTGAACTGCGCGCTCGAGGTTCCGTCGATCGGCCGTCGCTTCGACACCGGCAAGATGTTCACGGATCAGGGAGCCAGAAAGAGCTTCGAGGGGCAGGAGGGAGAAGAGCTCGCCAACTCCATCCTCGACACGACCGCGACCGAACTCGAAGAGCTGCACCGGGCCGTCGGCACCAAGAACAACGCGGACATGGAGGAATTGAACAGGCGACTCGAGGAGCAGCGCGCCAACCTGAAGACCTCCTTCGAGGCCGACACCCGTCGATCGATCGTCGAGGAAGGTCGCGCCATCAGGCAGGAAATCTCCCGCATCAAGAACCGTCCCGAAAACGTCGGCGCCGTGCTGATGGAAGAGACCGATCGTCTCGTCCAAGACTACGATTCCATCGTCCGGCCTCACACGTCCAAATCGACGAACGATCGGTTCGACGCGCTGGTCGGGCAGGTCCGGGAGGCGCTTCGCCACGGTCGCCCCGACGACGCACGAAAGTCGCACTCCGAAATGTTCGCGATCTTCATGACCGGCGCCAAAGAGCATCCGGGCTTCCAGGTCGACATGTTCCTTGCCTTCGCGCGCGAACGGCATCTGGCCATCGACAAGACGCTTCACGATCGCCTGGTCTCCGAAGGGCAGGCGTGCATCGACCGGAACGATCTGGAAGGGCTCCGCCGAACGATCGGCCACATTCTGGACAACCAGATACCGACCACCGCCAAACAGGCGGCCAGTGCCGCTCTCGCCGGGCTCATGAAGTAGCATGACCGGCTTTCCCTGGTTTCCCATTGGTCACGCGATCGCATCCGGAACGGTCGGTAGGCTGCGGGCCGAAGGGCCGGGATATCAAGTTCTGCAGGATCAGGCAGGAGACGCTCTCATCCTCGTCCTCGCCGCCGGCGAGCGGGCTGCGGAGGAAGCCGCGAAGATCGGCGATGTGTCGCGCTTCACCGATGTCGATTTCAGCGGGCGCTCCTACCTGACGATGTCCATCGCGAAGGCCGCCGAACCTGTGCCATTGCTGCAGTGGTCCAAACGTTTCGGACTCCCGACGACGAGTGACATCGTGGCATTGGGCAAAGCCATCGCCGAGATGCGCCGACGTAATCCGCAGGCGGAAGTGTCGAGCGCCTTGTTCCTTGGCTCGCTGGAGGCGTGTCTGGCGGTGAAGGATGGCGACGGCTCGGAGGACATGAGGCAGGTCGCTGCGCAGATACTGACGGCGTCGGCACTGTCGTCTTCCCTGGATGTCGGATCAGTGCGCGGCGCGAATCCTTGGGTCTCCCCCGACGACATCTCCTTCTTCCTGAGGGCGCTCGGTGTCTCCGAGTTCGCCGAACCGATCGCGCCCGAAGCCTTCGCGTTGCCCGGTCGCCCGGCCCTCGAAGCGTTCTTCCGCGAATACGTCATCGAGCCGAGCGCGGACCCGGACAGGTACCAAGCCCTGAGGGTGCAGCTGCCGAACGGGATCCTGCTCTACGGGCCTCCCGGATCCGGCAAGACCCACGCGGTGGACACGCTCATCGCCGCGCTACGGCGACCGACGTTCAGGCTGGATCTCGGCGAGGTCGGAAGCCCCTTCATCCATCAGACTACGGTCGCGATGCGGCAGGCCTTCGAGCAGGCCAAGCGCAGCGCGCCGTCGCTGCTCGTCCTGGAGGAGATCGATTCCGTCGCGCCGGCGCGCGGACCGATGTCCCAGGATCACAAGATGGAAGAACTGACCGAGATCCTTAGGATGATCGAATCCGCCGCCAAGAACGGCGTCCTGGTGCTGGCAACGACCAACCGGAAGGAGGCCCTCGATCCGGCCGTGTTGAGAACCGGGCGGTTCGACCACTCGGTGCTCGTGGACTATCCGACCAAGGAAGAAGTGGAGCTCGCCATGCACGGCATGCTGAAGGATCGACCTCACGATCCCTTGGATCTGTCAGAGGCCAGCCGCTCGTTGGCCGGTCGGCCGATGAGCGATGCCGCCTGGGTCGTGAACGAAGCGGCTCGGCTTACCGCTCGCGCCAAGCGGGATAGAATTACCGACGCGCTTCTCGATCGAGCGTTGAACCGCCTTATCTCCAACGCATCGGTCATGTGAACGGCGGTTGCAAAAGCATGCTACGGCACGAATTCAACTGAGCTCGGCCACGCGCCTGCGCGAGCTCGGCTTGAACCACCATCGCTGGTGCTCACTAAAGAAGGCGCTCAAGCGCCGCCGTCTTCCGGCCTCCGGGATCGCGCGCGCTGTCCGTCTCCAATCTGCGTTGGACCTGCTTCAGGTACTTCCAGCCGCCCCAAACGTGGGAGACGTCGGACGCAACTTGCCACCACAGTTCTGGATCATCAACCAGGTTCACGAAATCCGCAGTATCCAGATTTCCGTCTACAAATTTAGCGGCAACGGCACTCCGCACCCGCCAGCAACGGTCCCACTCCTGCCATGGCATCACGAACGACAATCGGTTGCGCAGCAGGCGCCATCCGTCCTGAGGCATACGATCGAGGGCCAGAGCGCGATGCACTTTTCCGAGCGAAAGCCGCATCAGCGCCGCCGGATGGTTTGACTGACGACCAAGTCCGCGTGCAAGCAGGAAGGCGCAAAGATGGGCGTCCTCTTCTGCCGTCAGTTCTCCCGCCGGCGCGGAAGCCGCATCCAACCAAGGATCGCCGCGCTCATCACAGGAGACATCGTCCGGACCGCTGGCGTTCGACAATTCGGACATTGAAGGCGCGAACTTGAGCTCGCGATGCCGCAAAGCGCCGATTAGGTCGTGGATTTGATCTCGCACCGCCCGAAGCCATGGCTCGACTCGGTCGCGGCCCAATCCGCTTCCGCTTTTCTCCAACGCACGGATGATCGGCCGAGCCTGGAATTGCTGTATCGCGGAGCGCGACACGGACGCGCCCGACGACATGAGGCTCGAAACGACCCCTTCGGATCGATCCTCGCAAGAGGCGACAATCTTTTCGATATCAATACCCGGTATCGTCCAAAACTCTTCGATGACGAGCAGATCCTCCCGGCGTCTCGCGATCTCGGACGCTACGGTAGGATCACGCGAGATGCCCCGCACCAGCTCGCCCGCTTCCATCTCTCTCAAGGCCGCGTTCGTAGCAGCAGACAAAGGAATCGGCTCGGCCAACGTGCCTACGAACGAAGCCGGCTCGCGCCTCCAAAGCTCCGCGCCGACTCTCGCCGCGAGCGCCTCGTCGAATTCTCGATCCGCACGGACTTCGTCGACGACCATCCGGAAGCTCGAATCGCTGACGGACCCGATGTCCTGCGCCAGCCGCCTGACGATCCGTCGGCGCGCAGTCGACGCCCGAGAACGGTCCAGCCGATCGAGCGCGTCGAGCGCAGTCTCGGCGGTCGGCATCCGACCGCCGACGAATGCGAATATCGTGCACAGAGGGCGCATAGCACCACGTCCCTCGGACACCTCCACTCCGCTCTCCCGGAGAAAACGCCGTAGACCGTCGACATCGGGGTCGAGAAGGTCCTCCACTAATGGCCCGAGCTCCGGCATCCGCGACGTCTCGTCTGGACTCACAAGATTTGCGACCCGCAATTTGGGTATTGACGAAGCGTTCGCGACGACTTGAAGGTCGAAAGGTTCCGACGGCGACGAACGGTCGGTCGCCGTGAATGTACAAAACCGGAAGCTTCGCCGAAGCCTAGGCCACTGTTGCATCCAAGTCCGGAGCACGATTTCTTCGTTTAGGCCGACGTCCAGTCCGCCCACGATCTTGCTGTTCGGGCTTCCGTACAGCGCGCCGACCAGTTCAGCGGCGATTTCCGGATCGAGTCTTCCTCGCTCCGGCGGAGTCGTATCGACGATGGTCAATGCCCGTTCGTACATGTCGCGCGGTTCGGCCTCCGGACGCATAAATAAACGGACGATCGTCGACGCAGAGCAGAGGGCCGCGACGTCTGCGAAATCGATGATGACCGAGTGCGTCCAGACGCAGCCCGGTCGCTTCATCTCGGGAGCCGGCCAAGTGCGGGCCAGCACGTACTTCGCGGATTCGGCGAGCGGATATCCCGTCAGGTAGCCATCGGCCGGCAACTTGACTCCGCTTCCCGAGGAATCGCTCAGGATGAGCATCGTCCGCATGTCGCGCGGCGGCAACGACACCGAACCTGCCAGAAGGCGATGCCCTTCTCCGTAGCCGTGCAGAGTCTGCTGAACTGCAAAACCTTTCACTGGTCGTCCATCAACCATTCGAGCGGCTCGGTGAGATCGTGGGATTCGGTGCCGTCGGAGAGCAGACGGATCCGCTTTGACAGATGGTCGAGCTCCCGCAGCCGGTTCGCGTCTTCTCTTGCCTTCGCCGCCGCGTTATTCTCGTCGTTCTCGTCGAACTCGCCTCCTTGCGCGCTCAATCCATAGGTGCGGAACGTCCAGCCGTCGCGGCCGCTTTTCAAATACTGATCGAGCATAGGAAGTCTGGCTGCTTGGAAATCGCTCGGCGACAGCCCTTCTCCCTCCGCCTGATCCCATGCGCCCATCATGACTGCCAGCCGGCGGCGCCCCCGAGCCAGCGGACGCCGCATGAGATGCTGCAGCAGATCGACCAATTGGACCTGCGTCGGAGCGAGCCTCGGCTCCCATCGGGCAGGCTCCTCGACCGGGCCGTTCTCGACCTTCCCCGCCAGGTGCATCCGCTCCGTAATCCAAGCCGGCGACTTGATCCGGTCGCCGTTGATCAGCAGCATGATGTTTCCCGCGCTGAGGTTTTCGGCCAATCCTTCGTCGATTTTCCGATCTTCCCACATCGTGCGGTAGTCCTCGCCGGGTACGTCGGGAAACGTCACGCGTATCGCCCGGTCGGCGGCATCGACGAGGTTCATGCTGATCGATTTCATTCCTGCGATCTGCGTACGGCCCTGCTCGGTCGCCCTGCGCCAGAGCTTCACGATCTGGTTGAGGTAGGCGTAGTCCTCGTTGCTCATCGAGGCGAACCGCAGTCGCGTAGCGATCTCGTCGCTTTGGATCAGGTGCCAGAGCGCGGCGAGAAAGGTCGTCTTGCCCGAACCCGGCAAGCCCACGATCGATACGTTAGGTTCGACGATCGCCGCCATCATTCTTCTCTCGGACGCAAGATTGCGAAGACGCGATCGCTGGCGGCGCCGCCCGGCGCAACCGGTTCGGGCCGGCCTTCGTTGAGCCAATATAGCAGCAGGTCCCGCAATCCGTCGCCCCTCTTCGCGGCCAGTCCGGTCGGAGACGCGGTCGTGACGAACTTGCGGATGTCGCTGAAACCGTCGGCGAAGCGATGCGTGATCGTCCCGACGAGCCGATCGAAATCGGCAGCCGCGACGTCCGCCTTCTTCGAACTGACAACAGCGTCGTTCTTGGTCAACACGACCGCCAGCTGCGGCTGCCGCGCGAACGCACCGCTTTCCCGCAGACCTTGGACGATAGGGGCGATCGAATTGATCACGTCGTGCCTGGTCTTCGGGTCGCACAGCCGCTTCCCATCGACCAGCACGGTCACGGTATCTGCGCGCCGCAATTCGAACATGGAGAGACCATTGGCCATCTCGTCCGCGACCTCTTCATATTCCTCGCCCGATCTGTCGGCCAGCAGCAAGGAAACCATGTCGATTTCTCCGCTCTGCTGGACGTCCAGATGGTAGAAGACGACTTCGCCTCGGCTGGTGCGGGGCGAGTGAGCGACGCCCCGCTTCGAAGCTACGCGGGAATCGTGACAGATGCGCTCGAAGCCGTGAAGCGTCGAAGACCCGGCGAATGTCACCCCGGCGATCGGTCCTTCCTGGAAGAGGTCGTAGAGACCTGCCAGCAGACTGGTCTTGCCGCAATCGTATGCGCCGATGATCCCAATCACCCGCGAACGGGCGGCCCGGAGAACCCCCGAGGCCTGCAGGGCATGCAGCGGCATGCCGGGATCCAGGTCGATGCCGGCCGACGGGGCGGCAACCTCGCCGCCGTCCGCGGGGCGCGGGTCCGCGGGCGACTTACCGAAGAACTGACATTGATCGAAGGACAGCCCTTCGACGCACTTCTTGTCTACCGACACGCGGCAGTCCGGGTTCGAACAGATCATCTCGGCGGCAACCGTCGCGGACATCGGCCTACCCGTGCGTCAGGAAGAGGTGTTCACGGTAGAAAAGCTCCGCAAGTCGAAGCGGCGTAAGGCTCGCGTCCTCCGCTAGGCCGCAGAGCGCCGACCAGTGTGCCGCCCAGGCGTCCGGTGCGCCCGCCTCGACGCGCTTGTCCAACGCGAAGTGAATCGGGGTCGTGACCGGGGACGCGGGCAGTTGGTTCACTGCCTTCGTCGCCCAGTCCGCTGGCACGGCGTTCGCGGCGGCGACGACCGACAGCTTGCCGCGCGACATCAGACCGGAGCGAGCCAACAACGCCGTGATCGCGACTGGCCCCGGACTGGAGACGGTTCGCGTGGCTAGTTCCCGGGCGAAGACCAGCGGCTGCATCGTATTCTCGACCTTGTCGAACGGCTGATCGAGGTCGAGACTCCGCTCGCCCAGCAGCCACCACAGCATCTGCAATTCCTCGTCGACCACGCGCATGTAACCGCTCATCTTGTCGGCCGACGCGTTCACGCCGACGACAACCGCCTTGAGCGAAGCGTTTACGGCGTTGCTCAGGCCGACCAAGACAGGTTTCAGCGTCTGAGGATCGTTCAGATTTACAGCGGCCAAGTCCGGCTCATACGCGATATCCCGCAGCGTGACCTTCAACTTGGAGACGTCCGGTCGAACGCGGCGGGCCGTGCTCAAGCTCCTGATCGCCTGTTCGGCCATGCCCACCAAGTCCATCGGCAACGCCGGCGTTCTGGCGCCATCGAAGGAAGCGGCGGTAACGGCGAGCTGCGCCAGCGAATACCACCCGAACAGCCGAGCGAGCGCGCAGGCGGCGAGCACCTGGCTTTCGCGCTTCTCCGGCTCATAATCCGCGTCGGCCGCCTTGAACGCATCGTGAAACGCGGCGAGCTTCTCCGCGAGCGCGGGGTCCTTGTAACCCCCTGCCGAAGCCTTGGTGTCGAACGCCAGGCGCGTCAGAACCTCCACCATCGGCCGGCTTGGCGACGCGATCGCCTGGTCGATGCCGACCCATCTCGCCTGCGCCTTGCTGTCTTCCATCGACACTTCACGGTACCAACGGGCGAAGTCCGGGTCCATGTTTGGGACCTTCTGCGCAGCCATCACTTCCCCTCTCTGTCAGAGATCATTTCGGCGAGTCGATCGAGCAGATCGCGTTCCTTGGCTCTTATGAGAGCCTTTCCGTATCGCTCCGGTTCGGGCAGCGAGACTTCCGCCCGGCTGATCAGCCCAAGTTCGAGAGCGATCTTCCGCCGATCGCTGGAATCGAGCTCCCAGAAGCGGCTTACTATGTTGCGATTGATCTCGGCGCCCATGGCGGCCTCCGCATCAGCGTTCGCGTCGACCGGCGGTCCGGGTTGGATGTTCGGCGTGGCGACGCCGGTCGATGCGACGGCATCTTCGGGAAACGGGATGATGTGCCGGAAGACGTCTTCGCCTGCAGACGTCAGGATCGGCCTGAATCCTTCCGGGTTGGACTGGTAGGTGAATTGGTGGGTCTCTATGGCGAGGTGCCGTTCGTTTCCGGTGCCTGTCAGGACGATGTGGACGAGATTGTAGCCGGGCTCATACTGCTTCTCGCTCCTCGAAGGATTCACGGCGCCGGCGCCCCACCGCACGAACTCGGCTTCGCGCTGCACCCGCTGCTTGTGCTTGTGACCGAACAGCTGAAACGTCGCCCGCCTGTCCAAAGCGTTCTCCACGTCATCCCCGTCGATCAACCAGTCGAAAGGATGATGGCACATGACCATATTGACCACATTCGGCACCGGATCCAGGGCCGTCTGAAGAGGACTCACGTAGAGCGAGGGTCTGGGGTCGTCCTTGCCGTCGCGCCCTGACAGAAGCGTCGAAGTCAGCCCGTGAATCCGGAGCTTCACCTGCGGCGTCAGGTCCAGATCCTGCTTCCAGTAGATCTTTTCGGGATAAATCTGGCATTGCATCGGCGCGGCGAAATCGTTGTAGGCGGCGTGACCGTGAAACAGCGCGGCGCCGGTCTGCGGGTCGGCCAACTGAGCGCGGAGGGTCGCCTCCCTCCAATCGTCCTTTTCTCCGGCGACAGCTTGATGCACGTTCCGGGTGGTCATGGCCTTCCCGACTGCGGTCCTGTCGACATCATGGTTGCCGGGGACGACTAGCATCGGACCGTTTTCGCAGCCGGTGATCGTCCTGAGCTTGGCGAACCACTTCCTCGCTTCATCATATTCGCGCGGGTCACCCGCGAAGGCGACGTCTCCTCCGATCAAGATCGCGTCGATCTTGCCCAATCTCGGGATCTGCGTGGCCAGGTGCCGCTCAATGCGCGTCCGGACTCCCCTGTCGGGATCCGTGTCCGGGGTGAGGCATTCAGGCGCTTTGAAATGGATATCCGAGATATGCAAAAACAACATCTTCCAGCTACTTCCCACCCCTGTTCGACGTCTCGGGCGCGCGATCGATCAGGGAATCGCGCGCTGCTGTGTAGCCGTACGATATGTACGTTTGACCGGAACAAGCAATGACCAGATCCAACCGCCGGTTGTCCATGGCGGGTTGTGTATCTTCGAGCTGAACCCAGGACGGCGTCGGATGGCGCTTTCTGAACTGGCATGACTACATGTCTCCTACCTCCTCGGCGGGCTCGACTCTTGTGTTCTTGTTGTGTTCTACTCATGGCATGACCGACCGCCCCGCGAGCTGGCGCACGCCGACGCCCAAGCAGATGCAAAAGATGGCCGCCGCTGTCGGCAGGGAGGCTCCTCTCGCGCGCGGACTGGCTCCGGACGACGATCTGCCGCCGGAATACTGGCAGGCAGTTCTGGAGGACCCTCGCGCCGACGCCGGGCGACCGGGCCCCGGCCCGTCCGGACGCCTGCTGCGGCTGAGCCAAATTCCTCAACATATTCTGAGGGTGGGCTGCCGCCGCTGCGGCCGCACCGTCGAGATCCAGAAAGTCGACGCCGTCAGGCTGTACGGTCAGGACGCGGTCTGGAAGGACGTCGGCCAGCGCCTGCTGGACAACACGTGCACGCAGCGGACCGGCCGGCATGAGGAAGACGGCTGCTGGCCGTCGTTCGAAGCCACATAGTCCGGCAGACGGCGCCGATGGCACCCAAACATCACCCGACACCGCTTTCGGGAGGCGATCGCAAGACTCTCGCGAAGGAGCTCGGCCGGGCCCGTGCCATGACGTCGATTCTCGCTTCGCAGTCGGACGAGGCCCGAGCCAAAGGCGAGGCGCTGATCCGGACGGCAGACAAGCTGCTGTGCGAATCGTGGAACGAGCGCATGTGGGCCGACGGCGAGCCGATCGACCCGTCTCCCACGATCGACCAGGCCGTGAACGCGGGCTACCGATGGATCGAGATCGAATGCTCGCGCTGCAGGACCAAGCGGGACGTCGACCTGGCCGCGCTGCGCCGTCCGCCGACCACCTTCGTCCACGACCTGGCGAGCCGGCTCCGTTGCAGCAAGTGTGCTAAGGCCGGACGTCGGGCGGCTGCTGCAGCTGGCGCAGCGCCCTCGCCAGGCCCCGGAAACCTGAGATGTGCAATCTTTACAGCATGACCAAGAACGTCGAGGCGATCCGCCGCCTATTCGGCGCGCTCAACAGCCACGTCGGAAACCTGCCGTCGATGCCGGGAATCTTTCCGGACTACCCGGCCCCGATCGTGCACAACGCTGCGGATGGACGCGAGATCGCGATGGCGCGCTGGGGAATGCCGTCGTCGCAGCGAGCGCTGATGGATGCCACGAAGAAGCGTGCCGAAAAGCTGCAGGCCAAGGGCAAGACCGTCGAGTTCAAGGAATTGCTTCGGATGGAGCCGGATTCCGGAACCACCAACATCCGCAACGTCAACAGCAGCCACTGGAAGCGCTGGCTCGGTCCGGAGCAGCGCTGCCTGGTGCCGTTCACCTCGTTCAGCGAGTACGACACCATCGACGGGAAGAAGGTGCCGGTCTGGTTCGCCCCGGATGAAAGCCGGCCGCTGCTTGCCTTCGCCGGCCTTTGGACGAACTGGGACCAGCGTCCGGAAGGCCAAGGAAGGCGCGATCACCGCGGACGTATTTGCGTTCCTGACCACGGAGCCGAACGCCGAGATCGGCCGCGTTCATCCAAAGGCGATGCCGGTCATCCTGACGACCACCGAGGAGCACGACGTCTGGATGCGCGCACCCTGGGACGAGGCCAAGGCGCTGCAGCGCCCGCTGCCGGACGGGGCGCTGAAGATCGTCGCGACCGGCGAGAAGGAAGATGTGCAATCGCATCCTCAGGCCGAATAATCGAAGCCGACGTGAATTCCCCTGACCACGGCTCCGACGGTGGTTCTGGCCCCGCGGGTTAGGATTCAGCTTCCCCTATGGGTCCCACACCGCATTTGTCGGTCGTGGCGATCCCGGGACGTCCACAGCTGTCGGAACACGTGGAAAAGCTGAAGTCCCGCCAATTTGGAATCCCTGGCATGTGGTAGCTGCCCGGAACGAGGGCCGGTCTGGAAGGATTCGTCCCTCTAGGAGTTGAACGCGATGCTGATGACGAAGGAAAGGCGGCCAGCGATCCGGACGCTGCGCGGCTGGGCGATCTCGGTGCTGCAGGAGACCGGTGCCATCCGCGAATGCGAGGAGCACGGCTGGATGCAGGACCGCGCCGACCCACATGCCCGCGAGCGCGCCTTCGCGGCCGTCCGCGAGGATCCGCCGGCCGGCATCTCTCCCGACCAGGCGGTTGCGGAAGTCCTGGACGTCATGAACTCGATCGGCGATAGCTGCCCCGAGTGCCCGCCAGATTGCGGCTAGGCCGCCCGACCAAGGCGCCTTTGCGGCCCCGCCTGGTAAGACTCCCGAATTTTTGGCGCTTCCGGGTTGCGGCATCGGCGAGCTGCGGCCCTCCCTGCCATCGATCCGATGGTCCACCCTCGGACGTGGCAAGCTGACGCGAACCTCTAGTCGGCGAGCGCTTTCATATGATTGAATGATCGCAGATCGCCAGAACCGAAGGCAGCGCTATGGACAAGCTCAGCTTTCAGAATCCGCTCTTCATCACTTACGCTATCGCCGCTTCGATCATGATTCTCAAAGCCGTCTTGATGTCATGGTTGACCGTCATCCGCATGATGCAGGTAAAAGGCGGGTTTCGATCCCCGGAGGATAGCAAGAAGACCATCCTCAACCCAAGGCCGAGCGCCGAACAACTGGCGCCCAATGAGTACGTCGATCGCATCCGGCGGATTCAGCTGAACGATCTCGAAAATCTGCCGTTTTTTCTGGTCGCGGGGTTTCTCTTCATCCTGACCGAGCCATCCCTGATGCTGGCCCAGTGGCTGCTATATGGCTACGTCGTTTCGCGGCTATTGCATTTCGCAGCCTATTTCACGGCCAGGACTCACGATACGCGCGCAACGCTCTGGACTGTGGGTTCCGTGATCTTGATCTTCATGACTTCTTGGACGCTCTTCGTGGCCTGGCGCGCCTGACGCCGGCAGTGCTTTTGGTGGGCGCAGCCTCGCGAGCCAATCGCTCCGCCTTCAACCGCTCCCGGTTCGCGTGGAGCGCCCGTTGGGCGCGTTCGTACTCAGACAACGCTACTTTGGCCTCCGCGTCTCTGAAGACCTTTCGAGCTTCCCGTTCGGCCGCGTTGGGCGTCCTCCGCTCAGATATGCGATTGCTCATTTGCTCCCTCCTTCGGTCGCAAACGGTCGTGGCGCCAAGAAATGCGCACATCAGGACCGCCAACCTAGGTGGTAGGTTTTCCTCCGGCTTGGGCTTTTGGGGGTGTGGGTGCCAGAGGCAGGGAATCGACGCCTGACGAGCCAATTCGTTCCATGGTGCGCTCTGGCGGGCGCTGCAGTATCATTTGCAAACGCCGAGGATCCGGCTGTCGCTGCCGCCCAATGCTCTAGTCCTCGTCCGGCTCGCGCACGACCGGCGGTTCGTCGGCGCCGTCCTCTTCGTCCTCTTCCTCTTCGTCCTCGTCGTCTCCGTTTTCATTGGGATCTCGGGGCGGCATCGTGTTGCCGATCACGAAGGGAATCCAGTCGATCGACCTGGCGGAAGATTCTTCGGGAATGTTTTGGGTCATGGTGTTTCTCCTCGGGTGTGAACCCTGGGGGTGACGAGAAGCCTGCGATCCAGTCTGCCACTCACGCCGACTTCCGCTGGGGCTTCGACGCCGGTTTCTTCGCCGGCGCCTCCTTGGCCTTCTTGCCTTCGATCGACATCAGCATCTCCTTCTGCCCGGTCGCGGCCTTGCGCGGCTTCTTGGCGGGCTTGGCCACTTTCGCCGGCGCGGCTTCCTTGCCGACGCTCCGGCGCAGCGCCTCCATCAGATCCACGACGTTACTCGCGGCCGGCCGCTCTTTGGGCGTGATCGGCTTGCCGGCCCGCTTCTGGTTGATGAGCTCGATCAACGCGGCTTCGTAGTGGTCCTCGAACTTGTCCGGCTGGAATGAGCCGGACTTCTGCTCGACGATGTGCCTGGCGAGATCGAGCATGTCCTTTGTGACTTTGACGTCCTGGACCTCGTCGAAATATTCCTTCGGATCGCGGACCTCGTAGGGGTAGCGGAGCAGAGTGCCCATCAGCCCCTTGTCCAGCGGTTCGAGGGCGATGATGTGCTCGCGGTTGGTCAGGACCAGCCGGCCGATCGCGACCTTGTTCATCTCCCGGATGGTCTCTCGGATCACCGCGAAGGCGTCGTGCCCTACCTTGCCGTCCGGCCTCAGATAGTAGGGCCGGATGAGATACCGCGGGTCGATCTCCTCGCGGTCGACGAACTCGTCGATCTCAATGGTACGCGTGGATTCCAGCGCGACGTTTTCCAGCTCCTCCTTCGACACCTCGATGTAGGTGTCCTTGTCCAGGGCGTAGCCTTTGACGATGTCCTCGTTCGGCACCTCTTCGCCGGTATCGCTGTCGACCTTTAGATATTTGATGCGGTGGCCAGTCTGCCGGTTGAGCTGGTTAAACGAGATTTTTTCGCTTTCCGAGGTTGCTGGGTAGAGCGCCACGGGGCAGGTGACCAACGACAGTCGTAGAAAGCCTTTCCAGTTGGCACGGGGGGCCATGAACGCGGAACTCCAGATGGACGGTGATGGATTCAAGACGAACGACGGGCCTGGGTTCCGTGCCTCGCGAGATATGGGGCCGCCCTGAACAACCGCCCTTGAGCGGGAGGACCAAGGAAGGCTTGATCGACCCAACCGGGGCCGAAAACATCGTGAATCACCCGTCATTCTTGTACCTCGAGGCCGGTGTTGCCGGTATGGTCCGGTCCCGGCCTGGGCGGAGCCCGTACCGAGATTGAACAGAATGTTCCAGGATACGACCGATCTGGCCGCCATGGCCGAGGCTTTGAGCCTGTCGACGGACTACCGGGTGCTGCGCCGCCTCGTGCCGCGCCCTCTCTCGACGCGATCCACCGGTTGCGAGTCGAAGACGGGCATCCTGCTCGATGTCGAGACTACGGGCCTCGACCCCCGGCAGCACGAGATTATCGAGCTCGGCATGGTCAAGTTCGAGTACGCGCAGCACGGCCGTATCATTGGCGTCAGGGACACGTTCGCCGCCTTCAACGAACCGTCAGGGCCCATTCCGGCGGAGATCGTCGCTCTCACCGGAATCACCGACGACGTTGTGGCCGGACACAAGATCGACGAGACAGCCGTGAACGCCTTCGTCGACGACGCGGTGATCGTCATCGCCCACAACAGCGGCTTCGATCGGAAGTTCGCGGAGCGCTACTGGCCGGTGTTCGAGCGGAAAGCCTGGGCCTGCACTGCGACGGAAGTCGACTGGCGCAAACATGGCTTCGCGGGTGCTCAACTCGGCTACCTGTTGAACGGCGCCGGGTTCTTCCACCACGGGCACCGCGCGGTCGACGATTGCCATGCACTGCTGGAAATCCTCGATTTCGTGCTGCCGACAGGCGCGCCGGCGCTGGCGCTGCTGCTCGAGACAGCGCGCAGGAAGACGGTCCGTGTCTGGGCCGAGCAGTCGCCGTTCGAGCTCAAGGAGTCGCTGAAACGGCGGGGCTATCGCTGGAGCGATGGCACGGTCGGTCGTCCGAAAAGCTGGTACATTGACGTCTGCGAGACCGCGCTCGACGACGAGATCGCGTTCCTGAAGAACGAGATCTACCTTCGCGACGTCGCCCCGACCCTGCAGACGCTGACCGCCTTTACACGGTTCTCCGGCCGTATCTAAAACGCGCCGTCGCGTACATGCCGGCTGCCTACCGGCCGAGGCGCTTCTCGACGCGCTTGCGTGCGTTGCCGACCTTCTTGACCGCCTTCTTCACGGCGGACGCCGATCGGCCGGTCTTCTTGGCCTCATAGCCGACTTCGTAGTTCTGTCCACCGGCCACGCGTGCACGGTCTTGCTTACGCCCACGTGCGGTTTTCTTCTTCGCTGCAGCCATCGGCTCCTCCTCTTGTGAGATTGACGACGATGCAACGTCGCAAGGATTCGTGGGTTCCGGAACGATTCCGTCTGTGCCAATTTGAGTCGGTTTGTTGCGTTGGAGTTCGTGCATGGCGTTTCAGCGTCGTAAACCGGCGGCGATCGGCGTGAAGGCGCCGCTGCTCGGATTCGTTGAGCCGGCGCTGGCAACTTCGATCGAGAAGGTGCCTTCCGGAAGCCGTTGGATTCACGAAATCAAGTTTGATGGCTACCGCGTCCAGGTCCACCTGGCGAACGAGACCGTCACCGTCTTCACCTGCCGCGGCAACGATTGGACTCGCCGCTTTAAGAAGGTCGCCGACGACGCCTGGCACATCAAGGCCGGATCCGCGATCGTCGACGGCGAGGTCGTGGTCCCGTCCGCCGACGGCACGACAGACTTCTCGGTCCTGCAGAACGAATTGAAGGGCAGCTCCACCAGCATCGTCCTGGTCGCCTTCGACTTGCTGTACCTGAACGGACGCGACTTGCGGAAGCTCCCGCTCGTTCAGCGGAAGGCGGAGCTCAAGAAGATCATCGCGGGCACCGCTATTCAGTTCAGTGAAAACTTCGAGATCGAGGGTCGCGAGATGTTCGCGCACGCCTGCAAGGTAGGTCTGGAGGGCGTGGTCTCGAAGGTCCGCGACAGCGTATACGCCAGTGGCCGCCGCAACGACTGGGTGAAGAAGACCTGCGCGCAACGCGAGACCTTGACGATCGCCTGATTCGCGCTCGACGACGGAAAATGGGACGGCATCCACCTCGGCCGGCATAAAGGGGACGACCTAGTCTACGCTGGCAAGGTCGACCATGGCTTCGACAAGGCGTCCGCCGCAGATCTTCAGAAGCGGCTGAAGCCGCTGATTCGGAGGACCCAGCCTTATTCGAAGCGGATCGCCCACAAAGGGATCTGGGTCGAGCCGAAGCTGCTGGCCGAGGTCGAGTACCGGGCCAAGTCGGCTGAAGGGAAGGTCCGGCACCCGTTCTTCAAGGGGCTGCGCGAAGACCTTTGACTGCCTGTTGAAAATCCGCAGGGGGACGCAGGTGGCGAACGAACCATCGGCCGGAGTGGGCGTTTACCCGTATCATGTCAGACGCATTCGATTACTTCCGTGCCTACAAGGCTCGATCGATGCCGCAGGGCAGGATGAAGCACCTGCAGCTGATGGCCGGCCGAATCTACAATCTCCTCAAGAAGGAGGCGGCCTATGGTCCAAACACGCAGCACCTGGAGGATTTTCGGGCAGCGCAGAAGCTCGAGAGATCGCTCGATCGTCGGCAAGATGATGACCCGCATCCTCAAAGTCGTTTTAGTCCGCCCAGGTCGCAAAGCGCGAGACGGGAGGCTCACTGAGTGCCCTCTCTCGACGCTCGCGGTGTAGCAAGTCTCCTGCGAGAGTACGCGCAGCGCACAGCCTTGAGGGGCGGCAATCCCTACCGGGCGAAAGCCTACTCTCGGGCCGCAGACAGCCTGGCGGCGCTTGTCGTTCCTCTGGACGTGCTCATCGCCGAAGATCGCCTTACAGAGATCCCGGGCGTTGGCGTTGCGATCGCCGACATTGTGACCAAACTTCACCAGACGGGTACTCATCCGAGCCTCCAAAAGCTCAGGAAGGAGATTCCCGAGGGGGTGCTGGAGATGCTTGCCGTGCCGGGTCTGCGTCCCGAGAAGGTGCTGCGCCTCTACCAGGATCTCGGGATCCGCTCGCTCGCGGAATTGGAGGCCGCCGCCAAGGAAGACCGCATCAAGAAGGTGAAAGGACTCGGCGCCGCCCTGCAGACCAAGATCCTGCAGAACCTGGCGATCGCCAAAAGCGGAGAAGGCCGGCTCCACCTGCACCGTGCCGCCGCTCTGCTCGCCCACGCGAAGGATTCCATCCGGAAGGCCCGGCCCGATCTCAAGCGGGTGACGATCGCTGGCGATTTCCGTCGGGGGTGCGAACTCGTCAGCGACCTCGCAATCGTTGCGGAGGCTGCCAAATCGGACAAGACGTCGATGCCATCGGCCGAAGGACTGCAGATCCGGGTGTCCGACCGCAAGCATTTCGGCGCCGCCCTTCTCTTCGCCACAGGCTCCGCCGCCCACATCGAGCAGCTCCAAGCCTTGGCTATCGAGAAAGGAATGCGTTTGGAGGCCGACGGATTGCACAAGGGCCGCACCTTGGTCGCCAGCGAGGAGGCCGACATCTATGCCGCTCTCGGCCTACCCTTCATCGATCCGGAGCTCCGGGAGGGGCGCGGCGAGATCGAGCTGGCTCTGAAGGGCAAGCTGCCGAAGCTCGTTACCGACCAGCACCTGCGCGGAATCCTTCATTGCCACACCGATGCCTCCGACGGGACAGAGACCCTGGAGACGATGGCGAAAGCGACCCGCCAGCGTGGCTTCGAGTATTTTGGGGTCGCGGACCATTCAATATCCGCGCACTATGCCGGTGGTCTCACCGTGGAGGAGATCGCGCAGCAGCACCGGGAGGCCGGCCGGTTGAACAAGCGCTTCGGCAAGGATTTCCGGGTCCTCAAAGGCATCGAGTCCGACATTCTGGCCGATGGCTCGCTGGACTACGCGGACGACGTGCTGGAGCGCTTCGACTTCGTGGTGGCCAGCATCCACGGCCGGTTCAAACTGGACCGCAAGGCGCAAACGCAGCGCCTGCTTCGGGCGATCTCCCATCCTCACACCACCATTATAGGCCACATGACCGGGCGGCAGCTCCAGCGCCGGCCTGGCTACGAAATCGACGTCGAAAAAGTGCTGCGGGCCTGCGCCAAGCATGATGTTGTCGTGGAGATCAACGCCCACCCATGGCGGCTCGACTTGGACTGGCGTTGGCACCAGGCGGCGCTGGAATTCGGCTGCATGCTGAGCATCAATCCGGACGCGCATTCGATCCCCGAGCTCGACCACATGCACTGGGGCGTCGTGATGGCCCGCAAGGGCGGTGTCCCTGCCGAACGGGTCCTAAACGCGATGACGCTTGCTGACATCACGCGCTACCTGCGCCAGAAGCGGCGCTCGCTCGCCCGCGCCGCCTGATGCCCCAGGGGCACGATATGGCGATCGAGGGGAGAGTCGTGGCGGTCGCCGCCGGCCCTGGGCACCATTTCAGCAAACCGATTCAGGACCGCATAGCTTTGGTGGAAGGCCATGGCGTCGAAGGGGACGCCCACGCCGGCGCGTTCGTCCGGCACCGCTATCTCGCCCGTCGTCAGCCTCACCTTCCCAATCTGCGGCAGGTTCACCTGATCCCATCCGAGCTCTTCGCGACCCTCTCGGATGCCGGCTTCTCAGTTGCAGCGGGAGAGCTCGGCGAGAACATCACCACCGCCGGCTTGGACCTCGAACGGATGCCGCTCGGGACGCTGATCGAGCTCGGGCCGGCCGCGGTCGTTGAGCTAACCGGCCTCCGGACGCCCTGCGTCCTCATCGACCGCTTCCGAGCCGGCCTTAAGCGGCAGGTGCTTTCGTCGGCGGAAAAGGGCCCTCCATTCAAATTCGGCGTGCTGGGCGTGGTACGGACCGGCGGGACGGTCGCGGCTGGTGATGCCGCGCGAGTTCGCCTTCCGCTCTCCTCGCTGCGGGCCTTGCCAGCTCTGTAGAAAGACCCGGCCATGCCACGAAAATCGACCCTGCCTCATCGCCTGCAGCCCATGCTGGCCACGCTGACCGATTCACCATTCGATGATCCCAATTGGGTCTTCGAGGACAAATTCGACGGTTTCCGCATGGTCGCGGAAATCCGGCGTGGTCGGGTCGCGCTCTACAGCCGCAACGGGAAAATCATCAGCCACTCCTATATCGAGGTCGCGAAAGCACTTGAGGGCGTCAAGGCGGACGCCGTCATCGATGGCGAGCTGGTCGCGATCGGGAAGGACGGCGTATCCCATTTCCAGTTGCTTCAAAACGCCCTTCGCCACGAGGCCAAGCTTTTGTACTGCGCGTTCGACCTCATGTTCGCAGACGGTGACGACCTGCGCGCGCTGCCGCTCCTCGAGCGCAAGAAGCGGCTAAAGACTATCCTTCCGCGCCACAAGCTGATCGCATTCAGCAAGCACCGTAAAGGCAGCGGCACAAAGTTCTTTGCAGAAGCCGAGCAGAGACATCTCGAAGGCATCATGGCCAAGCGCGCCGACAGCCCCTATGCATCCGGACGCCGGACCGCCGATTGGCTGAAGGTGAAGACCGCGCAGCGGCAGGAGGTCGTGATCGCCGGGTTCACGGCGCCCAGGCGAACCCGGCCTTTCTTCGGCGCGCTCGTGCTGGCGGTACGCGAAGGGGATGCATGGCGGTACATCGGCCACGTCGGCACGGGATTCAGCCACCAAGTTCTCGAAGAGCTTCACGGGAAACTCGTGAGGCTCAAGACAGCCAAGTCGCCGTTCTCTGCCAAGGTGAAGGACGAGCGGGTAACGACCTGGGTGCGTCCTTCGTTGGTCGCGGAGGTGAAGTTTGCGGAGTGGACCAGCAAGGGCGAGCTGCGCCAGCCGGTCTATCTCGGCCTGCGCTCCGACAAGAACGCGAAGGACGTCGTTCGCGAAAAGAGCTGGTCGCAAAAATAATGCTACCGAGACGAGCCGTACCTGAAGTCAGCCTGCGGCCCGCTCGGATGCCGAAGGCCAGGGCGGCAGGGGCGGTAACCCGAGAGCCTTGCGTACGGGTCCGAACGACCTTCGGTGAGCTGCGCATGCACCAAGCCTGGCGAGCGCCTCATAGTGAGCCGGCACTGGGTAACCCTTGTGATCCGCGAATCCGTAGCCGGGGTGACACACGTCGAGCGTCCGCATGATCTTGTCGCGCTCGACTTTCGCGAGGATGGAGGCGGCGGCGATGGTGGCGGACTTGGCGTCACCCTTGATGATGGCCTGCTGAGGGATGTCGATTTCCTTCAACCGCTTCGCATCGATCAGCAAGTGCAGCGGCGTCAACGCTAGTCCCCGGACCGCACGCTGCATAGCCTGAATGCCCGCCCAATAGATATTGATCGCGTCGATCTCCTCGACCTCGACGAACGCCACACACCAGCTCTCTGCCTTTTCCTTGATCTCCTTCGCAAGTTCTTCGCGAGCCGCGGCATCGAGTTTTTTCGAGTCGTCGATCCCGATTATCCGCGTGCCGGGTTTCAGGATCACGGCGCCAGCGGAGACCGGCCCGGCTAGAGGGCTCATTCCGGCTTCGTCCACACCTGCCACTGCAAAATAGCCACTTTTCCAGAGAGAGGTCTCGAAGCGGAGCATCTTGCGGAGGCGCTGCCCTTCGGACCTATTCTCGAAGCGGCGTTTATCGATTGAAGCCAGGATGGCACGCGCTCCCGCGCGGGTGTCGGCCCGTAAGATCTGCTCGACTCTGGCCTCGAGCGGTCTTTTCTCGACGACATAGCGCTGACGCAATACATCGAGTGAATATTGGGACATCGCGGGCCTTCGTGTGAGACTGACTGTGGGCAGCGTGTCGCTGAACTTTGTGGCGATTGTCTGAAGTCATCCGCCCGCGTGGTCGTTGCCACCGTGCGCGGCGATGAACATGGCGACGGCCGACCGGCAATAGGATTCGATTTCGTTGTCGTCCTCTGCTCTCGCCTGATCGAAGCGTGCGATCATCAGGAGATCGGATCCTTTGAAAAGCGCGGCAAACAAGCGGGCGGACCGGAGAGGATCGGGCACGTTCAGAAGCGCCTTCGCGTGCAACTGACGCAACAGGGCCTCGATTTGGGCGATGACATGGGCGGGGCCGGCTTCGTAATGGAGCTTGCTTAACGAGTTTTGATTCGTCTTGTCGGCCATGACCATGGCTTCGACACTGCGGACGTCTGATCTCAATAGCGTGCGAAGCAGGGATGATCCCACCGCCATGAGCTGATCTTCGGCTGAACCATCGACGCCTTCAAGAAGGGCCTGTGGTGCAAACAACTGATGGCAGCCGGCTGCGAGGGCCGCGCTGAACAGCGCCTCCTTGTTCTCGAAGTGGCGATAGATGCTGAGCTTGGATATCTTCGCCCGCTGGGCGACCTTGTCCAATGTCGTCGCTTGAAAACCCAATTCCACAAAGAGTTCGCCCGCGGCGTCGATTATCGTTTGGCCAAGCGCCTCGTTGGCGGGCCGGCCGCGCCGGCGCCGGCTATTTTCCGTCATGACAATTCCAGTACTTGACAGTATTCTAAGTCTTGCATTACGATACCATGCAGTGTCGGAAATACGCAAGCCAATGGGTAGGTTTCAACCTGTCCTCCAACGGAGCCAATCACCATGGATGACGTCATCATCATCGGCGGCAGCTTTGCCGGCCTCGCCGCCGCGCTGCAGCTCGGCCGTGCCCGCCGCAAGGTCACCGTTCTCGATACCGGCCTGCCGCGCAACCGCTTCGCTGGCCACTCGCATGGTCTGCTCGGCCACGATCACAAGCCACCGCTGGACATCCTGGCCGAGGCGCGGCAGCAGCTGGCGCGCTATCCCACGATCAGGCTGGTCAATGCCCGGGCCGACAGCATCTCCGGCGCGATCGACGATTTCTCCGTCCTCACTGGCGATGGCGCAAGCCTTGGGGCGCGCCGCCTAATCCTGAGCTATGGCATCGTTGACCAGATGCCTGACGTCCCGGGTTTTGCCGAAGGCTGGGGCACGTCCATCGTGCCCTGCCCCTATTGCGACGGCTTTGAAGTCGCCGGCCAGCATTGGGGTCTCGTCTGGTCCGGCCGGCAGTCGCACAATCAGGTCAGGCTGTTCCACGATTGGACCGACAGGTTGACGGTCTTCGCCAATGGTCATGACATTCCGCCCGATATCCGGGCCGATCTGACGCGCCGCAACACGCCTGTCGTCGATGGCCGGATCACCGGGATCGCCCATCACGGGGCCCATAACGCCACCGTCAAGCTCGATACCGGCCCGGATGTCGCGGTCGACATCCTGTTCGCGCATCCGCGCAACAAGCCCTCCGCAGGCCTGCATGAATCACTAGGCCTCGCCACGGTCGATGCGCCCCTGGGCATCATCCTCAAGGTCGACGAGCGCCGCCAAACCAGCATGCCCGGCATCTACGCCGCCGGCGACCTCGCCAACCCCCTTACGCCGCCATCGGTCACCCTGGCATCATCGCACGGCGCGATGGCGGGTATCTTCGCCCAGCAGTCGATGCTGGTTTGAGCGCACAGTTCAGAGAGGAGCGCTCCCCGATGTCGCCGGTTCAAGTTACAGAGAACACTTTCCACAGTTCACGCAACAACACTTTCTATTTTGCAAGCGGCCCGAGCCAAGGCACGCCGGTCATCTTCGTCCATGGCTGGCCTGAACTTGCATTGAGCTGGCGGCATCAGCTTCCAATCTTCGGTGCGCTCGGCTTCCGGGCGATCGCACCGGACTTGCGGGGGCATGGAAGATCCTCGCTCTACAGCACGCACGACGCCTACGGCCAGCGCGAACTCGTCGCCGACATGATCGAGTTGCTCGACTCCCTCGGTAAAGAAAAGGCGATCTGGGTAGGGCACGATTGGGGAGCGGTGGTCGTCTGGAACATCGCCAGCCATCATCCGGACCGTTGCCTCGCGGTCGCCAACCTGTGCATTCCCTATGCCACGTTTGAGCGGGGACTTGATGTGCTTGTCGGGCTGGTCAACCGCGATCTATACCCGCAAAGCGAATATCCGTTTGGCAACTGGGAGTACCAGCGCTTCTACGAAGAGCATTTCGAGAAGGCCACCAGCGCCATGGAGGCGAACGTCGCAGGAACCTTCAAGACGCTTTTTCGTGCGGGCAATCCCGATGGGAAAGGCAAGCCGGCGACGTCGTCCCAGATTCGCCGTGATGGAGGCTGGTTCGGCGGAAAGGGCGCCGCTCCGAACCTTCCTCGTGATGAGCGGGTCATCACCGAAAGCGACCTGCATGCCTATGTCTCCGCCTACGAGCGAACGAGCTTTTACGGCACGGCCTCCCTGTACATGAACCATGCAGCCAACGCTCGCTATGCACTCGAGGCATTGAATGACGGCCATCTCGACATGCCCGTTCTATTTCTGGAGGCGGAATATGACTATACGTGCGACTGCGTGAACTCGCCTTTGACCGAACCGATGAAAAAGCTTTGTCGCGATCTCACGATCGAGAGGATCTCGTCAGGGCACTGGATGGCACAAGAAAAGCCTGTCGAGGTCAATGCAAGCCTCGCGCAGTGGCTGGGCGCGAAGGTTCCGCATGCCTGGCGCGGTTAAGGTCCGGGCGGCCTCGCGTCGTCGTCAAACTCGCTCACAAAGAAAATGGTTTCCGGTTGCGAGCTACCGTTGAAGGTTGCGGGCCGGTGTCAGGGAAAACCGACTGCCGGCTGCCCCCGCAGTACACCCGGCGCCACTCCGAACTCAGGATCTTCCATGACCGACGACCTTCCCATTGTGCTCCTCCACGGCTCAGCCACCGGCTCCTACTCCTGGGCCGCGGTCCGCACTGGTCTGGAGGCGCACGGCGCCAGGGTGTTGGCACCCGACATGCTCGGCTACGGACGGTCGCCGACACCGAGCGAGGCGTGGCAGCCAAAGGACGAGGTGGCCCACCTGCGCGGCTGGCTCGACATGCAGGGCGTCGGCGCGTTCCACCTCGTCACCCACTCGATCGGGGCATTTTTCGGACTTCACCTGCGGCTGGCCGTCGGGTCTCGGGTGGCGCGGCTCACGTTGATCGATCCTATGGTCGTCAGCGTGCTGCGCGTGCCCGGGGAGGAAGACGCCCTGCGCGAGGTGCAGACCCTCTGCGATCGGTTCATGCGCGCGCTGCCGGATCACGGTGCGGCCGCCTGCCTGTTGGTGGAGCACTGGAGCGGCGCTGGCGCGTGGAACGCGCTGGGCGAGAAGGGGCGTGCGCTGGTTGCAGGGCTCGCACCGCGGCTGCGGCTTGAGATGGCCGCCAGCGCAGCCGATCGGACCACGCTCGCCGAGCTCACCTCGCCCGCGGTGCCGACCTCGGTGCTCGTCGGCGAGCGAACGTCGGCCGCTCCGCGGTCGGTGAGTCGTCTGCTCGCGGGAGCGTTCGACGCCCGCACGGTCGTTGTCCCCGGGGCTGCACACATGATCCCGCTGACCCACCCCGCCGCGGTCGTCGAGGCGACTCACGCCGACATGGTGGCGCCGTGAGTCGCGCCGAGCAGACACGACACAGCCGAGACGCGATCGTCACGTCCGCGGGCACTCTGTTGCGCAAGTGCGGCATCCGGGAGAGCTTGCGGCGCGTTGTCCCTGTCGCGGGCGGTAGCCGGCACGCCCCTGTCGGACGGGATCCTGCTGGCTGCCACGAGTTCGCGGAGCGCTCGCTCGATCCCGGGTGATCGGTCTCAACAGCCCCGTCAACCAATTCAGCACCAATTCCAGGAGTCGCCAGTGAAGTTGTTCGGTCACACCATTCTCGTCACCGGCGGAAGCGCCGGTACCGATCTGAAGGAAACGTTGACATGAAACACTCCCATCCCATCCTTGTCACCGGTGCCGCTGGCCAAGTTGGAGCGATCGGACCGAGCGTGACGAAGTCTCTGCTGGAGCGCGGGCTGAAGGTGCGCGCCATGGTCCGCCAGGATGACGGCCGGGCGGAATCGCTGAGGGCGCTTGGTGCCGAGGTGATCGTCGGAGATCTGCTCGACCTGGACGCGGTGCACCGCGCCGTGGATGGCTGCAAGCGCCTGTACTTCAGCATGTCGGTCAACGAGAAGTATCTGGAGGCTACGACGAACGTGGCGGTGGTTGCCCAGCACCTTGGCGTCGAAGCATTCGTCAACATGTCGCAGATGACGGTCTCGGAGATGAGCATCCGCGAGACCGCCCGCAGCCCGCAGCACAAGCAGCACTGGCTGGCCGAGCAGGTCTTGCGGTGGAGCGGCTTGCCGGTGGTCACGATGCGTCCCACCGCCTTCATGGACGCGTTCTTCTGGCGATTTGCCGTTCCGACGGTCACCGCTCGGGACGCGCTGATGTTGCCGTTCGGAGAGGGAAGGACGTCACCCATCGCCGCCCACGATGTCGCGCGGTGCGTGACGGAGGTGTTGGCGGATCCCGCGCCTCACCTTGGAAAGGTTTACGAGCTGACCGGCCCGCGTGCCGAGACTCTTCGCGAGGTCGCCGAAGATTTCACAAGAGTTTTGGGGCGTCCAATCGCCTACATGAACATTCCGTTGGAACCGTGGCTGGAGAGCCTGCGATCCATTGGCGCATCCGCACACGTGGTCGCGCACTTGGAGTCGATGGCGCTGCTGCACCGGGACGGCCGATACGACCGATCCTCGGACGATGTGAACCTGCTGACCGGCGTGTCGCCGATGTCCATCGAGGACTTCGTGCGCGCGCATCAGGACGACTTTCAGAAGGCAGACGCGCCCAAGCCGGCGGGTTGACGGGGATGGCCAGTCTCGAAGCAGCCGAGGTCACGCCGGATGCAGCCGGGGAGTTGGCCGTCTCCGTCAGCCTGAAGGTAAATGGCACGTGGCGTGAGTTGACGTTGCCTCCATGGGTGACGTTGCTGGACTTGCTGCGCGAACGGCTGGGCCTGACGGGCTCCAAGAAGGGTTGCGACCATGGCCAGTGCGGGGCTTGCACCGTGCTGATCGACGGCAAGCGGATCAATTCGTGCCTGGTGCTGGCGGTGGTCAAGGATGGTTCGGAAGTGATCACGATCGAAGGGCTGGGTGAGCCCGGTCAGCTGAGTCCGATGCAACAGGCCTTCATCGACCACGACGGTTTTCAATGCGGCTATTGCACCCCCGGTCAGATCTGTTCGGCGGTGGGTATGGTCGCCGAAGGCCCCGTCGCCGACCGCGACGACATTCGCGAGCGGATGAGTGGCAATTTGTGCCGCTGCGGGGCCTATCCCAACATCATTGACGCCATCGCAGAGGTTGCGCTGGGCAGCGGTGCGGAAACCGGGGGGCAAAAGACTTGAACCGGTTCGACTATGTGCGGGCGACCACCCTTGACGAGGCGCTCGATGCCTTGGCGGCCAGCCCCGGCGCCAAGGTCATCGCCGGCGGCACCAATCTGGTCGATTTGATGAAGCACGAGGTGACCCGGCCATCGCGGATAGTCGACATCACGCGGGTGCCGCTGGATCGCATCGAGGACGGGCCGGACGGGAGCTTGCGCATCGGCGCGCTGGCGACTAACGCCGACACGGCCAGCGATCCGCGCGTGAAGGATCGCTTTCCTCTGCTGGCTAGCGCCATTCTGGCCGGAGCGTCCGGACAGCTGAGGAACGCCGCGACTACGGGCGGCAATCTGCTGCAACGCACCCGGTGCTATTATTTCTATGACGTCGGCACGGCTTGCAACAAGCGCGAGCCGGGGTCTGGCTGCCCGGCGATCGGCGGGGTCAACCGCATCCACGCCATCCAGGGTGCCAGCGACCACTGCATCGCCACCCATCCCTCGGACATGTGCGTCGCCATGGCGGCGCTCGAGGCCCGGATCAACGTCGTTGGTCCCGGGGGAGAACGAACCATCGCCTTCGCCGATTTCCACCGCCTGCCCGGCGATGCGCCCGAGCGCGATCATACCCTGGCGGACAACGAGATCATCACCTCGGTCGATCTGCCCGATAGCGATTTCGGACCGCACCACACCTATCTCAAACTGCGCGATCGACTGTCCTACGCCTTCGCGCTGGTGTCGGTGGCGGTCGGACTGAAAACGGAGGGCGAGCGGATCACCAGCGCGCGGATTGCCTTGGGCGGCGTGGCGCACAAGCCATGGCGGTTGCCGGAGGCGGAAGCGACGCTGATCGGCCGCGGTGCGGATGATGCGGTCTTCGGCGAGGCGGCGGAACGGCTGTTGAGCGGAGCGCGGGGGCAAGGCCAGAACAATTTCAAGATCGGGCTGGCACGCGACGCCATCGTTCGCGCGCTTCATCAGGCTGCGGCGGGTACGCCGCAGTCTCAGACCGACAAACGCGTTCGCTAAGGAATACCAGGATGGCGGACAATATGGCGAACACGACCAGCGGCATCGGTCAGCCCGTCAGCCGCATTGACGGTCCGCTCAAGGTTTCGGGGCGGGCGAAGTACGCCGCCGAGTACGATGCGCCCGACCTGCTGCACGCCGTTGTAGTAAATGCGACGATCACCCGGGGACGAATTCGTTCGATCGACGCCTCGGCGGCATTGGCCCTGCCAGGCGTGATTAAGGTGATCACGCATGAGAACCGGCCGCACGTCGCCTTATTCTGCCTCAGCTATCTCGACACCGTCGCCCCGCCGGGACGACCGTTCAAGCCGCTGTACGACGCTGAAATCCTGTTCGACGCCCAACCGATCGCCGTGGTTCTCGGCGAGACGTATGAGGCGGCGCGCGATGGAGCCGCGCTGGTTACCGCCACCTATGACGTTGAGAGGCATCATACCGATCTCACGTCCCGGCTGGACAAGGCCTACCGGCCGCTGATCCCGCGCCTTGGCATCCCACGACCGCCCAAGCCACGCGGTGACGCGGACGCGGCCTTCGACGCTGCACCGATCAAGGTCGAAGCGACTTTCAGCCACGCCAAGGAGCATCACAATCCCATGGAGATGTTCGCTACCACTGCGGCTTGGGAAACCGACGGCAGTATCACCGTCTATGATAAGACGCAGGGCTCGCAGAACGTTCGCCTGTACCTGAAGAACTCGCTGAACCTGCGGATGAAGCATGTGCGCGTCGTCAACGCCTATGTCGGCGGCGCTTTCGGATCGGGACTGAGGCCGCAGCATTCGGTCTTTCTGGCCGTGCTGGCGGCCAAGGCCACGAAGCGGTCCGTCAGATTGATGCTGACCCGCGCGCAGATGTTTGGCCTCGCCTATCGCCCCGATACGATCCACAGCGTGTCGCTGGCGTGCGATGCGGACGGTTCGTTACAGGCCGTACGCCATTTCGCAACCGCCACCACCTCGCGCCACGAAAATTACCAGGAGGTCGTAGTCAACTGGTCGGGGCTGTTGTACGCGTGCGAAAACGTCAAGACCAACCACAAGCTGGTCAAAGTGGATACCGTGACACCCGCCGACATGCGCGCGCCAGGCGCTGCGATCGGGGTGTTCGGTCTGGAGAGCGCGATGGACGAATTGGCCTATGCGGCCGATCTCGATCCGCTGGCGCTGCGGCTCAGGAATTATATCGACTATGACCAAAACACCAAGCTTGAGATCACCTCGAAAGCGCTGAAGAGTTGCTATTCGCAAGGGGCTGAGCGATTTGGCTGGTCGGATCGCGACCCCGCGCCGCGTTCGATGCGCGAAGGTCACGAGCTTGTCGGCTGGGGAATAGCCGGAGGAGTCTGGGCCGCGGAGATGGCGCCTCTTCCAGCCCGGGCGCGGGCTACGTGGAGGGCAGACGGGCGGCTGGAGATCACGGCCGCGGCTTCGGACATCGGCACCGGCACCTACACCATCCTGGCCCAGATCGCAGCTGAGGCCTTTGGCATCAGGGTCGATGATATCGAGGTGCGGATCGGCGATTCCACTCTCCCGTTCAACCCTGTCGAAGGCGGGTCGTGGATGGCGGCCTCGACCGGAGCCGCCGTCCAGAAGGCCTGCGAAAAGCTGAAAACTGCGATCGTCAAGGCGGCACGGACCCTGCCGGGCGGAGACGGTCTGAAAGGGCGTGACGTCATCTTCGCCGACGGCGCGATCAGTCTTTCGGCCTTAGGCAAACCGGTCGCGATCACCGAGGTATTGCGCTCAGCCGGCCACCAGGAGTTGGCTGCTGTCGGCACCAACCTTCCCAACCTGCTGGGCGGACGCAAGCACGTCGGCTATGCTCACTCGGCCGTGTTCGCCGAGGTCCGCGTCGATGAAACCCTGGGTGTGCTCCGGGTGCCGCGGATCGTCAGCGCCGTCGGCGCCGGGCGCATTCTCAATCCCAAGACGGCGCGCAGCCAGATCATAGGCGGCGTCGTCATGGGCATCGGTCAGGCTCTGCATGAAGAAGCCACGACCGACCACCGGCTGGGCCGACTGATGAACCGCAATTTCGCCGAATACCATATTCCTGCCCATGCTGATATCGGTCAGATCGACGTCATCTTCGTTGACGAACCGGATCCACTGGTCAGCCCGCTGGGCGTTAAGGGCTTGGGCGAGATCGGCATCGTCGGCGTGGCGGCCGCAGTGGCGAATGCGGTGTTTCACGCCACCGGTAAGAGGGTACGCGACCTGCCTATCACCATCGATAAGATTCGTACCTGATCAGGCCGATCAAATGGGTGCTTTCCGCATGCGATCCATTGGCGCATCCGAACACGTGGTCGCGCACTTGGAGTCGATGACACTGCTGCACCGGGACGGCCGGTACGACCGATCCTCGGGCGATTTTGAACCTGCTGAACGGTGTGTAGCCGATGCCGATCGAGGACTTCGTGTGCCCGCATCAGAACGACTTTCTGAAGGCAGACGCGCGCAAGCTGTAATCTATCGCTCGTAGGCCGGATGAACTGCATCGTCTCGGAAGTCCCCGGCGGTCGCCACTGCTTCCAGTGACCGGGCCAGAACAAGGACATGTCGTGGCACAGCACAATGCCGATCAGGTCGCCGACTGGAATGGCCAAAGCGGGGAGCGCTGGGTCGCCCACCAGGCCCGGCTCGATGCCAGGGTGGCGGTGTTCGGCCAGGCAGCGATCGAAGCCGCAGCGCCCGCCACGGGCGAACGCGTGCTGGACATCGGCTGCGGCGCGGGCGCGTCGAGTCTGGCTCTGGCCGCCCGCGTCGGCGCGGGGGGCTATGTGCTGGGCGTGGACATATCCGAACCGCTGATCGGCCGAGCGCGCGCGCTTGCGCCACCGGATACGCCGGTCCAGTTCCGAGTGGCCGACGCTGGCAGAGCCGAGCTGCCCGAGGGCGCGTTCGACATCCTGTTCTCGCGTTTCGGGGTGATGTTCTTTGACGATCCTACGGCGGCGTTCGCTCATATGCGCCGTGCGCTCAAGCCGGGCGGGCGGGTCGCTTTCGTCTGTTGGCGTGGTGCGGCCGAGAACGATTGGGTGCGATTGCCGATGGACGCGATCAAAGGCATCGTCCCGCCGACGGCGCCGCCCGATCCCGAAGTGCCCGGCCCATTCTCGTTCGGCGACCGGGGGCGGGTGGTTCGCATCCTGACGGCGGCCAGCTTCACCGATATCGCTATCGCGCCCTTCGATGCTTCCGTCCCGTTTGGCGAGGGCGCGACGCGGGACGCGGCGATCGACGACGCGGTGAAGATGACGTTCGAGGTCGGCCCGCTGTCGCGCGCGCTCGCTGATCAGCCCGACGACATCCGCGCCCGCGCCTCGGCCGCGGTTCGTGCCGCCTTCGCGGGCCGCCCCGGCGAGCGCACGATGATGATCGACAGCGCGACGTGGATCGTCACGGCGCGCAATCCGGCAAGCTGATAGCTGGTCCTGGTCGCAACCGCGCATTACGATGCCGAGACGCCGGAGCGTAGCTTCGTCGGCACCATCAGGCCCCGGATCGAGAGCGATCTTGGCTTTCGCCTTGCCGACAAGGTTGCAAAACGCCTCGTTGAGGTCGGCCAGACCGTCGAGGTCGGTCAGGCACTCGCGACCTCGAAATCGCCTGAGATTGACGGCCGAATCGGACGAGCCGGTGGTACACAGCGGTGGTCACAAAACTCGAGCGGTTTTTTTTGGAATCCTTGTTTTTCGGCGGTTTTCCCGCAATCGCGGCATCGCGGAGGGAGGCCCGCTATCTCCGCCAATGCGGCCTTGCCGGTGCGGCAAGAGCGCAACAACCGTCGAAGAGGCAGATCAGTCAGTTGCTACGCTAACGAGATTTCCTCCTCGCGCGGATGTGGTAAACATTGCTTCGCGGTGCCCCTCAGGGGTGCCACACACAAATAGATCGCCGGACCGAAAAGCACAATAAAATCAATAGCTGGCGGGATTGTTATCACAGTTCAATCCTGTCTGGCAGCACCATTCCCTCGCTCAAATCACACATGAAACAGCCTTCTCGCGGCATGAGATGCCCGAGTTTTGCTTCTACCTTGACCCTCCTCTGTGAAGAGGCGCAGGGAAGACCGGGTGCCGGCTTAGCACCCGCGGTCCGCTGCGCGAAAATGTAGCGCAAAAAGACCGCACAGCAGCATACAGGTGACGCCGAACACTCGGCCTTCCCTGCGCAGTGGGTTGACGGCTTATGCCGCGCTCTCCCCGGCGACGAGTTCCTTTTTGTCACCGTCGCCTTGCGAATTGACGATGCATTGAGACCCGGTTGAGCCTCGATCCATCTCCGCAAGGCTTGACCGTAGCAACGACGGCCAGGACCACACGATTTTGCCGTACGCAGCGATCCGGCTTCGCCAAGAGGCTCGCCGGACACAGGCGCCGTTCGTCCGCACGCAACAGGACCTCACGAGGTTCATCTCGCCCTGGTTCCGCCTTCGCGTGCCCGACACTGCCGCGTCCACCGCCCCCCGACCCACGCACGTTACGACGGACGATCGCCCCTCTCCCTGGACCGGGATGGCGGATTGATACTGCGATTCCGAATTTCGGTAAAGTGGAATATTTTTGTGGGGGAGGGTTGACGAGATTTTGCAGGAGAGAGGTGTTTTGCCCGACGGGTCAGATTTGCCTGCCTAGCGCGCGCCTAAGCACGTATATCGCCCAACCTATGGAAGGGGATACAAGCCGACGTCGAGCAGACTTCCGCTATGGGGCCAAAAGGGGAAGTGGACCTGCATGTAATGCAGTCTTCGGCGCAATCGATCCTTCTTCTGATAAGACGCCAGTTGCCGCGGTCATTCATCCTTACGTCCGCCGCGAGCAATCGTCGCCGCCTCCTGCAACGTAACGCCATGAACCAGCGGGTCTGCGTGGCGATGGACTAACTGCCATTCAGAACCGTCCTTGCGATAGATTTCCGTAACTCGGAGCGACCAGTCTTGTTTTGGTAAGCTCCCGACTTCGGCATATTGCCGCTCGACCATGACGAGAACGACCAGCTTGTCCGATGCATAGGTTTGCACGACCTCCAAGGTCGTCTCACCGTTCTTGAAAAACTGGGATAGCTTCGCCAAACGTTCAGGACTTGCGTCGAACCCGTGGCTAGTTGGGCCGCCGAATGGTTGCATTAACGTGAAGTCACTGGCGATGCGAACAAGGGCCAGCCAACGATCCATGTCCCCGCGCATGAAGGCCGCGTTTTTCGCAGCGGCGCGCTCGATAAGGTGAGCGACGTCGTCACTGGCAGCCACACTAGCGCAAAATCGAGGGGTCAACGATGCCGCAGCGACTGTCGTGATCGCGGACCGCCGTGACAGCGTTCCTGGCCAGTTTGCATGGTGTTTGGTCATTTCAGCTCCTGTGGCTAACGTTGCGCAATCCATGGAGCTTTCAGAGACATGAATCCAGTGATATAACCTCAGCAATATGCTGAACCACATTTCCTTGTCAAAAGTCGATCTTAACTTGCTGCTGGTCTTCCACACTGTGCTGGAGGAGAGCCACGTGGCGCGAGCGGCTAGCCGCTTGAACATCACCCCTTCTGCCGTAAGTCATTCACTTGGGCGGCTACGGCATCTATTTAATGACCCCCTGTTCTTACGGACGCCGAAGGGTGTTGTGCCGACGGAGCGTGCGCTGGAACTCGGCGAGCCAGTAGCAGATATCCTTTCTCGCGTAGGGCGCGTATTTGCTTCAGCTACGCCCTTCGACGCGACTACAAGTAGCCGCCGTTTTTCCATTGGCGCTCCTGATGCGATCATGGACACGGTGATGGGACCATTTGCGGGGCGGCTCAGGAGAAAGGCACCCCGTGCCGACCTGAGCTTGATCCATCTGATGCCAGGGAGGCATGCAAGCGCTGTGGAGCACCCTTGGCGGTCAAGCCTGGAGAAGCTGGAGAAGCGCGAAATCGACTTGGCCATCCTGCCCCTGGGCACAGTGCCAACCCGCTTCCAGGCAAGAAAGCTTTACGATGAGTGTTTCGTGGTCGCAATGCGCAAGGGAAACGGATTCGCCCGCGCACCAACGATTGCTGCATTCTGCAGAGCACAGCATCTTCTTGTGTCGCTCGACGGCGATCCGCGAGGTTTTGTCGACCAACTCCTGGAGAAGCGCGGCCTCCAGCGCCGCATTGTCCTGACCGTGCCCACCTTTATGATGGCACTCACGCAAATTTCAAACTCGGACTTGATAGCAACATTGCCGCGCCGTCTCGTCGAGAGATACGCGGCTCGTTTCGCGCTGCAATTGGTTGAGCTTCCTTTGAAGCGGAAGTCCGATGCAATCATGGCCATTACGACCAAGGCAGCAATGATGGATGCGGGCATTGCGTGGTTGACGGAAGAAATCGCCGCTGAGGTTGGCTCCCTCAGCTGAGGATGTCTCTTATATTCCTTAAAGCACATTTTAGGCCTGTGGGGCCTTAGCGAACCTCAACTTCCCCGCGACCGCCGCTTCGGGGTCACTTGCGGGCATCGCCCGAGCGAGAGCTCCAGTCAGTTTTGGCCAGGAATTGCATAGCATTGCTCGGTGACGAAGCATGATGGGTTTCGCAAGTGCTCTACCCATCCTACGCGAGCTGACTGGATCTACCGCCGACCACGTCGCCACGAGGCCCCGATCAGCCAGAACACGAACCGGACAAACAGGATCGCGGCCGTGATCTGGATCCAAAGGAAACCACCGAGTTCGCGCAAGACAATTTCGGCCTGAGCGCCCCAATAACCAGGAAGCGCATCGCCGACAGCTTCAATAGCGTGCGTGCCTGTTCGCAGGGCCCATCGGACCCACTCAGGCTTGTAAAAGAGCGTCGCGCCGAGCAGAATCCAAGTCAGAAAAGCAGTGCTGACTCTGAAGGAGTGCACCTTGGCGTGGTGCTTGAACGCCGCGAACCGTCCATTATCTCCGGCTTGAGCCATGTTAGTTTCCTATTCGAAGCCTACGGTGCCGGGGAGTTCGTAGGATGGGTACAGCGAAACGAAAATCCATGGAAGATTTGCGCGGTGACGAGACATGATGGGTTTCGCTTCGCTCTACCCATGCTACGCATGTCAACTCTCGTCACCCACCTGATGCCCCGCTAACCGATCGTCTGAACGGCGCAGCCGTCGGCATAGCTCGCGATTGATGTTTTGCAGGACGATCACATAGGTGTGGATATCGGCCTTGTAGCAAGCGTAGAGCTTCTGGGCGGTCAGCTCGTAAAGCACGGTCGGACTCTCCGCGACCACCGTGGCGGATCGATTTTGCATTTCAATCAGCGTCATCTCACCGAAGAAATCGCCGGGCTCCAGAACGGAAATCGGGATGACGTTGCCCGCATTCGCCCGCTTGCTCACCGCCAGCCGGCCGGATTTGACGATGAACAGCGAGCGTCCGGGCTCGCCCTCCGTCACGACGGTTGCTCCGGTATCAAATCGGCACTCAACCAGCATCGACATCAGGAGGTCGAGACTTTGATCCGGGATACCGCCGAAGAACGGTGTGGCGAGCAGGAATGCTCTCAGGTCGGGGACACTGACGGCCATCGCGCGAGGATAATCTTGACCGCCTTCCCGGGCAAGCGGAGCCGATACCAGCGGTAACGACGCCGAACGTGTTGGAACAAGGGGGTCAGCGAAAGTTTCGGAGCTCGTAGGCTGGGCGAAGCGAAGCGTGCCCACCAACCACCATTGATAGATAGATGGTGGGCACGGCGCTACGCGCCTTTGCCCACCCTACGCTTACGGCCGCGCAATGCTGCTATCGCGCAACGTCCGCCTTCTCCAGAGATCAACCATCACCTTGACGGTCGCCGCCAGCACAGCTGCGCAAAGCGCAGCCTTCGAGATCGTCTCCATCGTCCCCTCGATCAGCAGGCAATGGGCGACGCTGCCTGCGACGATGACGATCGCGAGGGGAATATGGACGATGCGCCACGTGCGCAACCGCAATCCCAGCCGCCGGCGCAGCAGAGCCAGGAGCGCAACAATGAAGATGGCCCACATGGCGGTCACGCCGAAGGGGGAGAACGGTGTCGGTGACGTATAAGTCAGGGCGTCGATCATGTCGGGCGGGCTGGTGATCCAGAGGCCGGCGACGTGGATCACCACCGCCAGAGCCAGCGTGCCGCCGATCCAGTGGTGGGCGCGCCGGCCGCGATAGGCCGACAGTCCCGGCAGATATCCGCCGATCAGCAGGGGCTGAGCGAGCACGAGACCGAGCGCAATGATGCCAGCGAAGCCGGCGAGGATGTAGACCGGGCCGCGCCATGTGAGCTGTTCGCTTCCCGCAGCGAGCGCGATCGGCACGCCGATGGCCAAGGCAAGGGCGATCCAGATCAGGGGCGCCCGGGCCGATCTCCGCCCCTTCATCTCCAATGCGATCAGGCCGGCTGCAGGACGAAGTGCGCCTCGAGGCTGGTTTCCTTTGCGCTCCGCATTATCGGCCGCAGGAAGACGGTTTTGAATTCACCGCTGTCATAGGCGAGGTGGCCATGCGGCTGGCCGAAGATGGGAATGATCTGCGGCATTTCGAGCCGGAACTTGCCGTCCTTGTCGGTGAGCGTGGCGCCATGACTCTGCGGCTCGTGCTCCTGGCCTTCGACCGTGTGCGCCCAGATCTGGATGCGCTGCCCGGCCAAGGGAGTCCCGTCGCCGGCGCGGCGCACGGTGCCGCTCATCCAGAAGCCACCCTTTCCGATCCGCTCCACGATCGCCGCGCCCTTGCGGTAGTTGTTCGCCCCGCCAGACATCGTCTCGGTCGGTGCGAGGCCGTCCGCGCGTGCAGGCAACAGCAGGCCGGGGACGCCGGTCGCCAAGAGCCCGGTTGCGAGGATCGAGCCGCCCGCGGCGAGGAGGCTCCGGCGATTGAGTACGACCGTGGTCATGTCGGTTCCTCCTGGCGAGCGTCCAAAGGCTCAGTGAGTGTACAAGAAAACGCGCCAGACGCACAGTTGGGCCGGGGGACGCAGCGGGTCGCGATGACGTTGTTGTGAACGGGGTGCAGGCCGCTCGCACATGCATCAGTGATCGTCTTCTTCCTTGACCAGCGTCAACAAGCGAAGCGTCAGGAACGTGAATACGGCGACCGTCACCGCGACATCAAAAGCGCCGAGCCCGACGGAGACGCCGATGGCGCCGGTCGCCCAGAGGCTCGCGGCCGTCGCGGTCCCCTGCACCGAATTCCCCTGCTTGAGAATTGCGCCACCGCCGATGAAGCCGATGCCGGTGATGAGGCCCTCGATCACCTTCGCCATTCCGTCAGGCGAATGCACGAGCAGGCTTTCGCTGGCCTGCACGAAGCCGCAGCTTGCCATTGCGACCAGTGGAAAGGTGCGCAAGCCCGCGCTTCGCGCCCGCTTCTCGCGGTCCCAGCCAATGGGAACGGCGAGTGCGAAGGCCGCAGCCAGCGCAACGACATGAACACCAATGTTGAATCTGTCCAAAGAAAGCCCCCGAAATGAAAATCGTCGCCGTTGATCAAACCGGCCGGCAACGCGGCAATGCGGCCCGCGGTTTCCATACAGGCGAATTTGCCGCATGCAGCGCAGCGATGGCCCCGTCTCCGCGCGATGGAGCCGCCGGCGCAGCACCATGATCGTTTCGGCTGGTATTCCTGCGACCGGCTCCTACATGTCGAGTCCACGTTACCACCGCACGCTCCATCCGGACCCTTCCATGATCCCCTTCTCCGTGCTCGACCTCGCGCCCATCCGCCAAGGCGGCGATGCGTCACAAGCGTTCCGCAATTCGCTCGATCTCGCGCAGCATGCGGAGGGCTGGGGATACAAGCGGTTCTGGCTGGCCGAGCATCACAACATGACGGGGATCGCGAGCGCGGCGACGTCGGTGGTGATCGGGCATATCGCGGGCGGGACGAAGACGATCCGGGTCGGGTCCGGCGGGATCATGCTGCCGAACCATTCGCCGCTCGTCATCGCCGAGCAGTTCGGCACGCTGGCTTCGCTCTATCCCGGGCGGATCGATCTCGGGCTCGGGCGGGCACCGGGCACCGACCAATTTACCGCACGCGCCCTGCGGCGCGACCTCGCGACGAGTTCGGAAAACTTTCCGCAGGACGTGCTGGAGTTGCAGGCGCTGCTCGGCGACGTGCAGCCGAACCAGGCCATCCGGGCCGTGCCGGGCATGGGGACGAAGGTGCCGCTGTGGATCCTGGGATCCAGCACCTTTGGCGCGCAGCTCGCAGGGATGCTCGGCCTGCCGTTCGCGTTCGCTTCACACTTCGCACCGCAAATGATGATGCCGGCGCTGCGGGAGTATCGGGCGCGGTTCGAACCCTCGACGCAGCTCGACAAGCCCTATGCGATGGTCGGCGTCAACGTGTTCGCCGCCGACAGCGACGCGGACGCGCAGCGCATGTTCTCCTCGCTGCAGCAGCAGTTCATCAATCTGCGCCGCGGCACGCCCGGCCCGCTGCCGCCGCCGGTCGACGACATGGACGCGCTGTGGTCGCCAGCCGAGAAGGCGATGGTCGGCCAGTCGCTGTCGTGCTCGGCGGTCGGCACGCCTGACATGGTCGAAGCGAAGCTGAAGGCGCTGATCGCCGACACCGGCGCGGACGAGCTGATGACGACGGGGCAGATCTACGACCACGCCGCACGGCTGCGCTCGTTCGAGATCGCAGCCGGGGTAAGGGACCGGTTGGCGGGGTGAGCGGGTGCGATTGTTGCGACGGTGAAGCTGCGCTCGTGGCAGGCCGTGAGCGCCCTAATCCGGAAAGCCGAACAGCTTGGCCGGATTGTGCACCAGGATCTTCTCCAGCGTCGACTGGTCGGGCGCGTAGCGGTACATCAACTCCAGCAGATCGGCGTCGTTGGGCGGCTGCTTGACCGAGACCGGGTGCGGCCAGTCGCTGGCCCAGACGCAGCGGTCGACTGCTGCCTCGATATAGGCACGCGCGATCGGGATGACGTCGTCGTAGGGCGGCCCGAGCTTCGAGGACTTCTCGCCGAGCGACAGCATCACCCAGAAATTGCCCTTGCCGAGCAGCTCCAGCATCTTGCGCAGGTTCGGATCGTTCCTGCCGGCTTCAGGATCGGGCCGTGCCATGTGGTCGATCAGCACGGGCACGTCGAGATTCTCGTATTTGGCGACGCTGGAGACGATGCCGTCCTTCTCGGGCTGGATCTTGACGTACCAGCCGAGCTCGCGGATGCGCGCAATCGCGCGGGCAAAATCGGCATCCGACAGCACAGCGCCGAGCTCCTGGCGGAAGCTGAAGCGCGCGCCGCGGACCCCAGCATCATGCAGCTTGGCAAGATACGAATCGTTCGCCTCGGCGAACACCAGCGCGTTGGCGCAGCCGCGATAGTTCGGGCCCATCGCGGCGAGACCGTCGAGCACGACGGCATGGTCGGCGCCATACGTCGTGGTCTGCACGATGATGCCGCGCTCGATGCCGAGCGTCTTGTGCACGCGCAGCGCCGCCTCCCAGGTCGCGGTCGGCATCCGATAGGCAGCACCGGGACGCTCCGGATATTTGTCGAGGGGGCCGAGCACGTGAAACTGGCTGTCGAGGGATTTGGGCGGCGGCCCCTTGACCGGGCGGCGCGGGTTCGGGTCGAACGGAAGATAGGTCGGCATGCGCAAAACTCCCTCAGTCGATTACGGCGGTGAAGTCGCACTGCACCAGCGCGCCGCCGTCCATGTTGTCCATCGGCAGCGCGTGGCGCGCCGGGCGCGAATGCTCGTCCGGAAACATCTTCAGCCACTCGACATTGACCGGGCCGCGCTGCGTACGGTCCTTCAGCCACACCGTCATCTTGATGATGTCGTCGGTGGTGCCGCCGGCAGCCTCGACCGTCGCCTTCATATGCGCGAACATGTTGGCACATTGCGCCTCCAGGCTCTCGGGCATCGCACCAGTCGCATCGCGGCCGAGAATGACGCCCGACATCACGAGATTGCCGATGCGGCAGGCGTTCGGAATCGGGTTGGCATGCTTGAAGCCGCCGATATGGATGCTCTTGCGCCGCGTGTGACCGGTCATGATGCGCTCCCTTTCATGTGTTGATTCAGACGAACTGGCACGACACCGAGCCGAACGCGCCATAATCGGCATGAAACGTGTCGCCGCGGCGAATGTCGACCGGACGCGTGAACGATCCCGCCAGCACCACCTCGCCGGCGGCCAGATGCTCGTCATGCGGCGCGAGGCGGTTGGCGAGCCAGGCAATGCCGTTGGCGGGATGGTTGAGCACGCCGGCGGCAAGCCCGGTTTCCTCGACCTCGCCGTTGCGGAACAACAGCGCGCCTATCCAGCGCATGTCCGCGTCCATCGGACGGAAAGGCCGGCCGCCAAGCACCAGCGCGGCGTTCGCCGCGTTGTCCGAGATCGTGTCCATGACCTTTCGCGCCTTGCCCGTTTCGGGATCGACGCGGTGCATGCGCGTCTCCAGGATCTCCAGCGCCGGGGTGACGTAGTCGGTGGCGTTGAGCACGTCGAAGATGGTGCAATCGGGCCCGCGCAGCGGCGCCTTCAGCACGAAGGCGAGCTCGACCTCGATTCGCGGCGCCTGGAAGCGGTCGAACGGAATCGGCGTGGCGTCGGCATAGAACATGTCGGCGAACAGCACGCCGTAATCGGGTTCGGAAATGCCGACCGCGTTCTGCATCGCTTTCGAGGTCAGGCCGATCTTGTGGCCCTTGATGACCCGGCCGCGTCCGAGCTGGAGTCTGGTCCAGGCGCGCTGAACGGCATAGGCATCCTCGATGCTGAAATCGGGATGGTCTTTCGAAAACATCGTGATCAGCGTCTTGGTGCGTTCGGCTTCGTCGAGCCGCGTGGCAAGACGTTCGATCGTGGCAGTATCCAGCATGACCTATTGCTCCGCCGCGACGGTGTTGCGCAGCACGCCGATGCGGCTGGATTCGACCTCGACGACGTCACCGACTTTGAGCCAGCGCGGCGGGTCGAAGCGGGCGCCGGCGCCGGTCGGCGTGCCCGTCACGATCATGTCGCCGGGCTTGAGGGTTGCGAAGGTCGAGAGATAGGAGATCAGGAAATCGAACGGGAACATCAGCCGCTCGGTGGTGTCCTGCTGCCGCACCTCGCCGTTGACGCGCGTGACGATGTCATGAGGCCCGCGCGGATCGAGCTCGTCCGCGGTGACGATCCACGGACCGATGCTGCCGGAGCGGTCGAAATTCTTGCCTTGCGTGACGTTGAACTTGCCGTGGCGGAGCCAGTCGCGGATCGTGCCCTCGTTGCACAGCGTCATGCCGAAGATGTGCGCCCAGGCCTTTTCGCGCGGAATGTGGCGGCCGCCCTGGCCAATCACGATGACGAGCTCGCCTTCATAGTCGAGCTGCTCGGAGACGTGAGGCTTCTCCAGCGGCTGGCCTGAGCCCGTCATCGAGGACATGCTGCGCACGAACAGACTGGGATATTTGGGCAGGTCAGAGCTGTCCTTATACTCCGCATTGCGCTCGGCGTAATTGACTCCGATGCACCAGAGCTTTTCCGGCGCCAGCACCGGCGGAAGCAGCACGAGCTCTTCCAGCGCGTAGTCCGGCTTTTGTCCGGCGACGGCTTCCTGCGCGTCGGCCAGCGCGTTGGCTGCGATCAGCGCCCTGACATCGGAGAAGTCGCGGCCGATCCGCCGGGTCAGATCAACGACGCCGCCTTCCATGACGGCACCGTAGCGCGGCTCTCCGTCCACGAGATAGCTTAGGAGTCGCATGGTCGTTCTCCAATGGTCTTGGGGCGCGCGCGGGGGCGGCGCGCTCAGTCTTTCGATTTGGGAGTCTGGAACACGCCGTGCAGCGTCACGATCTCGCCGAGCCGGGCGTAGCGCGGCCCGCCGATGCGCGCGATCGGATCGAGCGCGACGGTTTCGACCTTGCCGTCGTTCACGAGGCCGTCGCGGAGGTGGAACATCACGACTTCGCCCACGATGAGACGGCTGCGGGCGTCGCCGAATTCGAGGCACTGCCGAAAGCGGCACTCCATCGCAACGGGTGCAACGCTGAGCCGCGGCACCTTGATGCGCTCGCTCGGGAGCGTCTCAAGGCCGAGCTCCGCGACCTCGCTGATCTCGGGCGGATGCTCGACCGATGAGTCGTGCACCGCCTGCATCAGCGGGGTATCGGCGATGTGGATCACGTATTCCTCGGTATCGAGGATGTTATGCGCGGTGTCCTTGTAGTCCGCGCCCTTGCGGCCGACGCTGATCGCGAGCATCGGCGGCTTCTGCGAGACGAAGGTGAAGGCGCTGAACGGCGCGAGTTTGAGCACGCCTGCGCGCGACAGGCTCGTCACCCAGGCGATCGGACGCGGCACCACGATGCCGGTCATCAGCCGGTAGATGCGCTCGGCGCCGAGCTCGCTGGGGTCGATCCGCATCGATCAATCCGCCTTGATGTTGGCCTTGCGCACGATCGGAATCCATTTGGCGTCCTCGCGCGCGAGATAGGCCTTGAATTCGTCGGGCGTCATCGCGACGGCTTCACCGCCGAGCTTCTCGAACTTGTCGACCACGGCGGGGTCCTTCAGGATCGCGGTCAGTGCCTCGTGCAGCTTGTCGATCACGGGCGCCGGCGTGCCTGCCGGTGCGAACAGGCCGGTGAAGGTCTGGCCGTCAAAATCCTTGTAACCAAGCTCGGCGAAGGTCGGCACGTCGGGCAGCGACTTCAGGCGGTGCGGGCTGGTGACGGCCAGCGCCCGGAACAGACCGGCCTTGATGTGCTGCAGGCTGACCGTGAGCTGGTCGAACGCGAACTGCACCTGCCCGCCCAAGAGATCGTTGACGGCAGGCGCATTGCCGCGATAATGCGCGGTGACCCATTGCAGGTCGAGGCTGGACTGCATCAGCTCGCTGAGCAGATGATTGGTGGTGCCGGGGCCGGGCGAGGCCATCGTCAGCTTGCCCGGCTCGCGCTTGGCGAGGTCGATGAATTCCTTGAAGGTGGTCGCCTGCACCGACGGATGCACCTCGAGCACCAACGACGTCATCGAGATCGTCGTGATCGGCAGGAAGTCCTTCTTCCAATTGTAGGCGTCGCGCTTGTTGATTTCGGTCGCGAACAGCACCGGGCCGTTGGCGCCGACGAACAGCGTGTAGCCGTCGGGCGCGGATTTCGCGAACGCCTCGCCCGCGATCATGCCGCCGGCGCCCGCCTTGTTCTCGATGATGAAGGGCTGGCCGAGCTTTTCCTGGAGCTTGTCCGCGATGATGCGCGCGGCGCTATCGACATTGCCGCCGGCCGGATAGGGCACGATCAGCTTGACGTTGCGCGCCGGCCATTGCTGGCCCGACGCCGGTCCCGTCAACATCGCCGCTGCGGCAGCTAGGGCAATCCAGATTAATCGCATGTTAACCTCCCGGCGGCGCTTCCAATTTTACGTCGATTTGCCTGACGTCGTACACGGCATGTCGATTCGGAGCGCAATCTCCAGATGGGCGCTTTACCTGTCGAGTGAATTGTGGCGTTCTCGTCCATATTATGGACAAGACGACTTCCGCGAAATCCACCCGCCGCATCACGGGACCGCGACAGGGCGCGCAGGCGATCCGGCGCGCGCTCGCGGTGCTGCGCATCCTTGCCGCAGGCCGCGAAGACGGCGTGCTGCTGGCCGAGGTGGTGCGGGCGACCGGCCTCACCCGCCCGACCGTGCACCGCATCGTCCACGTGCTGATCGAGGAAGGCATCGTCGAACGGCATGACCGGACCGGCCGCTACGCGATCGGCAACCAGGTGCCGGAGCTCGCGCTCGCACGGCCTCGGCCGTCGCGGCTGCTGATCGCGGCAAATCCGTCGCTGCAACGCGCCTCGGCCGAGATCGGCGACACGCTGTTCCTGACGGTGCGGACCGGCAACGACACGCTGTGCGTTGATCGCCGGATTGGCGTCTATCCGATCCAGGTGCTGTCGATCGAGGTCGGCGCGCGCCGACCGCTCGGCGTCTCCAGCGCAGGCGTCGCCATCCTCGCCGCGATGCCGGCGCAGGACGCGCGAAAAATCGTCGCAGCCAACGAGAAGAGACTGGAGGCCTACCGGACCGATGTTGCGACGGTGCTGGGCCAGGTCACCGCCGCAAGACGGCTGGGATACGGCATGAGGGAAATTGGTCTCGTGCAGGGTACGAAGTCGATCTCGACCTGGATCGAGACCCCGGACGGCCGTCCCGCTGCCGCGATGACCGTCTCCGCCGTTCGCACCAGGCTCGGCCCACGACGCGAACAGGAGGTCGCGGAGATCCTGCTGCGGGAGGCGCGGATCATCGAGCAGGCGATCCGGGGTTAGACAACGCTGTCAATGGGCTGACGCAGCGCGCCATTTTATGGCACAAGAGCCGCCTCCGCCGACCGAGCAACGAGGCCCCGCATGCCCGCGCCAAAACCGCCTGCCTTCGAGACCCTGAGCCTGCATGCGGGCCAGCATCCGGATCCCGCGACCGGCGCCCGCGCGGTGCCGATCTACCAGACCACGTCCTACGTGTTCCAGGATTCCGATCACGCCGCCGCGCTGTTCAATCTCGAACGCGCCGGCCACATCTATACGCGCATCTCCAATCCGACCACCGGCGTGCTGGAAGAACGGCTTGCGGCGCTGGAAGGCGGCGTCGGCGCGATCTGCACCGCGAGCGGCATGGCGGCGCTGCATCTGGCCATCGCCACGCTTCTGAACGCCGGCGACCATATCGTGGCATCGAGCTCGCTCTATGGCGGCACCATCAATTTGCTGGCGCACACGCTGCCGCGCTTCGGCATCACCACAACGTTCGTCAAGCCGCGCGATCTCGACGCGTTCCGCGCGGCGATCAAGCCGAACACGAAGCTGATGATCGGCGAGACCATCGGCAATCCCGGGCTCGAGGTGCTGGACATTCCGAAAGTCGCTTCGATCGCGCATGACGCGAAGATTCCGCTGCTGATCGACAACACCTTTGCCACGCCCTATCTCAGCCGTCCGATCGAGCTCGGCGCCGACATCGTCATGCATTCGGCGACCAAATGGATCGGCGGCCACGGCATCGCGATCGGCGGCGCCATCGTCGACGGCGGTCGTTTTGACTGGCGCTCATCCGGAAAATTCGGCGTGCTGACCGAGCCCTATGGCGGCTATCACGGCATCGTCTTCGACGAGCAGTTCGGCACCGCCGCCTTCATCATGCGCGCGCGTACCGAAGGCCTGCGCGATTTCGGCGCTTGTCTATCCCCGACCAACGCGTTCCAGCTGTTGCAGGGCGTCGAGACGCTCGGGGTGCGCATGGACCGCCATATGCAAAACACCCAGCTCGTGCTGGAAGCACTGAAGTCCAACAAGGCCGTGGATTGGGTGCTGCATCCCTCGCTGGAAGATCATGCGGACTACCAGCTCGCAAAACAATTGCTGCCGCGCGGCGCCGGCTCGATCGTCTCCTTCGGCATCAAGGGCGGGCGGCCCGCCGGCCGCAAGTTCATCGAATCGCTGCGCATGATCAGCCATCTCGCCAATGTCGGCGACGCCAAGACGCTGGTGATCCACCCCGCCTCGACCACACACCAGCAGATGGACGCCGAGCAGCTCAAGGCCTCCGGCATCGGCGAGGAGCTGGTGCGACTCTCGGTCGGCATCGAGACCGCAAGCGACATCGTCGACGATCTCACCCAAGCGCTGCGCATCTCGCAAAAGGTCTGACACCATGAAGCTCTCCGTCAACGGCGCCGAGGTGCTGGTCGCAACCGGCGGCCGCGACTTCGACAGATCCCTGCCCGCGGTCGCCTTCCTCCACGGCGCCGGCTTCGATCATTCGACCTGGGCGCTGCACACGCGCTGGTTCGCCCATCATGGCTTTGGCGTGCTGGCGCCGGATCTGCCCGGCCACGGCCGCTCGCCCGGACCTTCGCTCGGCAGCATCGCCGAGATGGCCGACTGGACGGCGGCCCTGCTCAATGCGGCCGGAGTGACGAAAGCGCATCTGATCGGCCATTCCATGGGCTCGCTGATCTCGCTGGAGACGGCCGCACGTCACCCCGACAAGGTTTCCGCGCTCAGCCTGATCGGCACGGCCGCGACCATGACGGTCGGCCCGGATCTGCTGAAGGCGGCCGAAGCCAATTCGCAGGATGCAAACGACATGGTCTCGATCTGGGGCCTCGGCTTCAACGCCGAGCTCGGTGGCAGCCTCGCACCGGGCCTGTGGATGCATGGCGGGGCGCAGGCCGTATTGAAACACTGCGAGCCGGGCGTGCTGTTCCGGGATTTGTCGGCCTGCAATGCTTACGCGAATGCGCTGCAAGCAGCCGCAAGCGTGAAGGTGCCCACGACGCTCATCCTCGGCGAACGGGACATGATGACGCCGGTGAAGGCCGGCAAGGCACTTGCCGCCGCGATCCCGCATGCGAAGACCGTCGTGGTGCCCGGCGCGGGCCACATGATCATGGCCGAACGCCCGGATGAGTTGTTGGCTGCGCTCCGGAACTGACAGGATCAATCATCCATCTTGCGCGTTGCGGTCAGATATCCCTGTGAAGATCGAGGGAACAGGACCCATGCCAAGACAGGAAGTCATTCGCAAAGCCAGGCAAGACAAGCGTGCCGGTAAATCGGCAAGCACGCAGGCCGGCGAATTCGTCAAGGACCAGATCGACAAGATCCGCAAGGGCAAGCATGGCGCCCGCTCGACGAAGCAGGCCATTGCCATCGGTCTCTCCGAAGCGCGCCGCGCCGGCATCGATCTGCCGCCACCGCGCAAGGAAAGCGTCAAGAAATCGACGCGACGCAGCGCCAAATATGCCTACGAGGTCGGTCAGGGCAAGCGCACCCCGAAGCGCCGGCCGCGCGTGTCGCAAGCAGTCGAAAAGGTTTTGAAGAAGGAGCCGCGCTCGACCGCCTCGCGCAGTGCACTGTCGAAGCAGGGCAAACGTGCCGCGAGCCGGCGAACGGCCGCGTCGCGTTCAGCCGCCGCGCGCAAGGCGAGCCGCACCAAGGGCGCCAAGGCCCGCTCCAGCGCCGCAAAGAAGGCGGCACGCACCAGGGCGCGCCGCCGGAGCTGATCAGTTCGCGCGCCGGCCCCGCTCGGAGAATACCGCACGGGCGGCGCGCTCCGCCTCGCGCGCCGAGCGGAACTGGCGGCCTTCGAGGCTGTCGAACAGACGCTCGGAGGAGAAGAAGCGGAAGCCGCGCGTATCCCTCGTGACGATGCCGGCGGCGCGGTCGTGGATCTCGATGACGTAGGCATTCGATTGAGTTCGGGACATGACTGCTCGTCCGCCGGGTCTCGGCGTTCCTGTCTTTGGATTCTTGGGATTTGCTGGGTGAGGTGCTGCTAGGAGGCGGCGGTCAGCAACAACAACATGCGCCGGTGGCCGCCGAGAAACAGCGGCGCGTCATGCACGCATGCATGTCATTGTTACTGCGCGGGTGATCGGTTCTCATATCGCGGCTTCGGCTCGAAGGAGCAGTGTCGATGCGTCGAATATCGAGCGTTTAGCGCGAACGGTCAATGAAATGTCTATCCATAATTGCGATGAGCGCGCAGGGGCGCGTCTCCGGGTGCGAGCGCCGACAAACGAATTCATCTCGCGATGAGTTCTTCCTTCTCCCCTTGCGGGAGAAGGTGGCGCGAAGCGCCGGATGAGGGGTTTGCCTCCGCGAATCCTCAAGAGAGTCGCACGCGGAGAGAGACCTCACCCGTCTCGCCGCTACGCGGCGAGCCACCCTCTCCCGCAAGGGGAGAGGGGAAGAACGAACTCACCACATCGTCGCGGCCGCACGCTCCGGCCAGGCGCGATCATACTCCGCGCCGCCGACCTTGTTCTCGCTCATCTCGGCGAGGATCTGGCCGGGCGTCGGCAGCGTCTTGGGGTCGATGCGCTTGTCGGGATTCCAGAGATCGGAGCGGACGATGGCGCGGGCGCACTGGAAGTAAATTTCGTCGACCGTCATCACCATGACGCTGCGCGGCGCCTTGCCGTCGACCTTGAACGAGGCCAGCAATTCGGAATCGATGGACAGATGCGCCCGGCCATTGGCCCGAACCGCATTTCCGGAGCCGGGGATCAGGAACATCAGCGATACCCTGGGATCGCGCACGATGTTGCGCAAGGAATCGACCCGGTTGTTGCCGCGGCGATCCGGCAGCATCAGCGTCTTCGGGTCATGAATGCGGACGAAGCCGGAGAGATCGCCGCGCGGCGAGCAGTCGATCCCCTCGGGTCCGATGGTAGCGAGCGCGGCGAACGGCGCCTTTTCGATGAAGACGCGATAGAGCGGGGTGACGTGGTCGGCGACTTTCACGATCGATGCGTCGTTGGTGACGCCGTAGATGGCCTCCAGCTGCTCGACCGTTTCGATCACCGACATTCCAGTCTCCTTGTTGTGCGGGCTATTCGTGCCAGCCCTGGTTCCTGATCACGCGCAGAAGCTGGCGGCCGTGATACTCAGCGCTGCCGGCGTTGAGGATGGTGACGTCGGCCTGAGTCGATGCGTCGTCGACGCTGCGCGTCAGCCGTTCCGCGATATTGCCGTCGCTGTGCCGGGCGCGAGCGGCAAGCCGCTGCGCCAGCACATCCGGAGGCGCCGTGATCGCGACCACCACGACGTTTGCATAGGTCTGGCGCAGCACGCCGATCACCGTGCGCGAAACATTGGCCACGACGGCGCGTCCGGCACGAATATCGTCGTTGAGGTCGAGCGGCAGCGCGTAACAATGCCCATGCGCCTCCCAATGCACGGCGAATTCGCCATGCTCGCGCGCGCGACGGAATTCGTCAGGGCTCACCGCAATATTGTCTTCGTCGGCCGAGGATTCCCGCGTCACGACACGGCGCGGGAAGACGATGTCGTGATCCTCGATGCAGGCTGCCCGCGCCAGCCGCAGCAGCGTGTCCTTGCCGGCACCGCTGGGACCGACCACGAGCACGAGCCGCCCGGGCCCGATCGCACCCGTTGTCTTTCCCGCCACGGTGACGGCCTCGCTCATGCGACACGGCTTCCTTCGCGCCAGACGCTGCGGACCGCGGGGACGCGGCCCGCGACATGCACGCGGATCAGATCGGCACGCTTGCCGATCGCGATCTCGCCGCGGTCGGACAGGCCGACTGCCTCCGCGGGCGCCTTCGTCACGGTGCGGATCGCCGCCGGAAGAGTGATGGCGGGCACGTGCTCGGGCAAGTGCAGCGCGGCCATCAGAAGGCTCGAGGGGATGTAGTCCGACGACAGGATGTCGAGCAGGCCCTCGCGGGCGAGATCGACCGCGGCGATATTGCCGGAATGCGAGCCGCCGCGCACGACGTTCGGCGCGCCCATCAGGATGTCGATGCCGGCCTCGTGCAGGCCGCGCGCGGCCTCCAGCGTGGTCGGAAATTCCGCCACCGAAACGCCATCGCGCACGGCGTCCACGACGTTCTCCTCAGTGGTGTCGTCATGGCTCGCCAGCGGGATCTTGTACTTGTGGGCCAGCGCCACGATCTCGCGCATGTTGGTCGCGGCATAGGCCTTCTGATATTCGAAGCGCTTCGCGAACAGCTCGTCGAGCTCGGCGTCGGTCTTGCCGCCGCCCTTACCGCGATAATAGTCGCGCAGCTTGCCTTCGTCCCGGAACTGGCGCTGGCCGGGGGTGTGGTCCATCACCGACATCAGCCGCACGTCGGGACGGTCGATCAGCTCCCTGGCCTCCTCGACCACGCTCGGCATCGGGATTTCGCAGCGCAGATGCAGGAAGTGATCGGCGCGGAGCAGGTCAGCATCGCGAGCGGTCGTGATTGCGGCGGCAAGCGTGCCGGCGCGGCCGTCGACTTCCTCGGCGCCATCCTCGCGCCAGACCCGGAGCGAGTCGAACACCGTCGTGATGCCTGATGTCGCGAGCTGGCCGTCATAGGAGACGACGGCGGCGACTGGATTCCAGAACACTTTTGGTCGCGGCACGTAATGCGCCTCGAGGTGATCGGTGTGGAGCTCGATCAAGCCGGGCATGATCAGATCGCCGCCGGCATCCTCTGCCCCCGCGGGCGCCCTGCCCTCGCCGATCTCGGCAATGCGTCCATCGGCGAGGGCAAGCCAGCCCTGCTCGATCACCCGTTCCGCCAGCACGATCCTGGCGTTGGCGATCACGATGTCCTTCTTGGCGTTCATGTCCATTTCCTTCAGGCCGCGGCGGCGAAGCTGGTGACGTCGACGGTGCGGTCGGCAATCTGATGACGGATTTCGTCGTCATGGACAATGGCGACCATGGCGACGCCCTGGCGCTTCTTTTCGGCTACCAGCCCGACCACGACGGCGCGGTTGGCGGCGTCGAGCGACGCGGTCGGCTCGTCGAGCAGCAGGATCGGCAGATCCGAGATGAAGCCGCGCGCGATGTTGACGCGCTGCTGCTCGCCGCCGGAAAAGGTCGCGGGCGGAAGCTGCCAGAGCCGCTCGGGGATGTTGAGGCGATGCAACAGTTCGCCAGCACGGGCTTGCGCCTCCGCGCGCGCCAGGCCGTTGACGATCAGCGGCTCGGCGACCACGTCGAGGGTCGCGACGCGCGGCACCGCGCGCAAGAACTGGCTGACATAGCCAATGGTCGCGCGGCGGATGTTGAGAACCTGCCGCGGCTCGGCGGTGGCGAGATCGACCAGCGCGCCGCGATGGTGGATGCCGATCCGGCCGGAATCGCAACGATAATTGCCGAAGATCATCTTCAGGATCGACGATTTTCCGGCGCCTGATGGCCCCGACAGCACGACGCATTCGCCGGGATTGACGTGAAAGGTCACGCCGCGCACCACGGGCAGCTCGATGCCACCTTGCAGGTGCATCGTGAAGGTCTTGTTGGCGTCGGCGATGTCGATCATGGCGGTCATTGGAGAACTCTTCTTGCAAGGCTCATTACGTTGGAAGGCTCATGGCGGCAGGATCGAGGAGACGAGCAGCTGGGTATAGGGCTCGCGGGGGTCGTCGAGCACCTGATCGGTGAGGCCGGTCTCGATGACTCGGCCGCCCTTCATGACCATGACCCGATGCGACAGCAGGCGCGCGACCGCGAGATCATGGGTGACGATGATGACCGCGAGATGCAGCTCCGCGACCAGGCTGCGCACGAGGTCGAGCAGACGGGCTTGCACGGAAACATCGAGGCCGCCGGTCGGCTCGTCCATGAACACCAGCCGCGGCTCGGTGACGAGGTTGCGGGCGATCTGGAGCCGCTGGCGCATGCCGCCGGAATAGGTCCGCGGCGCATCGTCGATGCGCGCGATGTCGATCTCGACGCGAGTCAGCCAGTCCGACGCGGTATCGCGGATGCGGCCGTAGTGATTCCACCCCACCGCCATCAGCCGCTCGCCGACATTGGCGCCGGCCGAGACGGTCATGCGCAGCCCCTGCGCGGGATCCTGATGAACGAAGCCCCAATCGGTACGAAACAGGAAGCGCCGCTCGGCCTCGCCCAGCGTGGTGAGATCGCGGGTGACGCCATCGCGCATCCGGTAGGACACCTCACCGCCGCTGGCCGCGAGCTGACCCGACAGCAGCTGCAGCAGCGTCGATTTGCCCGAGCCGGATTCGCCGACGATCGCCAGCACCTCGCCGGGGTAGAGCGCAAAGGACACGTCGCGGCACGCCGCGATCCGGCCATAGGACTTACTGAGGGATTTTGCGACCAGCAGCGGCTCGTCGTTCTCGAGCATGTCTTGATCAGCCATTCGATGCCTCCTGCGCCTTGTCCTTGTACGGCGCGGCGCTGAGGCTGCCGTGATGGCCGGCGGCCTGACGTCCCTCGCAATAATCGGTGTCGGAGCAGACGAACATGCGCCCGCCCTTGTCGTCGGTCACGATCTCGTCGAGGTAGGAATTTTCAGCGGCGCACAACGCGCACGGCGCGTTGAAGCGGTACGGCTCGAAGGGATGGTCCTCGAAGTCGAGCGACACAACTTGCGTATAGGGCGGGATCGCATAGATGCGCTTCTCGCGGCCGGCGCCGAACAGTTGCAGCGCCGGGCAATTGTCCATCTTGGGATTGTCGAATTTGGGCGTCGGCGACGGGTCCATCACGTAGCGCGCATTGATCTTCACCGGATAGGCGTAAGCCGTCGCGATGTGGCCGAAGCGGGCGATGTCCTCGTAGAGCTTCACATGCATCAGGCCGTATTCGGCGAGCGCGTGCATGCGCCGCGTCTCCGTCTCGCGCGCCTCGAGGAAGCGCAGCGGCTCCGGGATCGGCACCTGGTAGACCAGCACCTGATTTGCGTGTAGCGACGTCTCCGGAATGCGGTGGCGGGTCTGGATCACGGTCGCATCGATCGTCGCCGTCGTCGTGGCGACGCCGGCGGTCTTGGCAAAGAACTTCCTGATCGAGATCGCATTGGTGGTGTCGTCGGAGCCCTGGTCGATCACCTTCAGCACGTCCTCGGGCCCGAGGATCGCGGCCGTCACCTGCACGCCGCCGGTGCCCCAGCCATAGGGCATCGGCATTTCACGGCTGGCGAACGGCACCTGATAGCCGGGGATCGCGATCGCCTTGAGGATCGCGCGGCGGATCATCCGCTTGGTCTGTTCGTCGAGATAAGCGAAATTGTAGGCGGGCGCGTTCATTCCGCGGCCTCCTTCATGGCATCGGGCGCATTGGCCTCAGTGAATTCCTTCCGCAGCTTGCGCAACAGGCCGAGCTCAGACTGGAAGTCGACATAATGCGGTAGCTTCAGATGCTCGACGAAGCCGGTAGCCTGGACGTTGTCCGAATGCGACATCACGAATTCTTCGTCTTGCGCGGGGGCGAGTGCCTCTTCGCCGAGCTCGCGCGCACGCAACGCGCGGTCGACCAGCGCCATCGACATCGTCTTGCGCTCGCTCTGGCCGAAGGCGAGGCCATAGCCGCGGGTGAAGCACGGCGCCTCCGTCGCGGAGCCCTTGAACTGATTGACCATCTGACACTCGGTGAGCTCGATCGAGCCGAGCGGCACGGCGAAGCCGACGTCTTCCGCGGAGAATTCAACCTCGACCTCACCGAAGCGAATCTCGCCGGCGAAGGGATGGTTGCGGCCGTAGCCGCGCTGGGTGGAATAGCCCATCGCCAGCAGAAAACCTTCGTCGCCACGCGCGAGATTTTGCAGGCGCAGGTCACGATCGGCGGGAAAATTGAGCGGCTCGCGAGTGAGATCGCCGACGCTGGCGCCGTCCTTAGCCTGAGGCGAGGATTCGATCAGCCCGTCGCGGCCGAGGATGTCGGTCACCCGCGGGGTTGGCGCAGACGATGCTTCGGCCGTCGCCGGTGTCTCCGGCACAAAGCCCTCGGCGAGCGAGGGATCGAGCAGGCGGTGGGTATAGTCGAAGGTCGGGCCGAGGATCTGGCCGCCGGGAATGTCCTTGAAGGTCGAGGACACCCGCCGCCGTATCCGCATCGCGCCGGTCTCGACCGGCTCGCTGGCGCCGAAGCGGGGCAGCGTCGCGCGGAAGGCGCGGACCAGGAAGATCGCCTCGATCAGATCGCCGCGCGCCTGCTTGATGGCGAGCGCCGCGAGCTCGCGGTCATAGAGCGAGCCTTCGCTCATGACGCGGTCCACGGCGAGACCAAGCTGCTCGGAGATCTGGTCGAGCGAGATTTCCGGAACGCTTTGGTCGCCACGCCGCGCACTGGCGAGCAGGCGATGGGCGTTCTCGATGGCGCGTTCGCCGCCTTTGACTGCGACATACATGCTTAGCTTCCCCTGCTCACGATACGCGTGGTGCGCGGGATCGCAACCATGGCGTCATCGGCGACCAGCACCACATCGATACCGCGCGGAAACAGCGCCTCGTTAATACGAAGTCGCTCGAACACGTCGAACGGCTTGATCGACGCCTGGAGCGTGGCGACGCCGTCGATGCCGGGCCCGCGCAGCTCGAAGCTGCGTCCCGAATCGAGACTCTCGACCTGCAGGATCAACGTGGTCGACCGATCCGGATATTCGCTGGTGCCGAGCGCGAAGCGCTCCAGCGAAGGCAGCGCCCCGCCGTCGCTGATCAGCGCGAAGCTGGCGATGGAAGAATCCTGCACCACCGGCGCACCAGTATGGAATTTCAGCCATTTCACGACGTCGGAAGTCTCATGCATGCGCGCATCGAGCCAGAGCGGCGTGTCGTGATCGAACAGCGTCAGCGCGATCGCGGCCGTCCCGCGCATCATCACACGAGGCGCTCCTGATGTCGGCACGATGCGCTGCACCGATCCCGGCCGCGCCATCGCGTCCATGACCGAGCGAAAGGTCGATTGCGCCGACAAGACCTTATCGGCGAACCCCGGCGGCAGTTCCGCAATCGTGGTCATGATCTCACCCCTCACCGCGCACCATGGTGTAGAAATCAACCTTCGTCGCGGCGGTCTGGGCCGCCACCTGCTTGCGCCTGACCATCAGCTGCTCACGCAACGGCGCGATAATGTCCCGCTCCACCGCGGCGCCGAAATCGCTGGACTGCACCAGGGCATCGCACAGCGCGATCAGCCGCGCCTTCTCGCCGTCGCGGCCGAGCGTGTAGCCGAAACCGACCTCGCCGCTCGCAAGCCGCACCGCGGCGCGCGACACCGTGGCTTCACCGAGGTTGAACGGCGCACCATCGCCGCCGACCCGGCCGCGCAGCATGACGAGGCCGTTTTCCGGCGCGCGCAGATCCTGATGCGCCGGCAAAGCGAGAGCGTGGAGGCGAGCGGCGATCTCGCCCGCCTCCGCGTGCGCCAGCACGGACATTGCGGCCTTGCGCTGGGCTTGCTGATTATTGTGCTGGGTCACCGCATCCACCGACTTCTCTGCAGAACTTGCCGAATCCAAGTTGTCTATGATACTAGACAACTTGATACGGGAGCGCCATGACTGTTTCGTGACAAAGGCGTGATTTCTGGAGTAGCTTCCCGGCCACATGAGCATGCAGGACACAGCCTCCTCCGGCGTCGCGTTGTGGCGCCTCGTTGCCGACGGCATCGAGCGCGGCATCGCCGACGGCCGCTTTGCGGCGGGCGACAAGCTGCCGGGCGAGGTGGAGATCGCCGAAACCTATCGCGTCAACCGCCACACCGTGCGACGCGCGCTGGCCGCGCTTGCCGAGCGCGGCATCGTGCGGGCAGAACGCGGCAGCGGAACCTATGTCGAGGCGCAGAAGCTCGCTTATCCACTGCGCTCGCGGACCCGTTTCTCCGAGATCGTCGGCGCGGACGGCCGCGAACCGCATGGCCGGCTGATCGAGGCGTCCGCTGACGTTGCGACCCGCGAACTCGCGCGGGAGCTTGGCCTCAAGACCGGCGCACCGCTGGTCCGGATCGAGGCGATGCGCCTCGCCGACCGCACGCCGATCTGTGTCTCCACGACGTGGCTATCGGCACAGCTATTCCCCGCTGCGGGCGACGTCTTTGCCGCGACCCGCTCGATGACGAAATTGCTCGAGCATTACGGCGTCCGGGACTATCGCCGCGGCGCGACCCGGATCACCGCCGGTATCGTCGACGCAACCGACGCCGCACGGCTCGATCTGGCGCTGGGACGGCCGATCCTGGTGGTCGACGCCACCGATCACGATCTCGACGGCAAGCCGCTGGTCACCAAGCATTCGCGCTTTGCGGCGGAGCGGGTGGAATTTCTGGTGGAGAACGGGTGAACTGGCTGCCCTCTGCCCCTCTCCCCTTGCGGGAGAGGGTGGCTCGCCGCGCTAGCGGCGAGACGGGTGAGGGGTTGCCTCCGCGCACTGATCTGAATTGAGGATGCAGACCCCTCATCCGGCGCTTCGCGCCACCTTCTCCCACAAGGGGAGAAGGAAGAAGGTTACGCCACCGCCCGCCGCCCGATAATCGCAAAACGCAATTTGCCCGAAACGAAATCGATCGCGGCGACTGCGACCAGGATCATCAGGATCAGGAACGACACCTTCTGCCATTCCAGCACGCGGATCTGCTCGGCGAGCTGGAGGCCGATGCCGCCGGCGCCGACGATGCCGATGATGGTGGCCGAGCGCGTATTCGACTCGATGAAATAGAGCACCTGCCCGGCAATCACGGGCAGGACCTGCGGCAGCAGGCCGAAGCGAATCTCGTGCAGCGCGCTACCGCCGGAGGCGCGGATGCCCTCGACCTGCTTCTGGTCGGCGCCCTCGATCGCCTCCGAGAACAGTTTTCCAAACGCGCCGAAATCCGACACGGCAATAGCGAGCACGCCGGCAAACGGGCCGAGCCCGACCACGTTGATCCACACCAGCGCCCAGATCAGCGTGTCGACTCCGCGGATTGAATCCAGGAAGCGCCGCACCGGAAACCGCAAAATCCTCGACGGCACCACATTGCGCGCGGCAAGAAGACTGACCGGCAGCGCGAAGACCGCGGCCAGCGTCGTGCCGAGCAGCGCAATCGACAGCGTCTCGCCCAGCGCCTTCAGATAGACCGGCAGCGACGAGCCGGGATCCGGCGGGATCATCATCAGGCTGATCCAACCGAGCTGGCTGAGCCCCGCGAACAACCGCGACGGCGAGAAGTCGAGATCGATGAGGCCATAAATCAGAACCGCGAGCGCCGCGACGATCATCGCCGGCATCGGGAGCCGCGCCGAAGCCGGCCGGTCGAACACATCAGGGTAGCGCGCGCGAAGCGCTGATGTGTCAATGTCCTGCGGCCCCGTCACGTCCGCGCCTCCTTGCCGAACAGGCGGCCGCGCAGCCAGCCGGTGCTGATGTCGATAATGAAAACCGTGACGATGATGGTGAGCAGGATGGCGCTGACGTCCGAGTAGTAGAACTTGCGGATGGCGACGACGAGCTCCTGGCCGATGCCGCCGGCACCGACGAAGCCCATCACGGAGGCCTCGCGGACGTTGATCTCGAAACGCAGCAGCGCGTAGCTGGCATAGCCCGCCGTGACCTGCGGCAGGATGGCGAAGCGCATGCAGGACAGCCAGCTCGCGCCGGTCGAGCGGACGCCTTCGACCGGTTTCATGTCGGCGTTCTCGACGATCTCCGAGAACAGCTTTCCAAGCGCGCCGGTGGAGTGAATCGCGATCGCCAGCACGCCCGCCATCGGCCCCAGCCCGAAGGCGATCACGAAGATCAGGGCAAACACGATGCCGGGGACCGTGCGGGCGAATTCGAGCAGGCGCCGCACGACGAAGCGCAACCACGGCGCGGGCGAGGTGTTTTCAGCCGCAAAGAAGTTCAGGCAAAACGCAAAAGTCGCGCCGATCAGCGTGCCGACATAGGAGATCAGCAAAGTCTCGCCCAGCATCCTCAGCCATTTGCGCCAGCCCCACAGCCACTCGCCGACATCGGTCCAGACCCGCTGGCCGGTGTCGAGTGTGAGGATGCGGTCGAAATAGCTGATGAAGTTGCCAAAGTGGGCGAACAGCGTGCGCAGATTCACTTCAGCGCCGATCGCGGCCAGACACAGTGCTGCGGCGAAGATCACGGCTCCAGACAGGATTCGGAGCCGCTTGCGCGCCACCGCCTGGCGATAGGCGGCGTTGAGCACGGCGAGCTGTTGCTCGGGGAGGATCGAAACCGCGACGGTCATCTTGGCCAGGAAAATGGTCAATCAAAGAGAAAGAGCCGGGTCCATCGACCCGGCTCCAGTGGCATCGTCCCGAAACTCAGGACGCCTTCTTCTTACGCAGCGCATCGACGAACTTGATCAGCTCGATCGTGCCATCCCAATCCTTGGTGGTCGCGGGATGAAAACCCTTCTTCTGGCCGTCCTGGAGGCGATGGAACGCAGCCTTGTCCTTGGCCGGCGCGTCGAAGAACGCCTTGGCGATGGCGGCCTTGGCCTCTTCCGGCAGGTCAGAATTGTAGGCATAGGGGCCGTTGATGATCGGCGCCGACTTGTGGATGATGCGGAAATCATCCTTCTTCATCGCCGAGCCATCGGCATTCTTCAGCATGCCCTTGGTCAGCATCTGCGCTAATGTCGAGTCGTTGTCGCTGGTCCACTGGTTGGCCGCGACGTCGACCGTGCCCTGCGCCAGCGCCAGGATCGCGTTCTCGTGGCTTCCGGTGAAGACGACCTTGCTGAAATAGGTGTCGGCGTCCGCGATGCCCATCTTGTCGAGCTCGAAGCGCGGCACGTTGTTGCCGGAGGTCGAGTTCGGGTCGACCAGGCCGAGGTTCTTGCCCTTGAGCTGGTCGATGCTCTTGTAGGCGCTGCTCGCCTTGACGAAGAACACCGAGTAATAACCGGTGGAGCCGTCGGAGTTGATGTCGTTGGCGAAGGCGTCGGTCTTGACGCCGGTCAGGCGGGCGCGGGCGAACGAGGCCGAGCCGTAGCTCGCGATGTGAATGTTGCCGGCACGCTGGCCTTCGATTACGGCAGCGTAGTCGTTGGCGATGCGCAGCGTGACTTTCACGCCCAATTCCCTGGAGAGATAGCTCATGAACGGCGCCCAGCGCTCGGTCACGCCCGAGGCGTTTTCCGCCGGAATGACCGCGAAGGTCAGCTCGGGATATTTGGCTTTCCAGTCTTCGGCGGAGGCCGAAGTCGTCAACGCGAGCGCGGCGGCGCCGGCGAGAATCAATCTGCGAGTAATCATGATAGCCTCTTCATTGGTTGAGGTCGGTTGACGCAAAATTGGTAAGTCCTGATGCGGCGCAGCTCAGGCGGCGGCCGCCGTTCCAAGCGCCGGAATGCCCTGTCGCACCGGTGCAGGCGTGCCGCCCATGACTTCGGCGGCTTCGAGATCGTAGAGCTCGCGCGCCACGTGGTCGGTCAACTCGGCCGGCGCGCCGTCGAACACCACGCGGCCCTGCGCCATGCCAATCAGGCGGTCGCAATAGCTGCGCGCCAGGTCGAGCGAATGCAGATTGCAGAGCACCGTGATGCCGAAGTGCTTGTTGATGCGCAGCAGCGCATCCATGACGATCTTGGTGTTGCGCGGATCGAGCGAGGCGATCGGCTCGTCGGCGAGGATGATGTCGGGCTGCTGCACCAGCGCGCGGGCAATCGCGACGCGCTGCTGCTGGCCGCCGGAGAGCTGATCGGCGCGCTGGGCCGCGAGCGGGGCAATGTCGAACTGTTCGAGCGCGGACATCGCCAGCGCCCTGTCCTGCTCGGGCCAGGTCTGCGACAGCGAGCGCCAGGCCGGCATCGTCGCAAGCCGTCCCATCAGGACGTTGGTGAGCACATCGAGCCGGCCCACCAGATTGAACTGCTGAAAGATCATCGCCGAGCGCGCCCGCCACTGCCGCAGCTCCTTGCCGCGCAGCGCCGTGACGTCGAGGCCGTCGAACAGGATGCGGCCCTGTGCAGGGGTCGCGAGACGGTTGATGGTGCGCAGCAGGGTCGACTTGCCGGCGCCGGAGCGTCCGATCACGCCGACGAAGCCGCCGGGAGAGACTTGAAACGAGGCGTCGTCCACCGCGGCTTTCACGCCGAAGCGACACGTCAGACCTTCAACCACCAGCATGCAGGGCTCCAGAGTAGCTGGGACCCACCGCTAACGCCGGCGCTTGACACTTGTGTGACACGGACGTTGCGGTGCGGCGATCCTACACACCTCATCTCCTGTTCATCCCCTGTCATGGCGTCGTCATGACATTGTCATCAAGCCGCTCGAAGAGAAACGCCCGCCCTCTCGTTCGGATTCAACATGGCCGCCAAAGCTCTTTCGGTCCAGCCGACTGTCGATCCCTCCGCGAAGCTGCACGACGCCAGGCTTGGGGCCTACACCGAGGTCGGCGCGCGCACGATGCTGCACGAGGTGACGATGGGGGATTACTCCTATGTCGTGAACGACGCCCAGATCACCTACACCACCATCGGAAAATTCTGCTCGATCGCGGCGATGACACGGATCAATCCGGGCAATCACCCGATGCAACGCGCCACGCAGGCGCACTTCACCTATCGTTCGAGCGCCTATTTCGAAGGCGAGAGCGACGACACGGAATTCTTCGACTGGCGGCGCCAGCATCACGTCCATATCGGCCATGACGTCTGGATCGGCCATGGCGCGATCGTTCTGCCGGGCCGCAACATCGGCACCGGCGCGGTGATCGCGGCCGGCGCCATCGTCACCAAGGACGTTCCGGCCTACACCATCGTCGCCGGCAATCCGGCGCGCATCGTGCGCCGGCGGTTCTCGGAAGAGGTTGCGGGGCGGCTTGCGAGGCTCGCTTGGTGGGACTGGGATCACGACAAGTTGCGTGAAGCCCTGCCCAATTTCCGCAAGCTCGGGATTGAGGATTTCCTCACGGCATACGAAGCAGGGGCACCCTCTTCTGCCAGCAAACGAAGCGCGGTCGCGTGACAGACATATTCCTCGAGGGCGGGCGGGCCCTGATCGGCTCCGAGTTCGCCGAAACGTCGCTTCTCGTGTCCGGAACGGACATCGCAGAGATCAATGCCTCGCGCAGCCGGGCGCGGCTGGCGATCAAGGCGCGCGATCTGCTGGTCCTGCCGGGCATCGTCGATCTGCATGGCGATGCCTTCGAGCGACAGATGATGCCGCGCGCCGGGGTCGATTTCCCGATCGACGTCGCGCTCGCCGACAGCGACCGCCAGGCGATCAGCAACGGCATCACCACGGTTTTTCACGCCACGACCTGTTCGTGGGAGCCGGGCCTGCGCAGCGCCGGCAATGCGCGCAGCCTGATGGAGGCGATCGAACGGCAGCGCCCGCAATTCGCCGCCGACACCCGCTTTCACCTGCGCCACGAGACCTACAATCTCGACGCCGAAACCGAGATCAGCCAATGGCTCACTGAGGGCCGCGTCGACCTGTTCGCCTTCAACGACCACATGGACGGCACGGTTGGGGACATGGCCAAGCCGCGCAAGCGCAATCGCATGGTGGAGCGCACCGGCCTGTCGAGCGAGGAATTCGACCGGCTGGTCGGACACATAATGTCCCGCGCCGCGGATGTGCCGGCTTCCGTGTCACGGCTGGCCGCGACGGCCCGCGCCGCCGACGTGCGGATGCTCTCGCACGATGATGCGACGCCGGCGATGCGCGAAGGCTTTCGCGCCATGGGCGTGGCGATTGCGGAGTTTCCGATCAACGAGGAGACAGCGCGGGCGGCAGCAAGCCACGGTGACGCCATCGTCTACGGCGCGCCGAACGTCGTGCGCGGAGGCAGCCACACGGGCTGGACCAGGGCATCCGACATGATCGCCAAAGGGCTCTGCTCGGTTCTGGCCTCGGACTACTACTATCCCGCGCAGCTGCTCGCTGCGTTCCGGCTCGCCGCCGATGGCGTGCTGCCGCTGACCGAGGCCTGGAATCTGGTCTCCGCCGCGCCCGCGCGCGCGACCGGTCTTGCAGATCGCGGCGTGCTCGCGGAAGGCCGGCGCGCGGACATTCTGCTGGTCGACGACAGCATGCCGCTGCGGCCGCGGCTGATCGCCGTGATATCAGGCGGCAAGCTCGTGCATCTCACCGAGGCGACGCGGTTGCTTGGCATGCCAGCTACCCCGCGCCAAGCTGTCGCCGCGGCATAAACCCGCTATGCTCGGACGATGACGAGTTTCCCCCGCTACGCGATCTATTTTGCCGCAGGCAGCGACAGCGCGCTCACCCGCTTCGGCGCGGAGTTGCTCGGCTACGATGCCTATACCGGCAACGAGCTGCCGTTTCCCGCCGACGCATCGCGTCTCGCGCCGGACTGGCGTGATGTCACCGCCGATCCCCGCAAATACGGCTTTCACGCCACGCTGAAGGCGCCGATGGCGCTGGCGTCCGACAGGCGCGAGGTCGAGCTTGTTGCGGCCTGCGCGACATTCGCCGGCAGGGCACGCGCAATTCCGGTGATCCGCCCGGTCGTCGATTCCATCAGCGGCTTCATCGCCGTCATTCCCGGGGAGCCGGTCGGCGAACTCCAGCAGCTCGCCGCCGATTGCGCGCGCGACTTCGACTCCTTCCGCGCGCCGCTGAGCGCGGAAGACCGTGCGCGGCGCAAGCCGGAGAAGCTGAGCGAACGGCAGCGCCACTATCTCGACCGCTGGGGCTATCCTTACGTGATGGAGGAATTCCGTTTCCACATGACGTTGACGGGCCGGCTCGACGTGGAGCGGCGCGGGCCGATTCTGGAAATGCTGCAGGGAAGGTTTGCTGCGCTCGGCCTCAAGACGCTTGCGATCGATCGCGTCGCGCTGTTCAAACAGGACCACGCCAAGGCTCGCTTCCGCATCATCGGCGAGTGGGCTTTGACCCAGTAAGTGTCAGTGCCAGCTCGCGAGATTGAAGCCGAAGGCCACAACGCCAACCAGAATGAGGCTGGTGGCCCAGATTACATCCAGATTGAACCAGCTTCGCGAGACGAACCTCAATCCCAGATGGCGGTAGACCAGCCACGCCAGACATCCGCCGGCGCTGACCATGGCAGCGACGTGCACCAAAGACACCAGAACCGCCATCCCGAGACTCGCCTTCATCAGCGCGCCGGCGGCCTCATGGCCGGCATCGAGTTCGAAGGCCTGGCAGAGCCCGAGATAGATCGGCACGAGCATCAAGGCGGCGCCGTGAGCAATGGCAACGGCAAATGACCAGAGCGCCAATTGCGTCGGCGGAATTCGTGCCAGCGCGCGCGGATGGCGCCGCTCGACCAGCCGATAGACGCCGAAGCCGATGACGAAAAGGCTCGCGCCGAGCTGGATCGAACGCTGCCACTCGGCCAGCACGAGCAGGAACGCGAATGGCAGCAGCACGAGAAGCGTTGCCAGGAGATGTCCGGCGGCCAGAGCCCACAACGCACGAAAGAGCGCGCGCGGGCTCTTGTCCATGAGCCCGGCCGAAACGGCGAGCGGCCAGCCCATTCCCGGATTGACCCCGTGATAGAGACCGCTCGCAACAAGAGCGAGCCACAGCCAGCCGAGGCTCGCGTGTGCCCAATCTAGGCCGACGGGTAGCAAAAGGAGTCCGTCGAACAATCGCCGCCCTCCAGCCTGATCTGGTGCGCACGATATCCGTCGGGGAAGCTCACGAAGTAGTTCTTGTCGAGCTCGAAGCCACCATTGCGACCGACATTGGCCATGACTTCCAAACCCGGAACGCCATCGGGATAGAACTGGTCATCCCAGGTGGAATAGAGCGAATTGGTCCAGTACACCCGCCTGCCGTCCCGGCTGATCTCGACCATCTGCGGACCGGCCGCAAATGCCTTGCCGTTCGGATGGGGGGTGCGGCGCGCGATGCCGCCGATGTGAACCGAGCCCGCAAGCTTCGGCTTTCGCGGATCACTCACGTCGTACTGGCGCATTTCACCCGTGCCCCAGCACGAGACATAGAGAAAACGATCATCCATCGACAGGTCGATGTCGGTCACCAGCGGCGGCACGGCGCCAAAGCCCTGAAGCAGCGGCGGGAGCTTCTCCTTTGGCGCAGGCTCGGGCGGGATCGTCGCCGTCTTCTCCGCATGGAATTTTCCGCCTTCGCGCCACCAGGTCCAGATCGAGGCTTCGAGATTCGTGGTGTCGACCACAACGCCTACAAAGCCGTATTCGCGAACCGGATCGTGCGCCGGCCGTACCTCCAGCGCCATCTGATGATTGGCGCCGAGGTCGATGGTCTGCACGTTGCGACGGGCGCGGAGATCCCAGAAGTGGAGACGATGGCCATATTTGTTCGCCAGCAGATCTTCCGGGACGATCCCGTTCTCGAACTGCGGCGGCAATGCCCATTCGCTCGTCACCATGTAGTCGCGCGGCAGGTTCCACCAGAAATCATAGTGCAGCGTCTGCGGACCGCGGTCGATCTCCCATCGTCCAAGGACCTCGAACGTCTCGCAATCCATGATGAAGACGCCTGGAGGCCCGTTGGTGCCGTCCTTGCCGCCGCCGCCGAGCGTGCTCACATAGACGCCGTCCGGCCCGCAATGGATGGTGTGCGGCCGCGAATAGCCGGTCTTTTTGAAGACTTCCTCGGGCTCGATGATCTTGTGGATTTTGGCTTTGGTCGGATCGGGCTTGGTATCGATGATGTAAATCCGCGACGAGCGCAGCCCGGGGATGATGAGATAGCGCCGCTCGATGAAGGCATGCCCAGTGAGCGGCGACAAGGCGGAGGAGCAGGCATTCCAGCCGAAGTGATGAAACTCATCGCCCTTGTTGGGCATCGTCACGGTGTGGACGATCTGGCTGTAGGTCGGCGATCCCGGCTTGGCGTCGATCACCGCGAGAGCATCCGGTTTCGAGAAATCCGGACTGAGCAGCAACGTGTAGGCAAAGTTCTCCGCAGGAGCTTCCATCGCAAGCTTGGGCGATGCGTGAAAGGTGGGATCCGGCCTCATCGTCATGGCACTGCCTCCCTGTTTCGTTGGTTCGCACCAACCTGGTTCGGAATAGCGGCATAATGAAGAGCTGTTGCGCGATGTCTTGAGTTGCTCCGCGGGCCAGGTTGGCGAGCGTACAATATGTCATCGCCGGGCTGCGGGAAACCGCCCGAACCGCGTTAATTCGACGCCTTCAGCCAGATGGAAGCTGGCGGGATCAGGCCAGGGGTGCGCACCTCACACTCAGCGTCGTCCCGGCCTTCGCCGGGACGACAGCGTTGCGCTACTTCCCCCACCTCAACGCCAGCGCATCGCGCTCCTTGGCCAACTCCAGCAGCCCGGCCCGCGTCGCCGGGTGCAACGGCTGGAGCGGATGCCGCACCGTGTCCGACTTGATCACGCCGCCGGCCTGCATCATCGCCTTGCAGGCGATCAGGCCGCATTGGCGGTTTTCGTAGTTGATCAGCGGCAGCCAGCGTTCGTAGGCGGCTTTGGCCTCTTCACGCTTGCCGGCGAAATAGGGATCGACGATCTGGCGGATGCCGTCGGGATAGCCGCCGCCGGTCATCGCGCCGGTGGCGCCGGCATCGAGATCGGCGAGCAGCGTGATCGCTTCCTCGCCGTCCCAGGGACCCTCGATATCGCTGCCGCCGGCGTCGATCAGGCTGCGCAGCTTTGCAGCCGCGCCCGGCACCTCGATCTTGAAATAACGGATGTTGGCGAAATCGCGCGCCAGCCGCGCGAGTAGCTCAACCGACAGGGGGGTGCCGGCGACAGGCGCATCCTGGATCATGATCGGAATCTTGATCGCGCCCGACAGCACCTTGAAGAATTCGACGACGCCTTTTTCGGGCACGCGGAAGGTGGCGCCGTGATAGGGCGGCATCACCATGACCATGGCGGCACCGGCCGCCTCGGCCTGCCGGCTGCGCGCGGCGCAGACGGCCGAGCTGAAATGCGTGGTGGTGACGATCACGGGAACGCGGCCCGCGACATGCTCCAGCACCGCATGCATCACGGTCTCACGCTCGGCATCCGTGAGCACGAACTGCTCGGAGAAATTGGCGAGAATGCACAGACCGTTCGAGCCTGCGTCGATCATGAAATCGATGCAGCGACGCTGTCCCTCAAGGTCGAGTTCGCCGCGCTCGTCGAAGATGGTGGGTGCGACCGGGAACACGCCGCGATAGGGGCGCTGGGCCTTGTGGTGGGGCGTGACCGGCATCGAACTCTCCATCCCTGATATCTCTTACATCTGCCGCGACGCTCGCACAGCGCCACAGATGTACCCGCCGCGCGCATCGGCGGCAATGCCGATCGCGCGACGTAAGGACGGAAGATTGTCGAAGCTATGCGGTCCTCACCGCGCCCAAAAAGCCCTCGACCGCGACGCGGAGACGATCGGCGTCGGCGGACATTTTCGTCACGGACACCGACAGGACCGAACCGGCATTGCCGGTCTCCTGGTTCAGCCTGGCGACGCTGCCGATGGTGTCGGTGACCTCGCGGGTTCCCTGCGCGGCCTGCTGGAAGTTGCGGGAGATCTCGGTGGTGGCCGCACGCTGCTGTTCGACCGCTGCCGCGATCGCCGTCATCTTTTCGTCGATGCCGCTGATCGCGCCGCCGATCGCGCGGATGGCCGCGACCGCCTGGCCCGTCGCGCCCTGGATCTCCGCGACCTGGCGGGAGATTTCTTCCGTCGCCGTCGCCGTCTGCGAAGCGAGGCTCTTGACCTCGCCGGCGACCACGGCGAAGCCGCGGCCGGCCTCGCCCGCGCGCGCGGCTTCGATGGTGGCGTTCAACGCCAGGAGATTGGTCTGCCCTGCGATGGCGTTGATCATCTTCACGACCTCGCCGATGCGGCCAGCGGTCTGATCGAGGATTTCGACCGTCGCATTGGTCTGCGCTGCCTGCGACACGGCTTCGCGGGCCTCGCGGGCGCTGGCCTGCACCTGCGCGGAGATCTCGCCGACGGACGCCGAGAGTTCTTCGGTCGCCGCTGCGATGGTCTCGAGATTGTTGGTGGCCTGCTCGGCGGAGGAGGAGACCGCCGCGGTCTGGCTGCTCGATTCCGAAACCAGTGAGCGGACGTCAGTCGCGGTGGCATCGAGCTCCTTGGTCGACGCCGCAACGCTGTGAATGACGGCTTGCACGGTGTCGTCGAAACTGCGGCAGGCCGCATCGACGGTGCCGGAGCGGGCGAGCTGGAGCGCCTGCTGCGATTCGCGCTCCTGGCCCAGGCGTTCCGCGGTCGCCGCGCTCTCGCGCAGGCTTTCGAGTGCGGCCGCCATGGTGCCAAACTCGTCGGGATACCTGGATTGCGGGACGGGCGTCGCGTAGTCGCGGGCGCTGATCTTGGCGATCGCGTCCAGGATGGCGCGCACCGGGCGCATCAGGCGATTGCGCACCACGTACACGCCGGTCAGGGTCACGGCCAGCGCGAGCAGGAACGCGAGCGACTGCACGACGAGATTGGTGAGCGCCTTGGCCTGCACCGTTTCCGCCCGGACGATCGACTGGTCGAGCGCCTTGTTCGCCACCGCGACGATGGACGCAAAGGGTGACTGACACAGCGTATTCCATTCCGCGGCGGGCATCGCGGGCTTACCGCTGCCGTCGAAATTCTTGGTGAGGTCGCCGATCTGCTTGAGGGCACCGTCGGTCTTGGCCTTCGCGTCCGCCGCTGCCGTCACCAGCTCCGCCGCCACGCCGGGCGCGGCCAGCAACTCGGCCATGCCCGCCCAACCGGAGGCGATCGTGCCATCCCATTGCGCCACTGACCGCTTCTGAGCGTCGTCGAGCGGCTTGCTGGCGTTGACGTTGGAGCGAAGGGACGAACAATGGATACCATAACGATCGCGCACCTGCCAGGCGAAGCGCCGGACCTGGATCATGCGGGCGATGAAGGGGTCGTCCATCCAGGCGCGGTTCGACACCGCGGTGGAAGCGAGGTTGGCCGTTTCGATCACCTTGGTGACGCCATCATACCAGGAGTTGGTGCGCTCGATCTTGCGCTCCGCGCGCGGGCGCTTGGCCTCGTCGTAGAACAGCTGGAACTGCGGCGCGGCGGCGCTCCAGCCCTGCTTCAATGTGCCAGCGAGTTCGTCGCGGCGGGCGAAATCGACGGTGGCGAGCGCGGCGCCGATGGCGTCATAGCCGCCCTGCTCGGCCTTCTCCGCCGCCTCGAGTTTTGCTCGCGGATCATCCTCGCCGAGGATCGCGCTCTGGGCATCGCCGCGATTGTTGCGCAGCGCCAGCACGCCATGGAAGATCGCCTTGTCGGCCGCGGCAAGCCGCGCGGTCTCGAGGCTGTCGCTATAGCGGCCGAACGCCCCAACCATCTGGATCGCCGTGGAGGCCAGCGCACCCGCAGCCAGCAGGGCCATCAAGGTCAGAAGGAGCGAACTTACCGATTTCTTAAACATTGCCATGGTGTCGGGGGCCTGGGTCGGGGGCCTATTCTTTCGAGCGCCACCTTGCCCGCGACATGCCAATGTTCCGTTAAGGTTTTAATCGAATGGGCGTGAGTTTCCGGCCCGACGAGCCTCAGCGCAGTCCCGGATATCACGCAACCTTGGTGAAATCCGGCGGGCGGCGTTCCGCGAACGCCGTGAAGGCCTCGCGCGCCTCAGCGGTGCGCAGGCGCAGCCCGAACTGCTCGCCTTCGGCATTCATCTGCGCGACCAGCGTCTCGCCGTTGCGCATCAGCTTCTTGGTGGCGGTGAGTGCGCCGGCCGGCTGACGGGCAAGACGCTGCGCCAGCGCGAGCGCCTCGGCATCGAGCTTGTCGAGCGGCACGACGCGGTTGGCGAGCCCCCATTCCAGCGCGGATTTGGCCGGCACCGTCTCGCCCAGCGCGAACATCTCGTAGGCCCGCGCATAGCCGATGCGCGCCGGCATCAGCAGGCTGGAAGCTGCTTCCGGCACCAGTGCGAGGCTGACGAAGGGCGTCGACAATTGCGCGTTGGCGGCAAGCACGACGAGGTCGCAATGCAGCAGCATCGTGGTGCCGACGCCGACGGCGCGGCCCTGCACCGCGGCCACCAAGGGCCGGGAGCAGCGCGCCAGCGACTGGATGAAGCGCACGACGTTGCGGCTTCCTTCCGACTTGCCCGCCGCGACCGCCGCGAACTCGCCGACATCGTTGCCGGCGGTAAACATGTCGCCTTCGCCGCGGATCAGGATCACGCGGACCGACGGATCGTGCTCGGCTGATTCGATGGCATCGGCGAGCTTGCCGTACATCGCATCCGTCAGCGCATTCTTCTTGTCGGGGCGTGCCAGCGTGAGCGTGAGAATTCCGCCGTCGTTCCGGATCCGGACGTGCTCGGTCATGGGTCTCTCCTCTATTCCTATGGATCTCTAGAAAGCTCTGTTGAAAGCTGTCTTGGAAACTTGTCCTGAATGCTGGTCAGCCAGCGCGCGACGATATCGATCTCCGCACTGGTGAATCCGTCCGTCAACGCCGCGTTGACCCGTGCCGCGCTGGCCTTCGCCTGCGCCAGTGCCGTCCGCCCCTTCGGCGTCAGCCAGACGCGCCAGGCGCGACCATCCTCGTGATCCGCGCGCCGCTCGACCAGTTTAGCCGCCGCCGTACGGTCGACCAGCCCCGAGATGCCGGCCGGCCCCATGTCGAGCGCCGCGCCCACCTCACCCATCAGGACGCCGTTCTGCTTGCCGAGGATGAACAGCAGCCCCGCTTGCGCCGGCGTGACCTCGCTCGAAGGCTGCGCCGCCATCCAGCGCTGCACGCGCCGCTGCGCCACGCTCAACAGGTAGATCAACCGATGGTGTCTCGCGCCCTCGTCTTTATTTCGCATGCGAAATAGATAATCGAGGCGGATCAGATTGTCAAAGGACGGCAGCTGGACATGTGCCGCGGCAGTCGTCGAGGAACAGGGCGGCCCCGGCGCACCAGGACCTCACCCACCAATCGCAATTAGCCGCCGCCGTCACGCTTGACGGCCGCTTCCCTTTATGTTCTCTATTCGTTCTATTCAATCATAGATTGTCCCGGAGGCCTTTCGTGATGAACAGTATGCGTGGCGAGAACCAGCCGACCCAGCTCATAATTCATAATGACGATGATACGCCGGACCAATTCGTGATGGATCTGCTTCGGCAGGTTTTCGGCAAATCAGACCGTGAAGCGACCGCGCTGATCACCCAGATCGAGCAGAAGGAAAAAGCGGTTTGCGGACCTTACCCGCAATCGGTTGCCGAAGCCCTTTTCAAATCTGCGCAACAATCCATCGAATTGGCCGGCCACCAACTGCAGGTCACGCTAGAGGCGGTCAAGAGTCCTTGCGAACTCTGTGGCAAGCCTGAGGGACAGACCGACGTTCGTATCGGCAGCCGCACGGTCTGGCTGTGCAGCGAATGCATGCGTGCGGCGGATGAGCCCTCGAACGAGCGAGAGGAGAATTTCGACTTTGCATGCGACATTCTCGATTGGCACCTTGCCAGCACTGCGCGCAGCAAACTCGTGACCACGATCCGCCAATTTCCCGGCCACATGCGGGTCGATCTCCAGGCCGCCGTCGACCGGCTCTTCGGCAAGGCCATCCGGCTGGTGGGACTGAACGAGGAGCAGCGCTACGAAACGCTGTCGATTCCACGACTGCTCAAGGAGGGCCGCTATGCGATCGCGATTGCCCCGCTGCAATATTCCGACGTCGACGTAGGCGAGAAGAGCCCGGTCAAGTGTCTGGATAACGGGCTGTGGCTGTGTGAGCAGGATCATCTCCGCTATGCGGTTTTGCTCTGCGCACACCGCGAATACAGTCGCGAGCCCGGAATTCGGATCGAAATCCTGGTACCCTCAGGTTCCGCAGGCGCGGCTCTCGTCCAGCAATGCTTCAGTGAATTGGAAGAAGCCGTACAGGCTGCGCGGACCTATCGCGGCAAGATCCTGTCGCTCGATGCCGATTCCGACTATCGCGGTCGCTCGCGCGGCATCACGGTGCATCGCTTGCCGCAGGTCGCGCGCGACGAGGTGATCCTGCCGGAGCAGACCCTGCGGCTGCTCGATCGCAACGTTCTGACCTTCGTCAACACCCGAGACCAATTGCGCCGGCTGGGTCAATCGACACGCAAAGGCATCTTGCTGTACGGGCCGCCGGGCACTGGCAAGACCCACACGATCCGTTATCTCGCAACGCATTTGCCCGGGCATACGACGCTGATCATCACGGCCGAGCAGATCGGTCTGCTCGGCGCCTATATGAGCCTGGCACGGTTGCTCCAGCCGTCGATGGTGGTGATCGAGGATGTCGATCTCATCGCCCGCGACCGCGATGACATGGGGCCGTGTGAGGAATCCATGCTGAACAAGCTGCTCAACGAGATGGACGGGCTGAAGGAAGACGCCGACATCCTGTTCGTCCTGACCACCAACCGGCCGGAGGACCTCGAGGGAGCTCTCGCGGGTCGCCCCGGCCGCATCGATCAAGCCATCGAAGTGCCGCTGCCAGACGAGACCGGCCGCGGCAAGCTGGTCCGGCTCTACGGCAGGGGATTGCCGCTCGAGGGGGCCGTGATCGCGGAGGCTGCCCGACGCAGCGAGGGCACGAGTTGCGCCTTCATCAAGGAGCTGATGCGGCGGCTGGCGCAAGGAAGCATCGCGCGGGACGGCGGCAACACCGTGATCTCGGCCGATATCGACGAGGCGCTTGACGACATGCTGTTCTCCGGCGGCCGGCTTAACGCGCAGCTGCTCGGCGGCGCGCAGGCAATGGCCACCGGGTGACGCTCCGAAGTGGCGCGCCTGCTACGGCGCGCACATGAAGCTCGACGCCTCCGTCACTGGGCCGCTCTTGTAGTGCGGCCAGGCCGGCCAGCGGCACAGCGGCAGCGCGCGAAGCGTCGCAAACGACGGCGCCTCGACCTTCTGCTCGGTAACTTCCAGATCGCCGGGCGCCCTGCCCTTTTCGACCCAGTCGACCAGCACGCTCAGCATGTCGACATTGGCCGGCGCGCCGGAGCCGACATGGTCGACCCCTGGCGCGGTGTAGAGCCGCGCGAACTCGGCCGTCTCGGCTTTGCCGACCTTGCGTTCGACGTTCTCGAAATAGCGGATGCCGGCATAGGGGCTTTGCGCGTAGTCCGCCATATGTTCGAGCATGATCAGCCGGCCGCCGCGAGCGCGGAAGCGGCTGAGGTCGGGGTCGGTGGAATCCATCAGGCTGGAGACCTCGAGCAGCCGCGCCTTGTGCGCTTCGGGCTTATACGTCGTCACGTCGAGCTTGGGATCGCGCGCGAACACGTATTGGATGCCGCCGGCGCCGTAGATCCAGGCGATGCCATTATTGGGCGCGGGCGGCTGCGCGGGAGGCGCCGTGCCAAGCCACCACGCGACCCAGCCGCCGGTCGGGCCGACCGCCGGCGTGTCCTCGCCCGACACGCCCCAGCCCGGATAATCGTCGAGGCCATTGGCGAGCGCGAACGGGAATTTGTAGGTCGCATGCAAGGTCTCGATCGCCTTGATCTGTGCGTCGGTGAGGCACTGATCGCCCGTCTTGCCGCTCGCGCAACGCAGCGTCTCCACCTTGAAGGCCGCCTTGCAGGAAACGGGATCTTGCACCAGCGCGTCATCGGAGCCGTCGGCCTTGTCGCAAGCGGCCCGCACGGCATCGCCGACTAGCTTCACCTGCGCCGGATTGATCCAGCCATCACCCATGGTCACGAGCCCCGAACGCGTGCCGGCATGCTGCAGGCCGACCCAGTTGATGACGGGCACGCGAGCAAAGATGCCGTCGAAATCATCAGGGTAGCGCTGCGCCATGGTGAGGCCTTCGCGGCCGCCTTCGGACGACCCCATGAAGTACATTTTCTCCGGCGCCTTGCCGTAAGCGCGCTGCATCAGCGCGACGGCGGCATCGCGCACCTTCTTGTAGGCGCGATGGGCGAAATTCTCGAAGGCTTCGTCGTTGAGCGCGAACAGCTGCGGCGGCTCGCCCGGCTTGGACTCGTGACCGGAATCGGTGCCGTAGGTGACGAAGCCGCGCGCGAGCGGCGACGGCTTGTCGAAGGGATAGGCCGGCGGCAGCGCCAGGCCCGTGATCAGCACGCCATTGAATCCGCCGCCGCCATATTGCAGCGAACGGCCGTTCCATTCGACGGGCAAATTGACCTGAAACTTGATCGGCGGCGCCTTGGGATCGGTGGGATCGATGTGGCCGAGCACCTTGCAGAAGCCGGGATTGGCGGGCGTGACGCGCCCCGACGGCGTCGGGCCGCGTTCGGCGACGGCCAGTTGCGACGGCGCCAGCAACGTCGCCGAATCCACCTTCACGGCGTCAGCGCCGCCGACGAGGCCCTTGCAGACAGTGTCCGCATCCTCAGTCAGCGTCACCGCTGAAGCGGAATTCGCGCCCAGCGCGCCCGCTGCGCCCACCAGCAATGCGCACAGCTTCACATGGATTTGCGCCATCGTTTCCCCCTGAGTTTCTGTTCGTTATGTCAGCAGGCCGCATTCAAGGCGCCCTGCGGCCGCTCGTCAATGCAGTGCTAGTGCTCAAACACCAGCCGCGCGCCGACGGTGCCGTCGAGGGCGCGGATCTGCTGGAGCAGCGCGCCTGAATCCTGGCCGCCGAGGTCGGCATCGAGCACGACGTAACCGAGGTCGCCGGAGGTCTCCAGATACTGCGCAGCGATGTTGATGTCGCGCTGGAGGAAGACCTCGTTGAGCCGGCGCAGCATGCCGGGCACGTTGCGATGGACGTGGCTGAAGCGCGCGCCGGAGGGACGCAGATGCAGCTGCACTTCCGGAAAATTCACCGCGCCCGTGGTCGATCCGGTGATGAAAAAGTCGACCAGCTTGCGCGCCACCTCGCCGCCGATGCGCTCCTGCGCCTCCTCGGTCGAGCCGCCGATATGCGGCGTGAGGATGACATTGCCGAGGCCCTGCACCGGGCTGTTGAAGCGGTCCGAATTCGAGGACGGCTCGACCGGAAACACGTCGATGGCGGCACCCGCGAGATGGCCGTCGCGCAGAGCCCCCGCCAGTGCATCGAGATCGACGACGGTGCCGCGGCTGTTGTTGATCAGAAGGGAGCCGGGCTTCATCGCCCGCAGCTCCTTCTCGCCGATCATCCCTGATGTCTCCGGCGTCTCCGGCACGTGCAGGCTGACGACATCGCTCTGCGCGAGCAGCTCCTCCAGCTTCTCGACTGGCTCGGTGTTGCCGTGGCGGAGCTTGTCGGTGCGGTCGAAATAGATCACGCGCATGCCGATCGCCTCGGCCAGGGTCGAGAGCTGCGAGCCGATATTGCCGTAGCCGATGATGCCGAGGGTGCGGCCGCGCACCTCGCGGCTGCCGGTCGCCGACTTGTCCCAGCCGCCCTCATGGGCCGACACCGAGCGCGGGAAAATGCGCCGCAGCAGCATCACGATCTCGCCGATCACGAGCTCGGCGACGCTGCGCGTGTTGGAGAACGGCGCGTTGAACACCGGAATGCCGCGCTTGCGCGCCGCCAGCAGATCGACCTGGTTGGTGCCGACGCTGAAGCAGCCGACGGCGAGAAGCTGGTCGGCCGCTTCCAGGACCTGATCGGTGATCTGGGTGCGCGAGCGGATGCCGAGCAGCGACACGCCCTTGAGCGCCCGCCGCAAATCCTCGCCGTCCAGCGCCTTGGTCAGGCGCTCGACATTGGTGAAACCCGCCGTTCTGAACAGGTCCACGGCGCTGTCATTGACGCCTTCGAGCAGCAGCGCCTTCGCGCTCCGCTCAGGGCTTCGGCCTGGGACTGACATGAAATCTCCGTGGGTCACAGCTTCGCCGCAGCTCATAGACCGCGGGGGATGCGCAGCACAATAGGGTTCGGATACGGGGAGAAGATGGCGGAGCGGTCGTCAGATCACGTAAAACCCGTGCGTCCCGTCCAGACGCAATTGTTCGACCAGGCCATATTCCCAGTCGAGATAGGCCTGCATCGCGCGTTCGTCGACGCCGGTGCCTTCATAGGGGCGGCGGTAGCGGTGGGCGGGGTCGGGCTTGGGCAGGACGTGCGGCGGACCGATTTCGAGCGCGCCGTCATAGCCGCCCTCCCACACATAGACCTCCCAGCCCATCTGCGCGAGCCAGGACGCCGTCATGTCGGCGCGGACGCCCTTATCGTCGGTCAACACGATACGCGCGCCGCGCACCGGTGCGGCCATGTCGGTTTCCTGGACGAGCTGTCCGCCGGGATAGTGGCGAAAGCCCGGGAGATGGCCTGCGGCATATCCCTCGGCGTCACGCACGTCGAAGCGATAGAGCGTGCGATCGGTCTGCGCGACAAGCGCAGCCATCTCGCTCGCGCCGATATGGCGGACACCGGCGCGATAGGCGACGTCGCGCGCATTGGCCGGGCCGCCCTCGAACGACCCGATCGCGCCACGCCTGTTAGCACCATGGTCGAGCGTGTGCCGCGCCAACGTCCAGCCGATGGTGCCGTTGCGCAGCGCCCGGACCTTGTTCGGCACGCCGGCATTGATCAGCGATTGGGTGCCGATGATCGAGCGGGTGCGGCCGGCGCAATTGACGATGATGGTGGTGTCGGCATCGGGTGCCGCCTGTCCTGCCCGCAGCACCAGCTCCGCGCCGGGCACGCTGACCGAGCCCGGAATGTTCATGGTAGCATATTCGTCGAAGCGGCGGACGTCGAGGATGGCAATGTTGGCCTTGTCCGCGATGAGTTTTGCCACCTCGTCGGCACTGAACGAGGGCGTGTGCCTACGCGACTCGACCAGCTCGCCAAAGGCTTTGGAGTAGGAGTTGACGTCCTCGAACATTTGATAGCCCGCGTCGCGCCAGGCCTTCAGTCCGCCATCGAGCGCGCGGACGTTGGTATAGCCGAGCGCGGCCAGCCGCTCGGCACCCGCGGTGACGAGCCCTTCGCCGTCATCATAGAGCACGATCGGCACATTCTTGCGCGGCAGCCTGACGTCCGCTTCGATCGCAATCCGATCGGCAGCCATGTTGGCGGCGAACAGCGGATGTCCCGTCGCGAAACCAGCCTCGTGCCTGAGATCAAGCAACGCGATCTCCTCGCGGAGCAGCAGTGCACGGCGGATGTCGGCGGGAGTGACGGTGGTGATCTTCATGGCGTAAACCCTGACGAGGATTGGCCATGGGCTTTTGAACGATTGCAGAAGTGTTGGCTAGCCTTTGCGGCAGCCCGTTCATTCGCCGGGAACGAGCCGCCCGAGCCGTGGCTGCGCCAGCCGCCTCAGCTTTCGACGCGACAAATAAAGCAAAACGCCGGTGACCGCGAACAGCGGCATCAGCACAGCCGCGAGCATGAACGCGAGCTTGCCGGGCCAGCCCAGAAATGCGCCGCGGTGGATATCGAGCACGTTCGCGATGGTCTTCTCGCCGAGGGTCTTATCGGAATAACGCTCCGCAGACACGAATTGGCCTGTGATGGCATCGACGCGGAATTCGTCACGGGTGGTGTCGAGGGTCGAGTCTTTCCCCCAGGAGCGGATCCGTATCACCGTGCCCGGACCGGCGGGCAGCGTCAGCAACGCCTTGGAGAAACGGCCGCCCTCTTCGTGCAGGAAGGCGGCCCACGCGCGATCAAAGCCGATCGGCTGTGCCGTCTCGCTGACACCGGCAGCACGCGACGCCTTTGTGGGCATCTTGGGCTGCATCTTCGCCGCGGCGATCTGCGGGCGCGACAGCAACCAGACGACGCCATCCTTGTACCAGTCGAACGAGTACCAGAGCCCGGTGAACGTCATCACCAGATAGACCGGCAGGACCCAGGTGCCGATCACCGCATGCAGCGACCGATGCAGACCGCGGCCACTGAGCCCGAGATTCGGCTTCAGCCACATCTTCACGCTGCCTGCACGACGCGGCCAGCGCAGCACGAGGCCCGAGATCAGCATCACGATCAGGCCGAGCGCGGCCACGCCCGTGATCTGGCGCCCCCAGCCCTTGGCATCGCCGGGAATCAACAGCCAGCGATGAAGCTTGCGCACGGTCGCGAAAAACTCTTCGCCGTCCGGTGTGCCCAACACGCGCGCGTCATAGGGATCGACATAGAGCGAGGACGGCCGCGCGCCTCGTTCGTCGCGGGCGAAGCGCACATGCACCGCGGCGGACGGATCACTCGCCAGCGTCACGGCGGAGATTTTGCCGACGTCCTGCGCCGCAGTCAGGCGCGCAACCAGTTCGTCCGGCATCAGCGCCGGTGCCTGGCGCGGCGCGACCTGCATGATGCCGGCGTTGAGATGATCGACGATCTCGTCCTCAAAACTCATGATCGCACCGGTCAGTGCGATCACGGCGAGCAGCAGCGCCAGCACGAGGCCCGCGATGGAATGGACATGAAGCAGAGCGGCCTTGATCGCGCGCCAGGACTCACGCATCGGCGCGAGCCCTCCTGCTCGGCGCGATCATCCGAAGGGCGTCCCTGCGCGACATGCCCATCGCTAAAACTTCACCGTCGCCGACAGCGAGACCCGCCGCGCGTCGCCGAGGGCGACGTTCAGATTATTGACGGCGGAGGGATAGTAGACAGTGTCGAACAGGTTCTTGACGTTGAGCTGGTAGATCACCGGCGTGTTCTGGTATTTCATCTCATAGGTCGCGAAAATATCGGCGACCACATAAGAGGGCAGGAAGAAGGAGTTGATCGAATCGCCGGGACGATCACCGACATAACGCGCGCCGCCGCCGAGGCGGAGCTGACCCGGCAGGGCTGTGCCGAAGTCATAGACCAGATAGAGCGAGGCCGTGTTCAGCGCGACGTTCTGCAACTTCCTGCCGAGCAGCGTGATGTCCTCGGATGCCGTCACGCGGGCGTCGGTGTAGCCATAACTGCCGATCAAGGCCCAGCTATCGGTGATCCTGCCGGTGACGTCCAACTCGACACCGCGCGAATGGGCACGGCCCACGGTGTGGAGTTCTACCACGCCTGCGCTGTTCGTCTTCGTCGTCTGCACGTTCTTCTTGTCGAGATCGTAGAGCGCCAGCGTGCCGGAGATGCGCTTGTTCAAATCGAACTTGACGCCCGTCTCGTATGACACGCCTTCTTCCGGCGCGACGTTGGAGCCGATCGTGACGCCGATCGGCGCAATGGTCGAATTCGGCTTCAACGATTCAGTATAGCTCGCATAGAGCGATATCTGGTCGGTGAGCTTGAAAATGGCGCCGCCGAGCGGAAGCACCTTGTCCTGGGACACATTGGTGTTGGTGACAAACGGCTTCCCGCGCCCGGCGATCTGGTCGTAGTCCATGTAGCGCACGCCGCCGACCAAGGCGAACCGCTCTGTCAGATGCAACGTGTCCTGGACGAACATCGACCACTGGCCGAGCTTGTCGGTCTGCGCACTGTCTGGATTGGACACCGTCGTTCCCGGCCCGATCAGGCCGTAAACGGGATTGTAGACATTGAAGGCGGGCGTTATCTGCCGGATCAGATTGTCCCGGTAGATGGTGCGATACTGGCCGTCGCCACCGAACACCACATCATTGCGCATGTCGCCGAGCCAGAAGCCGCCTGAAATATAGGACGTTCCATAGCTGGCGTTGCTGAGCGAACCCTGCGTGCCGTCGTTGCTGCGGGTCTCGGCGCCTGTCGTGAAGTTGATGCCGGTGATACGAAGCTGGTTGGCGCTGAAGGTCTCGGTGTTGTAGCTGTAGCCGGCGTAGAGCTTCCAATCATGATTGAAACGGTGCTCGACCGACGCCTGGATCAGGTCCGACGTGCCCCACGTGTTATTGAAGGGCTCGTCGAGCCGGCGCGTCGTGGGAACTGCCAGCGGCGCCTTCGTCACCGGATTGAACGCCGTGCCGCGATCGAACGGATAGATGAACTCGCGATGCTCGTAGTTGAGCTGCACCGTGGTGTCCTGGCCATACCAGGCCAGTGACGGCGCAACCAGCATCTCGCGGTGGCGGCCGAAATTCCGCCAGTAATCCTCGCTGACGCTGTAGCCGATGAAGCGATAGGCGAGGCCTTGATCACCGATCGGACCGGTGATGTCGAGCAAGCCGTCGGCGCCGGTCTTGGAAGCACTGAAGGCCGAACCAAGCAGCGTAACCGAGCCGTGCTGGTACAGCTCCGGCCGCTTGCTGATCGTGTTGACGATGCCGCCGGGATCCATGATGCCGTAGAGCAGCGAGGCCGGCCCCTTCAGCACCTCGACGCTTTCGACTGCGGGATTGAAGCTGCGCCCCTGCACCAGCGGCATGCCGTTGCGCATGATCGAGCCGTCGCGGTTGTCGCCGAAGCCGCGGCGGATGACCGCGTCCTGGCTGCCGGCGAGCGTGTTGGTCTGGGTGATGCCGCTGACGTTGATCAGCGCGTCGTCGATGTTTCGCGGGAGCTGGTCCTTCAGCACCTGCTCGGGCACCACGTTGACGGCCTGCGACGTATCGAGCGGCGAAGCGCCGCTGCGCAGCGTGGTCGCGCTCGGCATCGCGCGGTAGCCGAGCTTGGCGGCCTGTTGCGCGGCGGCTTCCGCGGCCGCGCGCTCCGAGAGCGTCGGCGCTGCGGGTGCGGGATTGCGATTGCGCTGGCGCGCGGCGGTCTGAGCGCGGCGTGGGGACTGGTCCGATGCACGCGCCGCTTTCGGCCGCGGTGCCGGCGCCTCGACCGTCACCGGCGGCAGAGCCGATTGCGCTTGGGCGGCCGTCGCGCTGAAGGAAGGTGCGCCGAGCAGAACGGCTGCTCCAATGAGGAGGACTGCGCAGCTCGTGCCGGCAGGAGTTCGACGGCCGCTGACGCGCTGGCCATCCAGATGAGCACGCACTTTCGATTCACTTCCAAGTCAGACGCAGAAGCTGGCGCGTCTAACAGCCGTTGTTCGTGAAGAGAACCGCAAGCGGCCTTGAATCGCTCTAGTGTTGAATGGTTCTAGGCTTTGATCGCTATTCGACAATCCTCGATGGATTGCGCAGCGACCGCGACACGCAGCGCGCGAATTCGCGGCAACGTGTCGCGGCTTCCCGCGATCTCACGCGATCGCGGGAGCCATCAGCTCGTCGAGCTTGCGCTTGAGCGCGGTGCCGTCGGACAAGGCCCGGAGCGGCGGCCGCACGCGTAGCCAGCTCGCGTCGCCCGTCTGTGCCGCGAGGATGGCTTTCAGCGTCGTGAGGAAGGATGGTGATTTCACCACGATGTCCACGGCAGCCTGCATGCGTGCTTCGACATCCTTGCCGTCGATCATTGCCTTGACCAGCTCCGGCGCGATGTTGGCCATGCCGCAGATGGTGCCGGCACCGCCGGCGGCGATCGCGCGGGTGATGTCAACCTCGTTGCCGACGGTGATGGCGAGCTCGGGAGCGGCGGCACGGAACGCCTGGAACTGCTTGAAGTCGCCGCTAGAGTCTTTCAGGCCCGCAACGACCTTGCCGTAGCGCTTGCGCAAATTCGCGGCGACGCCGGTCGGGATCGCGACACCCGAGATCTGCGGGATATGATAGAGGTAGGCACGCAGGCGATCGTCGGCGACGCCGTCGAGGATCGCCGCAAAGGCATCCTCGATGCCTTCAGGGCTGACGCTTCGGTCGAAGTAAGGCGGCAGATACAGCACGTGACGCAGGCCGAGACCGAGCACGGCACGCGTCAATGCGATGCTGTCGCCGATCGCGGGGAAGCCGCCGCCGATTCCAATTCGGTCCGGCGCAACGCCGGCCTTGAGCACGGCTTCGATGGTCGCGACGCGTTCGGCGACATTGAACGAGGTGCCCTCGCCGGTGGTGCCGAACAGCACGACACCGTCGATGCCCTTACCGAAGAGTTGCTTGCCGTGGGCGGCGAGCTTGGCGGAGTCCACGCTGCCGTCCGTCGCCAGCGGCGTCGCCGAAGCCACCCAGAACCCGCGAATTGCCTCCGTCATCACACACCATCCGTTGCTGTGGCTTCGGACCAGGCGTCTGGTCTCGGACGATCAAACCAGAGCTTGGCAAGCCTTGTTTTTGCTTTACTTTCGGGCTTGTACCTTACATACAACAAAGGCGCAAATCCTTTCCGCCGTCATGGCGCGCATAACACGCAGCCAGATTCCGAGGAGGTCTCGCATGGACATGGTGACCCCGGTCGAGCGGCCCACCCAGTTGCTCGGCGCCTTGCGCGACAGCCTCGGCGCGGCCGCCGTGCTCGTTGGCCCGGACGTGCCCGCGCGCAATTGCAACGACTGGAGCGCGAGCCTGCCGCAAACGCCGCTCGCGGTGATCCGCCCGGTCGATGCGCAAGGCGTGGCCGACGCGATTCTGACCTGCCGGCAGGCGCATCTGCCGTTCGTGCCGCAGGGCGGATTGACTGGGCTGTGCCGCGGCGCATCGCCTGAAGCAGGCTGGGTCGCGATCTCGCTCGAGCGCATGAGCGGGATCGAGGAGATCGATCACGCCTCGATGACGATGACGGTGAAAGCAGGCACGCCGCTTCAGACGATCCAGATGGCAGCCGACGAAGCCGGCTTCTTCTTTCCGCTCGATCTCGGCTCGCGCGGCTCCTGCGCCATCGGCGGCAACCTCTCGACCAATGCCGGCGGCAATCGCGTGATCCGCTATGGCATGACGCGCGAACTGGTGCTCGGGCTCGAAGTCGTGCTGCCCGACGGCACCATCATCACTAGCCTCAACAAGCTGATGAAGAACAATGCCGGCTACGATCTGAAGCATCTGTTCATCGGCTCGGAAGGCACGCTCGGCATCATCACCCGCGTGGTGCTGCGGCTGTTTCCAAAACCGCGTTCGACCATGGCCGCGCTCTGCGCGCTCGAGGACTATGCCGCGGTGATCGCGCTGCTCGGCGCCGCGCGAAGCGGGCTCGGCCCGCTGCTGTCGGCGTTCGAGGTGATGTGGCCGGATTACTGGGACGTGATCACGTCGCGCGCAGGCGTCAAGCCGCCGGTCGCCGCAGGCCATGGCCTCTACGTGCTGGTGGAAGCGCAGGGCACCGACGAGAGCCTCGACGCACCGCGCTTCCAAAGCTGGCTCGAAGAGCTGATGGAGCGCGGGCTGCTCGCCGACGCCGCCGTGGCGCAATCGCTGGCGCAGACGCGAAGCTTCTGGCGCGTGCGCGACATCTGCGCCGAGTTCGGCCAGGTGTTGGGTCCGCACATCTCCTACGACATCGGCCTCGCCGTGGCGCGGATGGACGAGTTCGTCACGCGCTGCAAGGCGGCGCTGGCTGATGGCGTCGAGGGATGCGAAAGCGTCTATTACGGCCATATCGGCGACGGCAATCTGCATCTCGTCTCCTGGGTCACCGGCCTTGCCGTCGAGCAGCAGCCGAAGGAAGAGATGGACGCGATCATTTACGGTCTCGTGCGCGAGATGGGCGGCAGCGTCTCGGCCGAGCACGGCATCGGCACGTTGAAGAAGAAGTGGCTGGGTCATGCCCGCAGCGAGGCCGAGATCGCGCTGATGCGAACGCTGAAGGCCGCGCTCGATCCCGATCATCTGCTCAACCCCGGCAAGGTGATCTGAGAGAGCCAATGCGATCGCTGAAGCTCGATGCGCCGAAATCGCTGTCGCAGCGGGTGATGCAGCGGCTGCGCCAGGCCATCATCGACGGCGAGTTCGCGCTCGGCGCCGCCATCTCCGAGGAGATGGTGGCAAACTCCTTCGGCGTCAGCCGCACCCCGGTGCGCGAGGCGATGGGTCAGCTGCAGGCGCAGGGCCTCGTCGTGATCCGGCCGCAGGTCGGCAGTTTTGTCTTTACGCCAAGCGCGGAAGACATCACCGCGCTCTGCACGTTCAGGATCGCGCTGGAGCCCAAGGCCGCTGAGCTCGCCTTCCGCCATGATCGCGCCGGTGCGATCGCGACGATGAGCGAGGCGATCGCGGCGATGGAGCCGGCGATTGCAGCCAGGGACAACATCGCCTATGGCCGCGCCGATGCCGCTTTCCATGAGGCGCTGTTCGCCCATTGCGGCAACCGCTATCTCGCCGAATCCTATCAGCTCGCATCTAGCCGCGTCGCGGCACTCCGCACCAATTTGACTTCGCCGATCGACGTGCGCACGCGCACGTCTTTCGACGAGCATCGCAAGCTGCTCGATCTGTTCGCCCGCGGCGAGTTTGCCGCCTTCGCGACGCTGATGACCACGCACGTCACCAATTCTGGCGTGGTCTACGCCAAAGCGCTGCAGGTCGATTGAGCGCTGCTACCGCGCATTTTTCGTGCCGGGCCTGTCCAGAAAATCCAGCGCGGTGTTGATCTGTTCGAGCTGGTGTTCGATTTTGTCGCGGTCCTCGGCCGTGGGCGCCTTCTCGAGCTGCTCAACCAGCTTCTGCTTTCGGAGCAGCAAGTTCTCTATGACTGTACTCACGGCTCCCCCATCCGCCAGGGGCGAACATCGAGGCAATATTACACCCCGGAGGCGAGCGCGCGCCAGCCGGGCCCAGCGCAACCCTGCATCAGAATGTTCGCGAGGGCAGTTGGTTCCTGCGCGTGACCCGAGAAGGTGCAGACAGCTGATGGCGGCGCTCGCGAACGGTTAACGCGGTCGCACGCCCGGGCTGCCGGTCGCGGAACCGGATCTTTCACCTGCCCGTCGGTTGTATTCGGAGGCCCGGAGTCCTATGCGTATGCGCCATGGACATCCAGATCATCGCCGCCGAAAAACCCCTGATGGCGCAGGCACGCCCGCACAAGCCGGCGCCGTTCCTGCCGATGAGTCGCGCCGAGATGGATGCGCTCGGCTGGGACGCTTGCGACATCGTGCTGGTGACGGGCGATGCCTATGTCGACCATCCCAGCTTCGGCATGGCCATCATCGGCCGGCTGCTGGAGGCGCAGGGCTTTCGGGTCGGCATCATCTCGCAGCCGGACTGGCATTCGGCCGAGCCGTTCAAGGCATTGGGCAAGCCAAAAGTCTTCTTCGGCGTCACCGGCGGCAACATGGATTCGATGGTGAACCGCTACACCGCGGATCGTCGCCTGCGCCATGACGATGCCTATACCGCGGGCGGCGAAGGTGGCAAGCGGCCGGACCGCTGCACCGTCGTCTACGCGCAGCGTTGCCGCGAGGCGTTCAAGGGCGTCCCGGTCGTACTCGGCGGCATCGAGGCCTCGCTGCGCCGGATCGCGCATTACGATTACTGGTCCGACAAGGTGCGCCGCTCGGTGCTGGCCGACGCCAAGGCGGACCTGCTGCTCTACGGCAATGCCGAGCGCGCCGTCGTCGAAGTGGCCAATCGTCTCGCCGCCGGCGAGGCGCCGCGCGAGCTCGACGACATCAGGGGCGTCGCGCTGTTCCGCCGCGTGCCCGACGATTACACCGAGCTGCACGCCGACGATATCGACTCCGCCGATGAGGGCGCTTCGCGCACGAAAGGCTTGACCGTGATCCGGCTGCCCGCTTTGGAGCAGGTCGAGCAGGACAAGGAAGCCTATGCGCGCGCGTCACGCGTGCTGCACCGGGAGAGCAATCCCGGCAATGCGCGGCCGCTGGTGCAGCGCCACGGCGATCGCGATCTCTGGCTCAACCCGCCGCCGATTCCGCTGACCAGCGAGGAGATGGACGCCGTCTACGATCTTCCTTACGCGCGCGCCCCGCATCCGTCCTACGTTGACGCGAAGATCCCGGCGTGGGACATGATCAAGTTCTCGGTGACGATCATGCGCGGCTGTTTTGGCGGCTGCACCTTCTGCTCGATCACCGAGCACGAGGGCCGCATCATCCAGAACCGGTCCGAGGGCTCGATCCTGCGCGAGATCGAGAAGATCCGCGACAAGACGCCGGGCTTCACCGGCGTGATCTCGGACATCGGCGGTCCCACCGCCAACATGTACCGGATGGCGTGCAAGGACCCGAAGGTCGAGGCCGCGTGCCGGCGGCCGTCCTGCGTCTTCCCCGAGATCTGCCCGAATCTCAACACCTCGCATGACGATCTGATCCGGCTCTATCGCAAGGTGCGCGAGACCAAGGGCATCAAGAAGGTGATGGTCGCCTCCGGCGTGCGCTACGACCTCGCGGTCGAGAGCCCCGAATACATCAAGGAGCTCGTCACCCATCACGTCGGCGGTTATCTCAAGATCGCGCCCGAACATACCGAGCGCGGGCCGCTCGACAAGATGATGAAGCCCGGCATCGGCGCCTACAACCAGTTCAAGCGGATGTTCGATGCCGCGGCCGAACAGGCCGGCAAGAAATACTATTTGATCCCGTATTTCATCGCGGCACATCCGGGCACGACCGACGAGGACATGATGAACCTGGCGCTATGGCTGAAGAAGAACCGCTACCGCGCGGATCAGGTGCAGACCTTCCTGCCCTCGCCGATGGCGACCGCGACGGCGATGTACCACACCGGCGTCAACCCACTGCGCGGCGTGCGGCGCGGTGGCAGCGACAAGGTCGAGGCGATCAAGGGCCTGCGCCAGCGTCGCTTGCACAAGGCGTTCCTGCGCTACCATGACCCCGACAATTGGCCGGTGCTGCGTGAAGCCCTGAAAGAGATGGGCCGCGCCGATCTGATCGGTTCGCGCCCCGACCAGCTGGTCCCCGCGCACCAGCCGCCCGGCACCGGCAAGGCCGCCGGCACGCGGCGGCCGGTTCGTCCAGACGGCAAGACGCAGCGGTTCACGACCAAGAATTTGCGGGTGATGAAGTAGCGGGCGAGCCGGATCAGGTCCGGTTCAGCTTCGCATTGTCGCCCTCAAAACAAAAACCTCGAAAACAACCCCATGCACAGTAGCCGGCATGAGCGGGATCAATGACTTAGGCGATTGCCGAATCCGTTGAATCCGCGGGGTGAGATAACGGAAAAACCGAAATTATGTTTTGACGAAATATTGACTCGTCGGGCAAAACAGGCGCAAGATGCCATTGTCGCGGCACGCGTGGCAGGGCGAGCCCCAACCGCTACTCCGTATCGATATCCTCGAGCTTCACACCGCGTCCCGCGCGGAGGCTCGAAGCAACCGTCCTCCGACTTGAATCCATTCAACACAGCAGGCGTCGATGCGCGCCCGGATGCGCTGGGGAGCGTAGTCGTAAACCCGATAGCTCGCGGGGTAGCCGGTGTCCGCTCTGTCCGCGAAACCGGACATAGCCAGTCCCGCCTTGTGAGTCAGCTAGGGGCCAACAGCGGTCATGACAGTGCTCTCTTAAAGGGGGGCGATCGCAGAGTACGGTGACTTCGCGTCGCTCCGCTCGGGATCCCTGGTCCCTCCGAAGCACAGGAGGAAATTGGACAGTAATCGCGGCGGCCTGGTAGTAGCGGTGATAGTCTCCGGCAGACCTCGGTGGAGAGCGCGGTCGAGCCGCATGCGCTACTCTCGTTTGTTCTCGCCAAGTGCATCCCCCAGACGCTCGAGTTCTAACGTGAAGCAGAACAGCGCGAACAGCGTAATCACCATCAACACCCCACGTCGGGCCATCAAGACCACGTCGGTATCGGGGCCGAGTTCGGGAAGGTGGCGAAACAGCACGATCGAGAACACAGCGCTGCCGAAGATGAAGTTCAGCCGGCCTAGGAACAGGAAGAGGTGGCTCAGGGACAGCCGTCCGCCTTTGAACGGGATCGCCACCTTCAAGAGGCGGTACCAGTAAGCCGCCTGCATAAGCATGAGAACAGCAAGGGTCAGATTGTCGTCATAGGGCGTATTGGCCGGCTGCTGACCAGGCGCGAGCACTAGCTCCCGGAAGGCCGGCAGGCCCTTCCATACGATGAAATCCGATCCGAACAATTGGACCGCCATCAAGAGCAGGTAGGTGAGCACACCGCGCCCCGCGGAAGAATGGGAAATCGGCTCTGCCAGGGGCTCAGGGATTTCCTCAGCTATGGAATCGGATGGTGTTTCTCCGCGCTTGATCAAGGGCGCCTTCCAACTGATTGGGTTTCGATTTCGGCCGATGCCTTCCGAATGAGCAATGCGAGTCCACTCCACCGTATCATCGCAGCGCGGCTCCCTGGCGCCTCGAGACGCCGCCCGTACCCTGCTGCTCGCCGACAAGGCGTGCCTGGATCATACTCATGACGGTCGTCACGTCGTCGAACGCTCGCGAATGAGCGCGTCCATGCAGGCGGGTCAAATCGAATAGCTCGACGCCCTCCCGCCGAAATTCAGCGGCATACGGCTCTTGGTCCGGATCGATGCCGCCGAGGCGGATTGCGCCTCCATGGAGAGACTTCGATAGCTTCAATGGGGCATCGTCCCGCGACACGAACAATGCGAAGCGTGGCCGTACCGCTCCCATGTCGTGCAATTGCGTACGGAAACTGTCGGCGTCTACGTCGGGCGCAACGAACAGCACGTTCTTGATCTTGGCCCCAATGCGGCCAGCTATCGCTCGCGCGCGCAAGGTTTCGAACGTGAGATAGCACCCCATCGAGTGACACAGGACGGTCACTTCCTTGACGTTCGGAGTAGCGGCGATCGCATCGAGCACTTGCGAAAATGCATCTCGAGACTGCGCCGCGCTCTCCGCATCCTCCTTGTAGGCTTCCAGGCTGACGGACCCCCGCGACGGCCAGGAGAACAGGACGGGAGCCCCCGGCGCTCCGGAATCATGAACGATCTGGGCGAACCGGTACACGGCTTCATCGAACCTGTTGTTGAAGCCATGGACGAATACAAGGACTCTTCCACGTGCTCGCGGCTTCTTTGCGGCCGCCGCCAGCGCAGCGCCAAATGCCGGTTTTTCGGCCGCTTCGGCCGAGACCGTCACGAAGTTTAGTCGTGGATCCCCGGGCGAGGAAGTCGGCCACTGAACCTGACCGACAGTGCGCGATGCGTCCGGCGGGATGGAAACGGCGATGGAGGCGTAGTTCACCTGGTCCGCCCGTTCGCTGTCGAACATCGCTGCATTTCCGGCAGCCGTTCGGTTGCGCGTCGTTGCCACCAGCAGCGGGACGACCGACACGCCTTCCGCTTCGACCTGTCCGACGGGTAGCAGCGTGTCCAGAGGCACGCGGCTGCAGGCGCAGCAGCACAGCGCCAAGACGATGAGGCCGAGGGTTGACCGGCAGATCTTCCCGGTTTCGCCATGGCTGAGGGGCGCGCGCCACGTCAGGCTCCTTTAGCCGAGCGGAACAGCAGAAAGTATCCTGCCGGCACGAAGAAGAGTGTCAGGACGGATGCGACGGCTAGTCCCGACATCATGAGCACCGCCATGGGCTGCCACAACGCGCCGCCGGCCAGTGCCATCGGTGCGAGCCCGAGCACCGTGGTGGCGGACGTCAGGAGGATCGGACGAAGCCGTTTTTCCGACGCAGCGACGAGGGCTTTCCGCAGCGCGGCGTCTCGCGCTCGATGTCGATCTGATCGATCAGCACGATGGCGTTGTTGATGATGATCCCCGACAGGCTGATGATGCCCAGCGTGCCGAAGAACGAGGGCGGTTGTCCCGTCGCCAACAGCCCGAACGGAATGCCAATCAGGATCAGCGGTATGCTGACGAAGGTCAGGAGCGTACGACGGAAGGAGTTGAATTGCAGGATGATCGCCAGCACCATCACGGCGAGCGCGACGGGAAAGCCGGCGGCCAGCTTCTGGTTCGTCTCGGCGCTTTTCTGGATCTCGCCCCCCACGGTCACGTGATAGCCGCCGGTCATGTCCATCTCGTCGAGCCGGGGCTGGATCGATTCCAGTAGCTGCCCGGCCGTCAGGGAGGTGCTGCGGGCCGTGACCGTGATCGTCCGTTCCTGGTTCTTGCGGCGGATCCGCGCGAAGTCGAACCCGGGCTTCAGCCTGGCGACCTGCGCCAGCGAGATAAGCCCGCCGTTCTTCGCGAAGGTGGCGCTGGTGAGGCCTTCCAGGCTCTGCGAGGTGTAGGCGCCGGCGCGCAGTACGATGGGGATGGCGTTGTCGCCTTCGCGGTATATCGAGACCGCGGTGCCGCTGAAGTAGGTGTTCAGCAGTCGGGTCACTTCCTCCGAGGTCACCCCGAGCTGGCGGGCACGGTCCTGGTCGATCTCGACGACCACCTTGACGATCTTGTTGCCCCAATCGTCGTCGTTCTCGCGCACGTCCGGAGCCGCCTGCAGCAGGGATCGGACCCGTTCGCTGAAGCCAAGCAGCCGGTCCCCATCGGACCCCGAGATCTCGAGCTCCACGACGCCGGATTCCACCGCGCCCATGGCCAGCCGCTTGATTTTGAAGCTTGCCTCCGGATGGTTGGCGTAGAGATACTTCCAGGCGCGATCGGCCGCACGCACCGCGCCTTGATAGTCCGTGGTATTGACCAGGAAGAAAGCGGACGCCGGGTCCGGAGGGACGGGGGTCAAGGTGAGGTAGAACCTCGGGCCGCCATCTCCGACGTACAGGATCTGGCTGGAGATTTCAGGGTTGGCCGTTTTGTCGCCCAGCCATCGCTCGATCTCGCGCGCGCGAGCTTCGGTCTGCGAGATGTCGGTCCCGTCAGGCATGTTCATGTAGACCAGAAACTGGCTCCGTTCGCTGAGCGGAAACATCTCCTTTGGAATGCGTGGGAATTGTGTAAGCGCGATCACGACCAGCGCGACGCAACCGGCGAGGACGATGGGCGAGAAGCGCAAGGCCCGGCCGAGCGCGGTGGCATAGAGCCGCTGCAGCCGTGAGGGCGCGGCATCCTCCGTTCCGGAGCCGGCTCGCCGGCCGATGAGCCACACGGTCAAAGCGGGAAGGATGTACAGCGCCGTGATCCAGGATCCCCCAAGCGTGAGCGCCACCACGGCCGCGAGCGAGAACGCATACTCGCCGGACGCTCCGGACAGCAGCATGAGCGGCAAGAACGCCGCTATCGTAGTGATCGAAGAGATCAGGAGCGGCAGCGCATACTGTGCTCCGGACGCCAATCCGGCCTCCTCGGGAGGCACTCCGCGGCCGATCCGGCTCACGATGTCCTCGACGATCACGACGCCATTGTCGACCAGCAGACCGAGCGCGATGATGATCGCCGCGATCGAGACCTGCTCAAGCGCGATCCCAAGAGCCCGCATCCCGATCAACGAGAACATCACGGCGAACGGCACGATCATCGCGGCGATGGTGCCCGCCCGCAGGCCCAAGAAGACCACCACCAGCACGGCCACCACGACGAAGGTCTGGGCCACGCTGGAGAGGGCCGAATTGACGGAGGCGCTGACCTGATCGGCCTGGTAGGTGGGGAAGGAGAGGGCGAAGCCGATCGGGAGCCGCTGCTCAAATTCGCGTGCCGCCGTACGGAGCTTGACACCGATCTGGGTGACATCCTGGTCCGGCTGCATGATCACGCTGAGGACTACAGCAGGACGGCCGTTGAAATAGATCGGCTTAACCTTTGGAGAGACGTAATCCCGGCGGACAGTGACGATGTCAGCGAGCCGGACCAGGCTGTCGGTGCTGCCCACACGGGTCAGCATGGTCTCGATCGCCCGCACGTTCGGGAAATCTCCGGAGGTCTCCAGCAGGAGGCGCGTGCCGTCCGCGTTGATGTTGCCGGACGGCAGCACCACGTTCTGCCCCTGTAGGTCCTTGATCAAAGCGTTCACCTGAACGCCGATCGCGGCCAACTTCCGGGTATCGAGTTCGAGCCAGACCCGTTCGTCCTGTACGCCGTGAAGCTCGACCTTGGAGATGCCGGCGATCTGGTACAGCTTCTTCCGGAAATCCTCGGCCGCATCCTTCAGCTCGCGCGGCGAAAAGCCTTCGCCCGTGATGGCGATGGTGGCGATCGCAACGTCGCCGAAGTCGCTGTTGACAAAGGGTCCAACGACGCCGTCGGGCAGTTCGACCTTAGCATCGGCCATCTTGTCGCGAAGCCGCTGCCAGGTGGCAGTGACGTTCGCGACCTCGTCCTTCAAGTCGACATAGATCGTCAGGGATCCTTCGCCCGCAAGCGTCCTGATGTCCTTGACCTCGGCGAGCTCGCGTACTTTTCGTTCGATGGGAATCGCGACTAGATTTTCCATCCGCTCGGGGGCCATGCCCGGGAAGAGGGCCGACACGACCGCAGTCCGGATGACGATCACGGGGTCTTCGCGCTTCGGGAAGTTCGGATAGAGCCCGATCCCGGCGATCAGAAGCCCGATCATGGCCATGATCGTGAATCGAGACCGTGCAAGTCCGAATCGGGTGAGGAGATTCACGGCGCGGCGTCCTCCAAGGGAAGCAGCTTCACCTTCTGTCCGTCGGCGAGGTACGACACCCCGGCCGAGGCCAGGATATCGCCTGGCTTGACGCCCTCCACGACGACCAGGCGATTGTCCCGGATCCCGCCGACGGTGATGGTGCGTTTCTTCACAGTCGAACTTGCCTCGTCGTAACCAAACACGGTCCCGGTATTCTGCAGCACCCTTCCGCCGTCGGGCACAAGCACGCTGAGCGGGACGAGGAAGCCGCTGCGACCCACGACCAAGGGCTCTTCGATCGTGACCTCGACCGACATGCCGGCGTTCAGACCCGGGGCGGTGTTCTCGAGCCGGACGACAACCGGGAAGGCCGACACTTGCTCCGCCTTCGACCCGAGCTCCTTGATCTCGCCCTTGAGCGGCAGGTCAGGCTTGTCGGCGACCTTGACCGCAATCTTGGCTCCAACCTTTAGATTCTGGAAAGTCGCGGCCGGGACCAGAAAGGACATCTCGAAGCTGTCGTCGCTGTAGAGCGTGGCCACCGGCTGCCCCGCAGCGACTTGCGCAAACGATTTGACTTCGACCCGGGAGATGGTCCCGGCGAAGGGGGCCAGCAGCTTGCTCCGGTCCAGGTTTTGGTTGGCCAATTCGAGTTGGCGCCGTGCCTGGTCAACTTGGGCCCTGGAGCTGAGCAGGGTGGCGTTCGACTGTTCGAAAGCCGCTTGGGTGGAGACGCCCCGCTTCAGGAGCTCTTCCTTGCGCTGGAAGTCCGACTGAGCGTTGTCGAGCTGCGCCTGCGCCTGCTGCACACCGGCGCTGGCCTGGTCCACCTGGCTCTGCAGCGATCTCGGGTCGATTTCGGCGAGGACGTCCCCGAGTTGCACCTTCTGGCCGACGGTGAGGCCAACGGTCTTCAACTGCCCGCCGATCTCGAACGAGAGGCTGCTGACGTCGGCCGGCTGCAGCACGCTCGGAAAGCGCCGAACACGGCTTTCGGCTGTCGCAGCGACCTTGTAGGCGCGCAGACCGCGGACAGGCTGTTCGTTCGCTTCCTTCTTCTTCTCTCCACAGCCCTGCAGGCCGACGACAAGGAGGCCCAAAGCGGTGAATCGCGCGAGATGTCGGATCATCGGGCATTCCTCGAGTCCTGCCGAATTCGACCGTTCGGAGCGGCCGCGTAGTTCCGGCAAATCACGGCACCACCGCGAAAAACAGAAACGCGGCGAAGATGACCAGGTGGACGACGCCCTGCAGCACCGTGGTGCGCCCGGTCCCGAGCGTGATTACGCTCAACAGCAGCGTGAGCATCAGCAGGCCCAAATCCTTTATGTCCAACCCGAGTTCGAGCCGATAACCCATCGCGATCGAGACCGCGGCGACCGCGGGGATCGTCAGCCCGATGGTCGCAAGCGCCGAGCCCAGGGCCAGGTTGAGACTGGTCTGCAGCCGGTCGCTTTGGGCCGCCTTCACGGCCGCCACCGCCTCGGGAAGAAGAACGAGCGCGGCGATGATCGTGCCGACGACTGCCTTGGGCACCTGAAGATAATCGATGGCGCTCTCCACGCTGGGGGTCAGGACCTTTGCAAGGCCCACGACGGCCACAAGGGAGACGACGAGGAGAGCGGCACTCAGACCGGTCGTTCTGTTGTCCGGAGGAGGCGAATGCTCGTCCGCCGTGGCACCCTTCGCGGCCAGGAAATAGTCACGGTGCCTGATCGTCTGAACGAAAACGAACGCCAGGTACAGAACCAAGGACGCAAGCGCGGCGAACACCAGCTGCGAGGTGTTGTACAGCGGGCCGAGTTCTTGCGCCGCAAGGTTCGGAAGCACCATCGTGAGGCTGGTGAGAGCGACGAGCACGGCGAGAGCGGCGCCGGCGCCTTGCGCCTGGAAACCCTGTTCACGGTGCCGGACGCCGCCCCACAGCAGGCAGGCCCCCACGATGCCGTTGCAGACGATCATGACCGCCGCGAAGACCGTGTCCCGGGCCAGTCCGGCTTTCTCGGCAGGCGCTGCGATCATCACCGAGACGATGAGCGCCGTCTCGATCACGGTCACCGCTAACGCGAGGATCAGGGTGCCGAACGGCTCGCCGACGCGGTGAGCGACCACCTCGGCGTGGTATACGGCGGCGAAGACCGTGCCGAACAGGGCCGCGCCGGCGGCTGCGTATACAATTCCGCCGCCGCCGAGAACCAGCCTGAGCAACAAGATGGCCCAGGCGAGAGCCGGCCAAATCCACGTCCAGCGCGCTGTCGTACCCACCACACCCATGTCGATCCCCCGGTTCTTGATCGCGTCTCAGGCGCGATTCTCATCCCGACGGCCGGCGCCAAGTACTGTGATGGGCCGGCCTCTTGTGACCTCCCATCATACGCGGGAACCTCCAATGATTGAAAGACATCCGGAAACAGCCAGGGGTTTTCCTCGCGGCTTAGGTCCGCTTCGGGTCACAAGCGGTCCTCGACAGATTGCGCGGCAAGTCAGCTGAGGGGCCAGAAGCCGACTCGTTGGTCGACCGCAGCCGGTCACGACCACCAAGCCTGCTCAATTCTTCATTGCTCTTGCCGCCTGTTCCAAACTGGCCGGAACGATCACGCGATGAAACGGTGCTATCGTAGCAAGATAGATGCGCCCCAGTCGGTTATGGCAATGCACCACGGTACCCGCGACCAGCTCGCGCCCATTTGCTGCATCGGCGCGAAGTTGAATGGTGACGCGGAAGTCGAGATGCCGGTCATCCGCACCCACGACCAACTCCGTCGCACTCTTTGACAGCACCGGGAAGAAGCCGATAACCGGCCCACGCGCCGCCGCGGCAAGACCGACGGCGCGCGACGATTTGACCGCGACTGCCGCCATCACCACATCGCGGACACGCGTGAGCGCACGAATCCACCACGCCTGTCGCTCGAGCGCGGCGCGTGCCAGCACCTCTACATCATCGCTGGCGCCCGCCGGCAGTTGAATTGCAAAGGCGTCCAAAAGGTCCGCGCCCGCGTAAAGCGGCGCAAGCACGCTGTTGCTGGGCATCGGCACGGCGCGCGCTTTTGTCATGGGATCAGGTACCGCATGCCGGGGAGGGGCGTAGCGCAGCCGGCGTTGCAGAGGATCTTGCCGCCGCCGTCCTTTTATATCCACGCGCTCTGCAACGCAACAATCCTGCGGCGCACATGTCTCAGTTAGGCCAAAAGGCCAGCTGGCAGCGATGTCTGCTTCGGTCCGCTTCCCCCTCGAGGAGCGGCACTTACCCATACGCGCTTCCCAGGTCGTCATCTTTCCTCCGGCCGAAGTGTCGCAAACTCCTCCCGTCCTCCATATGTTGCCTCCATGAAAAAGATCGGATTCCTCTCCTTCGGGCACTGGACGCCCTCGCCGCAATCGCAGACCCGCTCGGCTGCGGACACGCTGCTGCAATCCATCGAGCTTGCGGTTGCGGCGGAAGAGCTCGGCGCCGATGGCGCCTATTTCCGCGTGCACCATTTCGCGCGCCAGCTCGCCTCGCCCTTTCCGCTGCTGGCCGCGGTCGGCGCCAGGACCAGCAAGGTCGAGATCGGCACGGCCGTGATCGACATGCGCTACGAGAACCCGCTGTATATGGCGGAGGACGCAGGCTCTGCCGATCTCATCGCCGGCGGGCGCCTCCAGCTCGGCATCAGCCGCGGCTCGCCCGAGCAGGTGATCGATGGCTGGCGCTATTTCGGCTACGGGCCGGCCGACGGCGAGAGCGACGCCGACATGGGCCGGCGTCATGCCGAGGTCTTTCTCGACATCTTGCGCGGCGAAGGTTTTGCAAAACCCAACCCGCAGCCGATGTTCCCAAATCCACCGGGGCTGTTGCGGCTCGAACCGCATGCGGAAGGTCTGCGCGAGAGGATCTGGTGGGGTGCCGGCTCGAACGCCACGGCGGTCTGGGCCGCCAGGCACGGCATGAATCTGCAGAGCTCGACGCTCAAGAACGACGAGACCGGCGAAGCCTTCCACGTGCAGCAGGCCGCGCAAATCCGTACCTATCGCGCAGCCTGGAAAGAGGCCGGCCACCCCCGCGAGCCGCGCGTCTCCGTCAGCCGCAGCATCTTCGCGCTGATCGACGATCGCGACCGCGCCTATTTCGGCGGCGAGCGCGGCAGCGAGGACCAGGTCGGCTTCATCGACCCGCGCACCCGCGCGATCTTCGGCCGCTCCTATGCGGCGGAGCCTGATGTGCTGATCGAGCAGCTCCGAACGGACGAGGCGATCGCCGAGGCGGACACGTTGCTGTTGACGATTCCGAACCAGCTCGGCGTCGACTATTGCGCGCACGCCATCGAGGCGATCCTCACGCATGTGGCGCCTGCGCTGGGGTGGCGGTGACGCCTGGACTGCCGCACAATTTTTAAAGGTTACGGCTTTTAAAGGCTACGTCGCGGGCTGGTAGTGTGCCAGCCGCTCCGGATCGGCATCCGGAACGGAGACCGTCTGCGCCCTGATCTGGCTGCCGATGACCAGTCCGGTGAGCGAGAGCATGAGCCCCAGCGCCAGCGGCGCGAACAAGGCCTCTTCCTGAAACAATCCATTCAGCAGCACGACCATGACGCCGAAGCCCGCGAGCCCCTGCGTCAGATATCCGGAGAACGCATAAAGACGCCAGGCCTTCAGCGCCACCGCGAAATGAAACGCCAGCGGAACGAGGGCGGCGATGCCCATCTGGTACAGCAGGACCCCGATCGCACTCTCGACGGCGCCGTTGGTCGTTCCGGCGGCCTGCGCGGCGCTCCAGTCGATCGAGAAATAATCGTCCGACAGATTTCCGCCGACGCCCAGGCCGCGGCCAAACGGCTTTTCGAGAAATCCGTTCAAGCCGCCCATGAGGCCGAGGACGTGATAGTCGCCGATCTGCAAGCCGACGCGGATCGCGACAATTGCAAACACGATCAAGGCCACGAAGCCGAGCCATAGCGTCACCACGGCGCCGAGCAGACGGGTCGATATCCAGGCCGTGGCGACGAACACCACCACGATGAGCGCTCCCTTCACGCTGCAAACGATCAGCAGCGGCAACGCCACGAGGGCCAGAACCGGACGCCCTACCGAAAACAGGAAAAGCCCGAAAAACGCGATCCCGTACGCGAAGCTGATCGGGTGCATATTCGGCCCGTGGATGCGGAGGATCTTCGACACGCCGAACCCTTCGAGCAGGGGCGTATTGAGAAAGTCGAAGCTGAAGCGATCCTTCAGATCGACCGGCACGTTGCCGGTGGCGCGCATCTCGGCTTCCCAAGCGCCGGAGCGGGCCGCCTTGAGCTCGTCGAAACCCCAGAACGTGTAGCCGTTGGTGACGGCCAGCCAGAAATCCCGAAACGCAAACTCGACGTATCCGCACAGGATCAGAATGACTCCAAGCGTCACCAGGAACGGCGTGGCGCGAACCTCATAGGTCGCGGCCGTCAGCAGCGAGAGCTGAAACAGGAACAGCGGCAGCACGATGTTGCGCAGATAGACCGTTGCCGCCTGGCCGTCCTGGACGAAGCCGATCGCGAAATACAACGACACCACGGCGAGGGTCACGACGCCCCAGCGCATGATCTGATTGACCTCAGTCGACCGGTTCCTTTGGCCGGCGACGTAGAGCCCAAATGTCGTCAGCCACATCACGGAGCAGACGAGAAAATTATAGCCTTTGATGAAGTCCAGGTCGGACGGCGCCGAAATCAGCGGCGACAGGATCGAGACGAACAGGTTCTGGAAGAACAGGACGAAGATCGCGATCGCCGGCGCGTAGGTTGGAGCCGCAACCACGATGGCGATGGCGACGAGAACTTCGACGGTCAGGGACAGGACCGGGCTCGCCCCGTGCAGGACCGGCACAAAGCCGATGGTTGCGATGGCGATGCAGAGCGTCGGGATCAGCTCGCGCCAAGGCGAACGTGAAGGCGAACGCGAAGGCTCGGGACAGCCCGCCTGCACGGCTTGAAGATGCGGTGAGGTCCCGCCACTCATGACTCGTCCTTTGGCGCAGCGCGGCGGCCACGATAGCGGCAGGATGCGTAAGGATTCGTTAACGATGACGGACCGGCTTCAGCGGCGGCCCGGCTTCGCGGCGCCGAACAGCGCGCGCATGACGTCGGGATCGGGCTTGCCGGTCCCGTTTTCGAGCAGGCCGAATCCCTGCGCCAGCTCCCAATGCGCCCAGCCCCAGCAATGCGCCCGCGCATATGCGGTCACGGCCGCGAGCCAGCGTACGCGGCTGTCCCGGGGCGCCGCGGCTTTCAACACGCCAAATTCGTTGATGATGATCGGCCGCGAAAATTGCTGCTGCCACGCGACCGCGGGCGCGAGCCAGCGGCTGACATCCGGCTTGTCCCTGGCGGCGGCAATCGCCGTGTCGAGCATGAGGAGCGCCTTCGTCGCGCCTCTGTCCTGCAAATCCCGGCGGAGCGCCTGAACCCCGGGATCGCCGGCGCTGATCGGATAACGCAGATCCGTGATGTCGTGCAGCGGATCCTGCACGTCCCAGTGGCCCTGGTGTGTGAACACCATGGGATCGTAGAAATGGATGGCGTAGACGACGTTTGGATCCGGCAACGGGCGAAACCGCGGCAGCGAGTCCGCGCGTTGCCAGTCGACCGGGCCGACGATCAGCGTGGTCGCGGGAAGCAATTGGCGAACGAAGGCGGCGAGCGTTTCGACCTGCTTTTGCCATCTGCCGGCTTCGATGTCGGGCTCATTGAGCAGCTCGGCGAACACGCGGTCGGCCGGGAACGATTGAATGACCCGGGCGAGCGTGCCCCACGCATCCTCCAGCTCGCGCAGCGAGGCGTCGGCGTCGTCCTTGTGCAGGCGATTGAAACGATCGCCGGGATGAAGATCGACGGAGATTGAATAGCCGAGCGAGATGAGCTGCTTCAATGCCTTGTCGAGCGCACGCAGCGTCTCATCGCGTTCCGCTTTCGAAGCGAAGCGCAGCATCACGCGCTCGGCCGGCACCGGCAAGCGGACATGACTCATCCCCGCCTTGCGAAGCTGCTGCAGCAATTCGCGAGTTGGAGGCGCGGATTTTTCGCCATTGATCCAGCCGTCGGCATTGAACCCGCGCGACAGTGCGGCGAGCCTGTGCGGCGCGACGGTCTGCGAGGCAGGTACGCAAGTTTCGGCCGATGTCGCGGAGGCGAGCGACGTTGGCATCAAGATCGTGGATAGCAAGATCGTGGCAAGGAGCAGACGACGGCACGGCGTCGCCATCGTCAAACCGCCCTGCTAAGCGCACCGCCGTCAGGGTGAGGCGCGGCAGAGCCGGCGGGCGCATGATTGACGACGAGACCGGTCGGCACGGTGTCGTACTTCGACAGCGCGGCGGTCACCCGTCGCATCGCCGCCGAACCGAGCTCGCCGGCGCGCACCACCGGGATGATCAGGTCCGCGTGCGCGGCGAGCGCGATCGCATCTGGCTGCAAGGCAAGATTGTTCGCATGGACGATGATCAGGTCGAACTCCGAGCGAATGTCGTCCTCCGGCCGCGCATCGGCCTTCCTGCCGGCGCTCAGCAGCTCGTCGATCGACTGGAGTCCTGCCGTGGTCGAGCCGTCCTGCCATTCGGTCACCGGCGGCTGGGCGCCCGCGAATTCCGGCTGCAGCCGGATCAGCACGCTCATCATGCCGCGATTGACGGCCGCGCGGTTGAGCGAGCGCGCAACGGTATTGCCGCCGGCGCTCTTGCCGACCGACAGCACGAGGGCGACCTTGCAGCCACGCACCGGGGCACGATCGATACGCTCGAGCAGCGGACGCAAGTAAGCGCCGAGATCGAGCTCGGCTGGGGCGGCAATCGGTCGTTGCCAGACAGTGTTGGGCGCAGCTCCCGACATCAGTTCGGGAATGCGGGACCAGACCGGAAGGTTCGGCATCGCCTCGGGTTGCTGCACGGCCGGAGCCGGACGCTTGGCTTGCCGCTTCGGCGTCTCCCTCGCCTCCGCACGCGTGGGCGTTCGAGCCGGAGCCTCGGCAGGATCGGACTTGTCGGACATGCTCGTCATCGCCGCAACCGTAGCGGTTGACGTCAGCAGCGAGCCGATCGCGAGCGCGGCGAGCAGCAGGGCGAGCGGCGGACGCGTCGAGCGCAGCGGCGGGATCGCGGGCGAAGCGATCTTGGTCTGCGAGCTCTGAAGCTGACGCTGCTCGTTGGTCGTCTTGAACCGCGACAAAAACTGCTCGTAGATGTTCTTGTTGGCATCGGCATCGCGCTGCAGCTCCTGCAGCTTCACGAGCGCCTGGCCGTCCACCAGCATCTGCGTCTCGACCGCCTTGAGCTGCTTTTCCAGCGCGGCCTGCTGCTCGAGCTGGGCCTCGTATTCGGACTTCGCGGTGTCGATGTTCTTCTTCCGCTCGACCTCGATCTGCCTGTTGATGTCAGCCAACTGGCTGTAGGAGATCGCAAGATCAGGATGGCGGTCGCCGTAGACCGCCTTCTTCTGTGCGATCTGGTCGTTCAGGGTCGAGCGCTGCGCGCGCAGCATGCTCAGGAGATCCTGCTTCACCGGACCTTCGACATTGGCCTTGAGATCGCGCTGCACCTGCTCGTAACGCGCCTTGGCTTCCTCGGTGCGCGCACGAGCCGCGGAGACCTGCTGGTTCAGGTCGGTCACCCGCAATTGCTGGGTGGTGGAATCCTTGCCGGCATTGAGGATCTTGTGCTCGAGCCGGAAGGCTGCGACGGCGTCTTCCGAGACGCGCAGGCGCTCGCTGAGCGTCTTCAGCCGGTCCTTGAGCCAGTCGGCCGCCTCGTCCGTCGCATCGCTGCGCACGCGGCTCTGGGTCGCGACGAACGCCTCTGCGATGGCATTGGCATAATACGCTGCCCGCTCCGCACTGTTCGAGGTGAACGAGATGGCGATGACGTAAGTCAGGCCGCGACGCGAGATATCGAGGCGGCTGCGGAGTTTTTCGAGCAGGCGCGTCATGTCGGTATGACCGCCTGCGATATCCTCGTCGTCGGCGATCTTGAGCTTCTCGATCAGGGGCCGGAGAAAGCCGTCCGATTTGGCGATCTCGATCTGGCTCTGAAGCGCAGCGGCGTCCTGGCCGATGCCAGGCAGCACGTCCTGGTCCGTGGTCACGCGCAGCTCGCGGGGATCGACCACGACGAGCGCCGTCGCGGCATAGCGGACCGGCAGCACCATCAGCACGGCGACGCCGAGCGCGAAGAGTGCCAGCGCCAGCATCAGGATGCGCCGGCCGTTCTCACGCAGAAAAGAGAACGCGCCGGTGAGGGTCAGCGATCCCTTGATCAGCGCGGGGGCGGTGTTGTCGGGGGTCGCCGCCGCAGCCCGCGGCGCTTCCCACGAAGCCGCGGGCTCCGTCGGGGCGATGCTTCGCGGAGATGCGCTTCTACCGAACGCCATGGGGTTGGACTCGAAATCAACTAACAGGCACAGCCTAGAGACTTGCTGCACCGTAAATATCCATGGTTAACCCGCGGTTACGGCTGCCGCGAAGCTCGGTAAACGATTCGTTAAGGAGACGACGCACGGCCCTGCGCGGAGAGGGGTTCCGTGCGTCCGGATACCGGGCGACACCGAATGCATAAAGTCCGCTATTGGTTGGCGCGGACGCTTGCGGAAGACTTTCTTGCGCTTCGACGACCCGGCGCGCCGGATCTCAAAACAAAGCGGCGTTGCCAGCCTGCCCGTAGATCATTGCGGCCACGAGAGAGAGCAGCATTCCCGCGCCCGAAAAGATCACGAGGACTTTCAGAGTTTCGACATCAACGTTGGTTCTCGTCGCGCGGGATATCGCCTTTGCCAGTGCAGCCATCATCGCCAGCTCCGAACAGGCCGCGCGAAGGCGCGACCTGTTTTGTCTAGCGTCATTGGGCGCATTTGCGTGTGAAGCAGATTACAAGTGATGTTGCGTGCTGCACCTTACACCGCCGGCCGAGCGTGCCTGGATCTTACCATTCATAGAGCACCACGCTCTTGCCGGCGCAGCAGCGCGTGACGTGCCCCTCGCGTATCACGGGCGGTCGCGCGACCTACATCTTATGCGGGAAACAGCCGACTTGCTGCCACTTTGCGGTGCAGGCTCGCGGCCGGTATTATTCTCAACTGATTCTCGTCTGACGAGGTACGGATGTCGCGGCCGCTCATCGGCGCGGTCCCTGTCAGGCGGAAACGATCTTGGTGCCGAGGATGATTCGGCGTCGTCAGGGGAGGACAATTTGCCATGCCTGGGATGACTGGACTGCAGCTGGCCGGCGCTGTCGCCGCGGAGCGCCCCGGGACGGTCATCCTCCTGAGCACGGGATACGCAGAGATTCCCAGCAACGAACGATCCAGCCTGCCGCGTTTATCAAAGCCATTCGACCAGGCTGCGTTGGCGAAGGCAATCGAGGCGGCAATGCGCGAAGACGAGCCAAGCGGATCCATCGTCGCTTTTCGGCCGAAGAGCGCGTGAAAGCCGGATGATGAATGGCGCACCGTCTGGTGCGGTCCCGATTCGGAAGCGCCAATGGTCCATCAAATCCCGCCGGGAAGCTCAACGCCCGCTTCCGTCAGGTCACGGAGGAATTTCCGCACCAGGAGCATGTTAGTTCTCTGCAACTCGTGATTATTGCCGAACTTGAACTGGTTGGCTTCGGTTACGATCAGACCCTGGTCGGTCTCGCGGAAAATGCCTTGCTTCTTCAAGCGATCGGCGCGCCGCCGAACGGTTTCGATCGGCAGACCGAAAAAGCGGGACAGGGCGGCACGGGAAACGCCCTGCTTGATCTTGTCCGGCTCCACCGCCTGGATACTGCCAAATTGCCGGTCGAGTTCGGGGGTCTTCATGATCTTGAGAACGTTGGCGTTCAGGACCGCATGAATGATCATCAAGTCCAGCGGATCGAAATCGTAGTGGCGGAACATTTCGCTGGCTGCGCACAGCATGTAGGCCAACGAGTGGCGGGAGACGGTTCGGATCAAATCCGACGCGATGTCCTCGCCTTCAGTCGTACCAACCATCACCAGTCCCCGCTTCTACAGATGTCCGGTCCGACGCCCACAAGCCGGTTCTATGTATCCGTGGCGCACCACGCGTGAGGCAGGACCGGTCTGCTGTTCCCCCAATATGGGTATGGTTGCGGTTCAATCGGGTCAATAGCCGGCTTGTCGGCAATATCATTTTCACCGATACGGGATTGAGTGGCCGGGCGCGCAATTGGCGCGTGCCAACGGTGGTCGTGGGCCAAATGACATTCATCATCGAAGCTGTAAAAGACGACTGCCGCACCGTGGATTTCCGTGACAGCGCGATCGTTGCGGTGATCCTGGCCCGCAAGCATGCGGTGAATGGTTTTGTGGTGTCGATCACGGCTCCGGACGGGCAGCTTTTTTCCGCCGATCAGTTCAACCGTTTGCTGACGAGCAAGGGGCTTGGTTCGGATCCGGCGGCGCAAGATGTAGGGCGGCGCTAAAGCGGGCTTTGTCGGCGGTACGCAGAATCCCGAACAGTGCAATTGATTGTCATCGCGCCGAAACGGGTGCGCCGCCTGCGGACGAAACGAATGGATGCGGGAAATCGGCGTCGATCGCGTATTCGAAAATGGCGCGCCCGGAACGATTCGAACGTCCGACCCTCAGATTCGTAGTCTGATGCTCTATCCAGCTGAGCTACGGGCGCGTTTTTCGCTGACATTGCGGGCGTGGCCCGCAGGCAGCCCCCGGCGACGCCGGAGGGGTGCGAAAGAGCGCCCTGACTAACCGCTCTTGCCCCAATTGGCAAGGTCCGGATTGAGGTGATTTTGCTGGGAAATGACGGTTTCCGCACTCAGCCGCCGGCCGACCTACGCCCGCGCCCGCTCGTTGCGGACGGAGAGCAGTTCCACGGGGCGGTCGGGGATGACGATCCGGAAGGTGGCACCGATGGTGCCTTCGACCAGATGGATGTCGCCGCCATGGGCGCGGACCAGCTCGGCGGCGATGGCAAGGCCGAGGCCGCTGCCGCCGGGGCGGCCGGAGGTCTGGAACGCCTCGAACAGGTGTTCGCGAGTCTTCTGCGGCACGCCAGGGCCGGTATCGGAGACCTCGAGGATGGCGACCGCGCCCTCGCGTTTTCCCGTGATCCGGATCTGCTGCGCGCCGCCCTCGGCGGACGCATGGCTTTCCAGCGCTTGGGCGGCGTTGCGGACGAGGTTGAGCAGCACGCGGAAGAGCTGGTCGGGATCGGCATCGACCGCGAGCCCGCGCTCGATTGCGGCGACCCAGGAGATCGAGGCGTCGGAGGCAAGGCCAGCGGTCTCGCGCACCTCAAGCACCACCGGCTCGATCATGATCATGCGCCGGTCGGGCGCGGCTTCCTGGGCGCGGCCGTAAGACAAGGTCGACTGACAGAAGGCGATGGCGCGCTCGAGCGAGCGGACGAGTTTTGGCGCAAAGCGCTGCACCCGCGGATCCGGCACGCTGGCGAGCTGGTCCGACAGGAGTTGTGCCGAGGCCAGCAGATTGCGCAGGTCGTGATTGATCTTGGAGACGGCGAGGCCGAGGGCGGCGAGCCGGCTCTTCTGATGCAGCATCGACATCAGGTCGCGCTGCATGTCCGACAATTCACGCTCGGCAACGCCGATCTCGTCGCTGCGCTGGCTCGGCACGATGATCCCCGCCGAACTCTCGGGATTTTCGTGGAAGCCGACCAGGCTCGCGGTCAGCCGCCGCATCGGGCGCACGAAGAGATAATGCATGGCGAGATAGACGAGGCCCGCGGTCAACACAGCGATGATCAGCGCGACCACCACGACGTTGCGGGAGAAGCGGTACATCGACTGCCGCAGCGGCAGCTCGTCGGTGACGATCTCCATGAACTGGGCGTTGCCGACGCCGGGCCCGACGATCCGGATGGCCTGGTTGCCGGTCTCCAGCATCATCCGGAACGAGCCGGTGATCGCCTCCCACGCCGTCATGTCGCGCAGGTCGATGTCGTGCTCGATCGCGGCGGGCAGATTGTCGCTGGCGAGCAGACGGCGCTGCTGGCCCATCTTGATGGCGACGGCGCGCGCATTGATGCTTTTCAGGATCTCGCGCGAGAGCGAATCGGGGACCATGCCGAGCGGCGCCGCATCGAGCACCAGCGCCGCCGTGTTGGCCGCGGCGACGCGGTCGTTGAGCCGGTTGACCCAGAAGTTGGCGATGGCCGGCACGTAGAGCAGGATGGCCGCGATCATCACCAGGGGGACGGTGAGCAGCAGCAGCTTGCCGGACAGCCCAAGTCCGCGCGTCCCACGCGGCAGCGCCGCCGGCGGGTCCCGCTGATCCCCATCCTGGATCGGCTGGAGGTCTGTCGCTGCCACGAAATTCGCCCTCGCTGCCTTTACCGGGTTGAAGATTTGGCTGGTGAAGGGTTTGGCGCGTACGAAGATGCGGCCCGCCCCCAGCGCGGTCAAATTACAGATCGTCAATCTGCCAAGGTCGGATGTAAGCGCAGATTTGGCGAGTCGCTACCTCAAGGGTTAAAAACCCCGCACAAACAGCGATATTCGCCGGAATTGAGCTCTTGTGCGGCGTTGACGAAAAGAAGGCGCTCGCTTATAAGCCGCGCAATTGTCCGCGATGACCCGGTGTGACCGCCGGGAGCGGCTCTCTTGGGGCCGAAAAAGGCCCGTTTTGGGCAGCATCTTCCGGACTTTATCATCAATTCTACAGGCAAATTGCCCGGTCAGCGGAGAAAAACCCGTGAAGCGGACTTATCAACCCAGCAAACTGGTGCGCAAGCGCCGTCACGGCTTCCGTGCCCGTCTCGCCACGGCCGGCGGCCGAAAGGTGCTCGCCGCCCGCCGCGCTCGCGGCCGCAAGCGTCTGAGCGCCTGAGCCGGACCCCCTTTTTGGGATTTCATCATGGATCGGCTGAGGCAGCGAGCGGATTTCCTCGCCGTTGCCAATGGCGCGCGGGTGAATAGCCCCGCGTTCGTCCTGCAAAGCCGCGGTCGCGACGATAGCGGCCCAATCCGGATCGGCTTCACCGTCACCAAAAAGAACGGCAACGCCCCCGAGCGCAATCGCATCCGGCGCCGGCTTCGCGAACTGGTGAAGCGGCTCGATCCGGTGTCGATGCAGCCCCATCATGATTATGTGCTGGTCGGCCGAAGGGACGCGCTCTCGCGCGGCTTCGCCACCATGCTCGACGATCTGCGCATAGCGTTCGCGAAGCCCGCGCGGCATACGCACAAGGGACGCGGCTCAAAAAGCAGCCCAACAACCGACGGCTTAAAGCCCGGCCCCGCTCCTGCGACCAGCCGCAAACCGGATTGATGACGAGAGAATGATGACCGACAACCGCAATACCATCCTCGCCGTCATTCTGTCGGGCTTCGTGCTGATCGCCTGGCAATATTTCTACAACATGCCGGCGATGGAGAAGCAGCGCGCCCAGCAACAGGCGCAGGCCGAGCTGCAGAAGACCACGCCGCAGCCGACGGCTTCCGCTACGCCGGGCGCCACGCCGCAGGCCGGCAGCACGGCCCAGCCGTCGACGCCGAGCGCGAACCAGCAAGCCCAGCCGGTTCAAAGCCGTGACACCGCCATTGCTGCCAGCCCGCGCGTGAAGATCGAGACGCCGCGGATCGCCGGCAGCATCTCGCTGAAGGGCGGACGCATCGACGATGTCGCGCTGGTGCAATTCCGCGAAACGGTCGATCCGAAGTCACCGCCGATTATTCTGTATTCGCCCTCGGGGACCGCGGAGCCGTATTACGCCGAGTTCGGCTGGGTACCGGCGACGGGCGTGACGGCGAAACTGCCGGACGCGCAGACCGTCTGGCAGCAGGACGGCAGCGGCAGCCTGACGCCGACGACCCCGGTGCTGCTGAAATGGGACAATGGCGAGGGCCTCAACTTCCGTCGCACCATCTCGGTCGACGACCACTACCTCTTTACCGTCAAGGACGAGGTGAGCAATGTCGGCAACGCGCCGGTCACGCTCTATCCGTTCGCACTGATCTCGCGCCACGGCACGCCGCAGGTCTCCGGCTACTACATCCTGCATGAAGGCCTGATCGGCTATCTCGATGGCTTGCAGGAATACGCCTACAAGAAAATCGACGAAGCCAGGACGGTGAACTTCAAGGCCACCAATGGCTGGCTCGGCATGACCGACAAATACTGGGCCTCGGCGCTGCTGCCGGACACCAGTGCGCAGATTCAGGCGCGCTTCTCGTCGAATCCGAGTGGCAACGTCCACACCTACCAGACCGATTATCTGCTCGATCCGGTCACCGTCGCGATCGGCGGCTCCGCGACCGCGAACGCGCGGCTGTTCGCCGGCGCCAAGGAAGCCAGCGTTGTCGGCATCAACTTCCCGCTCGCCGGCCATGGCGGCTACAACAAGGAACTCGGCCTCAACCATTTCGATCTGTTGATCGACTGGGGCTGGTTCTACTTCATCACCAAGCCGATGTTCCTCGGCCTCGACTTCTTCTACCGCTTCTTCGGCAATTTCGGCATCTCGATCCTGCTCGTGACCGTGATCGTGAAGCTCCTGTTCTTCCCGCTGGCGAACAAGTCCTACGCCTCGATGGCGAAGATGAAGTCGGTCCAACCGCAGCTTCAGGCGCTGAAGGAGCGCTACCCTGACGACAAGGTGAAGCAGCAGCAGGAGATGATGGAGATCTACCGCAAGGAGAAGATCAATCCGGTCGCCGGCTGTCTTCCCGTGGTGATCCAGATCCCGGTGTTCTTCTCGCTGTACAAGGTGCTGTTCGTCACCATCGAGATGCGGCACGCGCCGTTCTTCGGCTGGATCAAGGATCTTTCCGCGCCGGACCCGACCAACCTGTTCACTCTGTTCGGGCTGATCCCGTTCGATCCGACCACCATTCCCGTGTTCGGCCACTACCTCGCGCTCGGCATCTGGCCGATCATCATGGGCATCACGATGTGGTTCCAGATGAAGCTGAATCCGACGCCGCCGGATCCGACGCAGCAGATGATCTTCAACTGGATGCCGCTGATCTTCACCTTCATGCTGGCGGGCTTCCCGGCGGGCCTCGTGATCTACTGGGCCTGGAACAACACGCTCTCGGTGCTTCAGCAGAGCTTCATCATGCGCCGCAACGGCGTGAAGGTGGAGCTGTTCGACAATCTCAAGGCGACGTTCGCGAAGAAGGCGACGTAGCGGTCGTCATTGCGAGGCAAAGCGACGAAGCAATCCAGAGTCCCTTCGCGGATGCATTTTTGGATTACTTCGCTTCGCTCGCAATGACGCGGACAAACAGAAAGCCTTCGCATGACCGACGACAAAGATGCGAAGCTGATCGAGGTCGGGCGAAAGCTGTTCACGCGCGACTGGCAGTTCATCTGGGCCTCGCCCTCGACTGAAACGCTGCCGCCGATGGCGGGGCTGGAGATCGCTTTTGCCGGCCGCTCCAATGTCGGCAAGTCCAGCCTGATCAACGCGCTGACCGGCCGCAACGCGCTCGCGCGCACCTCGCATACGCCGGGCCGCACCCAGGAGCTGATCTTCTTCGAGGTCCCCGGGAAAAGTGACCTGCGCCTGGTCGACATGCCCGGCTATGGCTATGCCAAGGCACCGAAGAGCCAGGTCGCGTCCTGGACCGAGCTGATCCACAAATTCCTGCTCGGACGCGCGAGCCTCGCGCGCGTCTACGTGCTGGTCGACGCGCGGCACGGCCTCAAGGACGTCGATCTCGAAGTCCTGAAGACACTCGATCGCTCCGCGGTCAGCTACCAGCTGGTTCTGACCAAGGCCGACCAGATCAAGGCCGCCGAGCTTCAATCGCGCATCGTCGAGACCGAGGCCGCGCTCGCCAAGCGTCCGGCCGCGTTCCCGAACGTGCTCGCGACCTCGTCGCGGAGCGCAACCGGCATGGCCGAGCTGCGCGCCGCGATCGCCAAGCTGCTGGAAGAGCGCACCTCGTAATGGCGGCGTTCCGCCTGTTGATCGGGCTTGCCGGTATGATGGGCGCCGCCGGCGTCGCGCTGGCCGCCGCTTCCGCGCATGGCGGCGATGCGAGCCGGCTCGCCGCCGCAAGCGCCATGCTGCTGTTTCATGCAACCGCCATACTCGCGACCGTCGCCCTGCTCGGGCGCGGCCTTCTGCACGGCGGAATTGGCATCATCGCCGCGTCCGGCTTCGCAGCCGGCGCCGCGCTGTTCGCGGGCGACCTCACCTTGCGGCAATATGCCGGCCATTCGCTGTTTCCATATGCGGCGCCGACGGGTGGATCGGTGATGATCTTGAGCTGGCTGGCAGTGACGCTCGCGGCGGTGGTGGGAAAGAAATAGTGGCTCTTTGTTCCTTCTCCCCTTGCGGGAGAAGATGGCGCGAAGCGCCGGATGAGGGGTTCTCTCCACGAACTCACTATTGCGCGCGCGGAGAGAACCCCTCACCCGTCTCGCCGCTATCGCGGCGATCCACCCTCTCCCGCAAGGGGAGAGGGGAAGAACATCACTTTGCGCCCCGCCCGCCAATCGGATAGAACGCGGCCCGAGTATCCCGCCAGCGAGATCCGCCTCATGACCGAAATCTCCCCGCTCGACCAGGCCCGCATCCTGTCCGAAGCGCTGCCGCACATGCAGCAGTATGACGAGGAAACCATCGTCATCAAGTATGGCGGCCATGCCATGGGGGACGAGGAGACCGCGAAGAATTTTGCCCGCGACATCGTGCTGCTCGAGCAGACCGCGATCAATCCGGTGGTGGTGCATGGCGGCGGCCCGCAGATCGCGACCATGCTCAAGCGCCTCGGCATCGTCTCGGAATTCGCAGCCGGCCTGCGCATCACCGATGCCGCCACCATCGAGATCGTCGAGATGGTGCTCGCCGGCTCCGTCAACAAGCAGATCGTCGGCTACATCAACGAGGCCGGCGGCAAGGCCGTGGGGCTCTCTGGCAAGGACGCCAATATGGTGAAGGCGTCCAAGACGACGCGCACCATCATGGATCCGGACTCGCACATCGAGAAGGCGGTCGATCTCGGCTTCGTCGGCGATCCCGAGAAAGTCGATCTCACGCTGCTCAACCAGCTGATCGGCTACGAGCTGATCCCCGTGCTCGCGCCGCTCGCGACCTCGAAAGAGGGGCAGACGCTGAACGTCAACGCCGACACTTTCGCAGGTGCCGTGGCCGGCGCGCTGAAGGCAAAGCGGCTGCTGCTGCTCACCGACGTGCCGGGCGTGCTCGACAAGTCCAAGAAGCTGATCCCGCAGCTCTCGGTCAAGGACGCGCGAAAGCTGATCGCGGACGGCACCATATCGGGCGGCATGATCCCGAAGGTCGAGACCTGCATCTACGCGCTCGAACAGGGCGTGGAGGGCGTCGTCATCATCGACGGCAAGATGCAGCACGCGGTGCTGCTCGAGCTCTTCACCAATACCGGCACGGGCACGCTGATCCACAAGTGAGAGAAGAGCGGACAGGAACAGTGCTGGGAGAGCGGCGGCCTCGCCGCTCCGTCCTGACGCGCTTCCTGATGACGCTCCCTGCCGCAGCCATCTCGTTCGTGTTCTCCTCCGCACCGGCCTTCGCCGACCTGAAAATCTGCAACCGCATGTCCTATGTCGTCGAGGCCGCGATCGGCATCGACGACAAGGCGGCGACCGCGACGCGCGGCTGGTTCAGGATCGACCCCGCCACCTGCCGCGTGGTGGTGCAGGGCACGCTCTCCGCCGACCGCATCCTGCTCAACGCCCGCGCGCTCGGCGTCTACGGCGCATCCCCGATCCCGCAGAACGGCAGCGACACGCTGTGCGTCGCGCAGGACAATTTCGTCATCGCGGCAGCGCGGCAGTGCCGCAGCGGCCAGACCCAAGCCGCCTTCACCCAGATCACCCCGACCCAAGGCGCGGACGGCAATTTCGTCGCCTATCTCGCCGAGGACTCCGAGTATGACGACGAGCAGGCCCGCCTCGCCGGCATCCAGCGGCTTTTGGTGATCGCAGGTTACGACGCCGCGCCGATCGACGGCGTCGACGGGCCGAAGACGCAAGGCGCGCTGGCCGCTTTCCTGAAGAGCCGCGGATTGTCGTCCGACATCCTGTCGTCGCCGAACTTCTTCAAGACCATGGTCGATGCCGTGCAGACGCCGTCTGCGACAGGCCTCACCTGGTGCAACGACACCGCGCACAAGGTGATGGCGGCGGTCGCCACCGACGACGGCAAATCGGTGACGAGCCGTGGCTGGTATCGCATCGACCCCAAGACCTGCCTGCACCCTGATGTGAGCGGCCAGCCGAAGCAGATATTCAGCTTCGCGGAAGCCATCGACGCCGATAACCGAATCGTCAAGCTGAAGGACAAGCCGCTGAACTGGGGCGGCGACAAGCAGCTTTGCACGCGCGAGACCAAGTTCGAGAGCAACGAGCAGACCGACTGCGGCGCGCGCGGTTTCGCGGCCACGGGCTTTAGCGCGGTGGACATGTCGAGCGGCGGCAAGACGCTGCGGTTTGCAATGCCGTGACGGGTGCTGTTGTGATGGTACCGGTGCCACGCACGCCGCTGTCGTCCTGGCGAAAGCCAGGACCCATTACCCCAGGATTGGATTTGGCGAAGAACGACGACCGCAGTGTCCCAATGATCGGTCACGGCGTATGGGTCCTGGCTTTCGCCAGGACGACGATTGAGGGTGGGGCGCCGCCGCGGTCAACGGATAGAGAGTGAAAATGACCTCCTCCCGCGCCTTTGCCCATATCGACACCTGGGTGTTCGACCTCGACAACACGCTCTATCCGCACCACGTCAATCTGTGGCAGCAGGTCGATGCGCGGATCACCGAGTTCGTTTGCAACTGGCTCAATCTGACACCGGTGGAAGCGCGCAAGATCCAGAAGGATTATTACCAGCGCTTCGGCACCACCATGCGTGGCATGATGACCCTGCATGGTGTACGCGCCGACGACTATCTCGCCTATGTCCACAAGATCGACCATTCCCCGCTGGAGCCGAACCCGGCCCTGGGCGAGGCCATTGCAAAACTGCCGGGACGAAAGCTGATCCTGACCAACGGCTCGGTCGATCATGTCGATGCGGTGCTGGCGCGACTCGGCTTTGCCACGCATTTCGACGGCGTGTTCGACATCATCGCCGCCGAATTCGAGCCGAAGCCGGCGCCACAGACCTACCGGAAGTTTCTCGCCGACCATTCGGTCGATCCGACCCGCGCAGCGATGTTCGAGGACCTCGCCCGCAACCTCACCGTTCCGCACGAGCTCGGCATGACCACGATACTCGTGGTGTCGGACGGCACCAAGCAAGTGGTGCGTGAAGATTGGGAACTGGCGGGCCGTGATGCGGCCCATGTCGACCACGTCACCGACGATCTGACTGGGTTTCTGCAGTCGCTCGCGATCGGCTGACCCCCGCAGCAACGCAGGAGCGACCGTGCCTCAGAAGCCGACAGACTTGGCTGCGATCGAATGGGAAGACCTGCGCTACTTCCTGCACCTGGCTCGCGAAAAAAGCCTCTCGGGTGCCGCACGAAAGCTGGGCACCACGCAACCGACAATGAGCCGGCGCCTCGAACTGTTCGAAAGCAAGCTCGGTGCGATCCTGTTCGACCGCCTTCCGTCCGGCCTTCGGCTCTCCGACACCGGACGGCAGATTCTCGATTATGCCGAGAGGATGGAGGACGCAGCACTGGCGGCGCAGCGGATCGCAGTCGGCAGCAGCGCTGGACTGACCGGAACGGTGCGCGTGACCTCGCCCGAATGGCTCGGGGCACGGATCCTCTCGCCTTTGCTGGCGAAGTTCTGCGCGGCGCATCCGACCGTCACCGTCGAGCTGGTTACTGACGCCGAGGCCCTGAGCCTCACGTGGCGGGAGATAGATGTCGCCCTACGCTTCGGGCGCTTCCAGCAGGACGGACTGATGCAGCGGAAGATCGGCAGCATTCCGTTCCAGCTTTATGCTGCTGCTGCCTATCTCAAGGCAAAGGGACCGCCCGATTTTTCGGACGGTGGCGCCGACGCTGCGCTCATTACAATGAACGCGGCGCTCGCCGAAAGCGTTGCGGAGACGAAGTGGCTGCGTCGCTATTTGCCGCAGGCACATGTTGGATTCTGCAGCAATAGCCGCGATGGTCAGGCCGCTGCGGCCGCCGCCGGCGCGGGGCTGGTTTGCTTGCCGACTCGGCTGGCCTCGGCCTATCCCACGCTTCGTTCGATCAAGACGCCGGCGCCCGTCCCGAGCCGCGAGCTGTGGCTGGGATTTCATCGCGACACCGGCAAGGTCCGGCGGGTTCGCGCCGTGGTGGACTTCATCGCGGGAGAATTCCGTCAATTCGCCTGACGCTTCGGCAAGCTGTATAGCGGCCATACGCCCATAGCTGATGGCTCCCGCGAGACCGCACGTCTATCTCTCGAGCTCGGCAACAACCCGCCGTTCGAGGAGAGAGACAATGATGATGGATTGGAGCGCCTATCGGAGCGACTTGCTGGCGCGGATCGGCGACATTGGTGCCCTAAGCCCGGCGACGCTGAAGGGCTATCGCGAACTTGGCGCGGCTGGCCCCCAGACAGGAAAGCTGGACGGAAAGACGCGCGAGTTGATCGCGCTGGCGGCGGCCGTGACCGCCCGCTGCGACGGGTGTATTGCGGTTCACGCCGCCGCCGCCGCACGTTTCGGCGCGAGCCGTGAGGAGCTCGCCGAGGCCCTCGGCGTGGCGATTGCGATCGGTGCGGGGGCGTCGTTGGTCTACTCGGCACGGACGCTCGAAGCGTTCGATGCGAGCCGGGCACCGAAGCCGGGCGAAGGCTGATCCGATGACGCAAACACCGCAACCTGTGGCCTTCTCCGGATGCGGTTCGGCCGCAAGCTCGTTTCAACGGTCGGTCACCTCTTCGTTGACCGTCGAAGAGGTGGTCACCCGCTTGAAGCAGGGAATCATTGCGGCAGACCTCTGGATCCTGCACGAGATCGACCCGCAAATGCTGCTCAGTCGTGGCGGCTTCGCCATCGGCCCCGCGCGTCAGGTCCTGTTTTTCCACCCACGCCTGATGTCGCGGCTGCTGACCGCCGATAGCGCGGCGCTGCTCGAGGCCCCCCTGAAGTTCGCCGTGATCGGCTTTCCAGACGGTCAAGCCGAACTGCGATGGCTTGATCCGGCTATGGCCTTCGCGCGCTACCGTTCACCGGCATTGACCGAACTCGGAAATGAGCTCGCCGGCCTCTGCGAGGGTATCGTGAACGGCATCGATCTCGCGGGCACATCAAAATAGCCGCCGGCCATGTCCCGGGCGCGTCCGAACGCGCCGGGACATGGCCGACTGCGTTCTTGACTCTCTCGCTCCAAGTCCCGAAAAAGCGATCCAAATTCCCCGCAAATGCTGCTCAAGGATCGCCAAATGTCCCTGTCCGTCCTCGAATCCACCATCAACGGCGCCTTCGAGGCGCGCGACGGCGTCTCGACCTCGACCAGGGGCGAGGTCCGCGAGGCCGTGGATCACGCGCTGGAGATTCTGGACAAGGGTGAGGCCCGCGTTGCCGAGCGCGGGGCCGACGGCAAGTGGAAGGTCAATCAATGGCTGAAGAAGGCGGTGCTGCTCTCGTTCCGCCTCAACGACATGGGCGCCATTTCCGGCGGCCCCGGCAAGGCGGCCTGGTGGGACAAGGTGCCCTCGAAGTTCGACGGCTGGGGCGAGAACCGCTTTCGGGATGCCGGTTTCCGTGCCGTCCCCGGCTCCATCGTGCGCCGCTCCGCCTTCATCGCCCGCAACGTCGTGCTGATGCCGTCCTTCGTCAATCTCGGCGCCTACGTCGATGAATCCACCATGATCGACACCTGGTCGACCGTCGGCTCCTGCGCGCAGATCGGCAAGCGCGTGCACATCTCCGGCGGCGTCGGCATCGGCGGCGTGCTCGAGCCGCTGCAGGCCGAGCCCGTGATCATCGAGGACGATTGCTTTATCGGCGCGCGCTCCGAGGTCGCCGAGGGCGTGATCGTGCGCAAGGGCGCGGTGCTGTCGATGGGCGTGTTCCTGGGGGCGTCGACCAAGATCGTCGATCGCGAGACCGGCGAGATCTTCATCGGCGAGGTGCCGGAATATTCGGTCGTCGTTCCCGGCGCGCTGCCCGGCAAGCCCATGAAGAACGGCCAGATCGGCCCGAGCACCGCCTGCGCCGTCATCGTCAAGCGCGTCGACGAGCGCACGCGCTCCAAAACCAGCATCAACGAGCTGCTGCGGGATTGATTCGCGGCACCAGCTGCCGTACGACACCGAGGGTCCATCGAACCCGCCCTCCCCCCATCGCGACCAACATCCGGGCGACCTTTCCCGCCCGGAGCCTTTGGAATGGACTGGATCTGGTATCTCTTCCGCTTCGACGGCCGCATCAACCGCGCGCTGCTGTGGCAGGCGCTGCTGCTCGTCATGATGCTGGCCTGCATGCTCGGGATGATCGACCAGGCCATCAAGGTGCTGAACGGGGCGGCAACTTTCGCCTTCAACTTCAAGGTCGACTTCGATTTCGGTGTCGACGACATCTTCAACGTGGTCGATCCCAGGGCCTATCGTCAGCTGGCTACGGCCGATCGCGCGACCCTCATCCTCAAAGTGTTCGGCACTTTGCTATTCCTGTGGATCTATCTCGCAACCGCGACCAAGCGGCTGCACGATCGCGACCGGAGCGGCTGGTGGCTGGTTCCGTTCTTCGTCGTGCCTGCGTTGTTCGACCAGTTCTCGGACCTGCTGCCCACCAATTCAAACTGGGTTCTTGCCGTCGCCTGGGCCGTGCACATTCCGTGGTTTTGGGGCCTCGTGGAAATGTTCATTGTGCCCGGCACCTCGGGCGACAACCGGTTCGGCCCCGATCCACTGGCCGTCCTTGAAGATGGCTCCGCGCCCGCACCTTCGACGAAAAGCTGGGACCAGCAGAGCGAGATCGAATTTGTCCCGCCCAGTGCTAGCCCACCCGGCGGCATGCATGTTAAGCGGGGCGCATGACCGATGCTCTCTCGATTGCCCGCGATCTCATCCGCTGCCCCTCGGTAACCCCCGCCGATGCCGGTGCACTGGGCGTGCTCGAAAAAGCCCTCAATGCGGCAGGCTTCACATGCCACCGCGTGACTTTCAGCGAGCCCGGCACCGCCGACGTCGACAATCTCTTTGCGCGGATCGGCACTGACGGGCCGCACATCACCTTTGCCGGCCACACCGACGTGGTACCGCCGGGCGACGAGAGCGCCTGGAGCGTCGGCGCGTTCTCGGGCGAGGTGAAGGACGGCTTTCTGCACGGCCGCGGCGCGGTCGACATGAAAGGCGGCATCGCCTGTTCGGTCGCCGCGGTGCTGGAGCATCTGGCCGCGAACGACGGCAAGCCGCGCAGCGACGGCAAAGGTTCGATCTCCTTCCTGATCACCGGCGACGAGGAAGACGTCTCCATCAATGGCACCATCAAGCTGCTGCAGTGGGCGGCCGAGCGCGGCGAAAAATTCGACCATTGCGTGCTCGGCGAGCCCTCCAATGTCGAGACCCTCGGCGACACCATCAAGGTCGGCCGCCGCGGCTCGCAATCCGGCACGCTGTATGTCGACGGCGTGCAGGGCCATGTCGCCTATCCGCACCGCGCCGCCAATCCGGTGCCTGATATCGCGCGGCTGATCGTGGCCATCTCGGACGAGCCGCTCGACCATGGTAGCGCGCAGTTCCAGGCCTCCAACCTCGAATTCACCTCGGTCGACGTCGGCAACACCGCCAACAACGTCATCCCGGGACAAGCGCGCGCAAAATTCAACATCCGCTACAACGACAACCACACTCAGGCGAGCCTGCGCGAGCTGGTCGAGATGCGGCTGACAAAAGCCTGCGGCAACCGCATTCGCGCCCGCATCGTCTGGGAGCCCTCGAACTCGAACGTGTTCGTGACCAAGCCCGGCCCGTTCACCGATCTCGCGGTGTCCGCGATCGAAGAAGTGACGGGCCGCAAGCCGGAGCTGTCGACCTCAGGCGGCACCTCGGACGCGCGCTTCATCTCAAGCTATTGCCCGGTGATCGAATTCGGCCTGGTCGGCCAGACCATGCACCAAATCGACGAACGCGTGCCGGTCAGGGACCTGGAGCGGTTGACCAAGGTGTATCGCGGGATTTTGGCGAGGTATTTTGGGTAGGCTCTTCCGCCTGCCCACTCCGCTGTCATCGCCCGACTTGATCGGGCGATCCAGTATTCCAGAGACGACAGTGACTGAGCCGAGAGGCCACGGCTACTGGATGCCCCGGTCAAGCCGGGGCATGACAGTGGGGGGATGTAGCGAGAGTACGCGCCCTCATCCCATCAGTAATCCACCTGCATCAGATACAGCCCGTCCGGCGGGGCGACGATGCCGCAGGCGGCGCGGTTGCGTGCGGCGAGCGCTGCGGAGAGATCATCGGCGGTCCAGCGGCCTTCGCCGACCCACATCAGCGACCCCACCATCGAACGCACCTGGCTGTGCAGGAATGAGCGCGCCGAGGTGACTATGGTGATCTCGCGCCCGTCGCGCAGCACGTCGAGCTGATCGAGCGTCTTCTCCGGCGACCTGGCCTGGCACTCGGTGTCGCGGAAGGTGGTGAAATCGTGCTTGCCGAGCAGGCGTTGTGCCGCCGCATGCATCGCATCGGCGTCGAGCCGGCGCGGCACGCGCCAGGCGTGGCCGGCATCGAGTGCGAGATTGGCGCGAGTGTTGACGATACGGTAGCGGTAGTGGCGCTTGATGGCTGAAAAGCGCGCCTCGAAACTATCAGGCACGATATCCGCTTCGAGCACCGCGACAGGATGCGGGCGCAGATGCGCATTCAAGCCGTCGCGAAAACGGCCCGGCGGAAACTGCTTGCCGACATCGACATGCGCGACCTGGCCGCGCGCATGCACGCCGGCATCGGTGCGGCCGGCACCATGGACGCGCGCATCCGCGCCGGTCATCGCCTTCACAGCGGCCTCCAACGCGCCCTGCACCGAGGGCAGCGTCTCCTGCACCTGCCAGCCGAAGAACGGCGCGCCGTCATATTCGATGGTGAGCTTGTAGCGGGGCATCTTGTCCAGTTTCGCTGTCATCGCCCGGCTCGACCGGGCAATCCAGTACTCCGCAGCCTATCCGTTCGACCGAGAAGCCTCGGCGTACTGGATACCCCGCCTTCGCAGGGTATGACAGCGTCAGGTGAATTTGGCGCCGGTCTTCAACGGCACGCCGCGCAGGAAGTCCGCGGCCTGCATGCGTGCCTTGCCTTCGCGCTGGAGCTCGATCAGACGGATTGCACCCTCGCCGCAGGCGATGGTGAGGTGATCGTCGAGCACCTCGCCGGGTGCGCCCGTGCCTTTCGCCAGCTCGCAGCGCAGGATCTTGACCCGCGCATTCTCAAGTTCGGCCCAGGCGCCGGGAAACGGCGACAGGCCGTGGATATGGCGCAGCACCTCGCGCGCGGGCCTGGTCCAGTCGATCCGCGCCTCGGCCTTGTCGATCTTGGCGGCATAGGTGACGCCGTCCTCGCTCTGCTGCTTCAGCTGAAGCCCGCCGCGCGCCAGCGCGGCCATGGCGCGCACCATCAGATCGGCACCGAGCCGCGACAGACGATCGTGCAGATCGAGCGCGGTCATGTTGTCCGTGATCGCGAGCCGTTCCGCCATAGCGACGTCGCCGGTGTCGAGGCCAACATCCATCTTCATCACCATCACGCCGCTCTCGGCATCGCCGGCCATGATCGCGCGGTTGATGGGAGCGGCACCGCGCCAGCGTGGCAGCAGCGAGGCGTGCAGGTTGTAGCAGCCGAGCTTTGGCGCATCGAGGATCGCCTGCGGCAGGATCATGCCATAGGCGACGACGACGGCCGCATCGGCGTCAAAGGCGCGAAACTCTTCCAGCGCCTCCGGCGTTTTCAAAGTCTTCGGCGTCAGCACGGGCACACCGAGCTTTCGCGCGGCCTCTTCCACCGGGGTCGGCTGCAATTGCAGCCCGCGCCGTCCGCCGGGCTTCGGCGCGCGCGTGTACACGGCCGCGATCTCGTGGCCATGCGCGACGAGCTCGAGCAGCGTCGGCACGGAGAAATCGGGCGTGCCCATGAAGATCAGGCGGAGGGGCATCGACAGAGAACCTCACTCCGCGCGCTTGGCGGCTTTCTCGAACTTCTTCAGCACGCGGTCGCGCTTGAGCTTTGACAGATAGTCGACGAACAGCACGCCGTTGAGATGGTCGATCTCGTGCTGGATGCAGGTGGCGTAGAGGCCTTCGGCGTCCTCCTCGTGCACCTTGCCGTCGAGATCGGTGTAGCGCACCCGCACCTTCGCAGGGCGCTCGACCTCCTCGTAATATTCGGGGATCGACAGGCAGCCTTCCTCGTAGACCGACAGGTCCTCCGAAGAGGCGATGATTTCCGGATTGATGAAGACGCGCGGCTCGGGCTTGGTCTCGCCGTCCTGGTCGGGCTTGGCGAGGTCCATGGTGATCAGCCGCAACGGCTGCGCGATCTGGATCGCCGCGAGCCCGATGCCGGGCGCGTCGTACATGGTCTCGAACATGTCGTCGGCAAGCTTGCGGATCTCCGGCGTGACCTTCTCGATCGGCTTGGAGACCAGACGCAGCTGCTTGTCGGGCAGGATGATGATTTCTCTGAGGGCCATGGCCGCGATTTAAGCCGCGCGTTCGATGCGGTCAATGCGGCCGGGAACCCCGTTAACCCTCCGCTAACCATAAAACTTCAGGTTTCGTTAACCATAAAAATTAACAGAGCATTTACCATAAATGTTCGCTATTCGTTCGTGTCTCGAAGCGAATCGGCTAGAAGCAGGGGCATGAACGAGATCATTTTCATGCTTGGCGACTGGCCGGTGCGCACCGTGGACGCGCTGATCGGCTTCGGCGCCCTGGTCCTTATCCTGCTGCTCGTGATTGCCGTCGTGATCGCGCGGTCAGGGCGGCGCGGCGCGGAACTCGCGATGGCCAACGCCATCCGCGCCGACGAGCTCGAGGAGCGCATCAGCCAGATGCTGCACGCCCAGAGCGAGGCTTCGGGGCGAGTCGACGCCATGACCCAGACGCTGGCCGGCCGCCAGGCCGACATGGCGCGCGCGGTCAACGAGCGGCTGGATTCGGTGACCCACCGCGTCGGCCAGTCCATGGAGCACTCGACCCGCAACACCATGGAGAGCCTGCACGCGCTGCACGAGCGGCTCGGCATCATCGACAGCGCGCACAAGAACCTCACCGACCTCACCACGCAGGTGACGACCCTGCGCGACGTGCTCGCCAACAAGCAGTCGCGCGGCGCCTTCGGTCAGGCGCGGATGGAAGCGATCGTCCAGGACGGTCTGCCGAAGGGCGCCTACGAGTTCCAGTTCACGCTCTCGACCGGCAAGCGTCCGGACTGCGTCGTGTTCCTGCCCGACCAGCGTCCGCTCTGCATCGACGCGAAATTTCCGCTGGAGGCGATGACCGCGCTGCATGATGCGCGCACCGACGAGGAAAAGCGCATCGCCACGCAGCGGCTGCGCGGTGACGTGATGAAGCATGTCAGCGACATCGCCGAAAAATATCTCGTCGCCGGCGAGACCCAGGAAATGGCGTTGATGTTCGTGCCGTCGGAATCGGTCTACGCCGAGATCCACGACGGTTTCGACGACGTGATCCAGAAGGCGTATCGCGCCCGCGTCGTGCTGGTGTCGCCGTCGCTTTTGATGCTCGCAATCCAGGTGATGCAGCAGATCATGAAGGACGCGCGCATGCGCGATGCCGCCGACCAGATCCAGACCGAAGTGATCAAGCTCGGCGACGACCTCGGCCGCCTGCGCGATCGCGTGCTGAAATTGCAGAAGCACTTTGCCGACGCGAACGAGGACGTCCGCCAGATCCTGATCTCCGCCGACAAGATCGAGAAGCGCGCGGGGCGCATCGAAGAGCTCGATTTCAGCAAGAGCGATGCCCCCGAAGCCCCGCATCTCGTGGCGACCGGCGCTGCCGAGTTGTTCCCGAGGAAGCTCCAGGCGGGGGAGTAGAATATAGAACACACTGTCGTCGCCCGGCTTGACCGGGCGACCCAGTATCCCAGAGACGGCAGATGGGCGGGCGCTGCTACTACGTGTACATTCTCGCCAGCAAGATGGGCGACACGCTCTACATTGGCGTAACGAACGATCTCATCCGCCGTGTGGCCGAACACAAATTGCAGTTAGTCGAGAGCTTCACGAAGGAATAGGGCGTTGTGAAGCTAGTCTATTTCGAGCAATTCGATGATCCCGAGAATGCGATAAAACGCGAGAAGCGCCTGAAAAAATGGACGCGCGCCTGGAAGATTGCGCTGATCGAGAAGGATAATCCCGATTGGAACGATCTCTATGCGGAGATCGCGGGCCCTCCATAACTCCGGCCTCTGGAATACTGGGTCGCCCGGTCAAGCCGGGCGACGACACCTCACTTGTGGCTCTCAGAATCTGCTAACACCACCCCATGACCGCACCCGACGCGACCTCCCCTGCCGGCCCCGGCACGGCCCCCACCTCCTGGCGTGACAGCCTTGCCGTTTACCTGCAGCCGCGGGTGCTGATCGTGCTGTTCCTCGGTTTCTCGTCCGGGCTGCCGCTGGCGCTGTCGGGCTCGACGCTGCTGGTGTGGATGCGGGAATCCGGCGTCGATCTCAAGACCATCGGGCTGTTTGCGCTGGTCGGCACGCCCTACACGCTGAAATTCCTTTGGGCGCCGCTGGTCGATGCGATGCATGTGCCGCTGTTCACGCGCGCCTTCGGGCGGCGCCGCGGCTGGCTGCTGTTCTCGCAATTGCTGCTGATCGCAGCGATCCTGCTGCTGGCGCTGACCGATCCCGCGCGCTCGCCGTTCTACGTCGCGCTCGGCGCATTGCTGGTGGCGACGGCCTCGTCGACGCAGGACATCGTGGTCGACGCCTTCCGCGTCGAGAGCCTGCCGGAGAGCGAGCAGGCCGCCGGCATGGCGTCCTATGTCGCGGCCTATCGCATCGGCATGCTGGTCTCGACCGCCGGCGCGCTGTTCATCGTCTCCGGCTTCGAGAGCACCGGCATCACCCGCACGTCCGCCTGGATGTGGGGCTATGTGGTGATGGCGGCGATGGTCCTGATCGGGACGATCACGGCGCTGGTCGCGACCGAGCCCGAGCAGTCATTGCGGGCGGAAGCCGCGACGCAGACGCAGACCGCGCTCGCGCGCGTGCTGCACGCGGCAATCGGCGCCTTCTCGGAATTCCTGACGCGCAAGGACGCGCTTGCGGCACTCGCCTTCGTCGTGCTGTTCAAGTTCACCGATGCCTTTTCCGGCACGATGACCGCGCCGTTCGTGATCGACCTCGGCTTCTCCCGCAACGACTATGCGGCGATCGTGAAGGGCGTGGGCCTTGCTGCGACTCTGATCGGCGGCTTTGCCGGCGGCTTCGTCGCGCGGCGCTATTCGCTTGCGACCAGCCTCTGGATCGGCGGCGTGGTGCAGGCGCTCGCGAACCTCTCCTTCTCCTGGCTGGCCTTCGTCGGCACCAGCCAATGGGCGCTCGCCTTCGCCATCACCTGTGAGAACTTCACCAGCGCCATCGGCACGGTGATCTTCGTCGCCTATCTTTCGGCGCTCTGCCAGAACCCGCTGCACACGGCGACGCAATATGCGCTGCTCACCGCGCTTGCCGCGGTGGGGCGGACCTATCTCTCGTCAGGCGCCGGCTTCGTGGCTGATACCACCGGCTGGCCGCTGTTCTTCGTGATCTGCATGCTGGTGGCGATCCCGAGCCTGGTGCTGCTGGCCTGGTTGCAGAAGCGCGGGCATTTTGATGCGCTGGGGCCGGTGCGGGTTTAGCGCAACGCCGTCATGGCCGGGCTTGTCCCGGCCATCCACGCCTTGCTACGCGGCGCCAAAAACGTGGATGCCCGGGACGAGCCCGGGCATGACGAAAAACAGATGCGCTTATATGTGTGGCGAGCAAACGGGGCGCCCCCTACTGCTTCTTGATCAGGCTCCATTTCGTGATCACGGCCTCGCTCATCTGGCCGGGATCGCTGGCGCAGGCGACTTCGTCGACCTTGACCGAGATCTCCTTGCCGGCAAACGTCTTCAGCTGCGCTGCCTGCGCGTCGCCGCTGGGAACGAGCTGGAAGGTTTCGGGTCCGGTCTCGAGATTGCACAGCCCGCTCGGCGGCGGCAGTCGGCGCGGCTCGGAGGTGATCTGGTAGGTCGCAACCCGCTTGCCGACGTTCTCGACGTCGCGCACTTTCATCGTGTTCAGCTCGCCCGACAGCACCTCCCCGGCATTGATCGGCTTGCCGGGCTTCGACGGCGGCGGAGCCCCGTCGTCCTGTTGCGCGGAGATGGCCGGCGTCGCCAGCATCGTCAGCGTCGCGACCAAAGCCCATCGTGTGGCGAAAAGTTTCGTCATGTCGTCCGTTCCGTAAGTCTGGATGGCTAGAACAGGGTGCGCTGCCGCATCGCGGCCGATAGCGTACCTTCATCGAGATAATCAAGCTCGCCGCCGACCGGCACACCATGGGCGAGCCGGGTTACTTTTACGTTGGCGTCCTGAAGCAGGTCGGTGATGTAATGTGCCGTGGTCTGGCCGTCGACGGTGGCATTCAGCGCCAGGATGACCTCATGCACCTGTGCCTCATGCGCGCGCGCGACCAGCGCCTCGATGGTGAGGTCCTGCGGGCCGACGCCGTCGAGCGGCGACAATGTCGCACCCAGCACGTGATAGCGCCCTTGAGTGGCATTGGCCCGTTCCAGCGCCCAGAGATCGGCAACGTCGGCGACGACGACGATGATCGAGGGGTCGCGCCTCGGATCGGTGCAGACCGTGCAGGGACTTTGCGTGTCGATGTTGCCGCAGGTCTTGCAGACCTGGACCTTCTCGAGCGCGACCTGCATGGCCGAGGACAGCGGTATCATCAGCGCTTCGCGCTTCTTGATCAGATGCAACGCGGCGCGCCGCGCCGAGCGCGGACCGAGGCCCGGCAGCCGCGCGAGAAGCTGGACCAGCCGCTCGATTTCAGGACCCGCAACAGCGCCCATCCTACTGGCCGAACAGCCCCGACAGCCCCGGCGGCAGACCGAGCCCGCCGGTGAGCGACTGCATCTTCTCCTGCATGGCGGCTTCCGCCTTGCGGCGGGCCTCGCCGAAGGCGGTGACGAGCAGATCCTCGAGCACCTCGCGCTCTTCCGCCTTCATCAGCGAAGGTTCGATCTTGACGCCCTTGACGTCCATCTTCGCGGTCATGCGCACGGCGACGAGACCGCCGCCGGAGATGCCCTCGACCTCGACGTTGGCGAGCTGGTCCTGCATCTCCTGCATCTTGGATTGCAGCTGCTGCGCCTGCTTCATCATGCCGAAAATATCGACCATCGGTGCTGTCCTTGGTTGGCGCGATGACTCATCGTCGCGCCTTCGCTGATTGTTTTGAGCGTGATCCAGTCGGAAAAGCGCTGCACGCTTTTTCCGGATCATGCTCTAGAGATCGTCGCCGTCGGAACCGTCGGGCGGATCGTCACTGCCATAGTCGGCGTTAATATCGGATTCCGGCGCCTCGGGGGCAAGCCTGCGGACCTCGACGACCTTCGCACCCGGAAACCGCGACAGCACCTCGCGCACGCGCGGATCGGCCTCGGCGGTGCGCGCATGTTCCTGCTTGGCCGCCTGGCTTACCGAGCGCAGCGTCGGCTGGCCCGGCTCGTTGGAGACGATCACGGTCCAGCGGCGCCCGGTCCAGAGCTCGAATTTTCGCGCGAGATCGGAAATCATGGTCTTGGAGGCGTTCGGCTCGAGCGCGACTTCCAGCCGGCCCTCCTCGAAACGAACGAGGCGCATGTCGCCTTCGAGCGCGCCCTTGGTCAGGAGGTCGCGCTTCTGCCCGGCCAGGGCAACGAGCTGGGTGAAGCTCGTGACGCGCAACACGGGCGTGGCAGCTTGCGGATCCGGCGCGGGTGTTGCCATCTGCGGACGAGCACCACCGCCGCCGAACGAGGACGGTGACGAATTCGGCATGCGAACGGGAGCCGCGGACGCCACCGGCCCGGCCGGCGCGTTGCGCGCGGCACTGCCGCCGCTCACGACCGGCGAACCACCGCCGTTCTGCTCCAGCATCTTGATCGCTTCGTCAGGCGTCGGCAGGTCGGCGACATAGGCGATGCGCACCAGCACCATCTCGGCGGCTGCGGCGGGCCGCGTCGCGGCCTGCACCTCGGTGATGCCCTTGAGCAGCATCTGCCACATCCGCGACAGCACGCGCATCGAGATCTTCGAGGCGAAATCCCGCGCGCGCACGCGCTCGGTCTCGCCATAGGCGACGTTGTCGGCGGTCGCCGGCACGATCTTCACGCGGGTGACGAAATTGACGAATTCGGCGAGATCCGAGAGCACGACGATCGGATCGGCGCCGACGTCGTACTGGTCGCGGAACTCCCTAAACGCGGACGCGATGTCGCCACGCGCCAGAGAATCGAAAAGATCGATGACACGGGTGCGGTCGGCGAGCCCCAGCATCTGCCTGACGGCATCGGCCTTCACGGTGCCTGCCGCATGCGCGATCGCCTGATCGAGCAGCGAGAGCGAATCGCGCACCGAGCCTTCCGCGGCGCGTGCGATGATACCTAGTGCTTCGGGCTCGATCTCGACGTTTTCCTTGGCCGCGATGTTGGCCAGATGCTTCATCAGCACGTCGGCCTCGACGCGGCGCAGGTCAAAACGCTGGCAGCGCGACAGCACCGTGACCGGAACCTTGCGGATCTCGGTCGTTGCGAACACGAACTTGGCGTGCTCCGGCGGTTCCTCCAGCGTCTTCAGGAAGGCGTTGAACGCCGCCGTCGACAGCATGTGGACTTCGTCGATGATGTAGACCTTGTAGCGGGCGCTGGCCGGCGCGTAGCGGACGCTGTCATTGATCTGACGGACGTCGTCCACGCCGGTGTGCGAGGCCGCGTCCATCTCCAGCACGTCCATGTGCCGGCTTTCCATGATGGCCTGGCAATGCACGCCGAGCGTCGGCATCTGGACCGTCGGGCCCTTCACCGAGCCATCCGGCATCTCGTAGTTGAGCGCGCGGGCAAGGATGCGCGCAGTGGTGGTCTTGCCGACCCCGCGGACGCCGGTGAGAATCCAGGCCTGCGGAATGCGACCGGTCTCGAACGCATTTGAGACGGTGCGGACCACGGCTTCCTGGCCGATCAGATCGTCGAACGAGGAAGGACGGTATTTCCGCGCCAGCACCCGGTAGGGCGTGCTGGCCCGGCCGGCGCTGTCAGGGTTGGGAGGGGCGCCAGCGTCGGTCATCGGTCGATCCGCAATGAAGTGTCTTTCGGCCGGCTTTGCGGAAAGGAGCGCGCTGGCGGCCCGAGCCGCCGGCGCAATTCGCTCGGAAAAACAGGTAGGAGACTGACGAGCGACCCGATCCGGACCTCGTTAGGGCTGCTTCCTTCCGGACCTGACCCGGTTGGCGAGTGGCTCGTCCACCGCCAATCTCCCGGCCCCTATTTGGGGCCAAAAGGACCGGAAAGCAAGCGGGTATCGGCTTGAACAGGCGCGGCTTCATGGTGGCTTGCCCAGCATCCGGGCAATTCCTGGTCTGCCCAGCCGATAGGCTGTGCTTTCACTGCCGGAGGCGCCTTGGTAAGAACGCTGCCGGAACTTCTTCCAACAGAAAAGCGATTGATCCCAATGGTTACACGTCGTGATGTTGCATCGATTGTCGGACTTGGCGCGATCGGCGCGGCGACGCTGGCCTCCCCTGCCGTGGCGCAGACCGCCGATACCAACGAATCGACCTTCGCCCGCATCCGCCGCACCAAGAAGATGCGGATCGGCGCGGTCGGCGGCGGCGCGCCCTATTACATGAAGGATCTTTCGACCGGCCAGTGGAAAGGCTTTTACGTCGACATCGCCAAGGCGCTCGCCGAGGACATGGAGGCCGAGCTCGAGATCACCGAGACCACCTGGGGCAATTCGGTGCTCGACCTGCAGTCCAACAAGATCGACATCTTCTTCGGCCTCAACCCGACCCCGAAGCGCGCGCTGGTGGTCGACTTCTCGGTGCCGGTCTTCAACAACGCCTTCGGCATCCTCTGCAAGAAGGACTTCAAGCCGAAGAGCTGGGCCGAGCTGAACTCGCCCGACATCAAGATCGCGGTCGACCAGGGCTCCTCGCACGACCAAGTCGTGAGCCGCCTGACGCCGAAGGCGCAGATCTCGCGGCTGAAGACCGCCGACGACGCCACCGCCGCGCTCCAGACCGGCCGCGTCGACGCGCAGTGCCTGATCACCATGCTGTCGCTCACGGTGCTGAAGAAAAATCCCTCGCTGGGCCAGTTCGTGCTGCCGACGCCGATCTTTGCTACCACGTCGAACGCCGGCTTCCGCCGCGAGACCGACAAGACCTGGCGCGACTACGTCAACACCTGGATCGACTTCAACAAAGGCCTCGGCTTCATTCGCAACGCCATCATCACCAACATGGAGCTGGTGGGCGTGACCGAGGCGGACATTCCGCCGGGCGTTTCGCTGTAGTCTTCCACTGTCATTCCGGGGCGCCCAAAGGGCGAACCCGGAATCTCGAGATTCCGGGCTCGATGCTTCGCATCGCCCCGGACGACAATGCCGGCGGTCAAGGCGTTCGACGAGTAACACACGCATGTATCAGTGGGACTTCGGCATCCTCTGGAGCTATCGCTGGCTCTTTCTCAACGGGCTCGGCGTCACCGTAGGCTTCACCGTGGTCATCGTCGTGCTTGGCCTCGTCTTCGGCCTGTTCGGCGCGTTCGGCACCCTGTCGCGCTTTCGCGCGGTGCGCCTGCTCGCGCTCACCTTCATCGAGGCGTTCCGCTGCACGCCGATCCTGGTGCAGCTGATCTGGTTCTATTACGCGCTGCCGATCCTGGCGGGTGTCGAGATGACCCCAATCACGGCGTCGGCGCTGGCGCTGTCGCTCTATGGCGGCTCGTTCTATTCGGAGATCATCCGCGGCGGCATCATCTCGATCGACCGCGGCCAGTCCGAAGCCGGTGCCGCGCTCGGTATGACCCCGGGACAGAGCATGCGGCGCATCGTGCTGCCGCAGGCGATCAAGCGCATGATCCCGGCGCTGATGAACCAGTCGATCATCCAGTTCAAGAACACCTCGCTGGTCTCGGTGCTGGCGGTGCCTGATCTGGTCTATCAGAGCCAAGTCGCCGCCCATGACAGCTACCGTCCGCTGGAAACCTACACCGCCGTCGCGGTCGCCTATGCGGCGATCCTGATCCCCCTGACCATCATGGTCCGGCGCGGCGAGAAGCGACTGGCGGTCGGCGAATGAGCGACACCTCTTCCAAGATCGAGATCCGGGCGCTGCGCAAAAGCTTTGGCAGCAACGAGGTTTTGAAGAGCATCAGCCTGGATGTCGCGAAGGGCGGCGTCGTGGCGCTGATCGGCCCGTCCGGCTCCGGCAAGTCGACGCTGCTCCGCTGCATCAACCTCCTGGTGACGCCCGACGGCGGCAGCGTTCGCGTCGGCGACACCCGCTTTTCGTTCGGCGAGGGTACGAAGCTCCCCGATGTGAAGACGCTGGCCAAATTCCGTACCACCACCGGCATGGTGTTCCAGCATTTCAATCTGTTCCCGCACATGACGACGCTGCAGAACGTGATGGAGGGACCGGTCACGGTGCGGCGCATGGCCAAGGCGGACGCCGAGAAGCTGGCGCGGGCCCAACTCACGAAGGTGGGCCTTGCAGAGAAGGCCGACCAATATCCGGCAACGCTCTCCGGCGGACAGAAGCAGCGCGTCGCGATTGCGCGGGCGCTCGCCATGGAGCCGGACGTGATGCTGTTCGACGAGGTCACCTCCGCGCTCGATCCCGAGCTTGTCGGCGAGGTCTTGAACGTCATGCAGCAGCTGGCGTCGGAGGGCATGACCATGGTGATCGTCACCCACGAGATCGCCTTTGCCCGCGAAGTCGCCGACCGTCTGATCTTCATGCGCGACGGCGTCGTGGTCGAGGAAGGCCCGGCGCGACAGGTGATCGACAATCCGCAGGAAGGAGCGACGCGCGCGTTCCTCAGCCATTTCCACCGCACCGGCGCGCTGCCGCCGGTTACAACGGCATCGTGATGTCCGAAATCGATCGCGTCTATCTTGTCACCGGCGCCGCCAGCGGCATCGGCCGCGCCACCGCAAAACTGCTCGCGGGGCCCGGCACTGCGCTGCTGCTGCACACGCGCTCCAACGCAGCCGGCCTCGACGCCACGGCGGCGGAAGCCGAAGCGCAAGGCGCGATCGTCGCAAAATGCCTCGGCGATCTCGCCGAGGAGACCGCGGCCACCGACACCGTCGCCGCTACGCAACGTGCCCTCGGCCGGCTCGACGGATTGATCCTGATCGGCGGCCATGCCCGGCGCGGCAGCGCCATCGGTACGCCGGCGGATCAGTTCCGCAAGGCAATGGACGAGTCGGCGCTGGCGTTCACACGGTTGGTGGACGCCGCGCTGCCGCTGCTGCGTGCAGGGCGAGATTCGCGGATCGTGGCGGTGTCGTCGTTCGTCGCTCACGCGATCCGGCCGGAGTTCGCGCCCTTTGCAGCGACGGCCGCGAGCCGCTCCGCGCTCGAAGCGCTGGTGCGGCTCACCGCAGTCGAGCTCGCCAGGGAGGGCATCACCGTCAACGCCGTCGCGCCGGGCCTGATCGTCAAGGACAAGCCCAGCGAAAGCCGGCTTACACCCGAGCAGATCGCCGCGACCGAGACGCTGATCCCGATGGGCCGCCGCGGGCGACCGGAGGAAGTCGCCGAGATCATCGCCTTCCTGGCATCCCCAAAAGCATCCTACGTCACCGGCCAGGTCTGGCACGTCAATGGAGGCCTGACATGACCGAAGCCACCATCGAACGTCTCAGGCTGTTCCTGATCGAGAGCCCGATCAAGATGGCGCGCCTCCAGGGCGTCGGCAACGTCAAGGGTACGGTGAAGCGCGTGCTGCTGGAGCTCACGTCGAGCGACGGCGTGATCGGCTGGGGCGAGGCGGCACCATGGGAAGTGTTCACGGGAACGCCGGAAGCGGCGTTCGCCGCGCTCGACATCTATTTGCGGCCAATCGTGCTCGGCAAGTCGGTGCGCCGCATCCGCGCGCTGATGGCCGAGCTCGATCGTGCGCTGGTCGGACATGCCGAAGCCAAGGTCGCGATCGAGATGGCGCTGCTCGACATCGTCGGCAAGTCGTCGGGACTTTCGGTCGCCGACCTGCTCGGCGGGCGCGTACGCGACACGATCCCGCTGTCGTTCTCGATCGCCGATCCGGATTTCGCCGCCGATCTCGAACGCATGCGGAAGATGGTTCCGGACGGCAATTTGATCTACAAGGTCAAGACCGGCGTGAAGCCGCATCGCGAGGATCTCGATCATCTCGCGGCGATCCGGAAAGAATTCGGCGACAAGGTCGATCTACGCGTCGATTACAACCAGGCGCTGGCGCCGTTCGGCGCCATCAAAATCCTGCGCGATATCGAGCAGTTTGCGCCGACCTTCATCGAGCAGCCGGTGCCGCGCAAATTTCTCGACGTGATGGCGCAGCTCACCGCGGCGCTGGAAACGCCGGTGCTCGCCGACGAAAGCTGTTTCGACCGCCGCGACATGATGGAGGTGGTGCGCCGCGAGGCGGCAGATGCCGTCTCGATCAAGCTGATGAAGGCCGGCGGCCTGTTCGAGGCGCAGGCGATCATGGCGATCGCTGACATCGCGGGCCTGCCCGGCTATGGCGGCACGCTGTGGGAGGGCGGCATCGGGCTTGCCGCCGGCACGCAGCTGATCGCCGCGACGCCGGGCATCTCGCTCGGCTGCGAATTCTACATGCCGCATCATGTGCTGACCGAGGACGTGCTGGAAGAGCGCGTCGCCAATCGCGGCGGCCACGTCGTGGTGCCGGACGGTGCCGGCCTCGGCATCCGCGTCAGCGAAGCCTCGGTCCGCGCCAATGCGCGGGTGTTGGCGGAGGGGTAAAGGCACGCCCCCACCGTCGTCCTGGCGAAAGCCAGGACCCATTGCCCCAAAGAGAAGTTGCGGCACGAGGTCGGTAACCCCGAATCTTCGCCAAACCCAATCCGATGGTAATGGGTCCTGGATCGGCGCTGCGCTTGTCCAGGACGACGATCGCGTATGCCGCCTCTGCGGAGCGCCATCCTTCCCCAATCAGATTCCGTATCGTATGGTCGCAGCAAATATTCAGGGGTTCCGCCCCGCCATGCCCGATCCCATCGGGCCATCCGGAAACCTTTATGTCCGAACCCGCCTGGTCGCTGCACTCCCGCCTGAAAGAGGACACTATCGACATCGGCGATTTGCCGCTGTGCAAGGTCTTGGTCATCAAGGACGCGCATTATCCCTGGCTGCTGCTGGTGCCGCGACGCGCCGACGCGGTGGAGATCATCGACCTCGACGAGGTGCAGCAGGCGCAATTGATGACGGAGATCTCCCGCGTCTCGCGCGCGCTGAAGGAGATCACCCAATGCGACAAGCTCAACATCGCGGCACTCGGTAACCTCGTGCCGCAGCTTCACGTCCACATCATCGCGCGCCGCACCAGTGACGCCGCCTGGCCGCGGCCGGTCTGGGGCGTGATGCAGCCCTTGGCGCACGACGCCACCGAGGTGCAGAGTTTCATCAGCGCGCTTCGCCGCAAGATCTGGTTGGGTTGAAAGAACAAGAAATGTCAGCATTCGACTCGTTTCCACTGGGACAACCCGCCTTCGTCACCAACATTCTCGACCGCGCCGCGCATCTGCGCCGCGACGACGAAAAGCTGTTCGCGATGGAGCAGAAGCCGTCGTCGCGCGCCTATGTGGTCTATCGCGACTCACTGCTGGTGAAGCGCGAGGGCGACAAAGTGCGCGCGCTGCTCGGAATCGACGAGGCGTTGAAATGCGGCGCCAATCCCGGCACGATCTTCTTAGGCTTGCGCGGCGGCGCCGCGATGTTCGGGATGGGCCTGTCGCAGGCCGCGTCCGAGAAGCTGATCGGGCGCGAGGACTACGCCCTCAGCGAGCTGCGCGGCATGGCGATGCAGGGCGCGGTGCCGCCGCAGGAGCTGTCGGCGATCGCGATGGCGAAGTCGATGGTGAGCTGGCATCAGCGCCACGGCTATTGCGCCAATTGCGGCACGCGTACCGCGATGAAGGAAGGCGGCTGGAAGCGGGAGTGCCCGAGTTGCAAGGCCGAGCATTTCCCGCGCACCGACCCTGTCGTGATCATGCACGTCGCCGCCGGCGACAAATGCCTGCTCGGCCGCCAGAAGCAGTTTCCGCCGGGCATGTATTCCTGCCTCGCCGGCTTCGTCGAGGCCGCCGAAACCATCGAGGACGCGGTGCGCCGCGAGATTTTCGAAGAATCCGGCATTCGCTGCACCGAGGTGCAATATTACATGACCCAGCCCTGGCCCTATCCGTCGTCGCTGATGATCGGGTGCAGCGCGCGGGCGGTGAGCGAGGACATCGTCGTCGATCACTCCGAGTTGGAGGATGCGCGCTGGTTCACGCGCGAGGAGGCGGCCTTGATGCTGACGCGGACGCATCCTGACGGGCTCGCCGGCCCGCATCCGTTTGCGATTGCGCATCACCTGCTCGGCCGCTGGGTGCACGACAAGAGCTGAGACGGAGATGGCTGCACCAGGGATCGCGCCGCGCATCCTCTGCATCGGCATTCCCGTGCGCGACCTGACCTTTCGTGTCGAAACCGTGCCCGCGCGCGGCAGCAAGGCGAATGCCAGGCATCTCGCGGAGATTTGCGGCGGCAACGCACTCAATGCCGCGATCGCTATCGCTCGGCTTGGTGGCCGCGTCGCGTTCGCAGGTCCGATGGGCGATGCGCAGGAGACGTCGAGCGGCTTCATTCTCGACCGCATGACATCCGAAAATATCGACACAAGCCATATCGTGCGCATACCTGATGCGAGCACGCCCGTCTCTGCCATCATCATTGACGCGACGGGCGAGCGAACGCTCACGATCTATCGCGATCCGGCCCTGTGGACAGTCGAGCTGCCCGACGCCGACAAGCTGCTCGCCGATTGCCGGGCGGTTCTCGTCGAAAGCCGCTGCGCCGCGTTCGCAACTTCGCTCTGCACCGAGGCACGCCGGCGCGGCATTGCCGTCATCGTCGGCGTCGACCGCGCGATGTCGTTGCAGGACAGCCTGCTCACGGCCGCCTCACATCTGCTGTTCGCCAGTGACCAGTTGCAGGAGACAGCCGGCATCCCCGATGACGGCGCGGCATTGAAGCGCCTGGCCGCGCTCACGCCCGCCTTCCTCGCCGCCACCCGCGGTCCGTATGGCACGATCTGGCTGAACGAGACCGGCGCATTGGAGCAGACGCCGGCCTTCCCGGTTCAGGCCGTCGATACGCTCGGCGCCGGCGACGTCTTCCATGGCGCCTTCACGCTTCGCTTCGCCGAAGGTGGCGGCGTGCGGCAGGCGCTGCGATTCGCCGCGGCCGCCGCGGCGCTGAAATGCACCCGTCCTGGTGGCGGCCTGGCCGCCCCGCAACGCGTTGAAGTTGAAGAGCTTTTGAGCACGTCGCCGGCGGCGACGTTGGAGCGGGCGCCAAGATTATAGACTTGCTATAGAAAGATTTTCTCTATATCAGGGAAAACGTCCCTTGAAATGGAACAAAGTTCTTCAAATGACCGATCTCGCCGTCCCACTCCCCGAGACCAGCCGCCGCCTCGACGCCATCGACCGCAAGATTCTGATGGTGCTGCAGGACGATGCCTCCCTCTCCGTCGCCGAGATTGGCGACCGCGTCGGCCTGTCCTCGACCCCCTGCTGGAAGCGCATCCAGCGCTTGGAGGCCGACGGCGTGATTACCAAGCGGGTGGCGCTGGTCGACCAGAACAAGATCGGGCTCGGCATCTCCGTGTTCGTGTCGGTCGAGAGCTCCGACCATTCCGACGCCTGGCTCAAGAGGTTCGCCGACGCCGTCAGCGCCATGCCTGAGGTGATGGAGTTCTATCGCATGGCCGGCGACGTCGATTACATGCTGCGCGTCGTCGTCGCGGACATGCAGGCCTATGACGTGTTCTACAAGAAACTGATCAGCGCCGTGCCGCTGAAGAACGTCACCTCGCGCTTCGCGATGGAGAAGATCAAGTCGGTCACCGCGCTGCCGATCCCGGCTGTGGTTGCGGCTTAAGGCTCACCACACGCAAACTGTCATCGCCCGGCTTGACCGGGCGATCCAGTATTCCAGAGACGATGATGGGGTTCGGATAAGCCGCGTACTGGATGCCCCGGTCAAGCCGGGGCATGACAGCAGGTGAGACTAGCCTCGCGCCTCAAATCTTCTGATTGTACTCGCCGACTTCGGGATGGGTGCGCAGCACGCTGTTCACCATCTCGAACATGTCGTGCATGCGCTGCTCGGAGACCGGGCTCTCGACCACGACAACGAGCTCGGGCTTGTTGGAGGAGGCACGCACCAGGCCCCAGCTGCCGTCCTCGACCGTGACGCGGACGCCGTTGACGGTGACGAGATCGCGGATCGACTGGCCGCCGATCTTGGCGCCCTTGGCCTGCAAGGCCTCGAAGTGCTTCACCACCTTGTCGATGACGCCGTATTTGGTCTCGTCGGCGCAATGCGGCGACATCGTCGGCGACGACCAGGTCTTCGGCAGCGCGTTCTTGAGATCGGCCATCGACTTGCCGGGGGCGCGGTCAAGCATATCGCAGATCGCCAGCGCCGAGACGAGACCGTCGTCATAGCCGCGTCCATACGGCTTGTTGAAGAAGAAGTGGCCGGACTTCTCGAAGCCGGCGAGCGCACCCGTCTCATGGGTGCGGCGCTTCATGTAGGAATGGCCGGTCTTCCAGTAGGTGGTTTTTGCACCCTGCTTCTGCAGCACCGGATCGGTGATGAACAGGCCGGTCGACTTCACGTCGACGATGAACTGCGCGTCCTTGTGGATCGCGGACATGTCGCGCGCCAGCATCACGCCGACCTTGTCGGCAAAGATCTCCTCGCCGGTGTTGTCGACGACGCCGCAGCGATCGCCGTCGCCGTCGAAGCCGAGACCCACATCGGCCTTGTGCTGCAGCACCGCGTCGCGGATCGCGTGCAGCATCTCCATGTCTTCGGGGTTCGGATTGTATTTCGGGAAGGTGTGGTCGAGCTCGGTGTCGAGCGGGATCACCTCGCAGCCGATCGCCTCCAGCACCTGCGGCGCGAATGCGCCGGCGGTACCGTTGCCGCAGGCCGCGACAACCTTGAGCTTGCGCTTGAGCTTCGGGCGGCTGGTGAGATCGGCGATGTAGCGCGCCGGATAATTCTCGTGGAATTGATAGGAGCCGCCGGCCTTGTTCTTGAACTCGGCGCCCAGCACGATCTCCTTCAGCCGCGTCATCTCGTCGGGACCGAAGGTCAGCGGGCGGTTGGCGCCCATCTTCACGCCGGTCCAGCCATTGTCGTTGTGCGAGGCCGTGACCATGGCGCAGCAGGGCACGTCGAGGTCGAACTGCGCGAAATAGGCCATCGGCGTCACCGCGAGCCCGATGTCGTGCACCTTGCAGCCTGCTGCCATCAGGCCGGAGATCAGCGCATATTTGATCGAGGCCGAATAGCCGCGGAAATCATGACCGGTGACGATCTCCTGGCTGACGCCGAGTTCTGCGATCAGCGCGCCCAGCCCCATGCCGAGCGCCTGGATTCCCATCAGGTTGATTTCCTTCTGGAACAGCCAGCGCGCGTCGTATTCGCGAAAGCCCGTGGCCTTCACCATCGGCTCGGATTCGAAGGCATAGGTGTTGGGCAGCAACACGGATTTCGGCTTGGGGAACATTGAGACGGTCTCGTGAAAAAAGAGCCAGGATTTGATGCAGCCTTAGCGAATGCCGGGCTGCAGCGGAAGGCGGGAATGGCAGCTTATGGATGATAATTGCGGCAGTTTGGTAACGGGAAATCTGTCCGCGAGAGCGATCGAAATAGAGATTTTCTTGAAATATGTGTCGCCGTCGCCTTTGGGAGGACCTTTACTGCTCCAGCACCATCTGACCGTTGGCGTATTCGAAGCGCCTGAGGCGGGAGAGGAAGGAGAGACCGAGCAGGTTCTCGGACAGTGCTTCGTCGGGCAGCACCATGGCATCGACGTCGCGCACGATTAGGCCGCCGACATCGAGCATGGCGATGCGAGTGCGCGCGGCCTTGATGGTGCCGTTGGCGGTGGAGACGGTGGCGTTGTAATCGCTGCGCGAGGGACGCAGGCCGAAGCGGGCGGCCGAGGTCTCGTTCAGCGCGACCACGGAGGCGCCGGTGTCGACCATGAAGCCGATGCGCTGGCCTTCGATCCGGCCCTCGGTTTGGAAGTGGCCGCGGCCGTCGCGGGGGATGTTGAGGCTGCGGCCGCCGGCCGCCGCGGTGGACGCGACTGCGACCGTACGCGGCACCGACGTCGCCGAGGCGGAGCTCATCCTGTCCGCCATCTGCGCCATGAAGGTGCCGAGGCCGATCATGATCGCCGCGAAGATCATTATGTTACGCATCACACCACTCGAAGCCGAAGCTCGATTTCACCACGCGGAAGGCCGCTCCGCGAGCGACGCTGCGGCCAGAGCGGTGCTATTTTGACGAAAAGGATGAGCGGACGGTTAATGCGCCGGTGTCGCGGATACGACATATCCTCATCCTGAGGTGCCCGCGAAGCGCGGGTCTCGAAGGGCCCGGCCACCAGCGGGGCCGTCATCCTTCGAGACGCTTGCTACGCAAGCTCGTCAGGATGAGGAATTGGCAACGGCGCCTGGGACTAGAACGGGCTCACCGAGAAATACCGCAGCCACAGATCGGTGTAGCGGCCCTTCTCCCAGACGCGGAACATCGCCCAGTTCAGGGCCTGGCGCAGCACGTCGTTGCCCTTGCGTACGGCGATGCCAATGCCCTCGCCGAAGAAACGGCTCTCGACGAAGGGGCCGCCGGAGAAGGCGCAGCAATCGCCGGAATCCGTGCCGTTGATCCAGAACGCGAGCGCGATGGCGTCGCCGAAGATGAAATCGACCTCGCCCTTGCGCAAGGCGCCGCGCATAGCGTCGTCGTTGGGATAAGGGTGCAGCTCGGCGTCGGTGAACAGGGCCTTGAGATAGGCCTCATGCGCGGAGCCGGCGATGACGCCGACCTTCTTGCCTTCGAGATATTCGGGCCGGATCTCCGGCATCACCGCGTCCTTGCGCGAAGCAAAGCGCGCAGGCACGCGGTAATAGGGATCGGTGAAGTCGACCCGGGCGCGGAGCTGCGGACTCACCGCCATCGAGGCGATGATGGCATCGCCCCGGTTGGAGGCGAGCGCATCGACCAGCGTCTCGAAGCGCCGCATCTGCACCGTGCAAGTGACCTTGATCTCCTCGCACAGCGCGCGCGCGAAGTCGACGTTGAAGCCGGCCGGATTACCGTCGGCGCCGGTGTAGTTGAACGGCGGATAGTCGGTCTCGGTCAGGAAACGGATCACGGTCAGGCGCGACAGGTCCGGCCGCTCCGGCCGCCGCCGCGGGTCCCAGAAACCCGGCACCGCCTGCGGGGCGGCTTGCGGCGCGACCTGAGGTGAGGCTTGCGGCGCCGTTGGGGGCTGCTTGGCCGGGGCCTGCGCCTGCGCGGACGGCGCAGCAGCGAGCGCGCAGACGCCGACGATCAGCCCGGTCAGCAAGCCACGGGCGGATTTGGACGATTTCGCCTGTTGCGATGGAGCCATCGGCTGAAATGAACGATTTTCGTTGGGATCGGAGGGCCTTATAGCCCATCCGGCCGGGAACGCGAGCGCGGATTGCGGTCAATAGGGAAGCCTACAGATACCGCTTCAACTCCCCTGCGGCTTCTTCCGGCGTGCGCTTCAGGTTGAACGGCGAGACGAAGCGGCCGTCGCGATCCATCAGATAGATCAGCGCCGTGTGGTCCATGGTGTAGTCGCCGTCCTTGGTCGGGACCTTCTTGGCATAGACCCGGTAGGAGGTGATCACCTTGGCGGTCTCGGCAGGATCGCCGCTCAGCCCTTCGAGGTGCGGGTCGAAGCTCGACAGATAATCCTTCATCGCGGCCGGCGTATCGCGCTCGGGATCGACCGAGATGAAGACGGCATTGACCTTGTCGGCGTCCTTGCCCATCGCGCGCAGCACTTCCGAGATCTCGAACAGCGAGGTTGGGCAGACGTCGGGACAATGGGTGTAGCCGAAGAAGATCAGGGTCGGCTTGCCCTTGAGGTTCTTGTCGGTGACGGTCTTGCCGTTCTGGTCGGTGAGCTGGAACGGGCCGCCGATCGCGGCCGGCTGCGCCACCTTGCCGACCCCGCCCATGGCCCAGAATACGATCAGCAGCCCGAGGACGAGGCTTGCGGCGAAGGCGGTCGCGATCACCAGCGGACGGGCGGTAGGGCTCATGAGCGGAAAACTTCCTGTCGCGTGTCAGAAGCAGGCGGCAAGACCGGTCCTGATCATTTCGAAGAACACCTGGCTGCCGTAGTGGAACCAGAGCGCGAGCGCGCCGAGCACGACCAGGCCGCCGACGCCAGCACCTGCCAACAGCAGCACGACCGGCGTCCGGCCGGCAGTGGGCGAATTGTCCGATACAGGATGGGTAGGGTGCAGTGGTTGAGCCATGACAACGATCGGGGTGAAGGGTTCCCTGCCTTTCAAATAGGCGCTGGGACCGGGCCGGGCAAGCGCGGCGGGCGGGCTGGAGAACTTGTGATACGGAGGTTCTCCGTCATGCCGGGCTTGCGCGGCCGAAGCCGCTTCCGCGAGGCGAAGGCCCGGGCATCCACGGACTTTCCAGCCGGGCCCAAGAACGTGGATGGCCGGGACAAGCCCGGCCATGACGACAGATTAGTGAAAGGCGAATGACTGCCGCGGCCTACCGCGACGATGGCTTGTTGGCCGAGGCCTGCGCGTCGAGGTAGCAAGGCTTGTACATAGCCTGGAGCTGCCGGCCCTTCAGGAAGAGCATATGCGGGGTGAGGCCGCCGCGCTGATTGATCCAGCGCTTCACCTGCGAGGGATACATCGCATAGAGCATCTGGGTCGCTTCGGTATTGGTGACGGCGCGGCCGTTGCTGCCGAAATCCCACGCGGCGTGGAAGCCCAGTGTGGCGTGCGACGTCACGCAGATGCGGTCAGGCGGGATGGCGCCGAGGACGATGGTGCAGGCAGAGGCGCAGAGACCGTCGATGATGACGGTATCGCCCGACTGTCGCAGGTCCTGGTATTTGTCGACGTAGGTTCCGATCCGGCCGCCGCGGTCATCCGCGATCCGAACCACCGCGTGAGAAGCGCCCATGCTCGCGATCAGGAGAACCGCCGCAAGCAACCCCGTCAGAAACTTCATTGGCCCCCGCCCCAGTCGAATTCGAATCTGTGTGTCAGGTGGTGATGCCCTGCTAGGGTCCGTCGTAACCGCGGTTTTGTCTAGGCATGCCGGCTCGCTCAAAACAAATTCAAATCCAGTGTTGCGCCGGCGCTGCACTCAGCCGGTCTTTTTCCCGAAGTGGAACAAGTTAACGATGTCTTACGCGCCGTCCTCTTGATCTCAGTTGCAACCGCCGGCTTCAATCCGGGCAACTACAGGGAGGAACCTGTGGAGGGCGAAACACATGGAGGGGGAAACATATGGCCGAACAGATGGCTGAAGAGACTGACGTCATCGTTGTCGGCGCAGGACTGTCGGGCCTGGTGGCCGCAACCGAGATCGCGGACGCCGGCAAGCGCGTAATCGTGGTCGACCAGGAGGGCGAGCAGTCGCTCGGCGGCCAGGCGTTCTGGTCGTTCGGCGGATTATTCCTGGTCGATTCGCCGGAGCAGCGCCGGCTCGGCATCAAGGACTCCTTCGACCTCGCGATGCAGGACTGGCTCGGCACCGCCGGCTTCGACCGCGACGAGGATTTCTGGCCGCGGCAATGGGCCGACGCCTATGTGGCGTTCGCGGCCGGCGAGAAGCGTGCATGGCTGCGAGCGATGGGCCATCGCATTTTCCCCGTGGTCGGATGGGCCGAGCGCGGTGGTTATGACGCGATGGGCCACGGCAATTCGGTGCCGCGCTTTCATGTCACCTGGGGCACCGGGCCCGGCATCGTCGAGCCGTTCGAGCGCCGGGCGCGCGAGGCGGTCAGAAGCGGCCGGCTGAGCTTTCGGTTCCGCCATCGCGTCGATGCGCTCTCGATCACCAACGGTACGGTGGATGGCGTCGGCGGCGCCATTCTCGCCCCCGACAATGTCGAGCGCGGCAAGAGTTCGTCGCGCAATGTTGTCGGCGAGTTTGCGTTGAAGGCCCAAGCCGTGATCGTGGCGTCCGGCGGCATCGGCGGCAATCACGAGCTGGTGCGGCAGAACTGGCCGAAGCGACTCGGCGCGCCGCCGAAATTCATGATCTCCGGCGTGCCCGAGCATGTCGACGGCCGCATGATCGGCATCACCGAGAAAGCAGGCGCGCGGCTGATCAACCGCGACCGCATGTGGCATTATGTCGAAGGCATCCAGAACTGGTCACCGATCTGGCCGCGCCACGGCATCCGCATCCTGCCCGGCCCCTCCTCGATGTGGTTCGACGCCACCGGCACGCGCCTGCCGGCGCCGTTGTTTCCCGGCTCCGACACGCTCGGCCAGCTCCAATACATCATGTCCACCGGCTACGATTATTCCTGGTTCATCCTGACCCAGAGCATCATCAAGAAGGAGTTTGCGCTGTCGGGCTCGGAGCAGAATCCCGACCTCACCGGCAAGAGCTGGCGTATGACCATCAAGCGCGCCACCAACAAGGGCGCGCCGGCGCCGGTGGAAGCGTTCAAAAGCCATGGTGTCGACTTCATCGTGCGCGACAAGATCGAGGATCTCGTTGCGGCCATGAACAAGCTGGCCGGCAGCGACCTCCTCAAGCTCGAGCACATCAGGATGCAGATCGAGGCGCGCGACCGAGAGATCGCCAACCCTTACGTCAAGGATGCGCAGGTGATGAACATTCACAATGCGCGGCGCTATATCGGCGACAGACTGATCCGCACCGCCTCCCCTCACCGCATCCTCGATCCCGCGCAAGGGCCGCTGATCGCGGTCAAGCTCAACATCCTCACCCGCAAGACGCTCGGCGGTTTCGAGACCGACCTCTCTTCGCGCGTGTTCGGCGAGGAGGGCAGCGTCATCCCCGGCCTCTATGCAGCCGGCGAAGCCGCCGGCTTCGGCGGCGGCGGCGTGCACGGCTATCGTTCGCTGGAAGGCACGTTCCTCGGCGGCTGCCTGTTCTCGGGCCGCAATGCGGGCCGGGCCGCGGCGAAGGCCGTGGGCTAGATGATGCGGCCGCGGCTGCGCATCGGGGCGTTTGTTGCGGCATTAGCCGCTGCCTCGGCTGCGTCCGCGGATACGATCGATATTGACGGTGTGAAGCGGTCCTACACTGTGCAACTGCCGTCGAAGCGGCTCGTGCCGCTCGTCGTCGTGCTGCACGGCAAGACGCAGCGCGGAGCCGACATGATGACGCGGACAGCGTGGCCGCAGGTCGCAAAGCGCGAAGGGTTTGCGGTGGTCTTTCCTGATGGCCTCAACCACGCATGGGCCGATGCGAGGACCAAGGCGGGACCGGCGCTCCGTGGCCCGCCCGCGGGTACCGACGACGTCGCCTTCATCGCAAAGCTCGTCGAGAAGCTGGTGGCGAACGGCACCGCCGATCCTCGCCGCGTCTATGTCACCGGCATCTCCAATGGCGGCGCCATGGCAATGACGCTGGTCTGCGCCCGAGCCGATCTGTTTGCTGCCGGCGCGAGCGTGAGCATGAACCTCACTGATGAGACCGCTGTCACGTGCCATCCGTCGCGGCCGTTGCCGATGCTGCTGATGAACGGCACGGCCGATCCGCTGGTCCCCTACGAAGGCGGCCGCGGATCGAGCTATTATGCCGCAGACAGTTTTTGGTCCACCGACGAGACGCTTGCGTTCTGGCGCAAGCTCAACGGCTGCGAGACCGATAATGCCGACATGACCGATTTGCCCGACAGGGCGCCAGCAGACCAGTCCACGGTGACGCGGATCTCCTCGCGCTGTCCTGAAGGGCACGACGTCGTGCTTTATCGCATCAATCAAGGCGGTCATCGCATGCCCGGATTTTCTCCGGATGCCCGCTTCCCGAAGGTCGCCGCCAGCTTGCTCGGGTCGCAGAACGGCGACATCGACGCAGCCGAAACGATCTGGACGTTCTTCGGCCAGTTTCCCTGAAGTGCAACTCAGGCATCGCCGATGACGCATGCGTGCCTGGCAACGCATGCGTGCCCGGCAACGCATGCGTGCCTGGGGTGGCACAGGGCAAGCCGCTGCGCTAGACAGGGCCGCCATTCAAAGGAGACCCCCAATGAGCATTCAGCGTCTTGAAACCGGCCCGCGCATGAGCCAGGTCGTCGTGCACGGTAACACAGTCTATCTCGCCGGTGTCGTCGCCAACAACGCCGCCGGCGAAAGCGTGACGAAGCAGACCCAGGACATTCTGGCGACTATCGACAGCCATCTCGCCAAGGCCGGCACCGACAAGTCCAAACTTCTTTCGGCCACGATCTACATCACCGACATGAAGACGTTTGGCGAGATGAACGCGGTGTGGGACGCCTGGGTCTCGCCCGGCAACACGCCGGCACGCGCCACCGTCGAAGCCAAGCTCGCGGCGGCACAATACACCGTCGAAATCATGGTCACGGCGGCCAAGTAAGTTCGCGACAAACATTTGCGCGCGCTTGTCGGCGCATGATCCGATCGGGAAACCGCTTCACACTTTCCCGCATCATGCGCATGACCTCCGAGGTAATCGATCAGCGCGCGCAAACCTTCGATAATCATGTCAGCCGAACGACACGGCGCCATCGAAGGAGACGACAATGACCGATCCCATCACCATCGCTCGCCGCTACATCGATCTCTGGAACGAACGTGCAGCTGACCGCCGGCGCGAACTGCTGAGCCAGAACTGGACGGCGGATGCGAGCTATGTCGATCCCCTGATGAAGGGCGACGGCCATGACGGCGTCGATGCGCTGATCGCAGGCGTGCAGCAGCGCTTCCCCGATTTCAAATTCAAGCTGATCGGCGAGCCCAACGGCTACGGCGACCATGTCCGCTTCAGTTGGGGCCTTGGTCCTGACGGCATCGACAGCCCGATCAAGGGTACGGATTTCGCCGTGCTGAAGGACGGCCGTATCAGGAGCATCACGGGATTTCTGGACCAGGTGCCCGCCGGCACGTGAGCGCGCGCTGCTCGTTGCTGCGCCCTCTCCCCCGGTAAGGGAGAGGGCACACTTTCGTTCGTCGCACAGGCGCTAGTTATTCGCGCTCGCGGAATCGTCCATCGCCTTGAAGGCTTCCTCCAGCTGCAGCGAGATCGGCACGTTCAGCCGTTCGCCGGTCGGAAGCCGTGCGGTGAACCATTTGTTGTAGAGCGGAACGAGGTCGTGGTTGGAGCCGAGCTTGCGGAAAGTGCGATCGACCACCGCCGCCAGTTGCGGTTCGCCCTTGCGGAACATGATGCCGTAGGGGTCGTAGGACAGGTAATCGCCGGTGACGCGGAACTTGTCCTGTGCCTTGTGACGCACGATCAGGCTGGACAGCAGGATGTCGTCGGTCGCGAACGCATCGGCCTTGCCGTCGACGAGCATCTGGTATGACTGTTCGTGATCGGCACCGACAACGATGGTCAGTCCCAACGATGACTTCTTGTCGGCCGCCTGGATCGCCTGCTCGTTGGTGGTGCCCTTCGTCACCACGACGGTCTTGCCCTTCAGATCAGTCAGTGACTGGACGCTGGACGCCTTCGGCACCATCAGCTTGGTGCCGGCGACGAACATCAGCGGCGAGAAGGCGACGCGCTTGCCGCGCTCGGCATTGGCCGTGGTCGAGCCGCATTCCAGGTCGATCTTGTTCTGGAGCACGGCGTCGATGCGGTCATCGGAGGTGACCTTGACGTAGGCGATCTTCAGATTGGGATCGTCGACCTCGACGCCGATCTCCTCGACAATAGCCTCGCAAAGCTCGAGGCTGTAGCCGATCGGCCGGTTGGCCTGGTCGAGGAAGGAGAACGGCGGCGAGCTCTCGCGATAGCCGAGGCGCACGGTGTGCGCGGTCTTGATCGCCGACAGCGTCGGGCTAAGCCCTTCGCTGCCACCGGTCTGGGCGGAGGCACCCGTGGCCAGCAGGCACGCTGCCAGCAACAGGCCGCCCGATATCGCCATTGAAAGGCGCATGATGCACTCCGATCAATGGCCGGCCATCGCAGGCACTTCGCCGGGGATCATGTCCCCCGGCACGGCATCGCCAGGTTCAAGCTCGTGCTCGGGCCCGAGCTCGCCTTCCCACTTGGCCACGACCGAGGTCGCGAGCGTGTTGCCGATCACGTTGGTGGCGCTGCGGCCCATGTCGAGGAAGGTGTCGATGCCCATGATCATCAACAGCCCCGCCTCGGGGATGCCGAACTGCGAGAGCGTCGAGGCGATCACCACGAGGGAGGCGCGCGGCACGCCGGCCACGCCCTTCGAGGTGATCATCAGCGTTGCCAGCATCGCGAGCTGGGTGCCGAGCGGCATGTCGATGTGATAGCTCTGCGCGATGAAGACGCTCGCGAAGGTGCAGTACATCATCGTGCCGTCGAGATTGAAGGAATAGCCGAGCGGCAGCACGAAGCTCGATATCCGCGACGAGGCGCCGAACTTGTTCAACCCCTCCAGAGTTTTCGGATACGCCGCTTCCGAGCTCGCGGTGGAGAACGCGATCATCAGCGGTTCGCGGATCAGCTTCAGCAGATGGGCGTAGCGCGGCCCGATCACGATGAAGCCCACGACCACCAGGATGCCCCACAGGAGCGCGAGCGAGAGATAGAAGCCACCCATGAAGACGATGAGCTTCCAGAGCACTAGCAGGCCGTTCTTGGCAACCGTCGCGGTGATGGCGGCCCAGACCGCGAACGGCGCGAACAGCATCACATAGCCCGTCACCTTGAGCATGATGTGGCCGATGTCGTCGATCAGCGCCAGGATCGGCTTGGAGCGCTCGGGCATCGAGCCCATCGCCACCGAGAAGAACACGGCGAAGATCACGATCTGCAGGATCTCGTTCTGCGCCATCGCATCCGCGATCGAGGTCGGGATCAGATGGGTCAGGAATTTTTCGATCGAGAAGGCGGAAACCGGCAGGCCGGTCGACTGCGCCTTGTCAGGCAGCGTACCCGGGAAATTCGCGCCGGGCTGGAGCAGATTGACCATCACGAGGCCGAGCATCAGCGAGACGAAAGAGGCGCTGACGAACCAGCCCATGGTCTTGGCGAAGATGCGGCCGAGCTTGGAGCCCGAGCCCATATGAGCAATGCCGCCGACCAGGGTCGCAAATACCAGCGGCGCGATGATCATCTTGATCAGGCGCAGGAAAATCACGGCGATCAGGTTGATGGACGAGGCCCAGTCGCCCCGCGTGTCGGGCAGGAAATTGTAGATCGCCGCGCCCATGATGATGCCGAGCACCATCGCCACCAGAATGAATTGCGTAAACCTGTTCGACATTGAACACCCCCGCTACACCGACCGCTTCATGATGTCGCAGATATGACGACTGCGCAACACGCTTGGCGTGCGATCGTCGGGCGGATGTTCCCGTTGCGAAACTGGCGCCCGCGATCTAGCCTTCATGCAGCGCACAACGAAAGCGGCTTGCACGTTTTTCTTGCGGCCGCTGCATCAATAATCGTCAAACGACCGAGGGGAAACATCATGAGCGGCAGCATCAATCGTCAGATTCTTTTGGTGGAAAAGCCCAGCGGCAAGCTCGGTCCCGAGCACTTCAAGCTGGTCGAAGGTGCGGTGCCCGAGCCGAAGGACGGCGAGGCCTTGCTGCGCGTGCGTTACATCTCGCTCGACGCCGCCAACCGCGCCTGGATGCACGGCGCGACCTATCGTTCAGCGGTGGAGGCCAACAGCGTGATGGCCGGCGGCGCCATCGCCGAGGTCATCAGCTCGAAGGCGCCGGAGCTTGCGCCGGGCGACATCGTGTTCGGCGACACCGGCTGGCAGGAGTTGGCGACAGTGCCCGCCAAGCATCTCATCAAGATGCCGAAGCTCGAGCCGATGACGCATCTGCTCAGCGTGTTCGGCATTGCCGGCCTCACCGCCTATTTCGGCCTGCTGGAGATCGGCAAGCCCAGAGAGGGCGAGACGGTCGTGGTCTCCGCGGCCGCGGGCTCGGTCGGCTCGATCGTCGGGCAAATCGCGAAGATCAAGGGATGCCGGGTCATCGGCATCGCCGGCGGCGCCGACAAGTGCAGCTGGCTGACCTCCGAACTCGGCTTCGATGCCGCCGTCGACTACAAGGACGGCGCGGTGTTCAAGGCGTTGCGCGCGGCGGCTCCGAAGGGCATCGATGTCTATTTCGACAATGTCGGCGGCGACATTCTCGAAGCCTGCCTGCCGCAGATGAACAATTACGGCCGCATCGCCTGCTGCGGTGCGATCTCGCAATATGACGGCGCGCCCTCGGCACACGGCCCGCGCGGCGTGCCCGGCCTGATCGTGGTGAAGCGGCTCGTCATGCAAGGCTTCATCGTGATGGACTACATGAAAGAGAGTCAGCGAGCGCTCGCCGACCTCCAGGCCTGGGTCACATCCGGCAAGCTGAAGGTGCAGGAGGACATCATCGACGGCCTCGAGAACACGCCGAAGGCGCTGGTCGGATTGCTGGCGGGCGAGAACCGCGGCAAGCGGATGATCAAGCTCTGACGACGTAGTTACGTCGCAATTGCAAAGCCAATATCTACTTGCGGTAGAGGTCGCGGCGGCCAATGATGTCGCGCGCGGCATCACCCGCGACGATTGTTTGCATCACATTTGAAAAAATTGTCGGCGTTGCCGACAGGGCAGGAATACTCGGATGTTCAACACGTTGAAACATGCGTCGGCACGCGGGGCGTTGCTGGCGGCGGCTCTCTTCGCAACTGCAGCAGGCGCATTCGCACAAGCGCCGACCGAGGCGCAAAAGAGCGCGATCCGCTCCGCATGCCGCTCGGATTTCATGGCGCACTGCGCGAGCGTCACGCCCGGCGGCGTGGAAGCCTATCAATGCCTGCAGAAGAACATGTCCAGCCTGTCCTCGGGATGCCAAACCGCGGTCCGCGCCGTCGAGCCTGCTGCGGCGCCGAAGACCGAGGCTGCACCCAAAGAGGCTCCACCCAAGGCGGAGGCCGCGCCTGCCGCGCCGAAGGCTGAAACCGCCCCCGCCGCAAAGCCGGCATCTGGAGCAGCGCCGAAGGACGCGGCAGCCAAACAGCCGAGCAGCGCGCAGGTCGCTGCCGTCAAGAGCGCGTGCCGCGCCGATTATCCCAAGGTGTGCGCCAGCGTGCCGCCAGGCGGCGCGCCTGCGCTCGAATGCCTCGAGAAGAACAAGGCAAAGGTTTCGCCGGCCTGCGAGAAGGCCGTGAGCGCCGCGGCCGGCGGCGGTGGCACGGCAGCAACGGCGGCACCTCCGGGCGCGGCTCCCGCGGCGGCGGCAGCACCGGCAGCCGCGCCCGCCGTGATCGCGTTGCGCCCGCTGCGGCCGCGCGAAGAGCTGTTCATCGTCCGCTCCGCCTGCGGTGCCGACATCCGCACGCTGTGCGCCGGCGTAGCGCCTGGCGGCGGCCGCATCGTGCAGTGCATCGCCAGCAACGCCGCGTCGCTGTCACCTGCCTGCAAGGACGTGCTGGCGCCGTTCGCGGCACGCTAGAGAAGCGTGCCATCCGGCGGTCCGCTGCACCACCGTGCTCGTGGGCGGCGTACGGGTGAAGCGCTGCGTCTGACGGGGCGGATGGCCAAGCCGCCACGGTTTGGCTATGCTTCGCAAGGTCACTGCTTCGGACACGCGCCAAACGCGCGTCCGGACGTGAGCTGTGGTGTGCCGCGCGGCTTGCCGATAATTCCGCTGGCGCGGGTGGCCGGAGCACATTAGTCTACCCCTAGATAGTAAGTATACTGTCAATTAGGGAGGCAGACGTTGCGGATCGCCGTGATTGGCGGGGGGCCCGGTGGGCTCTACTTCGCCTATCTCTGGAAGAAGCGTCACCCCGAGGATCAAGTCGACCTGTTCGAACAGAACCCGGCCGACGCGACCTGGGGCTTTGGCGTGGTGTTTTCTGATCAGGCCCTGGAATTCCTGCGCGCCGACGACCCCGAGACGGTCGACGCGATCTCGCCGCACATGGAGAGCTGGGAGAACATCACGCTGAACCTGAGCGGCGACAGCGTGGCCATCGACGGCGTCGGCTTCTCCTCGATCGGCCGGCTCGAGCTCTTGCGATTCCTGCAGCAGCGCGCGATCAATGCCGGCGTCACCCCGCGCTTCGACACGCCGATTCATGCGATCGATCAGCTCAACGGGCACGATCTGATCGTCGCTGCCGACGGGCTGAACTCGCTGGTACGCCGCGCCTTCGAGGGCGATTTCGGCACCTCGCTGTCCTACTCCTCGAACAAGTTCGTCTGGTACGGCACCTCGAAGCGCTTCGAGACGCTGTCGCAGACCTTCGTCAAGACCGACCGCGGTGCCTTCAACGCCCATCACTACCGCTACTCGCCGACCATGAGCACCTTCCTGGTCGAATGCGACCATGCGACGTGGCAGGCCTACGGTTTCGCCTACAAGGACGTGGAGCAGTCCAAAGGTGTCTGCGAGGAGGTGTTCGCCGACACGCTCGGCGGCCGCTCGCTGGTTTCCAACAAATCGGTCTGGCGCAACTTCCCCTGGGTCTGGAACGAGCACTGGTCGTTCAAGAACATGGTGCTGCTCGGTGACGCCCTGCACTCGGCGCATTTTTCGATCGGCTCCGGCACGCGGCTCGCGATCGAGGACGCCATTGCACTGGTCAAGGCGCTGGAATCGGACGCCCATCTCTCGACCGCCCTGCATCGCTACCAGGCCGCGCGAAAGCCGGTGGTGCAGAAGCTCGTCAATGCCGCGCGGACCAGCGCTTTCTGGTACGAGCACTTTGCTCAGCACATGCAGCAGGGCCTGATGGACTTTGCCTATAGCTACATCACCCGCTCCGGCCGCATCGACGACTCCCGCCTGCGCGCGATGTCGCCGGGCTTCATGGCGCGCTACGAAGCCGCCAAGAACGGTGGGGACGAGGCATGAGCCGGCAGATTCACGACCAGGTGCCCGCCGACTGCGCGGGCGCGCGCGAGATCGGCTTTTCCGTTCCGCAGGTCTACAATGCCAGCCGCGTGCTGTTCGACAATGTCGGCAAAGGCCACGGTGACAAGCTCGCGCTCATCGGCCCCGCGAGCACGCGCACCTACGCGGAGCTCTGCGCGGAAGCCGGGCGCTGGGGCAACGGCTTTGCCTCGCTTGGCCTCAAGCGCGGCGATCGCGTGCTGTTGTTCCTCGATGACACTCCGGCCTACCCGGCCGCGTTCTTCGGCGCGGTGCGCGCCGGCTTCGTGCCATTGCTGATCAACACGCTGACACCGCCGGATCTGCTGCAATTCTATCTCGCCGATTCCGGCGCGACTGTTGCGGTGGCGGACGCCGAGTTCTGTGCACGTTTCAACGCCGAGGCCTGCAAGGACACGGCCCTGCATACCCTGGTCGTCGTCAATGGCCCGGCGAGCGATCACGCCGCGCCGAACGCCGTTTCCGCCGCCGGCTGGCTCCCCCAGTTTCCGACTGAGCTCGCGGAAGCCGACACGCATCGCAACGAGATGGCGTTCTGGATGTATTCGTCCGGATCGACCGGCCGCCCCAAGGGCATCGTGCATCTCCAGCACGACATGGCCTATAGCGAAGTCGCCTTTGCGCAGAACGTCTTGAAGCTGACGCCGGATGACATCTGCTTCTCGGTGCCAAAAATCTTCTTCGCCTATGGCTTCGGCAACGCGATCACCTTCCCGTTCTCGGCGGGCGCGACGACACTGCTGTTGCCCGGCCAGCCGAAGCCCGTGGCAATCTTTTCGGCGATCGAGCAGTACAGGCCGACGGTCTTCTTCGGCCTGCCGACGCTTTATACATCGCTGACCAAGGCCGAGGGTGCGAACAAGACCGACTTCTCCTCACTGCGCATGGCGCTCTCGGCCGCCGAGGTGCTCTCGGCCGACGTCTTCAACGGCTGGAAGACGCTCACCGGTCTCGAGATCGTGGAAGGCCTCGGCTCGACCGAGGTGCTGCACATCTATCTCTCCAACCGCCCCGAGCGGAAGAAGCTCGGCGCCGCCGGCCTGCGCGTGCCCGGCTACGAGGTCGCGCTGCGCGACAAGGACGGCCGCGATGTCGCCGACGACGAGGAAGGCATCTTGTGGGTGCGCGGCGATTCCAACACGCCGCTGTACTGGAACCGGCCGGACAAATCCGCCGAGACCATCCGCGAAGGCGGCTGGATCTACACCGGCGACCGCTTCGTCCGCGATGGCGATGGCTTTCACTTCTTCCGCGGCCGCGCCGACGATCTCATCAAGATCTCCGGCCAATGGGTCTACCCGCTCGAGGTTGAGCTTTGCCTCGCCGACCACCCGGACATCCGCGAATGCGCGGTGTTCGCCGCCGAGCTGCCGGACCGGCGCATGACGCTTAAGGCAGTGGTGGTGATGAACACCCGCGCGGCGGATCAAAGCGAAACGACCCGGCGGCTGCAGGATTACGTGAAGGGCAAACTGCTTCCTTACAAATATCCGCGCGAGGTGATCTTCATCGACGAGCTGCCGAAGACCGGCACGGGGAAGATCGACCGGCAGGCGTTGCTGAGGATGTGAGCCACCGCTGCCATCGCCCGCGAAGGCGGGCGATGACAACCAGGATTAAGGTGCCTTCCCCAGATGCTCCATCGCGTCCTCCGCCCGGAGCGGCACCCGCGACGCCTCGTTGTTGAGATCGACGAGCTGCGCCAGGAGCCCCATAAGCGCCTTGCGGTCCGCTGGCTTGAGCGGCTCGAGCATCCGCGCCTGGGCGCGTTCGACGGCGGGAATGATGTCGCGCAGGATCGCCGCGCCTGATTTGGTCAAATAGAGCAGCTTGATCCGCTTGTCTTCCGGCGCCGGCCTGCGCTCGACGAAATCCTTGGCCTGAAGCCGCTCGATCACGCTGCCGAGCGTGGAGCGATCGAAGGCGATCACCGCGGACAGCCGCGTCGCGTCGATGCCGGGGTGGGTGTGGATCGCGATCAGCGCCGCGTATTGCACCGGCGTGAGGTCGAACGCCTTGCACTCCTCCATGAAGATCGAGACCGCGATCTGCTGCATGCGCCGGAACAGATAGCCCGGCGCCGCATAGACCGCGTCTATCGTGATTGGAGGGGCAGGCTTACTCGGCATCGGGCTGCTTCTCCGGCGCGGCGTTGACGAACGCCGGCAGGGCCTTGGCCGCAGCTTCCGCTTCAAGCAGGCGCGGATAGGCGGAGACGTCGACGCCGAAGCGGCGCGCATTGGCGAGCTGCGGCACAAGACAGAGATCGGCGAGCGTCGGCACATCCCCGAAGCAGAACGGGCCCGGCTCGTTTCTGATCAGCGTCTCGCACGCCGCGAGCCCCTCGCGGTTGACCCAGGCCGCCCAGTCCTGAACCTTCTCCTCGGCAAGGCCGAGCTCGCGCAGCCGCGCCAGCACCTTCAAGTTCTGCACGGGGTGAGTGTCGCAGGCGATCGCCAGCGCGAACGCCCTCACCTTGGCGCGCTGCAACGCATCCCTCGGCAACAGGGGCGGGTTGGGATGGGTCTCGTCGAGCCATTCGATGATGGCGACCGATTGGGTCAGCACTGCGCCCGCATCGTTCTCCAGCGCCGGCACCAGGCCTTGCGGATTGATGGCGAGATAGGCTGGCGCACATTGCTCGCCCTTGCGAAGATGATGCGGCAGGTGCTCGGCACCGCGGCCTTTGAGGTTCAGCGCGATGCGTACCCGGTAGGCGGCGCTGGAGCGGAAATAGCCGTGCAGCTTCATCGGAACCCTCCCGTTTCGTTCTTGTTCGCACGTTGACGCTACCCAGATCGTAAGTATACTGTCAATCAACAAAGCGACGGGAGCCGCACCATGGAAGCCGTGACCAAGACGCCGGAACGCGAGGCGTTCTACAAGAAGATCGACGGCGAGAATCTCACCGCGCTCTGGACGGTCATGAGCGATTTGATCACGCCGGAGCCGAAGAGCGCCTGCCGGCCGCATCTGTGGAAGTTCGACATCATCCGCGACTACATGACCGAAGCCGGCAAGCTGATCACGGCGAAAGAGGCCGAGCGGCGCGTGCTGGTTCTGGAAAACCCCGGCCTGCGCGGACAGTCGAAAATCACCACGTCGCTCTATGCCGGCGTGCAGATGGTGGTGCCCGGCGACGTCGCGCCCGCGCACCGGCACAGCCAATCGGCACTGCGCTTCGTGCTCGAAGGCAAGGGCGCCCACACCGCCGTGGACGGCGAGCGCACCGCGATGGAGCCCGGCGACTTCATCATCACGCCGTCGATGACCTGGCACGATCATTCCAACGAGACCGACCAGCCGATGTTCTGGCTCGACGGTCTCGACATTCCGCTGGTGCAGTTCTTCGACTGCTCTTTCGCGGAAGGCTCCAACGAGGATCAGCAGAAGATTACAACGCCGGCCGGCGACAGCTTTGCACGCTACGGCCACAATCTGCTGCCGGTCGACGTGAAGCGGAGCTCGAAGACTTCCCCGATCTTCAGCTATCCCTATGCCTACACGCGCGAGGCACTGGAGAAGGCTCGCGCGAGCCAGGAGTGGGATGCCTGTCACGGGCTGAAGCTGAAATTCAGCAACCCCGAGACCGGCGACTTCGCGATGCCGACCATCGGCACGTTCATCCAGCTGCTGCCGAAGGGCTTCAAGACCGCGCGCTATCGCGCGACGGACGCGACGGTGTTCTGTCCGATCGAGGGCCACGGCCGTACCCGCATCGGGGATGCGACGTTCGAATGGGGCCCGCGCGATTTGTTCGTGGTGCCGAGCTGGCAATGGGTCACGCACGAGGCTGATATGGATGCGGTGCTGTTCAGCTTCTCGGATCGCCCCGTGCAGCAGAAGCTGGATTTGTTCCGGGAGGATCGCGGGAATGCGTGAGGTACGCTGCTGGTAGCATCGTCATTGCGAGCGCAGCGAAGCAATCCAGAATCTTTCCGCGGCGACAGTCTGGATTGCTTCGCTGCGCTCGCAATGACGGAGTAAACCTCACCGCCAGTGCAACAGCCGCGTCTCCAGCCAGTTGATCACCCTCCCCACCATCAACCCAAACACCGACAAAATCACCACGCCCGCGAGCAGCTGATCCGTCTGCATCAAATTGCCAGCCTGCAGCACGAACGCGCCGATGCCGTACTGCGCGCCGATCATCTCGGCGCTGACGACGAGCAGCAGCGCCACCGACGAGGTGATACGGAAGCCGGCGAGGATCGCGGGCAGCGCGCCCGGCCAGACCACCTTGCGCACGATGGTGGCGAACGGCACGTTGAAGCTCTGCGCCATGCGGATGAGGTTGCGCGGCACCGCGTCGACGCCGCTATAGACCGAGATCGCGGTCGAGAAGAACACCCCGAGCGCAATGGTCGCGATCTTCGGCTCTTCACCGATGCCGAGCCAGAGGATCAACAGCGGCAGCAGCGCGATCTTCGGGATCGGGAACAGCGCCGAGATGAAGGTGATGCCGACGCTGCGCGCCAGACGCGACAGGCCGATGGCAAAGCCAACGGCGACACCGGCTGCCGTGCCGAGCAGCCAGCCGACACCGATGCGCAGGAGCGACGCGGAAAGGTGCTGCCACAGCGCACCCGAGATCGCGAGCTGGTAGATCGCCCGCGCGATCGCCGATGGCGGTGGCAGGAATAGCGGATTGACCAGGCCGGTGCTGCCGGCGGCCTGCCAGATCGCAATGACCAGCGCGAGCGCGATCCAGCCGCCGAAACGGCTGCTCGCCGGCACGAAGCCGGCGCCGCGAAAGCGGACGCGCCGGACCGCTTCATCCTTCGTCGATGTTCCCGCCGGAGCGCGATCAAGCATGCTGGACCTCGCGCTCGGCATCGATCGCCTCGTTGCGGATCAGCGACCAGATCTGGTTCTGAAGCGCGAGCAGCTTTTCACGGGCTGCAATGTCACCGCGCTCAGTGCGCGTCATCGGCACGCTCACGACCTCGCGAATACGGCCAGGGCGCCGCGACAGCACCACGATGCGGTCGGCAAGCCTCGCCGCCTCTTCGAGATTATGCGTGACATACACGGCGCCCATGCCGCCATCGGCGAGCAGCCGGACGAAATCCTCCATCAGCAGTTCGCGGGTCTGCGAATCCAACGCCGACAATGGCTCGTCCATCAGGAGAATGGCCGGCCTGACCGCGAGCGCGCGCGAAATGCCGACGCGCTGGCGCATGCCGCCGGAAAGCTGCTTTGGATAGGTTTTGCGAAAATCGGTCAGGCCGGTGCGGCGCAAGGCGTCCTCGACCAGCGCGCGGCGCTGCACGGCCGAGAGCTGGGTGTGCAGCAGCGGGAATTCGACGTTCTCCTCCACATTCGCCCAGGGCAGCAGCGCAAAGTCCTGGAACACGAAGGTGAGCGGATTGAGGCTGTCCGCCGGCGGCGATCCACGCAGCTCGGGCGCGCCGGAGGTCGGCAGCAACAGCCCGCCGAGGATCGACAGCAACGTGCTCTTGCCGCAGCCCGACGGCCCCACGATCGCCACCACCTCGCCCGCGCTGACGGTGAACGAGACGTTGTCGAGCACGGCGAGATCGCCGAAGCGATGGGTGATGTGGTTGGCGATCAGGTCCATGGACTGCGTTCTACTCTCAATCCGCCTTCACGAATTCCTTGGCGATGATCGCATTCGCGTCGAAGCCCTTGTCGGCAAAACCCTGCTCCTGGAGCCATTTGATCTGGTTGTCGACGTTCTTCACATCCAGCTTGCCGTCGGGATCGATGTAGGCGCAGTTGCCGACCACCTGCTCGACCGGGAGGTTCGTATATTTGGCGATGATCTCCAGCAGCGGCTTTGTCTTGTCATTGATCGGCGCGACACCGTCCTTCATCGCGGCGAGGATGACGTCGTGATATTCGCGGTCGGCCTTTGCCAAGGCGCCGAGCAGCTTCGTCACCAGCACCTTGTTGGTCAGCGTCTTCGGCGAGGCGAACACCGCGCCCAATTGCCAGGGTGTCTCGTCGCCGACCCAGCCGAGAAACTTCGCACCACCGTCGTCCATCAGCTTTCGCGCGGTGGAGATCGGCAGCAGCGCTGCATCCACGGTCTCGCCCTTCAGCGCGGCCGCCGCATTCGACAGCGATTGCAGCGGCACAATCTTCACGTCGGCGAGCTTGAAACCGTATTTGTCGGCAAGCAGGCCGAGCGAATAGTGAAAGGAGGAGCCAACCTGCGTCATCGCCACGCGCTTGCCCGCGAGGTCCTTCGGCGTCTTCAGACCGCTCGCATAGGCGTTGTTGCTGGCGAAATAGCCGATCAGGGGATAACCAGCCTTCTCGCGGCTCATGCCGCCGATCACCTTGAGCACGCCCTTGCCGGCGAGATTGTAAAGACCTGCGGTGAAGGCGGTGACGCCGAAATCGATGTCGCCCGAGGTCGTCGCCACCGCGATCGGCTGCGCCGCGTCGAAGAATTTCAGCTCGACCTCGAGGCCGGCCTCGCGGAAATAGCCCTTGTCCTGCGCGATGAACACCGGCGCGGAGGAGGATAGCCTGAGCACGCCGATCCTGGCCTTCAGCGCGTCCTCGGCTCGGGCCGTGCCCATTGCTGTGATCGCCATCAGGCCAGCTAGCGCGAGCCGCACAATCCCGATCATTTCGTTTCCTCCGCCGTCGATATCTTGCAGTCGGTTACAGGCCTTCAGGCACGGGCTGGTCCCGTCCGATAAAGGCGCCCTGTTGTTTCAACGTTTCCTGCAGCTTTTCAACGGGGATGTCACGCGGGATCCGGTTTCCGGAGAGCGCCAGCGCTGCCGCGGAACCGGCCGCCTCCCCCATCACGAAACAGGCACCGGAGACCCGGGCCGCCGATTGGCCCTCATGGGTCATCGAGGCGCAGCGGCCGGCGACCAGCAGATTATCGACGCCTTCGGGCACCAGCATGCGGTAAGGCAGCTCGTTATAGCCGCGCGATTCCGGGATCGGCGGGAAGGTGAAGACGACGTCGCCGGGGACATGGGCCTCGATCGGCCAGCCATTGACCCCGATGGAATCCTCGAACGAAGCGCAGCCGAGCACGTCCTCGCCGCTGAGCTGATAGCCGCCCGTGATGCGGCGGGTTTCGCGGATGCCGAGCTGCGGCGGCAGGTCGACGATGTAGGATTTTTCAAAGCCCGGCACGGTGCGCAGGAATTCGAACGCAGCCAGCGCCTGCTTGCGGCCCTCGATCTCGCCGCGGGTGAGATCATCAGGCTCGATGCCGTTGATGGCATGGCCGTCCTCGCGCGCCACTTGCGTAAAATTCACCCGCCATTCGATGCCGGACTTCTGCGGCCGCACGATCGCGCTCTTGCGCGGGAATGTGTGGGTGCCGGCGGCGGTGGCCTGCTCCATCAATTGCGGAATGGTCCGCCAGGCTTCGCCTGCCCTCTCCGGGTCGATGTTGTTGAGACGGAGCATCATCGAGGGATACATCGGATGACCGTGCTCGTCGCCGAATTCGAACGGCGCGCCGGCCCAAACCGCGAGATCGCCGTCGCCGGAGCAATCGATGAAGATCTCCGATCGCACCGCCTGCCGGCCGGCCTTGGTCTCGACCATCAGCGCATCGATGCGGCTGTTAGCGCCCATCACCACACCGGCACCAAGCGCGTGGAAAAGGATGTGCACCTTGTGACTGGCGAGCAGTTGGTCGGCCGCGATCTTGTAGGCGGCGGTGTCGTAGGCCTGGGCGAAGACCTTGCCGAGAATCAGATGCGGCGCGTTGAGGCCGTTCAAGCGATCGATCCGCGCCAGCAACTCCGACGCCATGCCCTGCACCAGCCGGTGGGCCTCGCCGTGGACATTGCCGTGCAGGCCGCAGAAATTGGTGACGCCTGCGGCGGTGCCCATGCCGCCAAGGAAGCCGTACCGCTCGATCAGCAGCGTCTTCCGTCCCGCGCGTGCGCTTGAGGCCGCCGCCACGATGCCGGCCGGACCGCCGCCGAGGACGACGACTTCATATTCGCCGTAAAGCGGCACCTGGCGCGCCGGTTCTTCGATCGTCATGGCCTGCATGGCGCGTCCTGTCCCTGAAATCCTTTGCTTGGGCCGGACTATGAATTAACCCGGATCGAGCTACAATCCGCCAAAATAGGCGATCACCTTTCTCGAATCGCGAAAGGCCGAAGATGGACATCCTGGTAAACCTTCAGGCGTTCCTCGCGACCGCCGACGCCACCGGCTTCTCCGCGGCCGCGCGAAAACTCGGCGTCTCGACGTCGGTGGTCGCCAAGCGCGTCACGCAGCTGGAGGCGCGGATCGGCACGCCACTGTTTCATCGCTCGACCCGGCAATTGCGGCTGACCGAGGCCGGCCAGCGCTACGTGCATCGCGCCCGCGGCGTCGTCACCGACGCCGCCGATCTGCTGTCGCGCATGGGCGAGAAGGGCCACGATCTCGTCGATCATCTGCGCATCAAGGCCCCGACCTCGCTGACGGTCGCGCGGCTTGCGGACGTCTTCACCGCCTTCCAGACCCAGAACCCGCGGCTCAAGCTCGAGATCGTGCTGTTCGACCGTCCGGTCGATCCCGTCACCGAAGGCTTTGACATCGCCATCGGCGCCTTCCCGCATTCCTTTGGCGGTGTCGTCGACGAACCCTTGTGCCCGCTGAAGCGGCTGCTCTGCGCCTCGCCTGCCTATTTGAAGAAACACGGCACGCCAAAACATCCGCGTGATCTGGTCGATCATCGCTGCCTCAGCTTTCTACCGACCGGCCCCGAATGGATCTTTGACGGGCCGCGCGGCCGCATCAGCGTCCAGGTCAGTCCGCTGCTGTCCTGCAACGAGGGCCAAGTGCTGGCGCGCAGCGCCATCGCCGGCAACGGCATTGTGTTGATATCGGACTATCTCGTCGCGGGCGCCTTGCGCGACGGCGCGCTCAAGCCGGTGCTGCGCGAGTTTCCGATTCCGGAATTGTGGGTGAAGGCTGCGATCCCTGAACGGCGGCGCAATGCCGCCGCGGTACAGGCGCTGCTCACTTTGCTGAAAAGGTCACTCGCGACGTCGCTGTAAAAGCCCGTAGCCCGGATGGAGCGAAGCGTAATCCGGGCTACTCGCGTTCAGCTTTTAGCACCTGCCCAATTCGCGGCGCGCTTTTCCGCGAACGACGCCAGCCCCTCGGCGGCTTCCGCGCTCTGTCGCTTCAGCGAATGCAGATGCACGAGCCGCTTGTAAGCCGCATCGTCCACCGCCATGCCGCCGAACGAACTTTCCAGCGCGAGCCGCTTGGTCTCGGCCATCGCCTCCGATCCGTTGGCAAGCAACTGCTCGACCACCTTGGCGCCGGCGGCGTCGAGATCGGCGAGCGGCACCACCTCGTGGACGAGGCCGATACGACGGGCGTCCTCGGCGCCGAAACGTTCACCTGTCAGCGCGTAGCGGCGGACTTGCCGTACACCAATGGCTTCGCAGAGCTGCGGGATGATGATGGCCGCGGTCAGGCCCCAGCGCACTTCGGTGATCGAGAACAGCGCGTTGTCGGCCGCGATCACGACGTCGCAGGCCGCGATCACGCCGGTGCCGCCGCCAAAGCAGCCGCCCTGCACCAGCGCGACCGTCGGGATAGCCAGCGTATTGAGCCGCTGCACGGCCTCGAACGTCGCCCGCGACGCGGCCTCGTTCGCCTCGCTCGATTGCGGCCGCACGCCGTTGATCCATTTGAGGTCGGCGCCAGCCTGGAAATGCTTGCCATTGCCCTTGAGCACGACGACGCGAAGGTTGGGCTTGCTGCCGAGATCGTCCATGGCCGCGAGCACGCCTGCGATCAACGCGCCGTCATAGGCATTGTTAACCTCCGGCCGGTTCAACGTGACGGTCGCAACCCCACGCGCATCCAGGGTCCACAGGACGGGGCTATCGGTCATCGGTGTTCCTCCGCTCGTTTGTTTGGCGCGCACTATGACCGAGGCTCCGCGCCCTGATCCATATCTTTCGAGCGTAGGGCAGCCGCGTCCATCGCATGGCGGCTTGTGTCATGCTGCCGCGGGGCGGCATCAAGGGATCAGGGACGGACATCACATGCGCATCTGCATTTTCGGCGCGGGCGCCGTCGGCAGCCATCTTGCAGTTCGGTTGGCCCGCGCCGGCCACGAGGTCTCGTGCGTGATGCGGGGCGCGCACCTGGAGGCGGTCCGGGCCAACGGCCTCAAGCTGCGCGTCGGCGATTCCGAGGTCTCCGCCAAGGTGAACGCCTCCGGCGATCCGGCCCAGCTCGGCCCGCAGGACGTCGTGATCAGCACCTTGAAGGCGACCGCGTTGACCGGGCTGGTCTCCAGTCTCAAGCCGCTGCTGCAGGACAACACCGCGATCGTGTTCGCGCAGAACGGCATTCCCTGGTGGTACCGGATCGGCCTGCCGCCGCGGCACCCGACCCCGCCGGACATTTCCTTCCTCGACCCGGGCGGACGCCTGCGCGCCTGCATTCCGAAAGAGCGGATCGTCGGCGGCGTAGTCTTCTCCTCCAACGAGGTGATCGCGCCCGGCGTGGTGCAGAACCTGACGCCGGACCGCAACCGCCTGCTGATCGGCGAATGTGACGACCGCAATTGCGAGCGCATCACGACGCTCCGCGGTGTCTTCAGCGACGCACGGCTGGAATCGCCGCCGGTCGCCGAGATCCGCGAGGCGATCTGGTCAAAGCTGCTGACCAACATGTCACTGTCGGTGCTGTGCCTGCTCACCGGCCAGACCGCGCGCGGCGTGCGCGATGACCCCGCCTTTGCGGATGTCATTCCGCGGATGCTGAACGAGGCCAACGAGATCGCTCAGCATTTTATCCCCGAGGTCAAGCGCGTATCACGCAGCGGCCCCGCCCCCAACCACAAGCCGTCGCTGCTGCAGGATTACGAGCTCGGCCGCGCCATGGAGATCGACGTCCTGGTAAAGGCGCCCCAAGCCTTCGCGCGCACCGCCGGCCTGTCGACGCCGACGCTCGACTTGATCGCCGCGCTCGCGATCCAGAAGGCGCGCGACAAGGGGCTATATTCGGCGTGAGATTTCAGGCGAGGCTGTCGATCCAGGCCGCGAGCGTATCAAGCACCTCTGTCAGCGCCTCTTCATTGGTGCGGCCGGACTTTTTCAGCACCGCGAAGGAGTGATCGCCGCCTTCGATCTCATGCAGCGTCGCCTTCGGGGCAAGAGCGGCGATGACCGGCTTGAGGAGGCCGAGATCGGCGAGCCCGTCGCGGGTGCCTTGCAGGAACAGCATCGGGATCTCGACATGGGCGAGATGCTCGGCGCGCTCCGTCGACGGCTTCTTGTCGGCGTGCAGGGGAAAACCGAGGAAGGCGAGCCCTTTGACATCAGGCAGCGGAGCCTTGGACTGCGCCTGCGAGGTCATGCGCCCGCCGAAGGATTTTCCACCCGCAACGAGCATCACACCCGGGCAGAGCCGCGCGGCTTCCTCGACTGCCACGCGGATCGTGGCGTGGGCGACCGCAGGCTGGTCGGGACGGCCCTGCTTGTTTTCCATGTAAGGAAAATTGAAGCGGAAGGTCGCGATGTCGCGAGCAGCGAGCCCCTCCGCAATCTTGTCCATCGATGCATGCCGCATCCCTGCACCGGCACCATGCGCCAGGACGTAGCAGGCGCGCGCCTTGTCCGGCTGCGTCAGGATCGCGGAGACCGTGCCGATGCGCGCGATGTCGAGCTTGAGCTCTTTGGTTTTGACGGTTTGGATTTTGACAGCCACAATCAACCATCCCGATAGACGCTGCTCCGGCCGCCTTGGTAGCGTCACCGGCACAGCCTGAAAACACAATAATTGCCGCCAAAGGCTGGCCTAACCAGGCCGGCAAGCCGCATTGACCGAGGTGACCATGTCCTACCGCTCCTCCTGGATGACCGAAGAGCTCGAAATCTTCCGCGACCAGTTCCGGAAGTATCTTGCCAAGGATCTGGCCCCGCATGCCGAAAAATGGCGCGAGCAGAAGATGGTCGACCGCTTTGCCTGGCGCGGGCTCGGCGAGATGGGCGCGCTGCTGGCAAGCGTGCCGGAGGAATATGGCGGCCTGGGCGCCACCTTCGCCTATGATGCCGCCGTGCTCGACGACCTCGAAAGCACGGTGCCGGAGCTGACGACCGGCGTCTCCGTGCACAGCGCCATCGTCGCGCACTACATCCTCAATTACGGCTCGGAGGAGCAGAAGAAGCGCTGGCTGCCGAAGATGGCTTCAGGCGAGATGGTCGGCGCCATCGCCATGACCGAGCCCGGCACCGGCTCGGATTTGCAGGCCGTCAAGACCACCGCCAGGAAGCAGGGCAATTCCTACGTCATCAACGGACAGAAGACCTTCATCACCAACGGCCAGGCTGCCGACCTCGTCATCGTGGTTGCGCGCACCGGCGATGTCGGCGCCAAGGGCATTTCGCTGATCGTGGTCGAAACCTCAGGCGCGGATGGATACAAGCGCGGGCGCAACCTCGACAAGATCGGCCTGCATGCCTCCGACACGTCTGAGCTGTTCTTCGACAACGTCGCGGTGCCGCCGGACAATTTGCTCGGCGGCGAGGAAGGCCAGGGCTTCGTGCAGCTGATGCAGCAATTGCCGCAGGAGCGCCTCGCGCTCGCGGTCGGCGCGGTCGCGGCTATGGAGCGCGCGATAAAACTCACCGTCGACTACACCAAGGAGCGCAAGGCCTTCGGCAAGCCGCTGATGGATTTCCAGAACACCGCCTTCAAGCTCGCCGAGCGCAAGACCGAAGCGATGATCGCGCGCGTCTTCGTCGACTGGTGCATCGAGCGGCTGGTCGCAAAGGACCTCGACACCGTCACGGCGTCGATGGCGAAATATTGGTGCTCGGAGAAGCAGGTCGAGACCGCCGACGAATGCCTGCAGCTGTTCGGCGGCTACGGCTATATGCAGGAATATCCGATCTCGCGCATCTTCATCGATTCCCGCATCCAGAAGATCTATGGCGGGACGAACGAGATCATGAAGCTGTTGATCGCGAGGTCGTTGTAATCAAGCCGGCGTGAACGGCCTGCCGCTCAATTCGGATGCCACCACCGGCCGCCGATCACGACGCCTTCGGAGACGATCTTGCGGTCGCCGATCAGGTGCTCGCCGACGACGTCCTCATAGTCGAACTGGCCTTCCCTCACCGAGATCAGCGTGGCGTCGCCGACGCTGCCCGGCTTGAGGCTGCCGAGCTCGGGGCGCCGCAGCGCCATCGCGGCGTTGACGGTCGAGGTTGCGATGACGTCGGACAGCGGCATGCCCATGCACAGGAATTTCGACAGGGTCGTCACCTGATCGAAGGCCGGGCCGTCGATGCAGAGCTGATGAATGTCGGACGAGATGGTGTCGGGATAGAAGCCGTTGGCGAGCATCGCACGCGCGGTCTTGAATGCGAACGAGCCCTTGCCGTGGCCGATGTCGAACAGCACGCCGCGCTCGCGGGCGTCGAGCACCGCCCGCTTCACCGTGCCCTGCGCGGTCGCAGGCGTGTTGGGGAAGGGACGGAACGCATGGGTGAGCACGTCGCCGGGGCGCAGGCGCGCCAGCACCTCCTCGTAGCTCGGCGGCGGATGATCGATATGCGCCATCAGGGGCATGCCGACCTCGTTCGCGACCTCGAGCGCGATGTCGAGCGGCACGACGCCCGACGTGCCCGAGGAATGCAGCCCCACGCGCACCTTGATGCCGACGATGAGATCGCGGTTGGCGTCGGCCACCTTGGCCGCCTCGATCGGATTCATCAGCCGCAGCTCCTCGCTCTCGCCGACCATGATCCGGTGCGAGAAGCCGAAAATGCCGGCATGCGAGACATGCAGATAAGCGAGGATACGAACCTGGCTCGGCTCGATCACATGCTTGCGGAAGCCCGCGAAATTGCCCGGCCCCGCACTGCCGGTATCGACCGCGGTGGTGACGCCGGAAAGACGGCAGAACTCCTCGGCGTCGATGCCGAGCGACGTGCCGCCCCAATAGACATGGGTGTGGAGATCGATCAGTCCCGGCGTCACGATGTAGCGAGAGACGTCGCGCACCTCGGTGCCCGGATCCGCCTTGAGCCCACTGCCGATCGCCGCGACCTTGCCGCCGGAAAAGGCGACATCGGTCACGGCGTCGAGCTTCTGGGACGGGTCGACCACACGGCCGCCGCGCAGGATCAAATCGAAAGGCATTGTCGTCTCCGGATATGGCAGCGAGGCGGGGCGGCAGTCAGCCCGGGCCAGGAGGAAGCTTCGCGCTTCTAGCAATTTTTGCGCCGACGAGCGTATCAAACGCGACGATTGCTCACTGAAAAACTGGCGATCCCGGGAAGACTCGAACTTCCGACCTACGGTTTAGGAAACCGTCGCTCTATCCGGCTGAGCTACGGGACCGCGGAACCCGCAGAGCGGGTTACCGGGGCTTCATATCAAAGCGGAAGGGGGATCGGAAGCCCTCCGCGTTGCTCAATGCGGAGGGCTGCCGGTCATCTCATGCCCGGATATTGTTGTCCTTGACCACCTTGCCCCAAATGGCGACCTGCTTGTCGAAGAAGGTCTTGAAGGCGGGAGCGTCCTCGAGCAGCAGCGTCATCTGCTGCGTTTCCTTGAGCTGGGCGGCGGTCGCGGGCTCGCTCAGGATCTCCTTGGACGCCGTCGCGAGGCCTGCGACGATGTCCGGCGGCGTGCCGGTGGGCGCGAAGATGCCCCACCAGGCCAGCGTCTCGAAATCCGGAAAGCCCGCCTCGATCGCGGTCGGCGTATCCGGCAGGCCCGGCAGCCGCTCGCGGCCGAGCTGCAGGATCGGACGCAGCATGTTGGTGCCGAGCTGGGCTGCGACCAGCGCCGCAGATCCCGCGATCAGGTCGACATGGCCGCCGAGCACGTCGTTCATTGCGGGGCCTCCGCCGCGATAGGGCACGTGCATGATCTCGACGCCGGCCTTGTTGCCGAGCACGGTCATGGCGAGATGGCCGAGCGTGCCGATGCCGACGGAGGCATATTTCACCGCGCCGGGCGTCGCCTTGCAGGCCGCCACCACGTCGGCAAAGCTCTTGTAGGGGCGGCCTGCACCGGCAGCGATCACGTAAGGCGCGGTGCCGACCAGCAACACCGGCATTAGCTCGCGCTCGACATCGACGGGCGGCTTGTCGAGGATGGAGGGGATCACCGCATGGGAATCGAAGGTGACCAGGAACGTCGAGCCGTCAGGCGGGCTCTTGGCGACCTGCGCCGCGCCGAGCGCGCCTGCCGCGCCCGACTTGTTCTCGACAATGACGATGCGGTTGAGCTTGGTTTGCAGATGGCTCTGGAGCAGCCGCGCCATCGCATCGGTGGATCCGCCCGGCGGAAACGGCACCACCAGTGTGATTTTTGAAGCCTGCGCCAACGCCGGCGTCATCGCGAGAATAGCCGGCGCTGCCAGCAGCGTCCGTCGTGTGATCGTCATGGTATCCCTCCCCTGTTTTCTCGCGCCCGGCTTTTGCTCTTTGGCGCTTTAAGTGGTCCCGAAACCGGATCCCGCTTTTCTGTATTCTGGCCGCGGCGGACTGAAGATGTCCAGCACGCGGGCGCCGTCGGGGCCGGCGCGCATGGTGTGCGGCACATTACCCGGCGTGCGCCAGAAGTCGCCTTTCTTCACGGCAATCTCCTCATCACCCTGGACGCGGATGGCGGAGCCGTCGAGCAGCACGCCCCACTGCTCCTCGGGATGATGGTGCAGCGTGCCTTGCGCATGCGGCGCCAGCGTCACCACCGACAGCATCGCCTGCTCGCCGGAGAAGATGCGCGTGGTCACCCCTGCCGCGAGCTCGCGAAACAACCCGTCGCCGTTATCGTCGAGATTGTGGAATTCGTCCTGCTGGCTCACGCCGCCCTCCTCTTCATTCTCGCTGATCAGGATTTGCCATACGAGCCTTGATAACGGCCCTCGCGGATCGCCTTCAGCGTCTCCTCCTCGCGCGCGACCTGGGCTCGCACGGCGTCGAGCAGCGCCGCGGCACCGGCGGCGGCAAACGACACCACGCCGTCCTCGTCTCCGACGACGATGTCGCCGGGCGAGATCACGCTGCCGCCGATCGAAACAGGCACGTTGATCTCGCCGGGGCCGTTCTTGTAAGGGCCGCGGTGGATCACCGCGCGGGCATAGCAGGGAAAGTCATCGGCAGCGAACGCCGCGACGTCGCGGATCGCGCCGTCGATGACGTAGCCTTCGGCTTTGCGCCATTGCGCGATGTTCTTCATGATCTCACCGACCAGCGCGCGGGTCTCGTCGCCGCCGCCATCGACCACGATGACGTCGCCGGGGCCCACCAGCTCGAGCGCGCGGTGGATGGCGAGATTGTCACCGGGACGGGTGCGGACCGTGAAGGCCGTGCCCACCAGCTTGGCACCGCGATGATAGGGTTTGAGCCCCACGGCGCCCGGCAGCCGGCCGAGATTGTCCGAAATGACCGGGGTCGGCGCACCGCGAAAGCCCTCGATGATCGCGGCCGGCGGCTTCGGCACAGCGTTCGCGGCGATGGTGATGGTCATAATCTCGGTCCTTCCCATGAATTCTCTTAATCGGCGTCCGCCCGCGCCTTCGCCGGCCAAATCCGGAACGCGCGCCCCTCCTTCATCCACGCCGCGCGCTCGTCGCGCAACAGCGTGCGGCGAACTTTACCGGAATCGTCGCGTGGTGGGACGGTGACGATCTCGAAGCTCTCCGGGTGCTTGTAGCGGCTGAGCCTGTCTTTGAGGAAATCCGCCATTCCGTCGGCGATGGCTTGGCCGTCCGCATCGCTCTCCGGCTCGATGATGGCGTGCACGCGCTGGCCCAATTCCGGATCGGGCAATCCCACCACCACGCAGGAGCGCACGCCCGGACAGGCGGAGACGGCAGCTTCGACCTCGGCGGGATAGATGTTGGCGCCGCCGCGCAGCACCATGTCGGCGAGGCGGTCACCGAGATAAAGGTAGCCTTCCGCATCCAGCCTGCCGATATCGCCCAGCGATTCCCAGCCGTCGGCGCGGCGCTTCGGCTCGGCGCCGAGATAGTGATAGGTGGCGTCATTGCCGTCATTGTTGAGGAAGTAAATCTCGCCGGTCTCACCCGGCGCAACGTCGTTGCCGTCCTCGCCGATGATGCGCAAGCGCGCCGTCTCGCCGATCTTGCCGACCGAGCCCTGGTGCGTCAGCCATTCCTTGCCGGAGATGATGCAGGAGCCCTGTCGCTCGGTGCCGCCATAGAGCTCCCAGATCCGCTCAGGCCCGAGCCAGGCGATCCAGTTCTCCTTCAGCCAGGGTGGCATCGGAGCGGCCATGTGGAAGACGGTTTGCAGGCTCGACACATCGTAGGCGTTGCGCACGTGCTCCGGGAGCGCCCAGATCCGGTGCATCATGGTCGGCACGAAATTGACCCATTGCACGCGCTCGCGCGCAATTTGCCGCAGCGCCTCCTCGGCGTCGAACTTGACGAGGCCGGTGAGCTGGCCGCCGGTGAACAGCGCGTAGTGCGACACGATGAACGGCGCATTGTGATAGAGCGGACCGGGATTGAGCAACGAGACCCCGAAGGGGATGTTGAGCGGCGGCGCGGCGACCGTGTCGATCACCGCCGGCTGGTGATCGAGGATCACCTTCGGGCGGCCGGTCGATCCGCCGCTGGTCATGGCTTTCCAATAGCGCGCCACCGGTGCGGTGAGCGGCTCGTCCGAAAACCCTTCCGGCACGAAATCCGCGGGCAGACGGTTCGGCGCGTTCCAGTCGGCTTCGCCGCCGACCACCAGCGCCGGCTTCAGGATGTCGAGCACCGCGGCGGCTTCGCCGCGCGGCAGCCGCCATGACAACGAGGTCGGCGTCGCTCCGCATTTCCACACTGCAAACGAGGTCTCGAAAAACGCATTGCAGTTGGGCAAACCGATCGCGACAAAGTCGCCGGGCTTGACACCCTTGGCCATGAACGCCCGCGCGCGCCGGTTGGCGCCGCGTTCGAGCGCGTCCCATGTCAGCGTATCCTGCCCGTGACGGACGGCGATCGTGCCTTGCGGTTTGCGTTCGGCGTACCAGCGCGGCACATCGGACAGGGGCAGCAGCATGAGGCGTTTCCACTTCGTATTCTTGGCGTCGCCGATGAGGCGAGCGCAGGATGAAGTGACGCTGTGACTCCTGCGCCACGTCAAGCAAAAAATGTCAGCATCACAGCCATGAAATTCCCGGGTTCCATGGGTGACAAGCAGGCCATAAAGGGCAAAAATCAGCCCGACTCAGTTCGGGTTGAGTTTTGCAAGGAATGCTCTCGTAGAATGTCGGACGTAGTTGCATCGCGTCGTGCGGCGCTTGTCGTTGCTGCAGCAGGATTTTTCCTGCTGGCGCCGTCGCATGCCCAGGCACAATGGTGGAAGCGCGCGCCTGTTGACTTCGAGGCCTGCGCCGACGCCGCCGAGAAAGCTACGACCAAATCCGAGAAGACGGCTGCGCTTGCCGACTGCAACGCCAAATTCGCCGGCCGGCGCAAGGCGGGCGGCGGCTATTCCTATTACGATTTCCTCCAGGACCGCAGCTTCGACATCGCCGGGCCCAATCCGACGCCGGAGGAGCAGAAGAAGATCGACGAATCCTACACCGCCTATCTCGCCAATCAGCGCCGCAGCAATGAAGCCGCGCAGGCCACCGCGCGCCAGCAGCGCGAGCAGCAGGAACAACAGGTGCAGCAGCTCCAGCGGGTCGCGTTGCGAACCGAGGTCGAGCGCGTGCCCGTGCCGGTCGAGCGGCCGAAAGTCCAGCAGGCCGCCATCGGCGACGCGCGGCCGCGGCCGAAGGGCACACCCTGCACCAAGGGCTCGTTCTCCTGCGAATGGCCGCGGCTGTCGGATGGATTGAACGACATCAAGAAGCTGTTCAGCCCGACGCCGAGCAAGCCCGCGAAGAAGGGCTGAGCTGCGTCGCCGTCATTGCGAGCGCAGCGAAGCAATCCAGCATCTCTCCGCGGAGGCAGTCTGGATTGCTTCGCTACGCTCGCAATGACGAACTGGGCGGGGATCCGTCTCCTAGCCTCAGTTCGTGTGCTTCTTCTTGCTGCGCTTCGGTTGAGCAACCGGCGCATTCACCGGCGCCGTTGTTGTCGGTGAACTACCCAACTGCGAACGACTCTCCTTCAGGCGCGCGTCATAGCCGGGCGAATTCGTGACGGTCGGCGGCCTTGCCTGAGCAAACGTGGAAGCTGCACATAAGGCGGCGAGCACGACCCCGATCGTCAAACAACGTTTCATCGCACGTCTCCCGTCAGCCGGCGTGAACTCATGCAGCGCCGCGAACCTGCTGCGGCGTCAGCCGCGGCGGACCCTTGCCCGCGGCCTCAGCCTCGTTGATCAGCGCAACAATGCGGCGCGACAGCGGCACGTCGACACTGTTCTGTTCGGCGAGGGCGATGATCGCGCCCTGGAGATAGTCGATCTCGGTCTTGCGGCCCTGCTTCAAATCCTGCCACATCGAGGAACGCGCCTCGGGATCGATCTTCATGGTCCTTCCCAGGATCAGGTCGAAAATCGGATCAGGCAGTCTCAGCAAGGCGGGCGTCCAGGACGACGGGATCGGCGTCGCCGAGACCGGTGTGATGCCGGCGGCCCTCATTGCAGCCAGCCCCTCCGCCATCTGATCGGCGAACAACCTTCGCCATTCGCGGTTCCCCAATTGCGCAGCGAGGGGCATGTCGGACAAGGCGCTGAGCGCGTTGTTCAAATTGATGATCAGCTTGCCCCATTGCACGCCGGTGATGTCGCGGCTCGCGCGCATCGTGAGCCCCGGCACCGACAGAGCTGCGGCCGCGTTCGTGTCATCTTGGCCAACATGAATGTCGCCAGAGGTCGAGCGGTGGAAGCGGCCCTCGCCCATCCCGACCACGTTGAAAGGCACCATGCCGGCGAGCACGCGGCGATCGCCGAGGCGATCGCGCAGCACCGCGACGTTGCCGACGCCGTTTTGCAGCGAGACGATGACAGCGTCCTGCGGCGCATGCTGCGCGATCTGCTTGGCGACAGCTGCCGTGTCGGCGCTCTTCACCGTGACCAGCACGATGCCGGCGCTGTGCAAGATCGCGGGATCTTCCGATAGCGCGAGTTGGCCCGGATCGAGCTTCTTCTCGGAGCCGTCGAAATCGGTCAGAAGCAGACCGAACCGCTCGATCTCGGCCTTCACCCGCGGTCGCACCAGGAACGCGACGCGGCGACCGGCAGCCGCCAGGGTGCCGCCGACAAAACATCCGATGGCGCCCGCGCCGGCCACCACGATCGGTCGATCCGTCATCATCTTGGCTTGCCCCCTCAACGATCCGCCCTCGATAGCAGAGGCTGTGTCTGCTGCCCATTCCCGGAGTTGCGGCGCAATCGCCTTGTAACCGTCATGACGGCCTCATATGTTTTCGAACGGGGCTTGTTACCGGCAACAAAGCGCCAAGGGAGAACGCCATGGGTTTGCTCGACGTCCTCAACGGCATGCAGAACGGCCCGCGCGGGCCAAGCACGCCGAGTTCACAATCCTCATCCAGTGGCGGCATGTCGCCCATGACCATGGCGCTGCTTGGCCTGCTCGCCTGGAAGGCATTCAAGCATATGAGCGGCAACCAGAGCGGCAGCGCGCCGCAGCCGTCCCCGGCACCGACGCCGACGCATCTCCCCCCGCCGGTGAATGCAGGCGCTGGTGGTGGCCTCGGCGACCTGTTGAAGGGCGGCCTTGGCGGCCTGCTCGCGGGCGGCGCGGCCGGCAGCGTGCTCAGCGGCGGGCTCGGCGATCTCCTCAACCAGCTTCAGCACAGCGGTCATGGCGATACTGCCAATACCTGGGTCGGCAAGGGCGAGAACAAGGCGATCGCTCCAGGCGATCTCGCCAATGCGCTCGGCGCCGACCAGATCGAGAGCCTGTCCGCCCAAAGCGGCCTGTCGCGTGACGAGCTGCTCTCGGGCCTCAGCCAGTATCTGCCGCAGGTGGTCGACCATCTGACGCCGGACGGACGGCTGCCGACCGAGCAAGAGATCGCGGGCAGAGTCTGATTGGTTTAGTCAAACGAGGGGAGCACGGACATGAGCATGGGTGGCTTGTTGTGGATCATCGTCGTCGGCTTCATCGCCGGCCTCATCGCGCGTTGGCTGGCGCCGGGACCGAACAATCCGAGCGGCTTCATCCTCACCACCATCCTCGGCATCGCCGGCGCGTTTCTCGCGACCTTCATCGGTCAGGCCATCGGTCATTACGGTCCCGACCAGGGTGCAGGATTCATCATGGCCACCATCGGCGCCGTGGTGGTGCTGTTCATCTGGCACCGGCTGGTGGCGAGCGGCGTGATCAAGGGGTGACGCTTCAAAACGCCGAAAGCGGCACACCGCCACCTCATCGTCATGCCCGGGCTTGACCCGGGCATCCACGTCTTTTGATCCGCGCGGCGACACGTGGATGGCCGGGTCAAGCCCGGCCATGACGTGGAGAGAGCGGAGGCCGGGTCAAGCCCGGCGACGACGTGGAGAGAGCGGAGGCCGGGTCAAGCCCGGCGACGACGTGGAGAGAATGTGCCGCGCGATCACGTCACCAAATGCATCCCCGCATCCATGCGCACGACTTCGCCGGTCATGTTGCTGGAGGCCGGCATCGCCAGGAAACAGACGAGCTGCGCGATGTCTTCCGCCGATGACGCGACCTTCAGCGGCACCTTCGCCGCGACGCTGTCGCGCACCTGCTTGGCGCCCGCCTCGCCGCGGCCCTTGGTGAACCAGGGTGTATCGATATAGCCCGGGCATACCGTGTTGACGCGGATCAGCGGCGCCAGCGCGCGCGACAGCGACAGCGTCATGGTGTTGAGCGCGCCCTTGCTCGCGGCGTATGCGATCGACGATCCGACGCCGCTGATGCCGGCGACCGAGGAGATGTTGACCACGGCGGACGGCCGCCCAGAAGCTTTGGCGCCGGCCTCGAGCAGGCTGCGCGCCGCGCGCACCATCTGGAACGGGCCGATGGTGTTGACGCCGTACAGGCGCTGGAAATCTTCCGCCGACAATCCGTCGAGATCGGCATGGACGACATGCTTGGTGGTGCCGGCATTGTTGACGAGCACGTCGAGCCGGCCCCAGCCGCCAGCTGCCGCGACGATCTTGCGGCAATCGTCATCCTTCGAGACGTCGCCCTGCGCGACCAGAACTTCCGGTGAGCCCGCCTTGCGGCAATGCTCCGCGGTCGCCTCCGCTTCCTTCTGGCTCGAGGAATAGTTGATGACGAGCCGCGCCCCGCTCCGTGCGAGAATTTCCGCGGTCGCAGCGCCCAGGCCGGAGGCGGACCCCGTCACGATTGCGCACAAACTGTCCTTTGCCATCCGGATTTCCTTCCCCTTGATTGAGTATCGACGTTCTGTTTAGCGAGTTTGCCGCGCCCTGCAAATCGAGCAAACTCCGCTAAGCGGAATTAGCTCATCGCCCATGCCCGCGCCGCAGGTTGACCTGCGATCAGCGCTTGTCAGGGCCATGGCTTTTTTGGATCATCGGGCGCAAGAAGAACCTGCGCGCCCGCCCCACTGGGGCCGGATGCGCCAATGGCAAAACACGGGGAACGCTGTGGCGGAGAGTGACAATATCGTCGTCGAGACCGCGGAGAAAATCTTCGCCGATCTCGCCGATCCGCAGACCGTCAACAACGACAAGAAGGATTCGTGGCAGGCGCCGCTGTGGCAGGCGCTGAGCGAGGCCGGCCTGCCGCTGGCCTGGGTGCCCGACGATCTCGGCGGCTCCGGCGCGAGTCTGGCCGACGGCTTTGCGCTGCTGAACGCGGCCGGCCGTTTCGCAGTCGCGGTTCCCCTGGCCGAGACCATGCTGGCCGGCTGGCTGCTGGCGCAGGCGAAGATCGCTTCCCCGGAGGGGGAGATGACGGTGCTGCCGGCGTCGCCCAAGGATCGCATCACCCGCGATGCCGATGGTGCGCTCTCCGGCCGCGCCCGCGGCGTGCCCTTCGCAAAGGCGGCAAAGCACTTCGCGGTGCTGGCCCACGGCAAGGACGGAGTCGCGGTCGCGCTGGTGGATGCGAGCAAGGGCCGGATCGAGACCGGACTCAATGTCGGCTATGACCACAGCGACACCGTCACGCTCGACAAGGTCCAGCCCCTCACCATCAAGCCCGCGCCGAGCGGCTTTGACCAGACCACAATGATGCTGATGGGCGGCGTCGCGCGCAGCCTTCAGATCGCGGGCGCGCTGGAATCGATGCTCGACATCTCCGTGCGCTATTCCAACGAGCGCGTCGCCTTCGAGAAGAAGATCTCCAAATTCCAGGCGGTGCAGCACAATCTCGCCCGCCTCGCCGGCGAGTCGGCTGCTGCGCTTGCGGCTGCGACTTCCGCGGCCGACGCCATCGCCAACGCAAAGTCGTTCGATGACGCGGTCTATCTCGAAGCCGCCTCCGCAAAGATCCGCTGCGCGGAAGCTGCGGAAAAGGGCGGCGCCATTGCGCACCAGGTCCATGGCGCGATCGGCTTCACCCTGGAGCACATCCTGCACCGCTATTCGCTGCGGGCGCTTGCCTGGCGCGACGATTTCGGTTCGGAAAGCCACTGGGCCGTCGAGCTCGGCAAGCTCATTGCCAACCGCGGCGCCGACGAATTGTGGCCGCTCGTGGCTTCGCGCTGATCAGGGACGAGACAACAATGACCGCTGCCCTCCGTTTCGATCCGATCCGCCTGCCCGAGAAATGCGAGCAATTGCGCAAGGAAGTACGCGCCTTCCTCGCGGAGGAAATCGCCGCCGGTACCTTCGATCCGCACAAGCCCAACCGCGAAGACACCGACGCGCCGGAATTCTCCCGCCGGGTCGGCGCCAAGGGTTGGCTCGGCATGACATGGCCGAAAAAATATGGCGGCCAGGAGCGCTCGTTCCTCGAACGTTACGTGGTGACGGAGGAGATGCGCGTCGCCAACGCGCCGACGCGGCGCTTCTTCGTCGCCGACCGCCAGAGCGGACCGGTGCTGATCAAATACGCGCCTGAGCACATCAAAATGGACATCCTGCCGCGCATCTGCCGCGGCGAGATCTGCTTCGCGATCGGCATGAGCGAACCGAACTCCGGCTCGGACCTGTTTGCCGCGAAGACCCGCGCGACCAAGACCGACGGCGGCTATCTCATCAATGGCACCAAGATCTGGACCTCGTCGGCGCATATCGCCGACTACATGATCGCGATCTTCCGGACGTCGCAGCCGACCAAGGAAAACCGACGTCACGGCCTGACCCAGTTCCTGGTCAAGATGAAGCAGCCGGGCATCCAGGTGAACCCGATCGGCCAGATCACCGGCCAGTACGAGTTCAACGAGGTCGTGTTCACCGATTTCTTCGTGCCTGACGATCATGTGCTCGGCGAAGTGGACGGCGCCTGGAAGCAGGCGACCAGCGAGCTCGCTTATGAGCGTTCGGGCCCCGAGCGCTTCCTGGAGACCTATTACGTGCTGACCGAGCTGGTTCGCGCCGTTGGTCCCAATCCGGATACCCGCAGCGCCGAAGGCATCGGCCGGCTGGTGGCGCAGCTCCACACCATGCGGCGCATGTCGGTCTCGGTCGCGGGCATGCTGCAAGCCGGCAAGGAGCCGGTCGTCGAAGCCTCCATCGTCAAGGACATCGGCACGGTGTGGGAACAGCAGCTGCCGCACCGCGTGCGCGATCTCGCCGCCTTCGTCGAGGAGACCGCGACCAACCGCGAGACGCTGGAGCGGCAGCTCGACTTCGCCATCAAAACCGCGCCGAAACTCACCATCCAGGGCGGCACCACCGAGGTGCTGCGCGGCATCATCGCCCGCGGGCTTGGTTTGCGCTAATCATTCGAGGACATCATGAGCACCTATAAAGATATCGGCGTCGAAAAAGTTGGTCACGTCGGCACCATCGAGATCCGCCGCCCGCCGCTCAACTTCTTCGACATTTCGCTGATCAACCAGATCGCGGACGCACTCGACGAGTTCGATCGCGACATCGAGATTCGCGCCTCGGTGCTATCGGCCCAGGGCAAGGCGTTTTGCGCCGGCGCCAATTTCCAGGACCCGGCACGACAGGCGCAAGAGGCGCGCGAAGTCGATAAGACGGCCAAGGGCGATCCGGCCGATAGCCTCGGGGCGATCAATCATCTCTACATCCAGGCCGTGCGCATCTTCCGCGCCAAGAAGCCGATCGTCGCGGCCGTGCAGGGCGCCGCCATCGGCGGCGGACTGGGCCTCGCGGTCTCGGCGGACTTCCGGGTCACCTGCCCCGAAGCGCGCTTCTCCGCGAACTTTACAAAGCTCGGCTTTCATCCCGGCTTCGGCCTGACTGTGACGCTGCCCGAGCTGATCGGAAAGAACAACGCCGAGCTGATGTTCTACACCAGCCGCCGCGTCACCGGTGAGGAGGCCTTCAAATGGGGCCTCGCCAACGAGCTGGTGCCGCAGGACCAGGTCAAGGCGGCCGCACTGAAGCTCGCCGGTGAAATCGCCGAATGCTCCCCGCTCGGCCTCGTCTCCACCCGCGCCACGATGCGCGCTGGCCTCGCCGATCGCGTGATGGCCGCGACCAATCACGAGCTCGAGGAGCAGACCCGACTGCGCGCCACGGAAGACTTCAAGGAAGGCGTGAAGGCCACGGAAGAGCGGCGGGTCGCGAATTTCAGGGGGCGGTAGGTCCTTTCTTCCTTCTCCCCTTATGGGAGAAGGTGGCGCGAAGCGCCGGATGAGGGGTTGTCTCCGCAAGCCATTCTCTTGCGCTTGTGGAGAGAGACCCCTCACCCGTCTCGCCGCTTCGCGGCGAGCCACCCTCTCCCACAAGGGGAGAGGGATGATCTCCGCCCCACCACCAGCGCGTCCACGATCGTCACGCCCTGCCCTTCCGCGTGCACCAGCACCGGGTTGAGCTCGATCTCCGCGATCTCCTCTGCATGTTGCGCGGCAAGCACGGAAATGTCCGCGATCAACTGCGACACCGCCGCAACATCCGCCATCGCCGCCCCGCGAAATCCCGTCAGCAGCGGCGCGGCTTTCAAGCGCGCCAGCATCGTGCCGGCTTCTTCTGCGCTGACCGGCGCCGGGCGGTAGACGACGTCGCGGAACAATTCGGTCGTGATGCCGCCAAGGCCCACCATCACCATCGGCCCGAACGTCGCGTCTGTCATGGTGCCGACGATGATCTCGACACCCTGCTTCGCCATCGGGCAGACCAGCACGCCCTGAATGGCCGCCTCAGGCCTGTGCTGGCGCACATTGTTGAGCAGCGCCTCGAACGCCAGAAACGCTTCGCCCTTTGTGGTGATATTGACGCGCACGCCGCCGACCTCGCTCTTGTGCGCGATGTCCGGCGACTGGATCTTCAGCACCACCGGAAAGCCGACGCGGGCGACGGCATCATCGAGCTCGCCCTTGTCCTTCACCAGCACTTCATCCGGCAGCGCGATGCCGGCGGCGCGGAGCAATGTCTTGCTGTCGGCTTCCGAGAGCGCAGGCGATTTCAGCTGTGCTGAGATGTCCCGCGCGGGGACTTGCGCCCCGTCCGCGGGCCTCTGCAGCTCGAAGGTGGCATAATCGACGAGCTGCCGCATCGCGACGCCGACATAAGTGAGGCCGGAGAGCACCACGACGCCGGATTTGGCAAGCTCGCGCCGCGCGAAATCGGACGGTACCGTGTAGGAATAGAACACCACCGGCTTGTGCTGCGCGGCCAGCACCGGCGTCAGCTCGGCTTCCTTGAAGGGCTTCCGGACGTCGCTCGACAGCGACAGCACGATCAGGATTGCGTCGATCTCGTCCGACGCGGTGAGCACATCGACGCTCTTTTGCAAGCCGCCCGAGGTCACGCCCTGCGCCGTGACGTCGATCGGGTTGCGCGCGGTGCCGTAGGACGGCATCAGCGCGCTGATCTCCGCCTGGACTTTTTCGGAGAGCTCCGGCACCTGCAAGCCTTGCAGCGCCACGGCATCGGCGCCCCAGATGCCGGCGCCGCCGGAGACGGTGACCACGGCGACGCGATCGCCTTTCGGCAACGGATTGCTCGCAAGCACAGCTGCGATCGTCAGCGCCTCGTCGAGATCGTTGGAGACGATGAAGCCATATTTGGCGAACACCGCGTCGTAGGCCGCCGACCATCCGGCCATGCTCGCGGTGTGCGAGGCGGCCGCGCGCATCCCGGCGCCGGAGCGGCCGACCTTCGTGACGATGACAGGCTTTTTCAGTTCGGCGGCGCGCCGCGCTGCCGCGAGAAACTTGTCGACGTCGCGAATGCCTTCGATGAACAGCAGGATCACGTCCGTTGAAGCGTCCTGCACCATGTAATCCAGAAACTCGCCGGCCCCGAGATCGGATTCGTTGCCGGCACTGACGACATAGCTCACGGCAATGCCGAGCGCACTGGCGCGGTGATAATACGCAAAGCCGATGCCGCCGCTCTGCGCCACGATGCCGATCCGCTTCGTCGTGGCGACCAGCGGCACCACGCTCGGCTTGACGTCCACGGCGGGACTGAACGTCGCCGCCACGCGCTGCTTCTGGCTGAAAAAGCCTTCGGCATTCGGACCGGAAATCCGCATGCCGGTGCGCCTCGCCAGCCCCGCGATCGCGTCCTGCATCGCCGCGCTCTCCCCGCCCTCCTCGGCGAAGCCGGAGGAGATGATAACAGCGTTCTTCACGCCGGCGGCGGCGCATTGTTCGAGCGCGGCGAGCACCGCGCGGGCGGGGATGAGGATGATTGCGAGATCGACCGGCGCGCCGATGTCGGTGATCGATTTGTAGCAAATGAGGCCGTCGATCTCGGCGTAGTTCGGGTTCACCGGATAGATTTTTCCGGGATACTCGTTCTTGCGCAACATCGACAGCAGGCGCCCCGGAATCTTCTCGTGATCGCGCGAAGCACCGATCAGCGCGATGCTGGCGGGTGCAAAGAAGCTGTCGAGCGGATGCGGCATGTGCAGATTCCAATTGTCGGTCTGGCGCTACCCCCGTCATGGCCGGGCCTGTCTCGCCTGCGCGGCCGAAGCCGCTTCGGCCGCGCAGGCGGGACAGGCCTGGCCATGACGACACAACGAGAACTAGCGCAAGTGGTCAAGCAGCGAGCCGAAATGTCACGCCGCTCAGCAGAAACTCATTGCCCGCCACCGCGAGCCCCTTGGCCTTGGCGGCATGCAGCACCTGGGCCACATCTGTCACCTGAAACTCCAGCGCGCTCATGATTTCGCTGGCGCCCTTCACGAACCGGAAGGTCGCGTTGGTCAGCTTCAGTTCGACATCGCCACTCGGCGCCACGCCGATGAGCTTGCCCCAATGCTCGGCCAGCCCTTGCGGGTCCGGGCTCTGTATTTCCACGCTCGTCAACGCCTGCGTCACGTCCTTGCGGATGAATTTATGCCAGTCTGGCCCCGCTGGCGGATAAGGCCCCAAAATGTCGTCGCTGCCTTCGGTGTGGTTGAACTCGATGAAGGCGGCGCGACAGTCGCGGGGATGGAGCTGCACGCCGTGATAGGGCGCGTGGTCGATCACGTTGGCGGTGCGCACGCCCAGAGCGTTGGCGTTACGGCCGCGCTCGTCGGGATCGTTGCAGCAGAAGATCGCCATGTAGCCGCCGCGGCCGCCGCTCTTCTCGATGAAGCGGCCGGCCGTGGTGCCCTCCTTGAACGGCGCGACCACCTCCAGCAGGATCGTGTCGACCGGCAGCAGCGCGTTCTCCAGGCCGTATTTCGCGACGTTGCCGTCGCGGTAGCAGACAGCGAGGCCCATGATGTCAGCGATATCCGCGATCACGGGCGCGAGCTGCGGCGCGACCAGGCAGATCTGCCGCAACCGCATATAGGGCGCCATCGTCATGCGCCCTTGAAGGTCGGCTTGCGCTTCTCGACGAACGCCTTTGCGGCCTCCTTGTGATCCTCGGTATCGCTGCAGCGGGTGTGATGGATCGCCTCGCCGTCGAAGCAATCCTCCAGCGCGAGATGCTCGGCATTGTTGATGTTGCGCTTGATGAAGCCAAGCGCGATCGACGGGCCCTGCGCCAGCGACAGTGCGAGCTCGTGCGCGGCCGTATCGATCTCGGCGTCGGGAACAACCTTGGTCACCATGCCGATCGCATGTGCTTCCTTCGCGGTCAGCACCGGCGAGGTCAGATAGAGCTCGCGCGCCCGCGCACTGCCGAGCAGCTGGGTGAGGAAATAGGTGCCGCCGTAATCGCCGGAGAAGCCGACTTTTGCGAAGGCGGTGGTGATCTTGCAGGATTCGGAAGCGACGCGGAGGTCACACGACAGCGCCATCGACAGACCCGCGCCGGCGGCAGCTCCATCGAGCTGTGCCACCACGGGCTTTGGCATCTGGTGCAGGATACGCGACACTTCCATGCCGCGGCGCAGGTTCGCCATTTTCACTTCGAACGGCAGCGGCGCCCGGCCCTCCGCCATCGACTTGACGTCGCCGCCGACGCAGAAGGAGCCGCCCGCGCCCTTGAACAAGACCGCGCGCACCTCCGGATCATCCGCCGCGCGCCGTGCCGCCACGACCAGCCCGGCCACCATGTCCGGGTTGAGCGCGTTCTTGCGCTCGGGCCGGTTCATGGTGATGGTGAGCAGCCCGCCTTCGAGCTTCTGGAGGACCATGTCGTTGCTCATGGGACGTCTCCCTTGTTGTTGTTTGCTTCGGTCTATCGACGCTCGTCATTGCGAGCGAAGCGAAGCAATCCAGAGATGTTTCCGCGGAGACAGTCTGGATTGCTTCGTCGCTTCGTTCCTCGCAATGACGGTGTTTATTTCTTCACCAACGGGCAGCGCGACTGCTCCAGCGACTGGAACGCCTCGCTGCCGGGCACGGTGGCGAGCAGCTTGTAGTCGTCCCAGCGGCCCTTGGATTCCGACGGCTTCTTGACCTCGAACAGGTACATGTCGTGCAGCATGCGGCCGTCCTCGCGGATCTTGCCGTTCTTGGCGAAGAAGTCGTTGATCGGCGTCTCCTTCATCACTTTCATCACCGTCGCAGCGTCGGTCGTGCCGGCTGCCTTCACCGCTTTCAGATAGTGAGTCACGGACGAATAGACACCAGCTTGCGCCGAGGTCGGCGGCCGCTTCATACGCTCCTGGAAGCGCTTCGAGAACGCGCGGGTGTCATCGTTGAGATCCCAGTAGAAGGCTTCCGCCAGCAACAGGCCCTGCGCGGTCTCGAGTCCGATGGAGTCGATATCGGTCACGAAGGCGAGCAGCGGCGAGACCTTCTGGCCGCCCTTGGTGATGCCGAACTCGGCCGCCTGCTTGATGGCGTTGACGGTGTCGCCGCCGGCATTCGCAAGCCCGATCACCTTGGCTTTCGAGGCTTGGGCCTGGAGCAGGAACGACGAGAAATCCGACGTGTTGAGCGGATGGCGCACGCTGCCGAGCACCTTGCCGCCGGTCTTGGTCACGACGGCGCTGGTGTCCTTTTCCAGATCCTGGCCGAAGGCGTAGTCGGCGGTGAGGAAGTACCAAGTGTCGAGGCCCGACTTCACGGCCGCAAGGCCGGTCACATTGGCCTGACCGTAGGTGTCGAACACGTAGTGAATGGTATAGGGACCGCAGGCCTCGTTGGTGAGGCGGATCGAGCCCGGGCCGTTGAACATGATGATCTTGTTGCGCGCTTTCGCGATCTCGCCGGCGGCGAGCGCGGTCGCGGAGGCCGCGACGTCATAGATCATTTCGACGCCCTGATTGTCGAGCATGTCGCGGGCGATATTGGCGGAGAGATCGGCCTTGTTCTGATGGTCGGCAGCCAGCACCTGGATCTTGCGGCCGAGCACCTCACCGCCAAAGTCCTCCACGGCCATCTTGGCCGCGGTCTCGCTGCCGGGGCCGGTGATGTCGGCATAAAGGCTCGACATGTCGAGGATGCCGCCGATCTTCAGTGGCGGCTTGTCCTGGGCCTGCACGGCGCTCGCGCTCAGCGCCAACGCAGCGGCAAAAATGCCCGACAAAACATGCTTCATCGAAAAGACCTCCCTTATCGCGCCGTACTCTGATGGCGGCTTGGTTATTGCTGTTACCGCAATCATGCCGCATGCGCGACAGCGCAGCAAGCGCACGGGACGATGCAGATGAACGATCAACACGCGCTTTCCGCAAAGCGGAATGACGAGATGCGGAAGAGTGCCTCCGCCGTCATTGCGAGCGCAGCGAAGCAATCCAGGATCTTTCCTCGGAGGGACTCTGGATTGCTTCCCTGCGCTCGCAATGACGGAGTATGAACAAACAGTCTTCGCGCCCCACCGCGCTTGAGTTATGGTTGGAGCGCAACGCAACCTTTCCGGGCAACGTGACGCGACTGCTTCATCTCATCGTCGCATGTCTTCTGGTCGCGGCTCGCGGTGCGTCCGCCACGCCGTGCCAGTTCGAGTCCCAGGGCGAAGGCCGCGTCACCGCGATCGATGCGCGCAGTCTGCGTCTCGATGACGGCCGGGAAATCCGCTTGACCGGCATCGAGCCGACCGCAACCACGAAGCAGGCGCTGACGACGCTGCTCGTCGGTCGCGACGTTATTTTGCGCAGCGCCGACGACACGCCCGACCGCTATGGCCGCCAGGGCGCGCTGGTCTTTGTCGGCGAGAGCGACATCTCCGTGCAGGCGACGCTCCTCGCCGAGGGCGACGCCATCGTCTCCGCCGAGATCGCCGATAAGGACTGCGCGGCCGCCCTGATGGCGGCGGAGGCCGAGGCAAGGCGCCAAAAAAAGGGCAGCTGGGCTGACCTGTCGGCCATAAAAAACGCGGAAAGTCCGGACGATATTTTGGCGGGGATCGGGCGTTTTGTGGTGGTCGAGGGCAAAGTCCTGTCGGTCCGGCAAGCTGGGGCAATGACCTACCTCAACTTCGGACGAAACTGGACACGCGGCTTCGCCGTGACTATTTCAAAGCGCATGATACCCGCGTTCGAAAGCGCCGGGATCGCCCTTAAGTCTCTGGAAAATAAGCGTATTCGTGTCAGGCGCTGGGCTGAGGGGAATACGGGGCCGCGTATCGATGTACGCCTCGTGGGACAAATCGAGTTGCTGGGCGCAAACGAGCCGACAGGGGTAAGGCCCTAAAAAGGGCCAGGCACGGGTTAAGCGACGTGAATGGGGTGCTAGGACGGCACGGACGAGGTGAACGCCGCCGCCTGCGGGCAGCGCCGGCTGCGCTATGCCTCGTGCTGGGTTCAGCCCTCGCCGGTTGCGGCGATATGGGCCGGTTCCAGACCGCGGCGGCGCCCCCGACCGTCGCAATGCCCAAGCCGAAGCCGGCCGTCGCGCAGACCCCCGCCACCGAAAAGGAGCACGAGCGCATCCTGGCGAGCTACGGCGGCACATATGACGACCCCAGGCTCGAATCGCTCGTCACCAAGACCGTCGACCGCCTGGTCGCAGCGTCCGACCGCCCCGATCAGGGTTACAGGGTCACGATCCTCAATTCCGGCGCGGTGAACGCCTTCGCGCTGCCGAACGGCCAGCTCTATGTCACGCGCGGTCTTCTTGCGCTGGCGAGCGATACGTCGGAATTGTCCTCCGTGCTCAGCCACGAGATGGCGCATGTGCTGTCCAAGCACGCCGCGATGCGCGAGGACCAGGCCCGCCAGGCCGCGATCGTCACCCGCGTCGTCACCGACATGAGCAACGATCCCGATCTCACCGCGCTGGCGCTCGCCAAGACCAAGCTGACCATGGCGAGCTTTTCGCGCAATCAGGAGTTCGAGGCCGACGGCGTCGGCGTCGGCATCTCCGCCAAGGCCCATTTCGATCCTTATGGTGCTGCACGCTTTCTCTCGGCGATGGAGCGCAATGCCGAGCTGAAGGTCGGCAAGACCTCGCTCGATCCGCGGGCGCAGGATTTCACCTCGTCGCATCCGGCAACGCCCGAGCGCGTGCAGAACGCGCAGACCATCGCGCGGCAATACGCAGCGCCAGAGGGCGGCGAACGCGACCGCGAGACCTATCTCGCCGCGATCGACAATCTCGTCTACGGCGAAGACCCCAGCGAAGGTTTTGTCCGTGGCCGGCGCTTCCTGCATCCGAAGCTCGGTTTCACCTTCCAGGCGCCGGACAATTTTACGCTCGACAACACCGCGCAGGCCGTGATCGGCGTGCGCGACGGCGGCTCGCAGGCGATGCGCTTCGACGTCGTGCGGGTGCCGGCCGAACAGTCGCTGGGCGATTACCTGAATTCCGGCTGGATGGAGGGCGTCGAGAAGGCCTCCACCGAGGACATCACCATCAACGGTTTTCCGGCTGCGTCCGCCACCGCCAAGGGCGACCAGTGGCAGTTCAAGGTCTATGCGCTGCGCTTCGGCAGCGACGTCTACCGCTTCATCTTCGCGGCACGGCAGAAGTCGACCGAGAGCGAGCGCAATGCGCGCGAGACCGTCGGTTCATTCCGCCGCCTGACGCTCGACGAGATCCAGGCCGCGCGCCCGCTGCGCATCAAGGTCATCACCGTACAGCCTGGCGACACCGTGGAATCGCTCTCCCACCGCATGGCCGGCGTCGACCACCCGGCCGAGCGTTTTCGCGTGCTCAACGGGCTCGATCGCAACGCGCAGGTGAAGGTGCGCGATCGTGTGAAGGTCGTGGCGGATTGACGCGCGGTGGTTCCGCAAACTCCGCTGTCGTCCCGGCGTCGGCCGGGACCCATAACCCCAGGGAGCAATTTGGCGGGCGCTGGTCGTTCGGGATTAAGAACACCCGCGTTCGATAGATCACGCGGTATGGGTCCCGGCCCCCGTGCGCAATTGCGCACTAGGCCGGGACGACATTCGCTTGTAGCTGCAGCTCACGCCCTAACCGCCCGCGTCCATATCGCCGGCCTCGCGCTGGCCGCTGAGCCAGAGCGCGAGCAAGGTCCAGAACGCGCCTGACAGCAGGTACGCACCCGAGGCGATGACGCCGAGATTGGTCGCCAGCAACAGAGCGACCAGCGGTGCAAAGCCTGCGCCGAACAGCCAGGCCATGTCGGAGGTCAGCGCCGAGGCCGTGTAGCGATACGCCTGCTTGAAGTTCGAGGCGATCGCACCCGAGGACTGGCCGAACGAGAGGCCGAGCAGGATGAAGCCGATCACCATGTAGATGGTCTCGCCGAACGCGCCGGCATCGAGCAGCTGCGGGGCAAAGCCGCTGTAGATCGCGATCGCGATCGCCGATCCCATCAGCAGCGACTTGCGGCCGACGCGATCGGCGATGACGCCGGAGAGCACGATCGCGCCGACGCCGAACACGGCGGCGACGATCTCGATGATCAGGAAGCGCACCGGGCTTTCGCGGGTGAACAGGAACACCCAGGACAGCGGAAACACCGTGACCATGTGGAACAGCGCGAAGCTCGCCAGCGGCGCAAACGCACCGAGCATGATGTTCTGGCCTTCGCGCGCCACGGTCTCGGAGATGCGCGAGGGTTGCAATTCGCGGGTCTCGAACAGCGAGGCATATTCTTCCGTCGTCACCATGCGCAGGCGCGCGAACAGCGCCACGACGTTGATGGCGAAGGCGACGAAGAACGGATAGCGCCAGCCCCAATCGAAGAAATCGTCGGCCGACAGATTCCCGGCGAAATAGGCGAACAGCCCGCTCGCCACGATCAGACCAAGCGGCGCACCAAGCTGCGGCACCATCGCGTACCAGCCGCGCTTTGAAGGCGGCGCGTTCAGCGCCAGCAGCGAGGCCATGCCGTCCCAGGCGCCGCCCCAGGCCAGACCCTGTGCGATGCGCGCCAGCGCCAGCAGCCAGATCGCGGCAGCGCCGATCTCGTGATAGCCGGGCAGGAACGCGATCGCGACGGTGGCGGTGCCGAGCAGGAACAGCGCCGAGATCAGCTTGGCCGTCTTGCCGTACTCGCGGTCGACCGTCATGAAAATGACGGTGCCGATCGGCCGCGCCATGAAGGCCAGCGCGAAGATCATGAAGGAATAGAGGGTGCCGGTCAGTTCGCTCGTGAACGGGAAGACCAGGCGCGGGAACACGATCACCGAGGCGATCGCGAAAACGAAGAAGTCGAAGAATTCCGAGGTGCGGCCGATGATGACGCCGATGGCGATCTCGCCGGGACTGGCCTGGTCGTGGCCGTGCTCGCCCGAGTGGTCTGCCATTGCGGGGGTCTGTGCCATCGCCATTCGCGCGCCCTTAACGTTCTGAAACCAAAGCCGACTGCCCGGCGAGGCGCCAGGCAATCGAATCCTGTCTGGCGCAACATCCCGCACTGCAACATTGGACAAATTGTCCAATGTTGGGATTGCTGCGCCGCAGCTACCCCTTGGCCCCGCAAAAGAAACTCATTCTCATAAGGCTCGGCCCGTGTCCCGTTTCAAGATCCTGGCGATGCTACCCTTGGCGGTTATGCTAAGTGGCTGCAACTACGTCGTGCTGGCGCCGGCCGGCGATATCGCGGCGCAGCAGCGCGACCTTGTCATCATCTCCACCGTCCTGATGCTCCTGATTGTCGTCCCCGTGATGGCCCTGACGGTGCTGTTCGCCTGGCGCTACCGGCAGTCCAACACCGACGCCCGCTACGAGCCGGAATGGGACCACTCGACCAGCCTCGAGCTGGTGATCTGGTCGGCGCCGCTTCTGATCATTGTTTGCCTTGGCGCGCTGACCTGGATGGGCACGCACCTGCTCGACCCCTATCGCACGCTCGGCCGCATCCATGCCGACCGCGCAGTCGACCAGTCCAAGGCCCCGCTCGAGGTCGACGTCGTCGCGCTCGACTGGAAGTGGCTCTTTATCTATCCGGATTACGGCATCGCCACCGTCAACGATCTGGCAGCTCCCGTCGATCGTCCGATCAACTTCCGCATCACCGCGTCCTCGGTGATGAACTCGTTCTACATCCCCGCGCTGGCCGGCCAGATCTACGCAATGCCGGGCATGGAGACCAAGCTCCACGCCGTCGTGAACCACGCCGGCAGCTATCGGGGCTTTTCGGCGAACTACAGCGGGGCCGGCTTCTCCGGCATGCACTTCAACTTCCAGGGTCTCGACGACAAGGGCTTTGACGCCTGGATCGCCAGCGCCAAGTCCGGCGGCGGCTCGCTCGGCCGCGCCGAATATCTCCAGCTCGAAAAGCCCAGCCAGAACGAGCCGGTGCGGCGCTACGGTACCGTGGATTCCGATCTCTACCGCCTGATCCTCAACATGTGCGTCGAGACCGGCAAGATGTGCCAGAGCGAGATGATGGCGATCGACGCCAAGGGCGGCCTCGGCCATGAGGGCCTGAACAACACCCTGCCGCTGGCCTACGACAAGTACGCCCGCCGCGGCACCGCGCTTGGGCCGGAGCCGACTTTCGTCGCCGGCACCTGCACGCCCGATGCGCCGCAGGGCAGGACCACCGCTTCCATCACGGCACCTGTCGACACCGCGCCGCTGCTCGGCGCCGGCCTGAAGCGGCCGAGTTTCACGCCGCTGAAGTCCTCGTCCTTCTTCCTCGGACAACGTCCGAAGTCAGATTCGTAAAGAGATCCCGCATGTCTCCTGATCTTCTCAAGCTCATCTTCGGCCGGCTCACCTTCGAATCGCTGCCGCTGCACGAGCCGATCGTCGTCGGCACGTTTGCCGTGGTGGCGACCGGCGGCCTCATCATGCTCGCCGGCCTGACCTATTTCCGCGTCTGGGGTTATCTCTGGAGCGAGTGGTTCACCAGCGTCGACCACAAGCGCATCGGCATCATGTACATGATCCTCGGCATCGTGATGCTGCTGCGCGGCTTCGCCGACGCGCTGATGATGCGGTTGCAGCAGGCGCTCGCCTTCGGCGGCTCGGAGGGCTATCTCAACGCCCATCACTACGACCAGGTCTTCACCGCCCACGGCGTGATCATGATCTTCTTCGTGGCGATGCCGCTGGTCACCGGCCTGATGAACTTCGTCGTGCCGCTCCAGATCGGCGCGCGCGACGTGTCGTTCCCGTTCCTGAACAATTTCAGCTTCTGGATGACGGTCGGCGGCGCGGTGCTGGTGATGGCCTCGCTGTTCATCGGCGAATTCGCCCGCACCGGCTGGCTCGCTTATCCGCCGCTGTCGAACATCGGCTACAGTCCGGATGTCGGCGTCGACTATTACATATGGGGGCTACAGGTCGCGGGCGTCGGAACGACACTGTCCGGCATCAACCTGATCTGCACCATCGTCAAGCTGCGGTGCCCCGGCATGACCATGATGCGGATGCCGGTGTTCACCTGGACCGCGCTCTGCACCAACGTGCTGATCGTCGCTTCCTTCCCGGTTCTGACCGTCGTGCTCGCGCTGCTCTCGCTCGATCGCTACGTCGGCACCAACTTCTTCACGAACGATTTCGGCGGCAGCCCGATGATGTACGTGAACCTGATCTGGATCTGGGGTCATCCCGAGGTCTACATCCTGGTTCTCCCCGCCTTCGGCATCTTCTCGGAAGTGACCTCGACCTTCTCGGGCAAGCGGCTGTTCGGCTACACCTCGATGGTCTACGCCACGGTGGTCATCACCATCCTGTCGTACCTGGTCTGGCTGCACCACTTCTTCACGATGGGGTCGGGCGCCAGCGTCAACTCCTTCTTCGGCATCACCACGATGATCATCTCGATCCCGACGGGCGCGAAGATGTTCAACTGGCTATTCACGATGTATCGCGGCCGCATCCGCTTCGAGCTGCCGATGATGTGGACGATCGCGTTCATGCTGACCTTCGTGCTCGGCGGCATGACCGGCGTGCTGCTCGCGGTGCCGCCGGCCGACTTCGTCCTGCACAACAGCCTGTTCCTGATCGCGCACTTCCACAACGTAATCATCGGCGGCGTCGTGTTCGGCGCGTTCGCCGGTATCGGCTACTGGTTCCCGAAGGCGTTCGGCTTCAAGCTCGACCCGTTCTGGGGCAAGCTGTCGTTCTGGTTCTGGGTCACGGGCTTCTACCTCGCTTTCATGCCGCTCTATGTGCTCGGACTGATGGGCGTGACCCGCCGGCTCCGTGTGTTCGACGACCCGAGCCTGCAGATCTGGTTCATCGTCGCCGGCATTGGCGCCTTCCTGGTCTTCCTTGGCATCCTCTCGATGCTGATGCAGTTCGCCGTCAGCTTCCTCAGGCGCGAGCAGCTCAAGGACGTCACCGGCGATCCCTGGGACGCGCGCACGCTGGAATGGGCGACCTCCTCGCCGCCGCCGGCCTACAACTTCGCCTTCACCCCCGTCGCTCACGACAACGACGCGTGGTGGGACATGAAGAAGCGCGGTTATCAGCGCCCGCTCACCGGGTTCAAGCCGATCCACATGCCGAGCAGCACCGGCACCGGCATCATCCTCGCCGGCTTCGCCACCGCGATGGGATTCGGCCTGATCTGGTACATCTGGTGGCTGGCGGCCGCGAGCTTCATCGCGATGCTCGCCGTCGGCATCGGTCACACCTTCAACTATCACCGCGATTTCGATATTCCGGCCGAGGACGTCATCCGGGCCGAAGACGCGCGCACCAAGCTGCTCGCCGGAGCCAAGTAAATGACTGTCGCTGTCAATCCCACGCAAACCGGCGAGCCGGTCTTCTACCTCGCCGACGAACACCCGCATCCGGAAGGCTACAGCACCTCGCTCGGCTTCTGGATCTATCTGATGAGCGACTGTCTCATCTTCGCGATCCTGTTCGCCACTTTCGGCGTGCTCGGCGGCAAATACGCCGCCGGCCCGGCGCCGAAGGATCTGTTCGAGCTGCCGCTGGTCGCGGTCAACACCTCGATGCTACTGCTGTCGTCGATCACGTATGGTTTTGCCATGCTGACGATGCAGCAGAACAAGATCGCGCAGACCCAGATCTGGCTGGCGATCACCGGCCTGTTCGGAGCCGCATTCATCGGCATCGAGCTGTCCGAGTTCGCCCACATGATCCATGAGGGCGCGACGCCGCAGCGTAGTGCTTTCCTGTCCGCCTTCTTCACCCTGGTCGGCACCCATGGCCTGCACGTCAGCTGTGGCCTGATCTGGCTGGTGACCCTGATGGTGCAGGTCTGGAAGTTCGGCCTGATCGACGCCAATCGCCGCCGCCTGATGTGCCTGTCGATGTTCTGGCACTTCCTGGACGTGGTCTGGATCGGCGTCTTCACCTTCGTCTATCTCCTGGGAGTTCTGCGATGAACACCGATACTCACGCCGCCCACGCGGACGATCATCATCACGGCGACAGCCACGCCAATGCCCACGGCTCGTTCTCGACCTATATGCTCGGCTTCGTGCTCTCGGTCGTGCTCACCGCGATCCCGTTCTGGCTGGTGATGAGCGGCGCGCTTCCGAGCAAGCAGATCACCGCGCTGGTGATCATGGCCTTCGCGGTCGTGCAGATCGTCGTGCACATGATCTACTTCCTGCACATGAACACGACGTCAGAGAACGGCTGGAGCATGATGGCGCTGATCTTCACCATCGTCATGGTGGTGATCGCCCTGTCGGGTTCGCTGTGGGTGATGAACCACCTCAACAGCAACATGATGCCGATCCACCAGATGACCGGGATGAAATGAACGAGACCCGGACCGTGACGAGCGAGGCAAACGGGACGCGCAGCAACGCAGCGCGCCCGCCCTTGTGGCTCACGATCCTCTCGCTCACGGCCATTGCACTTCTGATCGCGCTCGGCGTCTGGCAGATCGAGCGCCGCGCCTGGAAGCTGGCGCTGATCGATCGCGTCGAGCAGCGCGTTCATGCCCCGGCCCAGCCGATCCCCTCCCCGGCGGCATGGCCGACCGTCTCCGCCGCAAACGACGAATACAGACACGTCAGCGTCTCCGGCCGGTTCCTGCATGACCGCGAGACCCTGGCTCAGGCCGTCACCGAAGAAGGCCCGGGCTATTGGGTGCTGACACCGCTCAGGCGCGACGACGGCACGCTGGTCCTGGTCAACCGCGGCTTCGTGCCGTCCGACCGGCGCGATGCGTCGACGCGCTGGGACGGCAACCCGCAAGGCCAGGTCGAGATCACCGGCCTGTTGCGCGTGACGGAGCCAAAAGGCGGATTCCTCAGAAACAACGTGCCGGAGCACAATCGCTGGTACTCGCGGGATGTCGCAGCGATTGCGACGGCACGCGGCCTCGACCACGTCGCGCCCTTTTTCATCGATGCCGACGCTCGATCACAATCCGGCAGCGGCCCAATCGGCGGATTGACCGTGATCAGCTTTCCCAATAACCACCTGATCTACGCGCTGACGTGGTTTGCTCTGGCGTTCATGCTGGCCGGCAGACTTTTCGTCACATTCGGCGGCGGGCTGTTCCGCCGCAAGGAGCCCTGGAGCGGCTTCGCCCACGAAGCGGCCGGCGGCCTCGATGCTGTCGCCCGCAGGACGGGATCAGATGCTGGAACGATCGGCGAGCCCACCTGACAACGGAAGAACGCACAGCGCCGTCACGCTGCAATCGCAGGCGGACGCGCGCAGCGAGCTGATCGGCACAGCGCCAACCGACGACGAGACCAACCGCAAGAACATGGCGCTGCTGATCCAGCTGCGCTGGACCGCAGTGGTCGGCCAGATCGTGACCATCGGCGGCGTGCATGTGTGGCTCGGCATTCCCCTGCCCCTCACCCGCATGGGCGCGGTAATCGGCGCCCTGATATTTCTCAACATCTCCAGCCTGGTCTGGGTGCGCCATCGCGCCGCGATCACCAACAATGAGTTGCTGGTCGCCCTGATGCTGGACGTCGCCGCGCTGACCGCGCAGCTTTACCTCAGCGGCGGCGCCACCAATCCCTTCACCTCGCTGTTCCTGCTCCAGGTGACGCTGGGCGCGGTGCTGCTCGATGGCCGCTCGACCTGGTCGCTGGTCGCCTTGACCTGCGCGAGCTTCGTCTGGCTGACCGTCGCCTACCGACCGCTCGATCTGCCGCCGAACCCGCTGAGCGAGACCTACACCCTCACGGTTGCCGGCATGCTGCTGGGCTTCGTGCTCAACGCCGTGCTGCTGGTGGTGTTCGTCACCCGCATCAACAGGAATTTGCGCGAGCGCGACGCGCATCTGGCGGCGCTGCGCCAGCATGCCGCCGAGCAGGATCATATCGTGCGCATGGGCCTGCTCGCCTCCGGCGCGGCTCACGAGCTCGGCACGCCGCTCGCCTCGCTCTCGGTCATCCTCGGCGACTGGCGCCGCATGCCCGACCTCGCCGCCGATCAGGAGCTGGCCGAGGACCTCGAGGAGATGGAGACCTCGCTGCAACGCTGCAAGTCGATCGTGACAGGCATTCTGGTGTCGGCGGGCGAAGCCCGCGGCGAGGGATCGTCGCCGACGACGGTGGCGGCTTTCGTCACCGCGCTCGTGGAAGAGTGGCGCGACGCGCGCTCGGCGCGCACGTTGTATTTCGTCAACACTTTCGGCGAAGACGTCGCAATCGTCTCGGACGTCGCGCTGAAGCAGGTGATCTTCAACGTGCTCGACAACGCCTACGAGGTCTCGCGCGACTGGGTCGAGCTCGTTGCCGGGCGCGAGGGCGATCATCTCGTGCTGTCGATCAGCGATCGCGGCCCCGGCTTTGCGCCGGAGATGCTGGCACAGCTCGGAAAGCCCTATCAATCGAGCAAGGGCCGCGCCGGCGGCGGGCTCGGCCTGTTCCTGGTGGTGAACGTGGTGCGCAAGTTAGGGGGCAGCGTGACCGCCGAGAACCACAGGAAGCGCGGCGCTACGGTCCGCCTCACGCTGCCGCTCGCAACGCTCGCGATCGGAGGCAGCTTTGACGCCTGATCGTTCGCTCGTCGTCGTCGAGGACGATGCCGGCTTCGCCCGCACCCTGAAGCGTTCGTTCGAGCGCCGCGACTACGAGGTCGTGCTCGCCGCCTCGATCGAGGATGTGCGGAAAGTCCTGGAGGAGCGATCGTTTGGCTATGCCGTCGTCGACCTCAAGCTCGGCGGCGCCTCGGGACTGGCCTGCGTGGAGCTCTTGCACACGCACGATCCGGAGATGCTGATCGTGGTGCTGACGGGCTTTGCCAGCATCTCCACCGCCGTCGAGGCCATCAAGCTCGGCGCATGCCACTATCTGGCAAAGCCGTCGAACACCGACGACATCGAGGCCGCCTTCAACAAGGCCGCAGGCAATGCCGAGGTCGCGCTCGACGCCCGGCCGACATCGATTAAGACGCTGGAGTGGGAACGCATCCACCAGACCCTGATCGAAACCGATTTCAACATCTCGGAAGCCGCAAGGCGGCTCGGGATGCATCGGCGGACGCTGGCGCGGAAGCTCGAGAAGCGGCCGGTGAAGTGAGGAGGAGCGGATCGAAGCCGCTCCTCCTCTCCACTGGTTAGGCTTGCTTGCCATATCGCGCGATGACGTCGGCCAGGGCGGTGTGGCCTGCGCAGGATCCTGTTCCCGGATCATTGCTGCCGCTCTCCACGGCGGTGGCGTAGATGACCCCGGGATCGGCCTCGAGTTGTTGGCGCAGCGCGGCCAGCTTTGGCCAGCGGCTCCTGTCCGCGACAGCGTGGAAGTCGAGCCAGCGCGCCACACCTGCCAGCAAGGCGTCCGCGAGGGTCGGCCGGTCGGCGAGCAGGAACCTTGCCGGCTCGATCATGCCTTCGAGCTTGTCGTGACGTTCGATCACCTTTCTCCTTCCGAACTCCCGCAAGGCCGAACGCATGGCGTCGTCCATCGCCACGCCTTCCATTGCGACCCAAAGCGGCGCGAAGGCGCCGGTAAAGCCGGTATTCACGAACGCCATCAGCTGGTGCATGCGATCGGCTTGCGGCGACAACGGATCAAAGCTGATGCGCCGTTCGGTATCCCTGGCTTCGAGCCAAGCCGCGATCGCCATGGTTTCCGTCAGCACATCGCCCTGGTCCGTTATAAGTGCAGGCGTCTCGTGTCGCGGATTGATCCTGGCGTATGACGGGCTCAGCATCTCGCCCAGCATGTCGACGCGACACAGGCGATATGGCCTGCCAAACCATTCAAGAGCTGCAACGAGTCCCATGGAGCTTCCCATCGGGAAGCCGTAAAGTAGGATTGGATCCATCGATCTATTCTCCGTGATTTCTGATGATCACGCTGCGCAGCGGTCCCGAACCCTAGTCGCTCGCTCCATCAAGTAAATTGCGAACATTTTTGTAACCTGGAGCCCGCCGATGAAAGATCTCGTTTCGAGATGTCCCATCGAGGAAGTGATGCAGATCCTGAGCGGCCGGTGGCCTACGCTTCTGATCTACTATTTGAAACAGGGCACCAAACGGTTCAGCGACTTGCGTCGGGACAATCCGACCATCTCGCACAGGATGCTCGCCCTCGAGCTTCGCAAGCTGGAGGACGCCGGTATCGTGACTCGCACGGAATTCGACGGATACCCGTTGAGGGTCGAGTACGATCTGACCGCCGCCGGCCACACCTTGGTGCCGTTGATCGATGCGTTGGGCGCCTGGTGGTCGACGGTTGCGACTGACGCGCGCGGAGACGACCGCGAGACCGGGCGCGGCGCTTCGGGAAGCGCATCGCGGGTTTGATCCTGCTCAGGACCGCATAGGCTCAAAGCAATTCCGCCCGCTGACGTCCCCGAACCGGGGCGGTCAGCGTCTCCAAAACAAAAAGCCCGGCCGTAAGACCGGGCTTTGATCTGTTGCGTTCGACGCGCGAGACGCTTACGCGGCCTCGTCGGCGACCGTGGCGCCGCCCTCGGTCTCGTCGCTATCGCCCTCGGCGTCCGCATCGGCCTCGCCTTCGGCGGCTTCGGACTTGGCGCCAGTGCGGCGCGGGCTCTTGGCGAGCTGGGCCTCGATCTCCTTGACCGCTTCGGTCTCGGTCGAGTGCTGCACCACCGCGATCTCGCGGGAGAGACGGTCGAGCGCTGCTTCATAGAGCTGGCGTTCGCTGTAGGACTGCTCGGGCTGCGACTCGGAGCGATAGAGGTCGCGCACGACTTCCGCGATAGCGACGATGTCGCCCGAATTGATCTTCGCTTCGTATTCCTGGGCGCGGCGCGACCACATGGTGCGCTTGACGCGGGCACGGCCCTTGAGGGTCTCGAGCGCACGCTTCACCAGCGCGGGGTCGGAGAGCTTGCGCATGCCGACATTGGCGACCTTGGCGGTCGGCACGCGCAGCGTCATCTTGTCCTTGATGAAGTTGATGACGAACAGCTCGAGCTTCGCGCCGGCGATCTCCTGCTCCTCGATGGCCAGAATCTGGCCGACGCCGTGAGCGGGATAGACGACGAATTCGTTGGCCTTGAAGCCCTGACGCTGGGTCACAACCTTCTTTTCCTCGACCTTCGGCGCAACAGCCGCGGGCTTCACGGCCGGCTTGGCGGCAGCAACAGGGGCCTTGGCAGGAGCAGCAGCAACAGGAGCCTTTGCGGCGGGCTTGGCAGCGGGAGCCTTGGCAACAGCGGGCTTGGCGGCGGGCTTGGCGGCAACAGGCTTGGCAACGGTCGCTTTCGCGGCCGGCTTGGCAGTCTTGTTAGGCATTGCGCTTCTTTTGTTCTTCGAGGACTTTGCAGCCGGCGCCTTCGTCGCGGTCCGACCCTTGGATGCGCTACGGCTGGCCGCGGCGACTTTCTTGGCGTCCTTATGGGAAGCCTTCGCTGAAGTACTCTTTTTACGCGTTTTCTGTGACACAGCCTGCGCGCGGAAACTGCCACGCCCCTGTTCGACATTTGGTTTCACGGGAACCCAACGGGGCCGACGGGGCTAACCAGGGTTCGGCTCAATGTGCCCAATATAGCACATTTCCCGCAAAAATCAATGATTTAGGGGTGTTAAGGCCTAGTTTTCGGCGGTAAGGCCGCTAATAGGGTTAAGTTTGACCCGAATTAGTCGCCGGAGCCGGGGTTCGGCGAGAAATACTTGTCGAACTTGCCCTCCATGCCGTCGAAATCCTTGGCGTCGTCGGGTGATTCTTTCTTCTGGGTGATGTTCGGCCAGCTCTTGGCGTAGTCGGCGTTGACCGTGAGCCACTTTTCCAGGCCCGGTTCCGTGTCCGGCTTGATGGCATCGGCGGGGCATTCCGGCTCGCACACGCCGCAGTCGATGCACTCGTCAGGATGGATGACGAGCATGTTCTCGCCCTCATAGAAACAGTCGACCGGGCAGACCTCGACGCAGTCGGTGTACTTGCACTTGATGCACGCTTCAGTGACGACGTAAGTCATCCAACGCTCCGAAAAGCTCTTTTAAAAGTCGCGGCTTGCGTAGCGCGGATGGCCCGGCGCCGCAAGCTCAGGAACGGCCGATCATGACGGCTTTATGCGCTTGATCGACCAAGAAATGAATTCAAAGCGCAATTAATTGCGCTGAGAACTTGGCGGGCCTTCACCGAGCTCTTCGTAGAGCACACGGGCCGAGGCGGCGTCGCCGCGGCGCTCGTTGAAGGCGATGACTTTCAAGACGCGCACGGTGCGATCGAGCGCGATGGTGAGCACGTCGCCGATCTTGATCGCATGCCCCGGCGATTTCTCGCGTGCACCGTTGACGCGAACATGGCCGGACTCGACAAGCGCGGCCGCGGAGGTGCGCGCCTTCACCACCCGCGCGTGCCACAGCCATTTGTCGATGCGCTGCCGCTCGGTCGTGGGCTCACTCCTTACGCCCGGACAGCTGCTCCTTCAGCGCAGCGAGCTTCGCGAACGGCGAGTTCGGATCGACCGGACGATCGCGCTCGCGCGGGGTGGCGCTCGATGCGTAGGGACGCAGCGACGGTCCGCCCTGGCGGTCGCGGCCCTTGTCGCGGTCGCGGCCACGGTTATCGCGGCCCTTGTCGCGATCGCCGCCGAACTTGCCCTTGTTGCGGTCCTTGTTGTCGCGGTCCTTGTTGCCGCCATTTTTGCCCTCGAAGCGGCGGTTCTTGTCGTCGCGGCCCTCGGGACGCGGCGCAGCTTCGGCGCTACCTTCTCGCGGCTTGCGGAAGTCCCTGCCACCATCTCGACGATGACCGCCGCCATGGCGATGGCGCTCACCGCGCTTCTCGCCGTCGGCGGCAGGCTGGGCTTCGCCTTCGGCAGGCGCAGCGCCGGCTTCAGCGCCCGCCTGTGGACGCGGCTGGTGATGACGCTGGTTGCGATGGCGCTCGTGGCGCGGCTTGCGATCATCGTGACGGCCCGCGGGACGCCAGACCTCGATGAGCTCGGGCTCGGCGGGCGCGGCCGCGGCTTCCACCGGCGCTGCCGCATCGGCCGACGCAGCGGCTTCAGTTGCAGCGGTCTCTGCAGGCGCGGTTTCGGCAGGTGCGGTTTCGACAGCTTCAGCGGGGGCAACAGGCTCTTCCGCAGGTGGCGCGATGCCGGGAGCGTCTTCCGGCGTGACGGAAGCTTCGAGCGCCGGCTCGTCATGCGCGGGCTCGTCGTGCTGCTCCATCCCGGGCGCGTCTTCGACGGTCACAGGCTCGGCAGCGGCTTCGATCGCGGCATCCGCAGGGGTTGCGGCGTCCTCGACCGGCGTTTCGGTTGCGGGCGTCTCTTCGCTGGAGGCTTCAGCAACAGGCGCCTCAGCAATAGGCGTCTCGACAACAGCCGCGGCGGGCTTCGCCGGCAGCGGCGGGCGCTTGTCCATGCGATAGCCGAGCGCACGCAGCACGGAGGCAAAGTCTTCGCCGGCGGAGCCGGTGAGCGAGGTCATCGCCTGCGTCACCACAAAGCTGCGGCCGTCGAATGCCCCGGCGGGCTTTTCGCCAGACGCGTTCTCGCGCCAGGCCAGCGCCGGACGGATCAGATCGGCCAGGCGCTCGAGGATATCGACGCGCACGGCGCGCTCGCCGGCCTGCTTGTAGCCGAGCACGCGATAGGCATCGCGCGGCAGCTGCTTGTCGACCGGGAACGAGGTGCGGCCCGAGCTCGCCAGATGCTGCGCGCCCGACAGCGCGGAGGGATCGACATTGTCCTGCTTCAGCGCCCAGAGCAGCGCGGCCAGCGCACGCCCGGCCGGCTTGAGCAGGCCGGGGAAATAGAGGTGATAGGCGCCGAAGCGGACGCCGTATTTGCGCAAGGTCGCGCGCGAGGGCTGGTCGAGATCCTTCAGCTCGTTGGCGATCTTCGGGCGCTCCAGCACGCCGAGCGCCTCGACGAGCTGATAGGCGATGCCGCGGGCGATGCCGGTGACGTCCTCGGCCTTGCTGAGCTCGAACAGCGGCCCGAGCAGCTTTTCGATATGCGTCTTGAGCCAGAGCTCAAGCCGCGCCTGCACCTTGTCGCGGGGGGCGCCCGTGAGGCGTTCGTCGGAGATGATGCGGATGCGCGGATGCAGCGCTTCCTCTGCGGCAGACAGCCGCGCCACGGCGTCGCCGGTCCAGCGGATGATGCCTTCCGAGGTCAGCACGAACTGCTCGTCCGGTGCGTTGCCCAGTTTTTCGGCGCGCGCGTTGATCTCGCCGGCGAGCACGGCCTGCGCTGCAGCCTGCAACGCTTTCGCATCGGAGCCGGCTTCCGCCGCATCCGGTGCAAAGGTGAAGCCATCGAGGCGGCCGATGACATGGCCTTCGACGATGACTTCGCCGGTCTTGCCGATTTCCGTATTCAAGCTCGTGTTCTCCCGCAGGCGGCGCATCAATACACTGGTCCGGCGATCAACGAAACGCTCAGTCAAGCGTTCATGGAGCGCATCCGATAATTTATTTTCGACCTCGCGGGCGATCCCCTGCCAGCGTTCGGGGTCTTTCAGCCAGTCGGGGCGATTGGCGACGAAGGTCCAGGTGCGAATCTGCGCGATCCGGGCCGACAGCGTGTCGATATCGCCGTCAACGCGGTCGGCCTGGTCGATCTGGGTCCTGAACCAGGCGTCGGGGATGCATCCCTTCCGCATCAGGAAGCCGTACAGCGTCGTCACCAGCTCGGCATGGGCGGCCGGCGACAGCTTTCGATAATCCGGGACCTGGCAGGCCTCCCACAGCCGTTCCACGGCGTCCTTGCCATGCGCGACATCGCGCACCTCGGCGTCGCGGGCGGCGTGGTCGAGCACGCGCATGTCCTCGGCAATCGGCGCGCGCGTCAGCGCCTCGTGGCCGGGGGCCAGGTTCAGCGAGACCTGGAGCGCGCCGAGGGAAGCAAAATCCAGCTTCGAATTGCGCCATTGCAAAACCTTCACGGGATCGAAGGTGTGGTTCTGCAGCGCATTGACGAGCTCGGGCTCGAACGGGCCGCAGCGGCCGGTGGTGCCGAAGGTGCCGTTGCGGGTGGCGCGGCCGGCGCGGCCGGCGATCTGAGCGAATTCGGACGGCGTCAGGCGGCGGAACTGGTAGCCGTCGTACTTGCGGTCGGAGGCAAAGGCGACGTGGTCGACGTCGAGATTGAGGCCCATGCCGACGGCGTCGGTGGCGACGAGGTAATCGACCTCGCCGTTCTGGAACATCGCGACCTGCGCGTTGCGGGTGCGCGGCGACAGCGAACCCAGCACCACGGCGGCGCCGCCATGCTGGCGGCGGATCAGCTCGGCGATGGCGTAGACCTCGTCGGCCGAGAAGGCGACGATGGCGGTGCGGCGCGGCTGCCGCGTGATCTTGCGATCACCCGCGAATTCCAGCTGCGACAGGCGCGGCCGCGTGATCATGGAGACGCCCGGCAGCAGCCGCTCGATGATCGGGCGCATGGTCGCAGCGCCGAGCAGCAGCGTCTCGTCGCGGCCGCGGCGATTGAGGATGCGATCGGTGAAGACGTGGCCGCGTTCCAGATCGGATGCGATCTGCACCTCGTCGACGGCAAGGAACGAGACGTCGAGATCCCGCGGCATCGCCTCGACGGTCGAGACCCAATAGCGCGGCGCTTTCGGCTTGATCTTCTCCTCGCCGGTCACGAGCGCGACGGCGTCGGGGCCGACCCTTGCTGCGATCTTGTTGTAGACCTCGCGCGCGAGCAGGCGCAGCGGCAGCCCGATCATGCCGGAGGGATGCGCGAGCATCCGCTCGATGGCGAGATGGGTCTTGCCGGTGTTGGTGGGACCAAGCACCGCAGTGACGCCGGCGCCGGGAAGCCGCTCGGAAGCGAAGGGGGAGGAGGAAAAAGGCATCTGGGGGATTAGGTAATGGCGATTGGGGCGAATGTCAGTGCTGTTTTGGGGCGGTGGCGCGAAGGGCTCGCCTCACACACTGCTGTCCTCGCCCGGCTCGACCGGGCGATCCAGTATTCCAGAGGCGGCGCAGATCAAACCGAGAGGGCGCGGCGTACTGGATGCCCCGGTCAAGCCGGGGCATGACGGCGGAGAATGCGGCGCCTCTCCCTGAACCCAGCGCAACTGTCTCACTTTGCGACGCTTTTCCCGTTGGCTTTAAGCTTCGGAACGAGTTGAGAACGAATCGCGGCCGAATCGCTGACTCCCCCTTGAGTCCTGTTCCGTTCACGCAAGATGTCGCGGGAGGCTTGTGGGTTCGCACTAGATGGAGTTTTGCTCCGCCGCACAAGCGACGTTTCGATGGCGGATTCGTTAAAGCTGGGGACGGCGCGGAGTCGAATCAGAATCGGGGAGGAGTCAAATGGATTCCCGGTTCTCGACCCCCTCCAAACAAAATGCGCGAAAACAACCCCATGCACAGTAGGCATGTTCTTGAAATCATTGATGTTTATTTTCACCAAAAGGGAGGTCCGTAGCCCGCATGGAGCGGAGCGCAATGCGGGGGCCGAAGCAAAGAACCCCGGATTACGCTGCGCTCCATCCGGGCTACGGCAGCGGGGCTACGGCACCCAGCCCTACTGCGTCTTCGCGACCTTGGGCGGCTGGGCGCTGGTGATGAAGCTGGTTGCTTCCAGCATGGCCGGCCCGAGCGGGGTCGGCACTTTCAGCCAGAACGGGACCAGGATGCGCGTGCCGGCGATCGGTGCGAACGCGACCTCGATGTTGCGCTGGGCGGCGAGATATTTGATCACCGGACGGTCGGGGATGTAGCCGGCGATGGGCACGAAATAGAGCGAGCAGACCACGACCTGGCCGTGATAGCCCTTCTCCGCCTTCACGTTCTCCATGCGCTTGAAATCGAGCTTGAGCTCGTAGCGCATGCGGCCGTCGAACACGGCGGCGCTGCCGTGGCAGGCGTCCGCCGACAGCACGTCGCCGGTGCCGGATACGCGCACCAGCGAGGCCGTCATCGGGTCCCAGACGCCGCGGCGATGCGCGTCGGTGACGACGATGCGGTCGGGATCGACCGGCGGCTCCGGCAGGATGGCAAAATCCTTCACATTGCCCTTGTCGAGCGTGATGCGGATCTCTTCGGTCTTCTTCGAGGTGGTGGTGGAGGCCTGATAGCCGGTCGCGACCAGCGCGCCGTTGACCACGCGGCCCTGCGAGGCGCCGGTGCCGGACCCGCCCGCGAAGGATTTCAGCAGCCCCGAGGTGCCGCCGGAGGCCGCGGCCGCGAACACATCGTCCTGGATGTCGATGTTCCAGGCGCCCTTGCCGACGGGAATGCCCGCCAGCGTCGCCTCATATTGCGCCTCGAGCTTGCCCTGCGCCGCCGCGGGCTCCGCCGCCCACGCCAACACCAGCCCGCCAAGGGCCGCCATGACCCAGCGGCCGGCAGAGCGAGGATGGCTTACGCGCGGATTCCTCGCGCGCCGCTCCGCTGAGCGCAGCTCTTTTGGGCGCAGGCTCGGCGCAAGATGAGGCGTTGTGAGCACGAAACAATCCAATCGGGGCGCGAACGGTTGTTACTTAAGCCAAATACCGCGCCAAGCAATGCGTCCGGGCCTGTCGGCGTCCGGAACTCCACCGGACTTTTCGGGCGCGAATACGCCCTTTATGTGATGGTAAGGCGCGATAATCATTGCCGTTTTGGTGATCGGGGGTGGGACTGAAAGCGCACCTCACCCCGCCACCTCCACCGCCGTCATGCCCCGGCTTGACCGGGGCATCCAGTACGCCGCGGCCCCTCTGGTCAGCCGCACCGGCGCGGAGTACTGGATCGCCCGGTCCCGGCTCCGCCAAGGCTACGCCGAGGCCCACACGGGTGCTCGGCCCGCCGAAGCTTCAGCGAAGGCGGCGAGCCGGGCGATGACAGCTACCTTGGAGCACGAAACCCGCCCCAAAACCTTGACGTCCCGCCGCTTCCCCCCTATACGTCCGCCCGCTCCCTGCAAGGACAGAGAATTTGCCCGTGGCGCCCCGAATGGCGGCCGCACATCGTTGGGAAAGATTGAGGATTTTGCCATGTCTCGCCGCTGCGAATTGACGGCCAAGGGCCCCCAGGTCGGCCACACGGTCAGCCACTCCAACATCAAGACCAAGCGCCGCTTCCTGCCGAACCTGGTCAACGTGACCTTCATCAGCGAAGCGCTGGGCCGCAACGTGCGCCTGCGCGTCTCCACCAACGCGATCAAGAGCGTCGACCACAATGGCGGCCTCGATCCCTTCCTGCTCAAGGCCAAGGCCGCCGTGCTGTCGCCCCGCGCCCTCGAGCTGAAGCGCGCCATCCAGAAGAAGGTCGGCCCGACCCCGGCGCCGGAGAAGAAGGCGAGCTAAGAATTTTCGAATCGGGCGAGGGCTTGCGTCGCGAGGCGTAGGCTTAGCTGGAAGAGTTTTGCGTGACGGCCGGATCGGAAGATCCGGCCGTTTTTGTTGATAACACCGCGCTTCCTCCTACAATCAAACGGTGCATCCCGTTTGGAAGGCATCGAGGCAACGCCATGACGGCATGGGAGCGGGAAAATGAACCAAAAGAAACTTTTTCTTGTCGACGGAGCTTCGGACAATCTCCTGTCGAACCTCGACAGCCGCGACATTGCACTTTGGCTGATCGACCTGCCGAAGGAATGCCCCCAACTCGAAACTTTGATATCATTCCTAGGCTTGCCTTGGCGGCTAGTCTTATCCGAGGTTTCTGACAAGCGGTTGATCTCAGCGCTCGATCAAGGATCGCGCTCCGGCGACGATATGGCTAGACGAAGGGGCTTCGTGCAGATCGTCGATAGCGATCCGTCGCGCATCACTTTTCCCCAGCGCTGTTTGCCCATCTACTTGCTCAATGGACGTGAGGGAAGCTCCACCTCGGAATTTGAAAATAGGCTGAGAAGAATGACGATGGTGGAGGACCTCCGCCGCTCGGGAGTTCGCCAAGTTCTTGTAGTTGCAGGCAACGACTATTCGACAATGACAAGGCAGGCCAACAGGCAGTAAGAGCTGCGACTGCTTTGGACACAAGTATTGTGGAGTTTCGTGACGTCTTCCGGCTTCATCCACACATGCCAACGAGCGGCAATCTCGATCCCAAGACTCTCCAAAAGGCCTTTGAACGGGAAAACCTGGCCTACAAAGGGTTGAATTGGGAACTAGAGGATCTACTGCCAAACCACTTTTTTGATCTCTTAGTTCAGGACCATCCGAGCGCAGTGATCCGAGCAGACAAAGTGGCCGACAAGGTTCATTGGGAGCTCACGCGAGATGGAAAAGCCCTACTCCGAAAAATGATACGGCAGTTTGGAACACACGCTGACCTCAGCGCGACAATTGCAGTCTTGAAGGCTTTCCATTTCTACTGCTCTATCGCTAAGCGGCAGTAGGCCCGAACAAACTATATTGTGTTTAGACCAATCCAACTCACCGATCTCATTTCTCCAAAATGAAGTTCCTTCATATTCGTCCAGACAGCCACGCGACGGAACCGACGGCCCGGCTCCGCCATACTTCTAGCCCACGCCGTTCCCCTACCCCCGAAAATCAATGCTCCGCAGCACGATCCCCGGCGGCGTGCCTTCGAACTCCGTCGCCTGATATTTGCGTCCGGTGCAGGCTTCGATGCGTTCGCGCAGGCGCGTGAACTGCTCTTCGCGCTCGCTGGGCCGGGCGCGCGGGCCGCGCTCGAGGTCGTCCATGGCGGAGGTCGAGATCGCGCAGGCGATCTCCTTCGCGCCGTCCTGCATCGAGAACTGGACGATGCCGCGGTCCTGGTCGTGGGCGATGAAGCGGCTGCTGGTGAGCGTCATGGGGTACTCCTTTTGCGTCCGCGTCGTGCCGGACTTGCGCAATTGCGCACTGGGGGCGGCGCCGGTCAGCGTTATCGAAGCAGGCTGTGGCACGAGGGTGCACAAAAACTGACTTCGGTGGTTATGGGTCCCGGCTCCGTGCGCAATTGCGCACTCGGCCAGGACGACGCCGGTGTTTGCGCGCGTTGCCTCGCCTTCAGCCGTCGCCGTTGAGCCTTGCGAAATCGTCGAACAGGGCGGCCACCAGCGCGCGGTGGCGGGTGTCCTCGGTGGGCAGGCTCGCGGCATAGAGGTTGAGCAGATGGCGGGCCTTCACGGCGGCCTCCGGCCAGGACGTGGCAGGCACCGACATCATGCGGTTTTCAAGCTCGGCCTCGCGCTCGCGCAGCTCCCTGACCTGGGCCTCGACATCGGCCAGCGCGCGGCGCAGATCGGTTGCCTTCTGGGCGGCCATGCCGCGGTGGCTGTCGAGATCGACCGGGATGTCAGTCATGTCAGGCACTCGCGTCGATACGTTGGGCATCCGCCAGGTCGACCGAGCCGATCGACAGCATCTCCGTCGCACCGCGCACGCCTTCGGAGGGCACCGTGATCATGGTGGCGACGCGGCGATAGGATGCGAAGGACAGGCCCTCGATCATCTCCTCGTCGGTGACGACCTCATAGGCGCCGGCCGGCAACTGGCGCTCGAGGCCGCGGATGTGGAATGGATGCTTGAAGGTGATGGTTTCTCGCCGCGAGCGGATGGTCATGCGCGCCTGCCTTTCGCAAAGAAGGGGCCCCAACCGACACCAGCTGGTCACGACCATGCGCTTGTTACCCGGCAATAGCCAGCATTATGTCAGCGTGGGCCGGGACTTACGGCGCAAGCGCGGTGCTCGTGCGCGGCGTTTTAGTCCTCGCAATCGGCAGGACGCGGGCGTACGCTCGACCACGTCAGCGCAGCTCACGCAATTGCCGCGCGTCGATGTTGCGCTGCATCTTTCGCGCCTCGTGTGCGCAGCGGCGATCTTCATTGGTTCGGGCGGGTGCATCTCACAGCCCCGCCCAGCGACCATTGCAGCGCCGATCTCGCACGCGGACGAACTCGAAACCCAGGAGGAGACGACGTCATGGCCAAGGGACAGCAACGCAGCAACCGCGAGACCAAGAAGCCGAAAAAGGACAAGATCAAGACCAGCGCCGCAGCGCCAAGCCGCAAGGACGCGGCCTGGCAGCCGGAGATCGGCCAGAAGAAGAAGTAGCCGGCGGGCGCCTTCCCTTCTCCCCTTGCGGGAGAAGGTGGCATAGGCGGCCTTCGGCCGCCGTTCTTGAAAACGCCGATGCTTCGCATCGGCTATGGCGCCGGATGAGGGGTCTGTCTCCGGGAGTTCTGACGCGAGAGATTCGCACGCGGAGAGAGACCCCTCACCCGTCTCGCCGCTTCGCGGCGATCCACCCTCTCCCGCAAGGGGAGAGGAGAAGAAGCGTCATCTCCCTCTCCCCGCCCTTTTCCGCTATACTCGCCCGGGTAGCATCAGCGGGAGGGGCATCCTGTGGATCACGAGCGCAACGCCGAGCACACATCCGAGCCGAAGAACCTTGTCATCTGCTGTGACGGCACCGGCAACGAGATTTCCGAAAACATCTCCAACGTCCTGAAGCTCTATCGCTGCCTGCGCAAGACCGACAAGACGCGGCCGCGGCAGATGGTGTTCTACGATCCCGGGGTCGGCACGGTGACGGAGCCGTCGACGTGGCACCGCTGGAAAGCCAACGTCAATCTGGTGCTGGGGCTCGCCACTGGCTACGGGCTCGATGACAACACGCTGTCGGCCTATTGCTTCCTGGTCGAGCATTACGCGCCGGGCGACAGGATCTACCTGTTCGGTTTTTCGCGCGGTGCCTACACGGTTCGCGTGCTGGCGGGGCTGATCCACAAGATCGGCCTGATCTCGCCGGAGCAGGCCAACCTCGCAGGCAGTGGCCTCGTCGCCTACAAGCAATATTCCGGCACCGGGCGCGGCAACGATGTCAGCGACCTCATCGATGAGGGTTTTGACGACAGCGGGCCGCTGCCGAAAAACAAGTTCGATCTCGCCGCGCAGTTCGCACGCATCACCTCGTCGCGCTGGCCGACCATCCACTTCATCGGCGTCTGGGACACGGTGGCGAGCGTGATCGTGCCGCGCGCCGACCGGGGCTATTTGCCGAGCTTCGAGGAGCTCGCCTTCACGCTGCGCAATCCCAGCGTCAACATCTTCCGCCAGGCGATCGCCATCGACGAGCGGCGCTGCATGTTCCGCCTCAAGCAGTATGAGGAGCCGCAGGAGTACTGGCGCAACCGCTTCGTGCCCGACGACAAGAAGGAGCCGCAGGACATTTTGCAGGTGTGGTTCGCCGGCGTGCATTGCGACGTCGGTGGCGGCTATCCGGAAGTCGAGAGCGGCGAGTCCAAATATCCGCTGCTCTGGATGATCGAGGAGGCGACCAAGGCGGGGCTGAACTTCAACCCGCGCACGGTGAACCAGCTCGCCTGGGGCATCCAGCGCAAGAACTCGCCGTTCCAATACGTGCCGCCGGCTTACACCGGCAAGACCGGCGAGCTGCATGATTCGATGACGGCGCCCTGGCGCGTGCTGGAATATCTGCCGAAGAGCGCCAAGTACCGGGAATGGCCGGCGCGGAAGGTGTTTCTCGGGTTCTACATCCCCGATTGCGAACCGCGCCTGATCCCCGAAGGCGCGCATGTGCATGAGAGCGTGTTGAAGCGGATGGCGGTGGAGCCGGACTATCGGCCGGTGAATTTGCCGAAGGAGTATGTGACGGTGCCGATGCCGCTGCCGCCGGGTGTGGGCATGGTGGCGGAGTCGGGGGAGATCGTGGTGGGGTGAGGGCCTTCCCTTCTCCCCCTGTGGGAGAAGGTGGCATAGGCGGTCTTCGGCCGCCGTTCTTGAAAACGCCGACGCTTCGCATCGGCTATGGCGCCGGATGAGGGGTTGTCGCCGCGAACGCGAAAGCTTCGTATGCCGTGCGAGACCCCTCACCCGTCTCGCCACTTCGTGGCGATCCACCCTCTCCCACAAGGGGAGAGGGGGAAGCCTTCCCACCCCGCTACCGCCGCTTTCTCCATTCGCCGATACTTTTCATTAAAATTCTCCGCCCCGCCTTAGCCGGATCGAATCAACTCCTGGGCATCATCTCCTGACCACCCGCGCCATCCGCGGAAATTGGAGGAGAGTGCCAATGCATCCGCGACGACATGCCCGCGTCAAACCCGCGGGCCTGGTGTCCCGCCAGGCCAAGATCATCACCGACCCGCGCGCGCCGGTGATCCCCTGCACGCTGATCGACTATTCGCCCGGAGGTGCCTGCGTCGATCTCGGCGGCCAGGTGAAGATTCCCGATCGCTTCGAGCTGCTGCATGTGAACACGAAAAAACGCTGCCGCGTGGCGTGGAAGCGCGGCACGAAGGTGGGAGTGGTGTTTTGACTCCTTCCAGCTGCTGAACAAGGCCGCGCTCCACACTCCGCTCGGCTCCCTCCCCCCTTGTGGGGGAGGGTTGGGGAGAGGGGTGGCCCAGCAAAAGGTGTTAGTTACGTGCGAAGCGATGGCAACAGAGTGTCGCTTCATTCGACAGAGCACGCCGTGTGGCTACCCCTCTCCCTAGCCCTCCCCCACAAGGGGGAGGGAACGCAGTGTACTTGCGGCGCGATCTCTCCCAACACAACAAATTCACGGTTTCCGCATCCGCGCCTTTGCGCCCGCGACGATCTGCATCGCGACGCCGGCGATCCAGCCGAACAAGGCGAACCAGCTCCAGGCGATGTGCGGATCGAGGCGGAGCACGATGATGGCGACGGAGGCGAGCGCGGTGAGCGTGGCGCAGAGCGTGCCGGCGGCGCTCAACAGTTCCGCGGCGTCGATGTCGCCGTGGGCCTCGTCGAACGGCAATTGCGGCGTGTCGATGCCGAGATAGAAGCCGACGAAGCCCAGCACCATCATCAGCAGCAGGAACCCCTCGGTGGTGAGCGCGGGGATCGCCGATCCCACATAAGCGCCGACAAACAGCCCGCACGCCGCGCCCGCCATCGCAAGGCCCACGCGCTCGATGACGTGGGCAGCTTTTCGAACACGAAATCGCATGGCGGGCCTCCGCGAGGCGTTGGACGCACGCGAGGTTAGGCCAGATTTGGGTGGGGTGGAAGCTGAGAGGGTTTACGGATGCGTGAGGCGGAACGGCACGGGACCAAAAGGTACGCGGAGCAACGACCTTGGCGTGTGTCGCATGGCTGCCTCCCCATCCTCATGGCGAGCGCAGCGAAGCAATCCAGGATCTTTCCGCGGACACAGCCTGGATTGCTTCGTCGCAAGGGCTCCTCGCAATGACGAGTTTGCGGCGCGGTCCTCGCGCCAGACTCGCCTCTCTCACCGCGCCCCGAACGTGGTCTTGCCGAACAGCGCCTTCTGGGTCGAGGGCTGCGAGCGCCAGTATTGCGGCGGGGCTTCGACCTCGCCGCCGAGTTCGGCTGCGGCGTGCCAGGCCCAGCGCGGGTCGTAGAGCAAGCCGCGGGCGAGCGCGACCATGTCGGCCTTGCCGGATGCGACGATCTCTTCGGCCTGCTTCGGCTCGGTGATCAGGCCGACGGCGATGGTGGGCAAACCGGTCTCGCGCTTGATGGCCTCTGCAAACTGCACCTGATAGCCGGGGCCGAGTGCGATCTTCTGCAGCGGCGAGACGCCGCCGGAGGAGGCATCGATCCAGTCGACGCCGCGCGCCTTCAGCGCGTTTGCGAATGCGATGGTCTGCGCCAGGTCCCAGCCGCCCTCGACCCAGTCGGTCGACGACACCCGCATGCCGACCGGCTTGTCGTGCGGGAATACGGCGCGGACCGCGTCGTAGACCTCCAGCGGGAAGCGCATGCGGTTCTCGAGCGAGCCGCCATATTCGTCGGTGCGCCTGTTCGAGATCGGCGACAGGAATTGATGCAGGAGATAGCCGTGCGCGCCGTGCAGCTCGACCGCGTCAATGCCGATGCGATCGGCGCGCTTGGCGGCATCGACGAAGGCCTCGCGGATGCGCTTGAGGCCGGCGGCATCGAGCGCCAGCGGCGCGGCCTCGCCCTCCTTGTGCGGCAGCGCCGACGGCGCCACGGTCTGCCAGCCGCCCGCGTCCTGCGGAATCAGCTGGCCGCCGTCCCAGGGCCGCGCGCTGCTGGCTTTGCGGCCGGCATGCGCGAGCTGCATTGCGACGGCGGTCGAGGAATGTTTCCGCACCGAGGTGAGGATCTGCTTCAGCGCGGCCTCGGCGGCATCGCTGTAGAGCCCGAGGCAGCCCGGCGTGATGCGGCCGATCGCCTCGACATGGGTCGCCTCGATGCAGAACATCGCGGCGCCGGACAGGCTGAGATTGTTGATGTGGGTGAAGTGCCAGTCGGTGGGGACGCCGTCCTCGGCCGAATATTGGCACATCGGCGACACCACGATGCGGTTCTTCAAAGTCAGGCCGCGCAGCTTGATCGGGGAAAACAGGGCGCTCATGCGGGGGAGTTCCGGGATGGGGGGCAGGGAGATGGAGAGAGTGTAGTGGGCGATGCGCCGATTGCCAGCCGCGCGGGGGGCATGGCGGCTCGCGGGGGATGCATTGCGGCCGCGCCGCCCTACTCCACCAGCGCGAACTGCAGCAGCAGGGTGCGCTGGAGCATCGAGAAATTGTCGTCCGACACCAATGTCAGCACGGTCTCGCCGTCAGCCGTGACGTGGGCGTCGATGCCTTCCATGTTGTCGATCTCGTGGCCGAGATCGGCCTTGAACAGCACGGGGCCGTCGACCAATGCGCCCGGCGCGATCGATTTCAGGGGGATCGCGCGGATGCGGATATCGACGCCGGTGAACCAGGAGAATTTGCGTTCGAGGATCAGGAGATCGCCCGAGGGCAGCAGCACCGCGTCGCTGATGAGCTGCTGGTCGGTGCGGCGAATGCTGAACTGGCCGGGTGTGGGGCCGCCGAGCAAAAATCCGATCAGATTGCCGTCGGCATCGAAGCCGCCCTCCGACAGCGCGATCAAGGTGCCCGCGAGCGGCTGCCCCTTTGGAACGAACACCAGCGCCTCGAGCCCCTTGTTGTAGGGCAGTTTGCGCACCGCCGGCGGGGTCGGCAGCACCTCGCCGCGCGCGCGTGTGCCGCCCTTCGCAAAATCGAACCGCATGATCTGGTTGACGCGCTCGAGCCCGACATAGACGAGGTCGCCGTCACGCGCGAGCGACTCGGTGTCGTACCACAGCCGCTTCTCCGTGATCGGCCGCCCCTCCGCATTGAGCACCGGCGCGGCCTCGACGTCGCCGAGGCCGGTCATGATCCGCCCGGAATAACGGATGCGACCGGTGAACCAGGTGCCCTGGTCGGAGATCGCGAGGAAGCGCTCGCCTTTGCTGTCGAGAAAGCGGAAGCCGGACAGGCCGCCGAAGCCGCGATGCGGCGAGGTCAGCACCAGGCCGCCGCGATAGTCCAGCGAACCGAACCGCGTGCGCGCGCGGTCGCGCGGCTCGAAATTCGGGATCGGCCGCGCGTTGACCTCGATGCCAACGGGCGCGGCGACGGCGTGCTCGATCAGCGCCGGCTTCGGCGCCGGCTGTGCCTGCGCCAGGCGAGACAGTGCGAGAGTGGAAAATCCCGCCGCCGCGTGGCCGATAAAGCTGCGGCGGGACCGATGGTTGCTCACGAATGCAGTTTGCGTCGCGGGCGGTTGGCCGGCTGCGTGGGCGCGGTGTTGGTCTCGCTGAACAGTTCGGCGAGTTTTTCGGTGATGGCGCCGCCGAGCTCTTCGGCGTCCACGATCGTCACCGCGCGGCGATAATAGCGCGTCACGTCATGGCCGATGCCGATCGCGATCAGCTCGACCGGCGAGCGGGTCTCGATCTCCTCGATGATGTGGCGCAGGTGCCGCTCGAGATAGTTGCCGGGATTGACCGACAGCGTGGAATCGTCGACCGGCGCGCCGTCCGAGATCATCATCAGGATCTTGCGCTGTTCGGGCCGGCCGAGCAGGCGCTTGTGCGCCCAGTCGAGCGCCTCGCCGTCGATGTTCTCCTTCAACAGCCCTTCGCGCATCATCAGGCCGAGGTTTTTCCGCGCACGACGCCAGGGGGCGTCCGCCGACTTGTAGATGATGTGGCGGAGATCGTTGAGGCGGCCGGGGCTGGCCGGCTTGCCGGCGGCAAGCCACGCCTCGCGCGATTGCCCGCCCTTCCAGGCGCGCGTGGTGAAGCCGAGAATCTCGACCTTGACGCCGCAACGCTCCAGCGTGCGGGCGAGGATGTCGGCGCAAGTCGCCGCGACCGTGATCGGCCGCCCGCGCATCGAGCCGGAATTGTCGAGCAGCAGCGTCACCACGGTATCGCGGAACGTCGCCTCCTTCTCGTGCATGAAGGACAGCGGGTGATAGGGATCGGTCACCACGCGCGACAGCCGCGCGGGGTCGAGAATGCCCTCTTCGAGATCGAATTCCCAGGCGCGGTTCTGCTGCGCCATCAAGCGCCTCTGCAGCCGGTTGGCGAGACGGGCGACGATGCCCTGCAGATGCGCGAGCTGCTTGTCGAGATAGGCGCGCAGCCGCTCCAGCTCGTCATGGTCGCAGAGGTCTTCGGCGGCGATGACCTCGTCGAACTTCGGCGCGAAGGCGTGATATTCCGGCCCGCGCGGCTCGTTCTTGCCGTGCGAATTCGGCCGCGTCGCCTCGCCCGGCGTCTCGTCGTCGCCGAGCTCGCCGTCGTCGAAGGTGTCGGAGGTCGAGGCCTGCGCGCTTTCCATCGCGCTCTCGCTCATCTCCTCGCTCGACGCCTGGGCCTGATCGGCGCTCATCTCCTGCGCGGCGTCGGAATCGGGCGAGCCCTCGGCGCCGGACTGATCGTTGTCGCCGTCCTGGTTCTCGTCGTTCTCGTCATTGTCTTCGCTGTCGGCGCTGCGCTCGTCGCCGATCTCGAGCGCCGTCAGCAGATCATGCACGGCATCGCCGAACCTGGTCTGGTCCTCGACCACGGTATCGAGCCGGTCGAGCCGCCTGCCGATCTTGTCTTCGAGAATAGGGCGCCAGAGATCGACCATCTTCTTGGCGGCCGTCGGCGGCGCCATGCCGGTCAGGCGCTCGCGCACCAGCATTGCCAGCGCGTCGGCGAGCGGCGCGTCGGCGCGATCGGTGATCTCGTCGAACTTGCCGCGATGGAAATGGTCGTCGAGCATCGCGGTGAGGTTTTTCGCAACGCCCGCCATGCGCCGCGCGCCGATCGCCTCGACACGGGCCTGCTCCACCGCCTCGAACACGCCGCGCGCCTGCGGATTGCCCGGCATCAGCTTGCGATGCACCTTCGGATCGTGACAGGCGAGCTTGAGCGCGATGGAATCGGCGTGGCCGCGCACGATGGCGGCATCACGCCTGGTCATCTTTCGCGCGGGCTCGGGCAGCCGCGCCTTGCCCGGCGCGAGCCCGGGACGCTCGGCGGCGAAGCTGACGTCGAGCTCGGGCGCCTTGGCGATCGCCTTCAGGCAGGAGGCCACCGAGCGCTTGAACGGCTCGGTCGGGGCTTCCTTGGTGTTGCGGAATTTGGAGTTGGAGGTGGTGCTCATCTCGCCCTTACCCGTCGTCCCCGCGAAGGCCGGGACCCATAACCGCCGGCAATCATTGCGTCAGGAGAAATTAGCAGCGTCGCTTCACAGAGAGACCTCGCGGTATGGGTCCCGGCCCCCGTGCGCAATTGCGCACTCGGCCGGGACGACACACCGAGAGCGATCAGCTGAGCGCCACGTTCACCGACGATTCCGGCAGCTCCGCGTTGAAGCAGCGCTGGTAGAACTCGGCGACGAGGGGACGTTCGAGCTCGTCGCATTTGTTGAGGAAGGTGACCCGGAACGCAAAGCCGATGTCGCTGAAGATGTCGGCGTTCTCCGCCCAGGTGATCACCGTGCGCGGGCTCATCACCGTCGACAGATCGCCATTGGCGAAGGCGTTGCGGGTGAGGTCGGCGAGGCGAACCATCTTGTTGACGATGTCGCGGCCCTCCGTGGTGCGATAGTGCTTGGCCTTGGCCAGCACGATCTCCACTTCCTCGTCATGGCTGAGATAGTTCAACGTGGTGACGATCGACCAGCGGTCCATCTGACCCTGGTTGATCTGCTGGGTGCCGTGATAGAGGCCCGAGGTGTCGCCGAGGCCGACGGTGTTGGCGGTCGAGAACATGCGGAATGCCGGATGCGGCTTGATCACCTTGTTCTGGTCGAGCAGCGTCAGCCGGCCGGAGACTTCCAGCACGCGCTGGATCACGAACATCACGTCCGGGCGGCCGGCGTCGTATTCGTCGAACACCAGCGCGACGTTATGCTGGAGCGCCCAGGGCAGGATGCCGTCGCGGAATTCGGTGACCTGCTTGCCGTCGCGGACCACGATCGAGTCCTTGCCGACGAGGTCGATACGGCTGATGTGGCTGTCGAGGTTGACGCGCACGCAGGGCCAGTTCAGTCGCGCAGCGACCTGCTCGATATGGGTGGATTTGCCGGTGCCGTGATAGCCCGTGACCATGACGCGGCGGTTGTGGGCGAAGCCGGCGAGAATGGCGAGCGTGGTGGCGCGGTCGAAGCGGTAATCGGAATCGACTTCGGGGACGTGAGGATCGACTTCGGAATAGGCGGGGACTTCGAGATCGCTGTCGATCCCGAACACCTGGCGCACCGACACCTTCATGTCGGGCAAACCGGAAACTTCCTCAACTTTGGACATCGCGGCGGTCGTCATCAATCCTCCGAGGTCCCGGGCGATCCCGAGACCAGTTATTGCACGTTGGCTGCGGCTGGGTGCTGTTGCGAACCTATCAGAGACAACGGGCGGGCAGAAGCCCGCCCCCCGATCAAAGTTCCGTTGTCTTTTCATTTAGATAGGCAAGGAACGCGATTTTTGGAAGGCTGCCCTGCGAATCACGCCTGAATTTCGTGCCGAAGGCACCGTCCTGCCGACGCGGGTGGCACTTTTACCGCCGCTCATTACTTATGTAGGGTCTGAATATAGGGTCCGAACCCCAAGGCCCAATCCCACCGCAGAGACGATGTGACGTCCTTTCTCGATCCCCTCATTTCATTCGTCTCGGCCCATGCGTGGCTGGCCTATCTGACCCTGTTTCTGGCGGCCCTGCTCGAGGCGGTTCCGGTGGTGGGGTCGGTCATCCCCGGCTCGACGATCATCCTGGCGCTGAGCGCCCTGGTCCCGGGCGGCGAGCTCAAGCTGCAATGGGTGTTGCTGGCGGCGGCGCTCGGCGCAGTGCTCGGCGATGGTTCGGCCTACTGGATCGGACACCGGCAACAACGGGAGATCCTCAACACCTGGCCGCTGACCAATTATCCGCGTGTGGTCGAACAGAGCGAGAATTTCTTCCACCGCTTCGGCACCTGGGCGGTGTTCTTCGCCCGCTTCGTGCCGCCGATCCGTGCCTTCGTCCCGGTCACGGCGGGCGCGCTCGGCATGCCCCCGGCCCGCTTCTACGCCATCAACATCCCGGCGATCCTGGTCTGGGCGCCGGCGCATGTGCTGCCGGGCGTTTTGGCGGTGTCGGCCCTGCACGAATATGCCGGGCTGCCGCACCATGGGCATCCGTATAAGCATATGTGGATTTTGACCGTGGTCGGCGTGGCAATCGTCGTAGGCCTGGCGGTTTGGATCTATCGCCGCCGGAACGGCGGCGGCGTGGCGGTGGCGAAGCCGCGAGGGTGATAGCGTCGAGCGGCGCACTGCGGTTTGGGGACTTCGCAACGTGGCGGCCCTTGCCTCCAAGCCGTAACGCGTTACATTGTAACGCGTTACATGGGATCGTTTCCAATGACTGCACCCGCTGAAAGAATGAAAATGATGCGCCAGCGGAGGCGGCTGCGGGGCTTGCGCGAACTGCGCCTCGTCGTAGCTGATGCTCGCTCGCGGTCAGTTCGACGACGGGTGGCGAAGCAAGTTGCCAGCCTCGACCCCGATCGCGAGCGCAACGCGCTGCAGTGGATCGAGTCGGTCTCCGAGTTTGATGCAGATGCAACGCGGTGACGTCGTGACCGTCGCTGCAACGGGCGACTATGGCAAACCCCGCCCGGCGGTCATCGTGCAGAGCGACGCTTTCCCTGAAACTCATGCCTCCGTCGTGATCTGCCAGTTGACTTCCGAACTGGTGCACGCCCCGGATTTTCGGGTGACTATCGAGCCAACCCGCGAAAATGGATTACGACTGAGATCGCAGGCGATGGCCGACAAGCCGATCACCGTGAGACGCGAACGGATCGGACAGAAGATCGGGCGCCTCGGCAGCCAGGATATGGCGCGGATTGGGATTGCTTTGGCGTTCGTGTTAGGGCTTGCGGATTGATCAGGTACCCGAGCACGGGCTTCCGCCAGGACGACCGCAGCAGCGATCCTAGCTAGCAGCGCCTCCCCTCCGCCCCGGTGCCGGCCCGACATACCTCGCCCGGGGCCTGATCAGCTTGCCGAACTGCAACTGCTCGCTCGCATGTGCGATCCAGCCGACGCTGCGGGCCATCGCGAACAGGGCGAGCTCGCTGCCGCCAGGCAGGCGCAGCGCGTGCACGAGCACCGCGAGCGCGTAGTCGATATTGACGAGTTCGCCGGTCGCCTCCGCGATCCGCTCGGGCACCTCCTTGGTGAATTTGCGCGGTGCGCCTGCGCGAGAGAGCGCGTTGAGCAGCGATTGCGCGCGCCGATCGCCCCGCTTGTAGACGCCGTGACCGAAGCCGGCAAAGCGTTCGCCGAGCGCGACACGCTCCCGGACCATTGGCTCGACGTCACGATCGACCAGTGCCTTGACGAGCTGCGAGGCGAGCACGCCGGCACCGCCGTGCTTCGGTCCCTTCAGCGCGGCGAGGCCGGCGATGACGGAATCATAAAGATTAAGACCGGTCGAGGCTGCGCAACGCGCGGTGAAGGTGGACGCGTTCAACTCATGCTCGGCGAGCAGAACCAGCGCGCGGCGTATGAGATCGGCCGCGTGCTTGTTGTCGGGAGCCCAGGCACTGGCGATCTGCTGGTGCAGCGGCTCGGCGGACGGCTCCGTATTGAGCATGGTCGCGACCAGGAGCCGGACGATGCGCGCACCGACCATCGCACGTCCATCATGCGCGCGGGTGAAGGCGCGGGGATCGGCGCTCGATGCGAGCGCCAGCACGGCAATGGCGCGATCGATCGGCGCGGCGCGCCGCGCGGCCTGCGCGATCAGGCGCATCTCATCGGACACCGCGGGAAAATTGTCCGGCGCAAAGGGATCGACGCCGGAGACGTCCCACAGAAGCGTCGCCGTGTGCTCCAGCGTGTCGTTCTCCGCGAGATCGACGCAATTGACGCCGCGATAGATCGCGCCCTCCTCGGTGATGGTGGAGATCTCCGTGTCCATGACCGGCAGATCGGCATCGAAGCTGCGCAGGCCGCGCGGCTCCGGCGACGGCACCCGACGCTCCTTCAGCGCCCGGACGTCCTCGGCGCGATAGCGGTTCTTGCGCGAGTCGGGCGTCGGCTCGGAGCGGACCAGGCCGCGGCTGACATAGGCGTAGAGCGTGGCCGGCGAGATCGCGAGCTCGGCGGCGGCTTCCCGGGCGGAGAGGTAGAGACCTTCCGAATTTTTCATATTGATTAATGTAATCAAGATTGATCAATCTGTCGAGAGGCCTGATCTTTGGCTGGTGCAAAGGAGATTTGGGCCATGAACATCCACCTCACCAAGAGCCAGATCGGGCTGGACGGCGTTCCCGCGGCCGAAACCGTGCTGAGCCATGTCGACGGCGAGCGCGGCGAGTTGATCATCGCCGGCGAGCATGTTGGCCGACTGGCGAGCCAGTCGAGCTTTGAGGGCGTCACCGCCCGGCTCTGGAACGGCGCCAGCACGACCACGCTGAGCGAAGCCGATGTGCGCGCGAGCCTGGGCGCCGCACGCGAGCGCGCCTTCGCGCGGCTGGATGAGCTGCTGCCGGCAACGCGCGGCATGGGCATCATCGACGGATTTCGCGCGGCGGTCGCGGGAGTTCGCGCCGAGCACGGGCTCGCCCATGAGGCGACGATCGTCGGCGCATTCCCGGTGATTGCGGGCGCGCTCGTCCGCCGGGCTAGGGGTCTCGATCCCGTGGCGCCCGATCCGAACGTGAGCCAGGCTGCCGATACGCTTCGCATGCTGCACGGGCGCGCGCCCGAACCACGCGAGGTCAGGGCGCTGGACGCCTATCTCGTGACCGCCAGCGACCACGGCATGAACGCCTCGACCTTCACCGCGCGCGTGGTGGCCTCAACGCACGCAGATCTGTTTGCCGCCGTCACCGCCGGCTATTGCGCGCTGACGGGTCCGCTGCATGGCGGCGCGCCGGAGCCGGTGCTGGAAATGCTCGACGCGATCGGCTCGCGCGAGCGCATCCAGCCCTGGGTGGACGCGGCACTCGCCCGCGGCGAGCGAATGATGGGCTTCGGCCACCGCGTCTATCGCGTGCGCGATCCCCGCGCCGACGTGCTCAAGACCGCGATCGAGGCGCTGGCCTCGGACGGCGCCGACCTGCCGTTTGCCGGCGAGGTCGAGGCCTATATCCGCGCAGCCTTGCGCAAGAAGAATCCGGACCGGCCGCTGGAGACCAATGTGGAGTTCTTCACCGCGATCCTGCTCGATGCGCTGGCGATTCCGAGGCAGGCCTTCACGCCGATCTTCGCCGTGGCGCGCGCAGCCGGCTGGACGGCGCATGCGCGGGAGCAGCAGCGGACCGGGCGGCTGATCCGGCCGAGCTCGTCATATGTGGGCGCGATGCCGAAGGCGTAGGGAATGCGTAGCCCGGAGCGCGTGCTTCCCCTCTCCCCTTGCGGGAGAGGGTGGCTCGCCGCAAAGCGGCGAGACGGGTGAGGGGTTGTCTCGACACCCTCATATCTTGCAGTTGAATTCGCCGAGAGAAACCCCTCATCCGGCGCTTCGCGCCACCTTCTCCCGCAAGGGGAGAAGGGAAGAAAGCGCGCGCGAAGCCTACGCCTCGCGCACCACGGTCTTCAGATAATTATACGCCTTGATGATTTCGATCAGGCGATCCTCGGTGGAGCGGTCGCCACCGTTGGCATCGGGGTGGTGCTGCTTCACCAGCGCCTTGTACTTGGACTTGACGTCGGCGAGCGTGGACTCGGGGGCGAGGCCCATCACCTGAAGCGCCTTGCGCTCGGCGTTCATGATCTTGCGCGTCTCGGCCTTGGGCGCGGCCTGCGGGCCGGCGCGCCAGCCGGTGCGGCCGTTCAGCTCCTGGAACATGCTGAACGGATCGAAGGCGCCGTCGATCTCGGCCTCGGCGCCCTTCTTGACGCCGCCATTGGCGCCCATCTTCCAGGTCGGACGATGACCGGTCAGCGCATCTTTCTGATAGCGCGCGACAGCGTCGGCATTCATGCCGGAGAAAAAATTGTAGTTCTGGTTGTACTCGCGCACGTGGTTCAGGCAGAAGTGCCAGTACTCACGCTGATTGTCGCGACCCTTGGGCGCACGATGCGCGCCCTTGTTCTGACACCCGGTCCATTCGCAATTGACCACGGCGTCGCGCGGCTTCACCTCCGGCTGCTTGCCTTTCGGCTTGATCCGGATGGAGTCGAAGAACTTTGATGAATCGATCGGCATGGCTGACTTTGACTACGCAATGCAAAAACCTTCAAGTCTTGACATTGCAATTAGCTGAAAAGCATAGCCGAAACTATGCTGAGGCGTCCTTGAACGGCCGCTAGAGGCGGCCTATCCAATACGGAGAGCGATCTCGCACCGTAATGACCCAGATGGCCATCAGAGACACTATCAGCAACAAGTTGCAGGAAGCTTTCACGCCGGAAAGCCTGCAAGTCGTCGACGAGTCACATTTGCATGAGGGCCACGCCGGCCATCGGCCGAGCGGCGAGACGCACTTTCGGGTTTATATTGTGTCTTCCGCCTTCAAAGGGAAGAGCCGGGTCGATCGCCACCGCATGATAAATTCGGCGCTGGCCGCGGAACTCTCCGGCAGCGTGCACGCGCTGGCGATCCACGCGCAAGCGCCGGGAGAAGGCGGCAGCTAGCTCGCCGATGCGGCTGTCATGCCCGCAAAGGCGGGCATCCAGTACTCCGAGGCGGCGCGGCTAGAATCGAGCCGCTGCGGCTTACTGGATCGTCCGCCCCAGTGCGCAAGCGCGCACAAGGCGGACGATGACAGCTACCGCTTCAAAACGACGTCCCCGCCCGCCGCCGCTTGGCTTCCTCCATTTCCGTCTCGCGCGGCACCGGTGAAATACGGAGCGCGGTGATGCGGTTGCGTTCGCGGCGGAGGACGCGGAAGCGGAAGCCGTGAAAGGTGAAACTCTGGCCGCGGTCGGGGATCGAGCGCGCCTCGTGAATGACGAGGCCGGCGACCGTCGTTGCCTCTTCGTCGGGCAGGTGCCAGTCCATGGCGCGGTTGAGATCGCGGATCGGGACCGAGCCGTCGACGACGACCGAGCCGTCCGGCTGGGCGCGCACGCCCGCGACCACGACGTCATGCTCGTCGGAGATGTCGCCGACGATCTCTTCCAGAATGTCTTCCAGCGTCACGAGGCCTTCAACTTCGCCGTACTCGTCGACGACCAGGGCGAAATGAGTCTTGCGGCGGCGGAACGCCTTGAGCTGCTCGGAGACGGGCCGCATTTCCGGCACGAACCAGGGCGGCAGCGCGATGGTCGAGACGTCGATGCGCGAGGTGTCGCCGTCGGACGCGCGGATCGCGCGCAGCAGATCCTTGGCGTGGAGCACGCCGATGATGTTTTCCGGTTTCTCGCGCCACAGCGGGATGCGGGTGTATTCGGCCGCCAGCACCTCGCGCACCAGATCCTCCGGCGGCAGGTCGGCGTTGATCATCGTCATCTCGGTGCGATGGATCATGACGTCGGAGACCTGGAGCTCGCGCAGATCGAGCAGCCCGCCGAGCATGTCGCGGTCGTGCTTCTCAAACTTGCCTTCATGATGCAGCAGGTCGACCGCGCCGCGGAGGCGCTCGGTCGGCGACAGGATCGCCTGGTGCTCGCCGGCAAGGCCAAACAGGCGCATCAACAGCCGCACGATGACTTCCACGATCCGCAGCAGCGGCCCCAGCACGTACATCGTCAGCCGCATCGGGCGCGCGACCGCGAGCGCCATACGGTCGGGCGCGTTGATCGCGATGGTCTTGGGCAGCACCTCGGCGAAGATCACGACCAGTGCGGTCATCAAGCCGGTGGCATAGAGCACGCCGACGTCGCCGAACCAGGCCGTGAAAATGCTGGTGGCCAGGGCGGATGCACTGATATTGGCGATGTTGTTGCCGAGCAGCAGGGCGCCGATCAGGCGCTCGCGCATGTCGAGCAGCTGCGAAACCACGTCGGCGTCGCGATTACCCTGCTTGGAGAGCCGCAGCATGCTGGCGCGCGAGGCGCCCGTCAGTGCGGTCTCGCTCGCGGCGAAGAAGCCGGAGACCAGCAGGCAGAGAATGACGATGGTGAATCCGAGCCAATCCATGAACCACTCTGGTTTCTTGTTTTGACGCGTTACTTACGCGAACCGGTACCCACTTCGCGCGAAAACGCTGTAGCGCCGTTCAGCCTCGCGTCATGCCTTTTGCGCGAGCTTGTCCTTCAGGAAGTCGCGCACCGGAGCCGGCTCGACGTTCTTCACGGCGACGGCCCGCCCCACGGCCTCCAGCAGGATGAAGGTGAGCCTGCCGCGCTCGACCTTCTTGTCCTGCGCCATCAGCGTCATCAGCGCGTCGGCATCGGCAAGCCCCTCCTGCGCGAAGCCCGCGATGTCCTGCAAGCGCGTCGGCAAGCCGGCGTCAATGAGGTGACGCTCGACTCGCATCGCATCGGCTTCGCCGATCATGCCGAGCTTCGCCGAAAACTGCGCCGCCAGCGTCATGCCGATCGAAACGCCCTCGCCGTGAAACAGGCGGTCGGAGAAGCCGGTCGCGGCTTCTAGTGCATGGCCGAACGTGTGGCCGAGATTGAGCAGCGCACGCTCGCCGGTCTCGCGCTCGTCGCGCGAGACGACGCCGGCCTTGGCGCGGCAGGAGGTCGCGATCGCATGCTCGCGCGCCGAACCGCCTTTGGAGATGTCGGAATGGTTGTTCTCGAGCCAGGCGAAGAAGGCCTCGTCGCCGAGCACGCCGTATTTGGCGACCTCGGCATAGCCGGCGCGAAACTGCCGCGGCGACAACGTGTCGAGCACGGCGGTGTCGGCGATCACAAGCACCGGCTGGTGGAAGGCGCCGAGCAGATTCTTGCCCTGCGGCGAGTTGATGCCGGTCTTGCCGCCGACGGAGGAATCGACCTGCGCCAGCAGCGAGGTCGGCACCTGCACGAAGTCGACGCCGCGACGCAGGATCGCCGCCGCAAAGCCGGCGAGATCGCCGACCACGCCGCCGCCGAGCGCGATGACGAGATCGTTGCGCTCGATCTTGGCGGCGATCAGGGCTTCGCTGACCTTTTCGAGCCCGGCATAGGTCTTGGAGATCTCGCCTTCCTCGACGACGATGCGCGATGTCGGAACGCCGCTGGCTGCGAGGGACGCCTCGGCGGGTTCGAGCCAGTATTTCGCGACGGCGCGATCCGTCACGATCGCGGTGCGCACGCCGGGGCGCAGGCGCGCGACGCGTTCGCCGAGCGAGGCCAGCACGCCGCGGCCGATGACGATGTCATAGGCGCGATTCCCCAGCGCGACCTCGACATTGACGGGATCTGAATGTTTCAAAGGCGCGGTCATCGTGCGGCACTCGCGACGTCGGCTGGTGGCGGGGACGCCCGTTCGCCGCAAAGATGCGCGCGCAGCGTCTCGATGGTCTCCTCAACGATCTTGTCGTGCGGCACGTCGCGCGAGGCGATGGTGAGGTCGGCATGGCCGTAGACCGGCTCGCGCTCGGTGAGCAGGCGCGTCACGGTTCCTTCGGGATCGGCGGTCTGGAGCAGCGGACGGTCGGCGCGCCGGCGCACACGGCGCATGATGACGTCATGATCGGCCTTGAGCCAGATCGAGATCGCCTTCGCGGCGATGCGGGCCCGCGTCTCCTCGCGCATGAAGGCGCCGCCGCCGGTCGCCAGCACGATGGGACCGCCGTCAAGCAGACGCGCGATCACGCGGGCCTCGCCGTCGCGGAAATGCGGCTCGCCATGACGCTCGAAGATTTCCGGTATGGTCATGCCGGCCGCCGCCTCGATCTCGGTGTCGGCATCGACGAAGGGCAGCTTGAGCCGGAGAGCCATGCGGCGGCCGATGGTGGATTTGCCCACCCCCATCATGCCGACGAGCACGATCGAGCGCGTCCCCAGCGCCGACAGGATGTCGGCCTCGGGCGAGGCTTGGATCGGCAACGCGGCGTCGGGCATTTGTCTCGCTCGAATGGGTCTCGCTCGATCTGCCGCCAATGGCGGCATCCTTTGGCCACCTATACGACCCCGCAGGGGCCCTCGCCAGAGGACTCTTGCCACGAAACGGCGAACGTGTTGGATGATTTCATTGGTTAATTTGCCCGCCAAGCCCCTGACCGAGACCCTCTCCGAGATCCTGCCGATGCCCAGCCTGTTCCGCTTCCTGACGGTCGTCGCCGTGATCGCCGGCATCGTCTATGGCGTGGTCTTCGCGCTGGCGAACTTCGTCAATCCCAAGCCGCGGGAAATGACGGTGACGATCCCGCCGGATAAGTTTCTCAAGAAATAGCAGCTAGGCTGCGGGCATGCGTGCCAGATCTTCCGATAACAAGTCCTCAGACACAAAACTCACCGGCCTGTTCCTCGACATGCTCGCGGCGGAACAGGGCGCCGGCCCCAATACGCTCGACGCCTATCGCCGCGACCTCACCGACTTCTCCGAGTTTCTCGGCCGCGTCGGCCATGCATTCGCGGACGCGGAAACACAGACGCTGCGCGACTATCTCGCCGATCTCGACACGCGCGGCTTCAAGTCCACCAGCGTCGCGCGACGGCTATCGGCGATGCGGCATCTCTATCGCTTCCTCCTGAACGAACGCATCAGAACCGACGATCCCGCGGCGATCCTGTCCGGGCCGAAGCGTGGCCGCGGCCTGCCGAAGGTGCTGTCGATTGCCGATGTCGACCGCATGCTCCGCCGCGCCAAGGAATTGAGCGAGGCGGAGGATGCTTCGCTCTCGAAACGGCTGCGCGCCCTGAGACTCTATTGTCTGCTCGAGGTGCTCTACGCCACCGGCCTGCGCGTCTCCGAACTGGTGGCGCTGCCACGTACGGCCGCGAAGCGCGACGCCCGCATGATCGTGGTGCGCGGCAAGGGCAACAAGGAACGGCTGGTGCCGCTCAACGAGGCCTCGCGCCAGGCGATGGCCGATTATCTCGCGGCGACGGAGGCGGCCAAGGACAACAACAAGACCGACAAGAAGAACCGCGTGGCGGCCTCCAAATGGTTGTTCCCCTCGTTCGGCGAGAGCGGGCATCTGACGCGGCAGCATTTTGCCCGCGACTTGAAGGAGCTCGCGGTCGCTTCGGGCCTGCAGGCCCGGCTGGTCTCCCCCCACGTGCTGCGCCACGCCTTCGCCAGCCACCTGCTGCACAACGGGGCCGATTTGCGCATCGTGCAGACGCTGCTCGGCCACACCGACATCTCGACGACCCAGATCTACACCCACGTGGTCGAGGAGCGGCTGAAGAGCCTGGTCCGCGACCTGCACCCGCTGGCGGAGAAATAGTTGCTGCCGTAGCTGCAGTAGCCCGGATGAGCGAAGCGACATCCGGGATTGACGATCGGGCGACCTGCCCCGGATATCGCTTCGCTCATCCGGGCTACGGTACTGGAACGATGAAACCGCCTTGACTTCGGCCACATCTCCGCAGAAAGAGCCGGGGCCTCACGATGATTTGGCCTGCGCTCGTTGCGAGCACACAAGCCAACTCATTGACGAACCTACACTTCTTTCCGCGACATCGAATCCGCTTCGCCGCCTCGCCCCGTCCTCCCTATATTGAGTTGATGCCAGACCAGATGCGCAGCTATCTCGATTTCGAAAAGCCCGTCGCCGAGCTCGATTCCAAGCTCGATGAATTGCGGACGCTTGCGGCCTCCGGCAGCGACATCGCCGAGGAGATCGGGCGGATCGAGGACAAGGCGGCGCAGGCGATGGCCGACCTCTATCTGAACCTGACGCCGTGGCAGAAAACGCTGGTCGCGCGGCATCCGCAGCGGCCGCATTTCAACGACTTCATCAAGGGCCTGATCACCGAGTTCACCCCGCTCGCCGGCGATCGCAAGTTCGGCGAGGACGAGGCGCTGGTGGCCGGCTTCGGCCGCTTCCGCGGCGAGGCCATCTGCGTGATGGGCCAGGAAAAGGGCGATTCCACCGAGAGCCGCATCAAGCATAATTTCGGCATGGCGCGGCCCGAGGGCTATCGCAAATGCGTGCGGCTGATGGAGATGGCGGAGCGGTTCGGCCTGCCGGTGCTGTCGCTCGCCGATTCCGCCGGCGCCTATCCCGGCATCGGCGCGGAAGAGCGCGGCCAGGCCGAGGCGATCGCGCGTTCGACTGATGCCTGCATGGCGCTGACCGTGCCGAACGTCGCCATCATCACCGGCGAGGGCATGTCGGGCGGCGCCATCGCCATCACCACCGCCAACAAGGTCCTGATGCTGGAGCACGCGATCTACAGCGTGATCTCGCCCGAGGCGGCGTCCTCGATCCTCTGGCGCGACGGCTCCAAGGCGCAGGAAGCCGCCAACAACATGAAGATCACGGCCCAGGACATGCTCCGCTTCGGCGTGATCGACAGCATCCTGAAGGAGCCGGTCGGCGGCGCCCATCGCGACCCCGCCGCCATGATCGCCACCACGGGCGACGCCATTGCCAAGGCCTTTGACGAACTCCGGGGTCTGGACGGGGACGCCATCCGCAAGCATCGGCGGCAGAAATTCCTCGATATTGGCCGGAAACTGGGCTGATTCGGGCGGGCTTTGGGGCCCGTTGGACGCGTCCCCCTCCGCCGTCGTCCTGGCTTTCGCCGAGACGACGCTGAATTTGAGGCCGGCCAAACCGTCCCGGAGGCCCCCGGTAACCCCGCGTTAACCCTTTTTTTGCCCAAATCAGCGATCTCAGTGCTGGTTTGGCCGAAAGGCCCAAGTTTCAGCCCAGTTTAAGTCTTCGTTGACCACGCCTTTGGGCCAACGGGCTCGTGATCCCCGTGCGGGTTGCGACCACATGACCCAGAGGTTAGAATTTTAATCAATGGCTTCAGGGCATAAGCGCTGGAGCGTGATTGCGAAAAAGCCCGTCGCGACGGGTCCCGGTCTCCGGTCGGATCATGCTTCAAGATTGGGGTTTGCGCGCGATGCCTTGGACGGTGTGGGGTCCATCTTGATTTCTCGTTCGCTTGCTCGCGCGTTTCTGGTTTCGGTGGCGCTTGCCGCCAGCTTCGTGCTGGCCGGCTGCGACACCGACCAGGTTTCGCTTGCGACCAATGCCAAGGCCAACCAGCCGGTGCCGCCAAAGCTTCTCGCCGCGATGGTCGAGAAGAACATGGATCTGCAATCACCGATCCTGGTGCGCCTGTTCAAGCAGGAGGCCGAGCTCGAGGTCTGGAAGCAGACCCGCAACGGCCAGTTCGCGCTGCTCAAGACCTATCCGATCTGTCGCTGGTCGGGCGATCTCGGCCCGAAGGTGCGCGAAGGCGATCGTCAGGCGCCGGAAGGATTCTACTCGATCAATCCGGGCCAGATGAATCCGCAATCGGCGTACTATTTGTCGTTCAACACGGGCTATCCGAACGCGTTCGACAAGGCTTTGGGCCGCAGCGGGTCGCAGCTGATGGTGCATGGCGATTGTTCGTCGCGCGGCTGCTACGCGATGACGGACGAGCAGATCGCCGAGATCTATTCGCTCGGGCGCGAGTCCTTCTTCGGCGGCCAGAAGGCGTTCCAGTTGCAGGCCTATCCGTTCAAGATGACGCCGGTGAACATGGCCAAGCACCGGAACAATCCGAACATGCCGTTCTGGAAGATGATCAAGGAAGGCTATGATCATTTCGAGGTGACGCGGCAGGAGCCGAAGGTCGATTTCTGCGAGAAGAAGTACGTGTTCGACGCGGCGAAGCCGCCCGACGCCAAGCGCGATCCGGTGTTCGACGCGTCCGCTAAGTGCCCGGCCTATGTGATCCCCGAGGAGATCGCCAGCGCCGTGCGCGAGAAGGATGCGCGCGACCAGGCGGAGTACAACAAGCTGGTTTCGCGCGGCACGCCCGTTGCGCGCATGAACACCGGCATCGACGGCGGCATGAACAAGATCTTTGCCGCGAAGATTCCGGAAGGCTCGACCGGCCTGTCGGAGGGCGCCGAAGGCACCACGCTCCAGATGTTGGCGATGGCGAAGGCGCCGGGCACCATCCCTGGACACGTCAATCCGCCGAAGCCGAATCTCGATGCAGCCGCGCCCTCGCCGCAGGAAGAGCCGGTCGTCGCCGTCAGCGCGCCCGCCGCCAGCGCCCGCGTCGCCACCGCAGCTCCGCCCGAGAAATCCGGCTTCTTCTCCAATCTCGGCCGCAAGATGGGTGTGGGCAATGCCGACGCCACGGCGACCACGCCGCCGCCGCAGGCCACGGCATCCGTCGCTCCGGCTGCAACGACGACCACGACGCCGCCCACCGCAGCGTCCCGGCTGAAGGCCGCGGTGACCCGGTTCGTACCGGGCCGCGACACGTCCAAGGACGCAGCGAAGGATGCACCGAAGCCGGCTGTTGCCGCTGCCAAACCCGCCGAAGCTGCGAAGCCCGACACCCGCCTCGCCGCAACCCGCCCGACGCTGAAGCCGTCGGTGTCGGATGGCGCGGGTGAAGCGACCCAGATCATGGGCGCCGCGCCGGTGGTGCAATCGAACTCGTTCGACAGCCGGTTTGGGGCGGTGAAGTAAAGCGGGCGCTCCGCTTAATCTCTTCGATCCATCCCAGCCTGACGCCGTCATTCCCCGCGAAGGCGGGGAATCCAGTATTCCAGAGGCACCCCTTATCGATCGAGAAGCTGCGGCGTACTGGATGCCCCGCCTTCGCGGGGCATGACAGCCGAGTTCGGTGTGAGAGCGACGCGCTTCACGCGCGCCCTACGGCGCCAGATACCGCAGCAGCTCCGGATTGCCCCTCACCTCGCCCGCTTCGCCTTGCAGCGCGACGCGGCCGCGGTCCAGCACGTAGGCGTAATCGGCGACGCGGAGCGCGAGGTCGAGGTGCTGCTCGACGATGATGACGGCGATGGTTTTCGCAAGCTCGATCAGGCGCTCGGTGATCTCCTCGATTACGCCGATCCAGACGCCTTCGGTCGGCTCGTCGAGCAGAAGAAGTTTTGGATCGCCCAGCATGGCGCGGCCGATGGCGAGCATCTTGCGCTCGCCGCCGGAAAGCGTGCCGGCGGGCTGGTCGAGGCGCTGGCCGAGCTTTGGGAAGATGGTCAGCACGTGCTCGACCGCGTCGGCTTTCCTGCTCGCGAGCGACCCGACCGCGAGATTGTCGCGCACCGACAGGCGCGCGAACACCGAATGCTCCTGCGGCACGTAGCCGATGCCGGCGCGCACCCGCTCCTGGGTCGCGCGGCGGCTGATGTCGCGGCCATCGAAGGCGACCTCGCCCTTCCACGCCGGCAGTTCGCCGACGATGGTCTTCATCAGCGTGGTCTTGCCGGCGCCGTTGCGGCCCAGCACGGCGACACCGCCGCGCCAGGGAATGCCGAGGTTGACGTCGAACAGGACCTGGCTGCGACCATAGCCGGCGTCGAGATGCTTGATGTCCAAAAATTCAGGCACGGCGCAAATAAATCTCCTGGACGGCCTTGTTGGCCTGGATCTCCGACACCGTGCCGGACGCCAGCACCTTGCCCTGGTCGAGCACGGTGAGACGATCGCAGATGTCGCGGATGAAATCGAGATCGTGCTCGACGATGACCAGCGAGCAATGCTTTTTGATCGGCTGCAGCAATTCACCGGTGACGCGGCGCTCCTCCAGGCTCATGCCGCCGGTCGGCTCGTCCAGCAGCAGAAGCTTCGGCTTGCAGGCCAGCGCCATCGCGATCTCCAGCCATTGCTGCTGGCCGTGCGACAGCGCCGCCGCCGCGTCGAAAGCGCGGTTGGCGAGGCGAAATTGCGTCAGCATGGTCATGACCTGATCGTGCAAGAGCCCGCGCGTGCGCGAGAACACGAGATCGAACAGCGAGGATTGCGCCTGCAGCGCGAGCAGAATGTTGTCGTAGAGCGTCAGCGTCGGCAGCACGGATGTGATCTGAAATTTCAAGCTCATACCGGCGCGGGCACGCTCGGTCGGCGTGAACGCGGTGATATCGGCGTTGACGAAGGAGACCTTGCCCTGTGTCGGCACCTCGGCGCCGGCGATGCACTTCATCAGCGTGCTCTTGCCGGAGCCGTTCGGGCCGATCAGGCCGTGAAACTCGTTCTCGCCGACGGTCAGCGCGGCGCCGTCGAGCGCGGTGAGCTTCCCGAAGATCTTCTTGACGCCGCTGGCTTCAAGGAGCGGCATCGCGCTTCTCCTTCCCGGTCTTCCTGGATTTGCCACCAAAGCTGCCGACCCGCTCGCGCTCGCCGAGCACGAAGCTGATCAGGCCGAGCGGCCGGAACAGAATCACCAGCAGGAGCAGCACGCCAAGGATGATCGGCCAGACCTCGCGGTAATTGTCCGAGAGCCAGAAGCTGACGCCCTCAACGATGACGGCACCGATGACGGCGCCGATCAGCGTGCCGGAGCCGCCGAACAGCACATAGAGCACCACTTGCGTCGAGACCACGACGCCGACCATGTTGGGCCAGACGAAACCTTCGTGGAAGGCATAGAGGCTGCCGGCGAGGCCGGCCACTGCGCCTCCGATCGCAAAAATGATCGCCTTCAGATGCTGCGCCTTGTAGCCGAAAAAGGCGATGCGCTGCTCGTTCTCGCGCAATCCCGCGAGCGCCAACCCGAACTGCGAGCGCACCAGAAAGCGGCAGAGGAGATAGACCACGACGAGCAGGCCAAGCACGAGATAATAGAACGGCGGCCCTTCCGAGAACTCGTAACTGCCGAGCGTCATCGAGGAGATCGAGGGGATGCCGTTCTGGCCACCGAGATAGTACCAGCCGCGCGCAAGCCGATCGGCGGCGTAGGATCCGGTCAGCGTGCCCAGCGAGACGAAGATCACGCTGGAGGGATGCCGTCCAAGCAGCAGGAAGCCGCCCAGCAGTAGCGCAAAGGTGAGCCCGATCATGGTGCCCGCGGGCAGCACCAGGAAGATGTTGGTAATGTTGAGATCGCGCGCGAGCAGCGCCACGCCATAGCCGGCCGAGCCGAAAAACAGCGCCTGGCCGAAGCTCATGATGCCGGCATAGCCCCACACCAGGTCGAATGACAGTGCGAACAGCGCGAGGATGATCACGCGCGTCGCGAACACCGTGAGGTAGTCCTGCAGCACCAGCGGGGCGAGCAGCGCCACGACGAGCACGACGCCCTCCACGATCGGCAGGATTTTCCGCACCGAACCGGCTTGCCCTGCTGATCCGTGTTCAACCATGGCAACGTTCTGCTCCCCGCCGATCTCGGCGGGGACTGCCTGCTTCGCTGCGCCCATCGCTTTCGGCATTCGACTCTAGCATTCCTTGGGATCGACGAGTCCGTCGCTGCGTCCGACGATCTCGTAGTTCCCGCCTTTGGCGACAGCGGTGTACATCTTCATCTTGCAGTGGCGCTTGCCCGGCACCATCTCGGCAGGTCCGCCGGGACCTTCGGCGATCTTGGCATGATCGAGCGCAGCGGCGACCGAGTCGCGATCGACCTTGCCGGCTTCCTTGACGGCGGCTTCCCACAGTTTCAGGCCGCGATAGGTGCCGGTGGCGGCGCTGCCGGCAGCGAACAGGAAGTTGCCCGGGAAATCCTTCTCGTAGGCCGCCTGGATTTTTGCGTCGAACGGGTTCTCCTTGGTGAGCACCTTGAAATAATCGAGACAGCTGGCGAGACCCTCGATCTCGGCCGCCTGATTGATGTTGAGCGTGTTCTCGTCATAGTAGACGCAGGCCAGCCGTCCGCCATTCTTGAGAAAGCCGGCCTCGTAGAGCTGCTTGAAGAACGGACCGACGCCGGGCGGGATGACGGTGTTGAAGACGACGTCGACTTTGTTGGAGATGATGCGGTTGACGGTCGAGGAGAAGTCGACCTGGTCAAGCGGATAGTATTCCTCGAACACGACCTCGCCGCCGTTGGCCTCGATCACCTTGCGGGCGTAGACGTTGAGTGTGTGCGGCCAGACATAGTTGGCGCTCGGCAGCGCGAACTTCTTGCCGCCGTTCTTGATCAGCCAGGGAATGAACTCGTCACACTGCTGCGCCGGCGTCGGCCCGGTACAGAACAGATAAGGCGTGCACTCCTTGCCTTCGTAGAGCTGCGGATAGATGTAGAGCGTCTTGCCGCGCGCGACGATCGGGTCCTTGATGGCGTTGCGCATCGACGAGGTGATGCCGCCCAATACCATGTCGACCTTGTCGCGCTGGATCAGCTTGCGGACGTTGCCGACCGCGACGGATTCGTTCGAGGCGGTGTCCTCGACAAAGAGCTCGAGCGGGCGGCCGAGCAGACCGCCGCCGGCGTTGATCTCCTTGATCACCATCTTGGCGACGTTGGCGTCGGCATTGCCGGCGTAGGCAATCGGCCCGGTGAGGTCGGTGGCGATGCCGACCTTGATCGGGGCTTCGGCCGCATTGGCCCAGGGCGCCGGGATCACCCAACTGCCGACGCCGGTTGCGACTGCACCGGAGGCAAAGGCGAGATTCGAAAGGAACCGGCGACGGGAGAGCTGAGAACGATCGGACATGTGACTAAACCCCTTTTCCAGCAATGAGGCCCTGCGGCCGGAATTTGATGAAGACGATGGCGAGAACGAAGACGAGGACATCGGCCACGACGGGCGCCATCACCCAGGGCAGCGCGGCGCTGAGCGTGCCGATGACGCCGGCGCCCGCGACCGGCCCGATGAAGGAGCCGACGCCGCCGACCATGACCGCGACAAAGCCCTGGATCAGGAAGCGCAGGCCGAGATCGGCGAACAGGCTGAACACCGGCACGATCAGTGCGCCGGCAAGGCCAGCAAGCGCCGCGCCGAACGCAAAGGTGGCGCCGTAGATCAGCGGCGTGGAGATTCCGGAGGCGCGGGCCAGCGAAGGATTTTCCAGGGTAGCGCGCACGCGCAGGCCGAAGCTGGTGCGCGCCAGCAGCAGATAGCAGCCGCCCATCACCAGCGCCGTGATGATGATGATGGTGAAGCGCCAGGCCGAGATGTGCATGGCACCGATATCGATCGAGCCGCCGATCGGCTCCGGCACGGTGAGATAGAAGCCGCCGATCAAGCCGCGCACGGATTCGCGGATGATCAGGCCGAGCGCATAGGTGCCGAGCATGGCGACGATGGGGGCTGCGTAGAAGCGTCGGATGATCAGCGCCTCCAGCACGAAGCCGAGCGCGCCGACAATGAATGGTGCGGCGACCATGCCGGCCCAGATCGGCAGGCCATTGGCGTAGGCAAGATAGGTGATGTAGGCCCCGAGCAGGACGAACTCGCCCTGCGCGAAGTTGAAGATGCCCATCATGCTGGCGATGATCCCGAGCCCCAGCACGATCAGGACGATGATCGCACCAAAGCTCAGGATCTCGAACGCCGCGACGAACGCGTTAGCCATGCGCCGGAGCCTTTCCGGTTCCGAAGGAATCGGAACGGGGCTCCGGCTTGATGTCTTGACGCGTCCGAAAACGCTTCCCTGTTACGTCCGTCTGCATGAGTCCCTCGCTCACATCTTCTTCCAGTCGCCGATCTGCTCGAAGGCGTGGGCGGCGCGGTAGATGGTGGATTCCTCGAACATGCGGCCGACCAGCATCAGGCCGACGGGCAGGCCGTCGACCATGCCGCAGGGCAGCGACATCGCCGGATGATGGGTGATGTCGAACGGCGCGGTGTTGGAGATCATCTCCAGCGCACGCGCGACATAGTCTTCGCGGCTGGCCGTGGGCTCCGGCAGCTTCGTCGCCTTCATCGGCGTCGTCGGCAGCAGCAGCAAATCGTAGTCTTTGAAGGCCTTGTCGTAAGCCGCGGTCAGGCGTCGGGAGATGTTGAGAGCCTTGCCGTAATAGCGCGGACCGAAGGTGTTGTTGATGTAGGTGCCGAGCAGCAGGAACAGCTTTGTGGTCTCGGACAGAGAATCCGCCTGCCGCCGCCAGCCGCGATGGAAGTCCATCAGCGTGGTCGAGTAGAGATCGGAGCGGGACAGACCATAGCCGTCGCCATACATCATGGTCTGGGTCATGCCCTCGGTGCCGATCGGCGTCCAGATCGCGGGACCCATGAGATGCATCGGGATCGAAACGGTCTCGACCGTGGCGCCCAAATCCTTGAATCGCTTTGCGGCCTCGCGCACGCTCTCGTTCACGGCGGCTTCGGCCGTCGCCTGCTCAAAGCCTTCCTTGAGGATGCCGATCCTCATGCCCTTGACGCCCTGGCCGAGCGCCTTGGTGTACTCCTCGACCTTGGGCGCCTTGATGCGGGGGTCGTAGCCGTCGTCGCCGGCCAGCACCTCCAGCAGCAGCGCGTTGTCGGCGACGGTCGCCGTCATCGGGCCGGTGTGGTCGACGAACACCTCGATCGGCATGATGCCGGTGTAGGGCACGAGGCCCCAGGTCGGCTTCATGCCATAGGTGCCGCAGAACGAGGACGGCATGCGGATCGAACCGCCCTGGTCGCCGCCGATCGCCATGTCGACTTCGCCGAGCGCGACGACGACGCCGCTGCCTGACGACGAGCCGCCGGCCGAATAGCCCATCTTGTGCGGATTGTGGACGGCGCCGACCGCATTGGTGTGGCTGCCGCCGGACATGCAGAAGGATTCGCAATGGACTTTTCCGGCGATCTCGGCGCCCGCATCGAGCATGCGGGTGACGATGGTGGCGTCGAAATCGGGCACGTAGCCTTCGAGCGTCGCCGAGCCGTTCATCATGGGAACACCGGCGAGCATGATGTTGTCTTTCAGGGCGACCGTCTTGCCCTTGAGCTTGCCACTCGCCGCCCCCTTCACGGTCGACTTGCGATACCAGGCGTTGCGCGGGTTCTCTTCCGGCGAGGGCCGATAGCCCGGCGTGCGCGGATATTTGACCTCCGGCACCTCGTCCGGCATGGCTCCGACGAGATTGTAGGCCTCGATCGAGCCCTGCATCAGACCGCGGAACGAGGCGACATCGTCGTCGGTCAGCGAAAGGCCGCACTGGTCGGCGACACTGCGCAATTGGGCTGGCGTGGGAAGGACAACTGTCACGGCGCTCTCCTCAAAGGCTTCTTGATCCCTGGAATTGGAATCCCTGGCATTGGAGCCTCATTGGCGCGCGTGTGCGGGCGCGCCCATCGGCTCTACCTTGATATTACAGACGGAAATATTTTCCTTTTCAAGTATTATTTTGGATTCGGGCGTTTGCAGATGGGGCGCCGGCGTCAGATCGGTTTGATCAGCTTGAAATCGAGGCCATCCGCGCCGGCGAGATACATTTGCATCCGGGTATGACCGTTCCTGACGGTGACGGGGCCGCGCGCGCCGCCATAGACGATGTTGCGGCCGGCCGCGAGCATGGGCCCCATCGCCAACGTGCCCGCCTTGTTTGCCACGGCCTCAAGGAAGCGCAGTCCCTCATAGCTGGATTGACCGAGCGAGCCGATCGGGGGGCCGTTCGGTCCGAACATCGCGCGATAGCGGCTCTGGAAGTCGTCGTTGGCCCGCGATCCGATGCCCGGGAAATAGCCGGAGGCACAGAACAGATTTTCGCTGTTGTCGGCGCCGATTCCGAGCAGCACGGTCTCGTCCATCGCCCCGGCCAGCCGCAGCGTCGTGGCGCCGAGGCCGCATTCGCCGAACGCGCGATTGAACGTGATGCTGTCGGTGCCGATCAACGAGATCAGGACGACGTCAGGCCTCGCGGCACGGATGCGCTCCAGATGCGGCTCGTGGTTGTCTTCGCCGAGGGGAACGAACTCTTCGCCGACGACATGGCCGCCGGCCTCCTTGATGTAGCGCTTCACCGCGCGGTGCGACTGCCAGGGCCAGACATAATCGCTGCCGATCAGGTACCAGCGCGCCGCCTTCTTGACGTCGGCAAGCCAGTGGATGGAGGGGCGGCTCTGCCAGCGCGGCGTCTCGCCGATCGCCATGACACCCGGCGTCTGCTCGCCGCCCTCGTAGACGGGCGTATAGATGTAGGGGATACGGTGGCGGGTCGTGACCTTGCGCAGCGCCACACGCACCGCGCTGGTATGCAGTCCCACGATGAGGTCGATCTCATCGGAAGCGATCGCCTGCTCGGCGCGGCTCAGAATCCCGTCGAGCGGCCCGCCGGCATCGTAGATCGAAAGCTCGATCTCGCGCCCGAGAATGCCGCCGCGCCTGTTGATCTCGGCGACCGCGAGCTGCGCGCTGCTTGTCGCGCACGGGCCCCAGACACCGGGCGAGCCGGTGCAGCAAATGAAGCCCCCGATGCGGAGCTTGTTGTGTGCGCCGCGGCGCTTCATGAAATGCGCATCAGCCGGCGACAGGTCGAAATCCGCTGCCGCGGGCGACAGATTCCTGAACAGCAAGGACGGCGGTAACGCCGGACCGCCGTGAGCCGGGAAGTTTACCGTCGCGCGCACGCCAACTCCTGTCTGATACCAGACTTGAAAGCTCATTCAGCAGGCGGCCGCGGCACCCGCCCTATTGTTGGGCAATATCCTATTTTGAAAATATTGAATATTCAAGAATTGAAGTGCATATAGATGCAGCATCGATTGCAAGACATTCACTCATTTGGGTCAAGACAAAGTCTTAGCCGTGGCAAAACCGAACACCCCGATCACCGAACACCTCGCGTACCTGCTCGCGCAAGCCAACCGGGAGATCAACCGGCAGCTCGAACTGCGGTTGAGCAAGGAAGGCGTGCCCGTCGAGCAGTGGCGCATTCTGAAAGTCCTGTCGGATGGCAACGGCCATTCGATGGGAGAGCTCGCGGATGCCGTGCTGCTCAACCATCCGACGCTGACCAAGATGATCGATCGCATGGTCTCGGACACGCTGGTCTACCGCGTGCAGGACCCGAACGACCGCCGCAAGGTCCTGATGTTCATCTCCGATCGCGGCAAGGTGCTGAGCAAGAAGCTCAACTCGCTCGCGGTCGACCAGGAAGAGCACATCCTCGAGAGCTACGGCGACAAATCGACGAGCGAATTGAAGCGGCTGCTGGAGAGCTTGATCGACAGCTCGAATTGAGCTGGCGTGTTTAGCAAGCTCTCTCCACACGGTCGTCCCGGCGAAGGAGATGGAGCCGCGCGCCCCATACTCGATGTCATCGCCCGATTTAATCGGGCGATCCAGTATTCCAGAGACTGACGTGATTGAACCGAGAAGCCGTGGCGTACTGGGTCGCCCGGCTAAACCGGGCGACGACAGTGGAATGTGAGGCGCCGACGTCGCACCTCACACCTGATCGCTAAGCGTACCGCCCGTGGCAGTGCTTGTACTTCTTGCCTGAGCCGCAGGGGCAATCCTCGTTGCGGCCGATCTTGCCCCAGCTTGCCGGGTTCTTGGGATCGCGCAACGCCGCGTCGGTGGCCTGCGCTCCGAGCGTGACGCTCGCGAGCGCCATTTCGTCCTCGCCGGTGTTCGGGTCGAACTTGTGCGCTTCCATCGGCGGCAGCACCGGGGCTTCCTGCTCCGGCGGCACGATCTCGACCCGCATCAGCTGCGCCGTGACGGCCTCGCGCAGATGCGCGCTCATCTCCTGGAAGAGGTTGAACGCCTCGGTCTTGTACTCCTGCAGCGGATCGCGCTGGCCGTAGCCGCGCAGGCCGATGACCTGGCGCAGATGGTCGAGCATGATCAGATGCTCGCGCCAGAGATGGTCGAGCGTCTGCAGCAGGATGGTCTTCTCGACGTAACGCATCACGTCGGGACCCCATTGCGCGACCTTTGCGGCCATGTGCTCGTCGGCGCGGGTCTCGATGCGCGTGAGCAGCTCCTCGTCGGCGATGCCCTCTTCCTTGGCCCAGTCCTCGACCGGCAGGTCGAGATCGAGCACGCGCTTGAGCTCTTCCTTCAGGCCCGCGACGTCCCACTGCTCGGCATAGGCATGCTCGGGCACGTGCTTGGAGACGAGGTCGTCGATGAAGGCGTGGCGCATGTCGGCGACGGTCTCGGCGACGCTGTCGTCCTTCATCAGGTCGACGCGCTGGTCGAAGATCACCTTGCGCTGGTCGTTCTGGACGTTGTCGAACTTGAGCAAATTCTTGCGGATATCGAAGTTGCGCGCCTCGACCTTCTGCTGCGCCTTTTCGAGCGCCTTGTTGATCCAGGGATGGATGATGGCCTCGCCCTCCTGCAGGCCGAGACGCTGCAACATGCTGTCGAGGCGATCCGAGCCGAAGATGCGCATCAGATCGTCTTCCAGCGACAGGAAGAATTTCGAGCGGCCGGGATCGCCCTGACGGCCGGAGCGGCCGCGGAGCTGGTTGTCGATGCGGCGGGATTCGTGGCGCTCGGAGCCCATGATGTAGAGGCCGCCGGGCTTCTTCACGGTCTTGGCGGGCTTCGAACCCTTCGCGGGCTCGATCTCGACCTCTTCCTCGGCCTTCAGCACGATGTCGCGGAAGTGCTCGATGTCGGCCTTGATCTGCTCGATCTTCAAGGCCTTCTCGGCTTCGTCCTCGATCGAAGCGGCCTCCTGCTGGATGCGCATTTCCAGCGAGCCGCCGAGCTTGATGTCGGTGCCGCGGCCGGCCATGTTGGTCGCGATCGTGATCGCGCCGGGGACGCCGGCTTCCGCGACGATGTAGGCTTCCTGCTCGTGGAAGCGCGCGTTGAGCACCGCGAACAGCTTTGCCGGTTTGCCGGCGCGGGCCGCCGCGTACAGCTTCTGCATCGAATTTTCGTTACCGAAATCGATCTGCCGATAGCCGTGCTTCTTGAGATATTCGGCGATCACTTCCGATTTTTCGATCGAGGCGGTGCCGACCAGCACCGGCTGCAGCCGCGCATTGGCGCGCTCGATCTCGGCCAGAATCGCGGCGTATTTCTCGTTCTGGGTGCGATAGACCTCGTCGTCTTCGTCGAGACGGGCGACCGGCAAATTGGTCGGGATCTCCACGACCTCGAGCTTGTAGATGTCGAACAATTCGTCGGCTTCGGTCAGCGCCGTGCCGGTCATGCCCGCGAGCTTTTCGTACATCCGGAAATAGTTCTGGAAGGTGATCGAGGCCAGCGTCTGGTTTTCCGGCTGGACCTGCACGTGCTCCTTGGCTTCCAGGGCCTGATGCAGGCCTTCCGAATAGCGGCGGCCCTGCATCATGCGACCGGTGAACTCGTCGATGATGACGACCTCGTCGTCGCGGACGATGTAGTCCTTGTCGCGCGTGAACAGCGTGTGGGCGCGCAGCGCCTGATTGATGTGGTGCACGACGGAAACGTTCTCGACGTCGTAGAGCGATTCACCCTTGAGCTGGCCGGCATCGCGCAGCAGCGTCTCGATCTTCTCCATGCCGGCTTCGGTCAGCGTCACCGTGCGCTGCTTCTCGTCGACGTCGTAGTCGGACTTGTCGAGCTTGGGCAGGAAGCCGTCGATGGTGTTGTAGAAGTCGGAGCGGTCGTCGAGCGGGCCGGAGATGATCAGCGGCGTGCGCGCTTCGTCGATCAGGATGGAGTCGACTTCGTCGACGATCGCGTAGAAGTGCGGCCGCTGGACCATGTCCTCGAGCCGGTACTTCATGTTGTCGCGCAGATAGTCGAAGCCGTATTCGTTGTTGGTGCCGTAGGTGATGTCGCAGGCATAGGCCGTCTTGCGCTCGGAATCGTCGAGGCCGTGCACGATCACGCCGGTGGTCAGGCCGAGGAAGCCGTAGATCTGGCCCATCCAGGCGGAGTCGCGGCGGGCGAGGTAGTCGTTGACCGTGACGACGTGGACGCCCTTGCCGGCGAGCGCGTTGAGGTAGACCGCGAGCGTTGCGACCAGGGTCTTGCCTTCGCCGGTCTTCATCTCGGCGATGTCGCCCTCGTGCAGCACCATGCCGCCGATCAGCTGGACATCGAAATGGCGCTGGCCGAGCGTCCGCTTGGCGGCTTCACGGACCGTGGCGAAAGCGGGGACCAGCAGGTCGTCAAGGGTCTTGCCCTCGGCGAGCTGCTTCCTGAACTCGACGGTGCGGGCCTTGAGGGCCTCGTCGGAGAGTTTCGAGACCTCGGGCTCCAGCGCGTTGATCGCGTTGACGCGGGACTGATATCCCTTCACCCGCCGGTCGTTGGCGGAGCCGAAAAACTTGCGGGCGAGCGCGCCGATCATGCTTAGTTCCTGTGTTCGCGATTCAACCGCGTTCGCGTTGCAGCCAAGAGGTTGTCACCCGCCTGCCTATCAACTCACCGTGACGCCTGCTGGGCGCCAGAGCCCCGTCTGCGGGGGGTCCATCCGCCATATGGGTGGGAGTTGGGCAAGTCTGGGTTCAACGGCCAAAAACGCAGCAAAATAAACGCCATCGCATGGACGCGACCGGGCAGAGATATGGCCCGGTCAGGGCCTTGTCAACGGCGGGTGCATTGCGGCTAATTCATCATTTTGACAGACTTTTCGCGTTGCCAAGGCCCCCTGAATTGGGCGAGTGTCCGCCCCGCTCGAGCAGCCCCCTGCTTCAACAAAAGGATTTTCCATGACCACCTCGTTCCCGGTAACCAGAACCGGCCTGCGCTTCGGCCTCGCCACCGCCCTCGTGGGCTGCCTTGCGCTGGCGCTGATCGCGGGTCCCGGCCGGGCTGCCGACGATCCGGTGCTGGCGAAGGTCAATGGCGCGGAAATCAAGAAGAGCGACGTCGCCATGGCCGAAGAGGAACTCGGGCCGAGCCTCGCCCAGATGGACCCGGCGACCAAGGACGAGAACGTCCTGTCCTTCCTGATCGACATGAAGATCGTCGGCAAGGCCGCCGAGGACAAGAAGCTCGCCGAGGGCGAGGAGTTCAAGAAGCGGCTCGCGTTCGCCCGCAACCGCCTGCTGATGGACAGCCTGCTCGCCGGCGAGGGCAAGGCCGCCACCACCCCGGATGCCATGAAGAAGGTCTATGAGGAGGCCTCCAAGCAGATCACCGGCGAGCAGGAAGTGCACGCCCGCCACATCCTGGTCGAGACCGAGGACGAGGCCAAGGCGGTGAAGGCCGAACTCGACAAGGGCGCCGATTTCGCCGAACTCGCCAAGAAGAAGTCCAAGGATCCGGGCTCGGCCGACGGCGGCGACCTCGGCTTCTTCACCAAGGAGCAGATGGTGCCGGAATTCTCGGCGGTCGCCTTCGCGCTCGAGCCGGGCAAGATCTCCGACCCCGTGAAGTCGCAGTTCGGCTGGCACGTCATCAAGGTCGAGGAAAAGCGCAGCCGCAAGGCGCCGGACTTCGAGCAGGTCAAGGCGCAGATCGAGCAGTATGTCACCCGCAAGGCCCAGGCCGATTACGTCGCCAAGCTGCGCGCGGAAGCCAAGGTCGAGCGGCTGGACCAGCCGGCGGATGCGGCAAAGGACGCCAAGCCGGCCGATGCGGCCAAGCCGGCTGACGCCAAGCCGTCCGACAGCAAGATGGCGCCCCCGGCGAAGAAGTAAGAATTCGCTGTCACTTCGGTGACGTGAAGAGTATCTAAGCCTTTGTGATGCCCGGCCCCCGCGCCGGGCATCTGCATGTCCAGATCCCACCAAGGCGCCCCGATGTCCTCCTCCGTTTCCCCCCTCGCCCCGAAACACGTTCCCGACATGCCCGTGATCGCGGGGGTCCGTCTCGCGACGGCCGAAGCCGGCATTCGCTACAAGAACCGCACCGACGTGCTGCTGGCGGTGATGGACAAGGGCACCGCGGTCGCAGGCGTCTTCACCAAGTCGAAATGTCCCTCCGCGCCGGTGGAATGGTGCCGCGCCAAACTGAAAGGCGGCAAGGCCCGCGCGTTGGTGGTCAATTCCGGCAACGCCAATGCCTTCACCGGCAAGACCGGCCGCAGCTCCACGGCACTGACCGCGAAGATCGCGGCCAAGGCCGTCGGATGCACCGAGGGTGAGATCTTCCTGGCCTCGACCGGCGTGATCGGCGAGCCGCTGGATGCGACCAAGTTCGACGGCGTGCTCGGGAGGCTCGCGGAAACCGCCGAGGCCGGCGATTATCTCGCCGCCGCCAAGGCGATCATGACCACCGACACCTTCCCGAAGGTCGCGACCGCGACCGTGAAGCTCGGCAAAGCCAAGGTCACCATCAACGGCATGGCCAAGGGTGCCGGCATGATCGCGCCCGATATGGCGACGATGCTGTCCTTCATCTTCACCGACGCACCGATCGCGCCTGCCGCGCTGCAGGCGCTGCTCAAAAGCGGCGTCGAGGACACCTTCAACGCGGTCACGATCGACGGCGACACCTCGACCTCGGACACGCTGCTGGCCTTTGCCACCGGTGCTGCTGCGGAACACGGCGCGCCGAAGATCAGTCGCGCCACCGACCCGCGCCTGAAAGCCTTCGTCAAGGCCTTCAACCAGGTGCTCGCCAATCTTTCCGAGCAAGTGGCCCGCGACGGCGAAGGCGCGCGCAAGCTGGTCGAGATCACCGTCGAGGGCGCCAAGACCAAGGCCTCGGCGCGCAAGATCGCGATGTCGATCGCGAACTCGCCGCTGGTGAAGACCGCAATCGCCGGCGAGGACGCCAATTGGGGCCGCGTGGTGATGGCGGTCGGCAAGGCCGGCGAGCCGGCTGACCGCGACAAGCTCTCGATCTCCTTCAACGGCATCCGCGTCGCCAGGAGCGGCGCGCGAGATCCGTCCTATGACGAGGCGCAGGTGTCGGAAGCGATGAAGGCGCCGGAGATCGCGATCAAGGTCTCGCTCGGCCTCGGCAAGGGCCGCGACCGCGTACTGACCTGCGACCTCACCAAGGAGTATGTCGCGATCAACGGGGATTACAGGTCGTGAATCTGATGTCCCTCTCTTGGTTCTCCACCGGAGAACGAGGTCCAGCATGCAGCCGGGCGAGGAGCTCGCTTCAATTTCCTGGCTGCCTTTAGCTTTCGTTAATGATGCCGCTCGATCCGGCAGCGTCGGATTTTCGGCCACCCATGTTCGCGACATCGGCGTAAGCTTTACTTAACAGCCCATCTTCAAAGTTCCGCTCTGCCGAGAGGTCGTCAGAGGCCGCCCGGTTGCGCTCCCGGTCCTCGATCCCCGATCGGCCAGAGAAATTGCCTCTGCCGGGACCCACGGCGATTAGGATGAAGATCATGCTTCGGGCTTGGTTGTATCGTTTTGCCAGAAATCGCAAGGCCAACGTCGCCGTGATGTTTGCAATTGTGATGGTTCCGACAATCTTTCTGCTCGGGATGGCGCTGGACTATACGCATACGCAGCACATGAAGGTTGATCTCGACTCTGCCGTCGATGCTGCCGCCGTCGCCGCCGTCACCTCGACGATGATGCAGAAGAGCCCGCAGGTCGCCCAAACCACAGCGAAGAACGTTTTCAACATCACCGCGAATGGCCTGGTCAGCAACAACAACCTGGCCGCACCGCCAACTCTCACGGTCACCGTCAATTGCAGCAAACCCGACTCCACAACGGGCTACTGTACCTACGCTCCCTGCCCCGGCCTGGACTCTGTCTTTGCTGACCCTGTCAACTCAAACAACCAAGTCGTTCGCAACGTCCAGGTTTGCTACACTGCGGCCGCAAACAACGCCTTCCCGAGCGTGCTCAAGCAGGTGAGTTGGCCGTTCGCAGGCCAGGCAGCGACACGCAACCAGGGCGCGCCCAACATCGATTTCTATCTCTTGCTGGACGCCTCGCCTTCCATGGCGATCGGCGCGACCTCGAGCGACATCAAAACGCTGATCGCGAACACGCAAAAGCAGGTCGATTCATCGACCGGGACGAAAGGATGCGGATTCGCATGCCACCAGACTAATCCTGCCGCGGACAATCTGGGCAATCCAGGCGGGATTGATAACTACCAACTTGCTCGCAATCTTGGCCTCACGTTACGGATCGATCGGGTAACGCAAGCGGTCAAATCGCTGATGAATACGGCCTATCAGATATCGAGCATCAACAGAAATACGTATGGGGTTGCGATCTATACCTTCGATACTGCTCTAAACAATTCTCCGACAAGCGGCAGCAGTTCGGCGGTCTTCGCACCTTCCGGAAAACCTGGGGTGGTGCGAACTCCCACGACGCCTGCCACAACGACCAGCTACACGGTAGCGACCATCCAGAGCAAGGCCGACAACATTCAGGTCCTGCCGGTCTACAAGAACAACTGGCTGACATCGTCGAACAATAATAGCGACGCCGACACCAGCATTGCGGGCGGATTAAGCGCTCTCAACAAGATCATGCCGACTCCGGGGAACGGCACCAATGTCGCCAACGATACGCCACAGGAAGTCGTCTTCCTCGTTACCGACGGCCTTGAGGACGTGAACATCACGACCGACCCGTACACGAACTCCTGCAATAAGAAACTCACTGGTAAGCGCTGCCAGCAACCGCTCGACCCCGCGATCTGCACCACCATCAAGAACAGGAAGATCCGTATCGCGGTGATCTACACCGAATACGACGACTCGGCGCTACATACATCCAACGGCTGGTACGATTCATGGATCTACCCCTTCAACAGCACGTCCACCGGCTCGACCAGCCAGATCGAGACAAATCTGCAAGCCTGCGCCTCGTCGCCCGATTTGTACAAAAAGGTGGCGACCGACGACGACATTACGTCCGCGCTCCAGAGCCTGTTCCTGAAGGTCGCGTCCGATCCGCGCCTGACCCAGTAGAGAAAGCAGTCATGACCGCCGCGCACGCCGTGCCCACAACCAAACGCCGCCGCTGGCGCGCGTTCCTTGCCGACCGGAACGGCGCAACCGCGGTCGAGTTCGCGCTGATCGGTCCGGCATTCATCGCTTTGTTGCTCGGAATCATCCAGACCTTCCTTGTTTTCTTTGCCCAGCAGCTCCTGGAGCAAGTGGTGAACCAATCGAGCCGGGCGATCCTGACGGGGCAGGCGCAGGCCGCGAGCATGACCCAAGCCCAGTTTGCCACTGCAGTCTGCTCCAACGTTGTGATCTTGTTCGACTGCAGCAAGATGATGATCGACGTCCAAGTAGCCGGATCATGGTCTTCGGCGAACACTGGCGCGCCAGCCCTGACGTTTGACGGCAGCGGCAACGTGACGAACGTCTGGAAATTCAACCCCGGCAATCAGGGCGACATCGTTGTCGTGCGGGTGATGTATCAATGGCCGGTTTTCCTAGGTCCGCTCGGCTTCAATCTGGCGAACCAGTCGAATGGCAAACGCCTGATCATGTCATCCACGGCTTTCATGAACGAGGCCTTTGTCAACTCATGAGCCGGATGCTTCATTACGTGCGAAACTTGTGGGCCGACACGCGCGCGGTGGCCGCGGTGGAATTCGCGATTGTGGTGCCGTTCATGCTGCTGCTCTATGTGGGCGGCGTCGAACTCGGGAACGGGCTCGCCATCAGCGTCAAGGTCAGCGAAACCGCCCACACGGTCGCGGACCTGGTGTCACGAAACGCGTGCGTCACCGATGCATCGCTAAGCACCATGCTTGGAGCATCGGCGGTGACGATCGCTCCCTATGCCTCAGCGAATACGACGGTAGTCGTGTCGGAAGTATCCACGGACGCCAGCGGCAAAGCGACGGTGACCTGGAGCAAAGCACTCAACGGCACCGCGCGGCCAGTAGCTCAGCAGGTGATTTTGCCAGCGGCCCTCGGCACGCCCTCACCTTCCAACACATCGTTGATACTCGGCGAGGTGACGTATCAATACACGCCCAACCTTGGCTATGCGATCACCGGGACTATCCCGATCGGCGAGAACTATTACCTGTTTCCACGCGTTTCCTCCGCCGTACAGTATCCATGCAGCTGAAATATCGCCGGCCGAGCCGGTAGAACCGCACGGCGATTGCGGCTAATGAAAGCGGCATGGCTGATCTCAAACTGACGCTCGTGGTGGCTTGCGCGCTGGTCGACGCCGACAAGCGCGTCCTGATCGCGCAGCGCCCCGAGGGCAAGACGCTGGCCGGCCTTTGGGAATTTCCCGGCGGCAAGTGCGAGCCCAGCGAGCGGCCGGAACAGAGCCTGATCCGCGAACTCCACGAGGAGCTCGGCATCACCGTCGCCGAACCCTGTCTGGCGCCGCTGACGTTCGCGAGCTACGGCTACGAGACCTTCCACCTCCTGATGCCGCTCTTCATTTGCCGGCGCTGGGAGGGACAGGTCACGCCGCGCGAAGGCCAGGCCCTGGCCTGGGTTCGCGCCAACAAGCTGCGCGACTATCCCATGCCGCCCGCGGACATTCCGCTGATCCCGCATTTGATTGATTTGTTGATGTGAATTCGAAGCGGGCACCACACTCTCGGCGTCATGCCCGGGCTTGTCCCGGGCATCCACGATCTTCGTGCTGAACCGAGAGGCGTGGATGGCCGGGACATAGGCGAGCGGAAGCGACGCCGTCCCTCGGACGGCATGCCGGCCATGACGGCGGAAAGAGCTTACGTCCCTCCGGCCTTCTTCACCGCTTCCGCCAGGCTCGCCTTCGCTGATCCAGGCTTGAGCGGCTGCTGCTGGCTCGCATGCGGCGCCCAGCCGCAAAGCCAGATGATGTCGAATGTCGCACGGATGCGGCCGTCGGCGTCGGCAAAGCGTTCCGCGTAGATTTCAGCCATCCGCAGCAGCGTCGATCGCCGGCTGGGCGTGCGTCGCCGCTCGATCAGCACATTGGCGGCGCCCATGCGCCTGATATCCTGCATCAGCGCGAACGCGTTGGCGTAGCGCACCACGACGCGGTCGACATCGGTGACCGGCAGCGCAAACCCCGCCCGCTGCAACAGCGCGCCAACGTCGCGCAGATCGGCGAACGGTGCGACTCGCGGCGATACGCCGCCCTCGCATTCGGCCTCGGCGGCGGCAAAGGCCTGGCGCAGCTCGGTCAGGCTGTCGCCGCCGATCATCGCCGCCAGCAGCAGCCCGTCCGGCCTCAGCGCGCGACGGATCTGCGCGAGCACACCCGGCAGATCGTTGGCGAATTGCAGCGCCAGCGCCGAGACCACGAGATCGAGGCTCTCCGGTGCAAAGGGTAGCTTCTCCGCACCCGACGCATCGAGCTCAATGCGCTCGATCGAGGGCAGTCGCGCGCGCAGCACCGCGAGACCCTCGCCGGGCGTCCAGAGATCGGCCGCCGTGTGAAACTCCCGCATTACCGCGGCAAGCCGGTCGGAGATGTCCTCGGCGACCCGATCCAGCAGGAAGCTCGCGGCACCTTGCGCCTGCGCGCGGCGCTGTCGCGCGCGCAGCAAAGCACGATCGAACAAAGCGGGCGGGGTTTGTGGGTCTTGAGCCATGCCGCTGGTTACGCCGATCATGCTGGTTCTGGCAATCCACTGCGCGCGGCGCTAGCCTTGCCTCATGGAGCCGACACCGGCCCCCGTGTTCCAAACTAGCAATCCGCACCAGGCCCGCGGCGCCGGAGCGTCAAACGATGATCACCTGTTATCTGCGATACGAGATCCCCCCGGACAAGCTCGCCGAATTCGAAGCCTATGGCAGGATGTGGCTGGAACTAGTGCCAAGATTCGGCGGCATCCACCACGGGTACTTCCTGCCATCGGAAGGCGCCAGCGACGTCGCCCTCGCGATGTTCAGCTTCCCGAGCTTCGCGGCGTACGAACAATATCGGAAGGACAGCGCCGAAGATCCGGACGTCCAGAAAGCGATCGAGTTCGCAAGGCAAACGCGCTGCTTTCGCCGTTATGAGCGATCGTTCTTCCGGCCCGTGCTGCCGAAAGAGCCGTAGGCCGGGCGCGGACGAGAACAGCCCATTGACTTGAGCGTGGCGCAGGACGGCGCTAGCCTTGCCCAATGGACGCCGAGGCATCACCACCACGCTCCATTTCCAGCCATTTGCGCGGCGCGCTTCAGGCCTGCCGAGGTGTGATGGCGCATCTGCCAAGGCTTGCACTCGACATCGCGCTGCCGACGCTGTGCGTGTCCTGCCGCGAGCCGGTCGACGGCGAGGGCGTGTGCGCGGCGTGCTGGGCGCGGCTGTCGTTCATCGAACGGCCCTACTGCCCGCGGCTCGGCATTCCTTTTGTGTACGATCCCGGGCCCGACATGCTGTCGATGGAGGCGATCGCGAGCCCGCCGGCCTACCAGCGGGCGCGCGCCGCGGTGCGTTATGACGACGTCGCGCGCACCCTGGTGCATGCGCTGAAATACCAGGATCGCACGGATTTGGCGCCCGCCATGGGCCGCTGGATGGCGCGCGCGGGCGGCGAACTGCTCGCCGAGGCTGACATGCTGGTGCCCGTTCCCCTGCATTGGCGAAGGGCCTGGCGCCGCCGTTACAACCAGTCCGGGGCGCTGGCGCGGATCATCGAGCGGCAGAGCGGAGTGAAAGTGAAGGCTGAGGTGCTGCGCCGGGTACGCGCGACCGAGCAGCAGATCGGCCTGTCGCGGGCCCAGCGCGCCACCAATGTGCAGGGCGCATTCCAGGTATCCCCCGACCGCCAGGCGGACGTCCAGGGTCGGCGCATTGTCCTCATCGACGACGTCCTGACGTCGGGCGCGACGCTGGATGCGTGTGCGCGGGCCCTGCTCCGGGCCAAAGCGGCGCAAGTGGACGTGCTGGTGTTTGCCCGGGTTGTCGAGAGCCGGTGAAGTCCCATATAATTCAATGAATTCATGACATGAGAGCGCCAGACAAGATGACCGCTGCTGTCGAGATCTACACGAGGCCGGGCTGCGGCTATTGTTCCGCCGCCAAGTCGCTGCTGACCCGCAAGAAGGCGACGTTCACGGAGTTCGATATCGCCAAGAACCCGTCCTGGCGCCAGGAGATGTACGATCGCGCCGGCGAGGGCTCGACCTTCCCTCAGATCTGGATCGGCGGAGCCCATGTCGGGGGCTGCGACGAGCTCTACGCGCTCGATCGCGAAGGCAAGCTCGACGGCATGCTCGAAAGCGTCAAGGCGGAGTCATGAGCGACAACAGGACCTTCACGGCGGCTATGGTGCAGATGCGCACCGGCCTGATGCCCGAGCCCAGCCTCGCGCAGGCCACCAGGCTGATCCGCCAGGCTGTAGCCAATGGCGCCGACTACGTGCAGACGCCCGAAGTCAGCAACATGATGCAGCTCAACCGCAAGGCCCTGTTCGAGCACCTCCAGAGCCAAGACGACGACAGCTCGCTGAGGGCGTACCGGGCGCTCGCGGCGGAACTGAAGATCCACATCCATGTCGGCTCGCTGGCGCTGCGCTTTTCGGACGAGAAAGCGGTCAACCGCTCGTTCCTGATCGGGCCCGAGGGCAATGTGCTCGCGAGCTACGACAAGATCCACATGTTCGATATCGAGCTGCCTGACGGCGAGAGCTATCGCGAATCCGCCAATTACCAGCCGGGCGAGACGGCCGTGATCTCCGACCTGCCCTGGGGCCGCGTCGGCCTGACGATCTGTTATGACGTGCGCTTCCCCGCGCTCTACCGCGCGCTGGCCGAAAGCGGCGCGTACTTCATCACGGTGCCCTCGGCCTTTACCCGCAAGACCGGCGAGGCGCATTGGCACGTGCTGTTGCGTGCGCGCGCGATCGAGACCGGTTGCTTCATCTTCGCCGCGGCACAGGCAGGCCTGCACGAGAACAAGCGCGAGACTTATGGCCATTCGCTGATCATCGATCCCTGGGGCGAGATCCTCGCCGAAGGCGATGTCGAGCCCGGCATCATCATGGCAAAAATCGATCCGGCCAAGGTCGAGACCGCGCGCCGCGCGATACCCTCACTCCAGCACGGCCGCCGCTTCGGCGTCGCCGACCCCAAGGCGGGGCCGGATCATCTGCACCTGGTGCGGGGATCGGCATGATCCGCTACGCGCTCCGCTGCGACCGGAGCCACGACTTCGAGAGTTGGTTCCAGAGCTCGGCCGCGTACGACCAGCAGGTGAAGCGCAAGCTCGTGACCTGTCCGATTTGCGGCTCGGCCAAGGTCGACAAGGCGATCATGGCGCCGCGCATCGTCGGCAAGAAGGGCCGCGGACGCGCCACGCCCCCGCCTGAGCCCACCGCCACGATGACCGCGCCCGAAGCTGCGCAATCCGCACCGACCTCGCTGCTGATGGCGCAGGAGCGCGAGCTGCGCGCCAAGCTCAAAGAGCTGCGCGATCACATCGTGAAGAACGCCGACAATGTCGGCGAGCGATTCGCCACCGAAGCCCGCGCGATGCATTACGGCGACAAGGAGCACCGTCCGATCTATGGCGAGGCCTCGCCCGACGAGGCCAAGTCGCTGATCGACGAAGGCATCGAGGTGTCGCCGCTGCCGACGCTGCCGGAAGATCGGAATTAGACTCCCACCAACACCGCCACGCCGACCACGATCAGCACGATGCCAATAATCTCGCGCGGCGCGATCGGCTGCTTGAACGAATAGTACGCCACGCCTTGCGCGAACAGCACCTCGATCAAAGCGAGGGTGCGGACATTGGCGGCGGCCGTCAGCGCGAACGCCAGGAACCAGAACTGCGAGGCGAAGGCGCCCATGAAGCCGGCGAGCAGCGATGGCTTCCAAAGCCTCAGGATCGACTGAAGCACTTTTGGCGCCCGCCAGAGCAGATAGACCGTCAGGATCAGCGTCTGCACGAACAGGCCGAGCACCAGCGTGAACGATGCCGCAGTCACGAACGAGACATCAGGCACGTTGATGATGGCGCCGCGGAAGCCGACCGCAGAGAGCGCGAAGGCCGCGGCCGCGACGAGGCCGGTGATGGTCGGCTTCAATTCGGCAAAGCTCTTCTCGCCGCCGGGCCGCAGCGCGGTGATGACGACGCCGATTGTCGCGATCACGATCGCAAGCACCTTCAGCCATGTCAGATGATCGCCGAGGAAGACGAAGCCGAAGATGGCGGTCTGGATCGCCTCGGTTTTCAAATAGGCCGTCGTCACCACGAAGGAGCGGTCGTTCATGGCGAGCAGCATCAGGCCGGTCGCGACGATCTGGCTGAGCGCGCCGAGCAGGAGCCACGGCCAGAACACACCGGGCGGCATATCGAGATGATCGCCGGTGGCGACCAGCACCACCGCCAGGAAAAGCAGCGAGAACGGAAAGCCGAACAGGAAGCGGATATTGGTTGCGCCCCAGGTCCCCAGCGGCTTCGTCAGCGACCGCTGCATCGCATTGCGCGCGACCTGGCCGAGCGCGGCAATGACGGTGAAGGGAATCCAGAGGCTGGCGATGGTCAACATGGGTGGGACTGCGCTGGGAGCGAGAGGACGTTGAGTCAACGTGCCGCTCGCGCTCAAGCAGGTCAATCACGCGGATGTCATCGGTGCGATGCTTGCCTGACGAATTCGGTGTCGTCCTGGACAAGCGAAGCGCAGATCCAGGACCCATTACCCCAGGGAGTGGTTTGGCGAAGACTCGTAATTATCAGTTTTCGCCTAACTAAACCCTGGCTTTCGCCAGGACGACGCCGAATGTTTGGAAGCGGCAACGCCTCACACCATGCCTTCCGCCACCACCATGTAGTTCACGTCCATGTCTGACGAGAGGGTCCATTTGTCGGCGAAGGGGCTGTAGACGACGCCGGTCTGCTCGGTGATGACCAGGCGGTTGTCGAGCAGGTATTTCGTCAGCTCGTCGGGGGTGACGAACTTGTTCCACTCGTGGGTGCCGCGCGGCAGCCAGCGCAGGACATATTCAGCGCCGACGATGGCAAGCGCAAAGCTCTTCCAGTTCCTGTTCAGCGTCGAGACCACCATCAGGCCGTTCGGCTTCAGCATCGCGGCGCAGCGCTTCAGGAAAACGCCGACGTCGACGACGTGCTCGACCACCTCCATCGCCAGAACGATGTCGAAGCGCTCGCGCGGGTCGATCTCCTCAACCGTGGTGCAGCGATAGTCGATCGCGAGGTGCGCCTTGTCGGCATGCAGCTTGGCGGCCGCGATGTTGCTGACCGACGGATCGACGCCGATGACCTGCGCACCCAGGCGCGACAACGGCTCGCAGAGCAGGCCGGCGCCACAGCCGATGTCGAGCACGCGCAGACCGCCGAGGCAGTTGAGGCTGCGCGCGTTGCGCTCGAACTTGCGGCAGGCGGCATCGCGGATATACCCGAGCCGCAGCGGGTTGATCCGGTGCAGCGGTGCCATCTTGCCGTTGGGATCCCACCACTCGACCGAGAGCTTTGAGAATTTCGCGATCTCGGCGGCATCGACGGTCGAGCCCGGCGAGGTGCTTGCGGTTACGGAAGTATCTTGCTGCATGCTCATGGTTACGCGCGGTCCTACCGCGTGGTGATCGAACTACGGAAGGCGAGCGGCGAGGCGATGGTCTTGATCGTCTCGATCCCCTCGCCGACGCCGCGAATCGTCACGTCGCCGTAGTTGAGAATTCGTCCAAGAATGGTCTGATCGACATCGACGCTCTCGACCTTGTCCAGCGCCATCTCGAAGGTGCGGCGCTTGATGAAGCCGGTCTTGTGCACGACCCGCAAATTGGTCACGTCGGTCTCGGTGGTAAAGCGATGGAACCAGCCCTTCACAGTCCAGTACAGCGCCGCCAGAGCGACCAGGCCGGCCGCAACCAGACAGAGCATGACGAGCCCCTCGACGGTGGTTTGCCGGGACAGGACGAACAGGACCAGCGCCACGATCCAGGCCAGGATCGCCGGAAAATAGAAGATCCAGTGCGCATTGGTCGAATACAGCACCTTCTCGCCAGGCTGCAGGATCTCGTCGATATAGCGCGCCATGATCTCGGTTAACCCACTACCCCGCACCCTGCCCCGCAGGAACCCGCTTGCCCCCGGCCCCGCCGCTATGTATACGCGCGGTCGGTGTCCGCGAGGCCCGTCCAGTGCGGGCCACCATACTGATCCTTATGAAGGAATGCACGCGTCGTCATGAGCCGCCTCGTGATGAAATTCGGCGGCACGTCCGTCGCCAACATCGAACGTATCCGCAACGTCGCACGCCATGTGAAGCGTGAGGTCGACGCCGGCCATGAAGTGGCCGTGGTCGTCTCGGCGATGTCCGGTAAAACCAACGAGCTGGTGGCCTGGTGCACCGAGGCCTCGCCGATGCACGACGCGCGCGAATACGACGCCGTGGTCGCCTCGGGCGAACAGGTGACGTCCGGCCTGTTTGCCATCGTGCTTCAGGGCATGGGTATCCAGGCCCGCTCCTGGCAGGGCTGGCAGATCCCGATCACGACCAGCGACGCCCATGCTTCGGCCCGGATCGAGGGCATCGACGGCAGCGAGATCATCAAGCGCTTCAGGGAGCGCAAGGAAGTCGCCGTGATCGCCGGCTTCCAGGGCATCAACCCCGAGACCAACCGCATCACCACGCTCGGCCGCGGCGGCTCCGATACCTCGGCCGTGGCGATCGCCGCCGCCGTGAAGGCGGACCGCTGCGACATCTACACCGACGTCGACGGTGTCTACACCACCGATCCGCGAATCGTGCCGAAGGCGCGCCGGCTCGACAAGATCGCATTTGAAGACATGCTGGAGCTGGCCTCCCAGGGCGCCAAGGTGCTCCAGGTCCGCTCGGTGGAACTCGGCATGGTCCACAACATGCCAATTTTCGTCCGCTCGAGCTTCGACAAGCCCGAGGATATCGACCCGCATGCCAACCAGCCGCCCGGCACGCTGATCTGCAGCGAGGAGGAGATCATGGAAAGCCACATCGTCACCGGCATCGCCTTTTCGAAGGACGAGGCCCAGATCTCGGTACGCCAGATCGAGGACAAGCCCGGCGTGGCGGCGTCGATCTTCGGCCCGCTCGCCAATGCCAACATCAACGTCGACATGATCGTGCAGAACGTCTCCGAGGACGGGAAGACCACCGACCTCACCTTCACGGTCCCGGCCGCCGACTACACCAGGGCCAAGGAGACGATTACCGCGGCCAAGAGCCAGATCAATTATGCCCGGCTCGACACGGCTACCGATGTCGCCAAGATCTCGGTGATCGGCAGCGGCATGCGCAGCCATGCCGGCGTTGCCGCCCAGGCGTTCTCGGCCCTCGCAGGACGGAATATCAACATCCGGGCCATTACAACCTCCGAGATCAAATTCTCGGTTCTAATCGACACCGCCTATACCGAGCTTGCGGTGCGCACCCTGCACACGCTCTACGGTCTCGATCAGGCTTAGGCTAATTTTCTCTTAGCGGTCGCAGCAAACGCGAAGGTGTCCACACTTTCGCGTTTGGCAGGCGTTTTGCTTGGCAAAACAAGCCCCAATTCGCTATACGGCGAACTGGGTGGGCTGCCAGAAACTGTGCCCCAGTTGAGGCGGTGCTGATTCGGCCCAGGCAACCGCCGGGGCTGGCGCCGGACGAGCAAATTTGTTGTTTTTCTGGATTTCTGGGCGAGCCGCCGCGGGTCCTTTCGGCCCCGGCAGACGGAGGAGATTGACGGTTCATGCGGAGCGCGTCGGGAGGTCCCCGCGTCTTGTTGAGACGGCTCCGCGAAACCATGGCGGAGCAGGTCTCGGCCCAGGAGCGGCTGGACAAGATCGTGGTGCTGATCGCCGCCAACATGGTGGCCGAGGTGTGCTCGGTCTATGTGCTGCGCGTCGACAACACGCTCGAGCTCTATGCCACCGAAGGCCTCAACCGCGAGGCGGTGCACCACACCGTGCTCAGCGCCCATGAGGGCCTGGTCGGCCTGGTCGCGAGCGAGGCAACGCCTCTCAACCTAAGCGATGCGCAAAGCCATCCGGCCTTCTCGTTCCGCCCGGAGACCGGCGAAGAGATTTACCACTCCTTCCTCGGCGTGCCGATCCTGCGCGCCGGCAACACGCTCGGCGTGCTGGTGGTGCAGAATCGCGCCAAGCGCAACTATGTCGAGGAGGAGCTCGAGGCGCTTCAGACCACCGCGATGGTGCTGGCGGAGCTGATCGCCTCCGGCGAGCTGTCTGCGCTGGCCCAGCCAGGCCATGAGCCCGCGGCGCGCCATTCGGCGCAGAAGGTCGGCGCCATCCTGTCGGAAGGCATCGCACTCGGCCATGTCGTGCTGCACGAGCCGCGCGTGGTTATCAAGGACTACATCGCCGAGGACCTGCCAAAGGAGATCAAGCGGCTCGACACCGCGCTCGCCAAGCTGCGCGCCGATCTCGACCGCATGCTGGAGCGCGGCGACGTCGCCGAGGGCGGCGAGCATCGCGAGGTGCTGGAAGCCTACCGCATGTTCGCCAACGACCAGGGCTGGTCGCACAAGCTGCACGAGGCGGTCGCCACCGGCCTCACGGCGGAAGCCGCCGTCGAGCGTGTGCAATCCGACACCCGCGCGCGCATGCTGCGCTCGACAGATCCCTATTTGCGCGACCGGCTGCATGATCTCGAGGATCTCGGCTATCGCCTGATGCGACAGCTGGTCGGCCAGGATCACGCGCCGTCACGCGAACAATTGCCCGACAACGCCATCGTCATCGCGCGCGCGATGGGCCCGGCGGCGCTGCTCGACTATGACCGCAAGCGCCTGCGCGGCATCATATTGGAGGAAGGCACCGCCAATTCCCACGTCTCGATCGTGGCGCGCGCGCTCGGCATTCCCGCGGTCGGCGAAGTCCCGAACGCGCCTGGTATCGCCGATCCCGGCGACGCCGTCATCGTCGACGGCACCTCCGGCATGATCTATGTGCGCCCATCGCAGGAGGTCGAAGCGGCCTTCGCCGAGCGCGTGCGCTTCCGGGCCCGCCGCCAGGCGCAGTATCTGGCGCTGCGCGACCGGCCCTGCGTCACCAAGGACGGCCAGAAGGTCGAGCTGATGATCAATGCGGGTCTCGCGATCGACTTGCCGCACATCGAAGACACCGGCAGCGCCGGCATCGGCCTGTTCCGCACCGAGCTGCAATTCATGGTCGGCCAGAGCCTGCCGCGCACCAGCGACCAGCTCGCGCTCTATCGCACCGTGCTGGATGCCGCCGGCACCAAGCCCGTCACCTTCCGCACCCTCGACATCGGCGGCGACAAGGCGCTGCCTTATATGGAGGCGGTAATCGAGGAGAACCCCGCGCTCGGATGGCGCGCGATCCGGCTCGGGCTCGATCGTCCCGGCCTGTTGCGCGGCCAGATCCGCGCACTGCTGCGCGCCGGCGGCGGCCGCGCGCTGCGCATCATGTTCCCGATGATCTCGGAGGTGGGTGAATTCGATTCTGCGAAGGCGCTGGTCGAACGCGAACTGACCTATCTGCGCCAGCACGGCCACACGCTGCCGGAGCGGATCGACATCGGCACCATGGTCGAGGTGCCGGCGCTGCTTTATCAGCTCGACGAGCTCCTGAAGAAGGTCGACTTCATCTCGGTCGGCTCCAACGATCTGTTCCAGTTCCTGTTCGCGGTCGACCGCGGCAACGCGAAAGTCTCGGAGCGCTTCGACACCATGTCGGCGCCGATCCTGCGCGCGCTTCGCGACATCGCACGCAAGACGCAAGCCGCGAACAAATCGCTGTCGCTCTGCGGCGAGATGGCGTCGAAACCGATCGGCGCGCTGGCGCTGATCGGGATGGGCTATCGCTCGCTGTCGCTCTCGGCCACCGCGCTCGGCCCGGTCAAGGCCATGGTGCTCGATCTCGACGCCAAGAAGGCCGAGGCGATGCTCGGGCCGTTGCTGGACGCGCCCGCCGGCAGCGTCTCGATCCGGCAGAAGCTGACGGAATTTGCCGAGGCCGAAGGCCTGGCCTTGTAGCGGGCCTGTCGCCCCCTCCTGCCGCCTCGCCCTTTTCCGCATTTGAGACCGAACCGATGTCGTCACTCCCCGAAGCCAAACTGGACGTCCTGCTCGCGCATCACGCCTCACTCGAGGCCGAATCGCTCGGTCAGCTCGCCTCCGAACGCTATGTGCAGATCACGCGTGAGCTCGCCGAGCTCACGCCATTGATCGAAGCGGTCAAGACCTATCGTTCGGCCCTCAAGGAGCTCGCCGACACCGAGGCGCTGATCGCCGATCCCGCGACCGATGCCGAGATGCGCGCCATGGCGGAAGCCGAGCGCGGCGAGCTGACGCCGAAGATCGAGGAGTTGGTCCAGAAGATCCGCGTCGCGCTGCTGCCGAAGGACGCCATGGACGATCGCAACGTGGTGCTGGAAATCCGCGCCGGCACCGGCGGCGACGAGGCTTCGCTGTTTGCCGGCGACCTGTTCCGGATGTACGAGCGCTTCGCGGCCCTGCAGGGCTGGAAGGTCGAGGTGATCTCGGCCAGCGAAGGCAGCGTCGGCGGCTACAAGGAAATCATCGCCGAGGTGCAGGGCCGCGGCGCGTTCTCGAAGCTGAAGTTCGAGTCCGGCGTGCACCGGGTGCAGCGCGTGCCGGACACCGAGACGCAGGGGCGCATCCACACATCTGCCGCCACCGTCGCCGTGATGCCCGAGGTGGAGGAGGTCGACCTCGAGATCCGGAACGATGATTTGCGTATCGAGACGATGCGCGCCGGAGGCGCCGGCGGCCAGCACGTCAACAAGACCGAATCAGCGATCCGCATCACCCACATCCCGACCGGCATCGTGGTGATGATGCAGGATAGCCGCTCGCAGCACAAGAATCGCGCTTCCGCCATGAACATCCTGCGCTCGCGCATCTACGACGCCGAGCAGCAACGCCTCGACGCGGCGCGCTCGGCCGAGCGCAAGGAGAAGGTCGGCTCCGGCGACCGCAGCGAGCGCATCCGCACTTATAATTTCCCGCAAGGACGCGTCACCGATCACCGCATCAATTTGACGCTCTATAAGCTGCCGCAGGTGATGGCGGGCGGAGCGCTGGGTGAACTGACCGACGCACTGACCACCGAGCACCAGGCCGCGCAGCTCGCCGCTCAGGGCGCGGCGGCGTAGAGCTCGCGGCTTCGCGCTTTCTTCAGCGTGTCCTCAGCGTCTCTTGGCTCGAAACGCTCGCAGGATCTTGCCCAAACCGGGCGCGGCGGCGCTGAGCTCGTCCAGATGGATGCGCGAGAGGGATCGCAGCTTCCGCTCGCCCTTCGCTGTCAGCTTGACCAGGACGCGCCGCGCATCATCCGGGTCGGCTTCCCGGCCAATCAGCTTCAGTTTCGCCATGCGATCCACCAGCTCCACCGCGGTGTGGTGCCGGATCAGCAGGAAGCGCGCGATGTCGCCGACGCTGGCGCCGTCAGGGGCGGCCAATCCTTTGATCGCCAGCAGCGCCTGGTGCTGCTGCGGCGTCAAGCCGGCGCTCTGGGCCGCGGCTTCGCTGAAGGCCAGGAAGGTTCGGAGCTGATAGCGAAACTGCGCAAGCGCCCCGTAGTCGGCCTCGCGCATCGCGCCACCCTTTGTGGGCACAGCACGCGCCGGGCGTGTCGTCTTCCGCTTCGATGGGGCCATTCCCTGCCTGCGACGTCGAGCCAGCCGGTGCAACGGGCGGCCTCACCGAGACTAGCAAGGAAGGCCAAGCCGAACCAACCGACCGGCGCCCCGGACACACAAATATCGCCACCTATTCGAAGCTGGACAGCAGGATCTTCACCAGGATGACCTGGAACGCGATCGGGATACGGACGCTCTTTCGCCGGATCGAGCGCTGCAGCGCGCCGGCAATCTCGGCGCTGGTCAAGGCACCCGCGGATGCATTGCTAATCAACTCGGCCCACATCTGCGACAGCGAGCCGCCGGGCGGGATCACCGGCTTGATCGTCACGCCACAGCCCTGCGCCCAGTCGATGATTTCCCTCATCGTGTGAGGACCGCAATTGCGCGCGGTCGCGAGGCGTTCGGCCGTCAGCGCAAGCAGCAATTCGCGCGAGGGCGACCAATTCCCCTTCGGCGGTTGCTCGGCAGTGAGCTCGACCGCGAGTTCCTTGAGGACGTTCTGGGCGCGCACGCTCAGCTTCTGCATCGGACCGGGCGCGCGCTTCGCCTGAACGGGGCCGACGGCGGGCCCGCGCCGGCCGGCCGGCCAGTTGCGCGGATCGGGCATGCGCGAGGCATCGCCGGACTGCGGTGTCGCCCGCTGCCCGCTCACCTCTTCCGGCCACGCCGCCTCCTGCCGCTCCGCACCTTGCGGCCACGACCGTCGCTTTCGGGTACCCGCCACTGTCGTCTGCCGCGCCATTTCTCTCGCCGAACCCGCCAGCCTCGTACTCACAAAGGCTAATATATATCGTGATGCGATATGTTTTCACGAGATAATTTTCGGCGTTCGACCAAAGACGAAATTGACAGAAGGCGTTCACAAGCAATGCTTGCGCCCAAGAGCTACACGCGGATGTGACGTGCCCGGCGCGGACAGGCCTTCGAGGCCGGCTGCCGTCGGACAGGTCGTGCTTTGCCTGCAAACAAGAACGACGTTAGGAGGAAACGATCATGACTGACAATCTCATCCGCCGCGGCCTTTCGCGCCGTGGCCTGCTTCAGACCACCGCGGGCCTCATCGGTGGCGCGGTTCTGCCGGGGATGCCGGCGTTTGCCGAGGACAAGCCGGCGATCGGCTCCTACCCCGCAGGGGTCTCGGGCTCCACCGCCTTCATCGGCATCTCGGTGCCGCGCACCGGCACCTATGCCGTGCAGGGTGAAGACGAGCTCAAGGGCTACCAGCTCGCGATCGAGCACATCAATGAAGGCCACGAGCTGATCAAGAAGATCTCGCCCAAGACCAGCAAGGGCGTGCTCGGCAAGGAGCTGAAGTTCGGCGTCGCCGATTCCGCGGCCAAGCCGAACGAGGCAGTGCAGGCGCAGCAGCGCTTCATCAGCGAGAACAAGGCGATCATGATCACCGGCGGCACGTCGAGCGCCGTTGCGGTGGCGCTGAACAAGCTCGCCCAGCGCGAACATGTGATTTTCGTATGCGGCATTTCCGGCTCGAACGACACCACCGGCAAGGATTGCGTCCGCTACGGCTTTCGCCAGAACTTCTACGGCCAGACTGCGGCCGCAGCGATCGGCCCGGTGATGGTACGTGAGTTCGGCAAGGGCAAGAAGGCGGCGTATCTGACGCCCGACTACACCTACGGCCACACCGTTACCAAATCGATGCAGGACTTCCTGGCGACCGCCGGCTGGACCACCGTGACCAACCAGGTCGCCCCGCTCGGCGCCCCCGACTATTCCTCATACCTGCTGAACGTCGCCAACTCCGGCGCCGACGTGCTGATCAACGTCAATTGGGGCCACGACGCGGTACTGTCGACACAACAGGCCAAGCAGTTTGGCGTGCTCGACAAGATGAAGCTGGTCGTGCCGTACCAGGTGCCTTTCATCGCGCGCGAGACCGGGGGCCTGATGCAGGGCGTCTACGCCGCCACCGACTATTGGTGGACCATCGAGGACAAGTTCCCGCTGGCGAAAATGTTCAACGAAGCGTTCGAGAAGAAGTACGGCTACAAGCCCGAATGGGGCGCCGAGAACGCCTATGTCAGCTTCGCGCATTGGGCGCACATGTGCGAGCAGGCCGGCAGCTTCAGTCCGCCTGACGTGATCAAGACCTACGAGAAGGGCGAGACGATCCCCTCCCTGGTCGGCGACGTCCATTACCGCCCGGAGGATCACCAATGCGTCCGCCCGGTGATCATCGTCAAGGGCAAGCAGCAGAAGGACATGAAGAACAAGGAAGACTGGTACGACGTCGTCGAGATCGTCCCGGGTGAAGGCCTGATGCAGAAGCCCGACGCCTTCGGCTGCCATCTCGGCGACTACAGCTGAGACCTCGCCAACCCCTGTGACGCCGCGGACTGCACTCCGGTCCCGCGGCGTCGCCTTTTTCTGACGCGCAACATCGCGCGCCACAACAGCGATTGTCGCATGATAAGTTGGCCCAACCTCGTTTCACAGCTTTTCAACGGGCTCGCGCTCGGCGCCCTGCTCGCGCTGATCAGCTCCGGCCTGACCATCATCTACGGCACGCTCGGCGTGCTCAACCTCGCACACGGCGCGATGTTCATGATCGGCGGCTATGCCGGCTTCGTCGCCTATCAGTACACGGAGTCGTTCACCCTTGCCGTGATCGCGGGCTCCCTGTTCGTGATGCTGCTCGGCGTTCTCATGGAACGCGGCATCATCCGTCATTTCTATCATCGTCCGCACGAGGATCAGCTGCTCGTGACCTTCGGGCTCGGCATCTGTTTCGTCGAGCTCGTGCGCCTGATCTTCTCGAGCCAGTCGCAGCTGGTGCCGCCGCCGGCGCTATTCCAGGGCATCACCAATCTCGGCTTCATGTTCTATCCGACCTACCGCCTCGCCGTCGTCGGCATCGTCGCGATCGCCCTCGGCGCATTGTTCATCGTGCTCTACCGGACCCGGCTGGGCATGATTGTGCGCGCCGGCATCGAGGATTCGGTGATGGTGGATTCGCTTGGCATCAATGTCTATCGCGTCTTCATGGTGGTCTTCGGCATCGGCGCAATGGCCGCCGGCTTTGCCGGCATCGTCAACGCGCCGGTGGTGTCGCTGACACCGGGCATCGGTGACGACATCCTGGTCCAGACTTTCGTGGTGGTGGTGATCGGCGGCGTCGGTTCGTTCCCCGGCGCAATTCTCGGCGGCCTGATCGCCGGCGAGATCATCAGCGTCACCTCCATGTTCAACCCCGGCTATGCCTATGTGATGCTGTTTGCGGCGATGACGCTCGTACTCGTGGTACGACCGCATGGCCTGCTCGGCGTCCAGGGCCGCGAGTAAGCGATCACCTGATGCTCAAGCAACGCCCCTTCCTGATCGAAGCCCTGACTGCGATCGGCTTGATCGCAGCCCCCTTCGTGCTGCCTCATCTCGGGTTCGCGCCGAACACCGTGAACAGGATCCTGGTCTGGGGCCTGTTCGGGCTCGGCTTCGACATCCTGTTCGGCTTCACCGGCCTGCTCTCGTTCGGCCAGTCCGCCTTCTACGGCACCGGCGGCTTCGTCGCCGCCTACCTGCTGACCCGCGCGGGCTTCGGCAACGTGCTGGGCGCGCTGATCATCGGCATGATCGCGGCCGCAGCGACCGGCTACCTGATCGGCCTGATCGCATTGCGCCGCACCGGCATCTATTTCGCGATGATCACCGTGGCAATCGCGGAAGTGTTCTTCTTCGTCGAATTCAATCCACTTTCCGATTTCACCGGCGGCGAAAACGGCCTGCCCGGCGTGCCGACGCCGAGCTTCAATCTCGGCTTCATCTCCATCCACTTCACCAATGGCTGGTCGCTCTATCAGTTCATCGCGCTGTGCTATTTCGTCGGCGTTGTCATCGCCCTCAGGATCGTGCGCTCGCCGGTCGGCGCGGTTCTGAGTGCGATCCGCGACAATCCGCTGCGCGCCACGGCCGTCGGCCACAACATCCATGGCTACAAGCTGACCGCCTTCGTGATCGCAGCCGCTTACGCGGGCTTCGCCGGCGGACTGCTCGGCGTGCTCCAGGCCTTCATGCCGCCCGACGCCTTCACCTTCGACACCTCGGGCCAGCTCGTGATGCAGACGGCCATCGGCGGCAGGGGCACGCTGTTCGGACCGCTGGTCGGCGCAACCGTTTGGCTGTTCCTTCAGGACTTCCTGCAGTCCGCACTGGGCCTCGGCGCAGCCTGGAAGTTGGTGCTGGGTGTCGTGTTCGTGCTGCTGGTCTGCTTCCTGCGCGGCGGCATCATCGGCGGCCTTGCCGATCTCTACCGCCTCGTCTCGGGAAAGCGAAAGCAGACGGATGCGGAGATGGAGCAGGACGCCGCTGACACCGAGGCCAGGCTGCAACCTCCACCGGCGCCGATGCAGGCCAAGGAGGTCGAGCACCCCGCCTATTCCGGGCCGATCCTGAAAGCCACCGGCCTGACCAAGCGCTATGGCGGCCTCGTTGCCAACAGCGACATCGATTTCAGCGTCAATCGGGGCGAGCTGCGCGGGATCATCGGCCCCAACGGCGACGGCAAATCAACCTTTTTCAAGATGCTGACCTGCGAGATCGCGCCGAGCTCCGGCCAGATCGTGTTCGAGGGCCGCGACATCACGGGATTGAAGGTCACCGAGGTTTGCCAGCTCGGACTGACCAAAAGCTACCAGGTCAACCAGCTCTTCACCGGGTTGACGGTGCGGGAGAACCTGACGATCGCAGCCCTTGCCGAACTGCGCGGAAAATTCCGGCTCGACCTGTTCCGCACGCTCGGCGGCGTCAAGGGCCTGACGGAGCAGGTGGCGCACACGCTCGCTTTGGTGAACCTGACCCGTCGTGCCGACACGCCCGTGTCCGAGCTCGCCTATGGCGAGAAGCGCAGGCTGGAAATCGGGCTTGCGCTCGCCACGTCGCCGCGCCTGTTGCTGCTTGACGAGCCGCTCGCCGGCATGAGCCCGCGAGAGCGTCTCGAGACCGTCAAGCTGCTCAAGTCGATCGCGCGCGGCCGTACCATGATCATCATCGACCACGACATGGATTCGCTGTTCGAGTTGGTCGAGCGCGTCACCGTGCTCCAGGAAGGCCGGGTGCTGGTCTCCGGCACGCCGGAGGAAATCAAGGCCAACGCCGCCGTCCAGGAAGCCTATCTCGGTGGCGTGCACGGAGAGATCGCGGCATGAGCCTGATCGAGGTCAACGGCCTGAACAGCTATTACGGGGACTCCCACATCCTGTTCGACGTCGCCATGCATGTCGAGCGTCACGAGGTGGTGGCGCTGCTCGGACGCAACGGCGCCGGCAAGAGCACCACGCTGAAGAGCCTTATGGGCGTCGTGACGCCGCGTAGCGGCAGCGTGAAATTCGACGGCATCGATATCGCCGGGCGCAAGAGCCACAGAATCGCGCAGGCCGGCATGCAGCTCGTGCACGAGGAACGCCGCATTTTCGGCAGCCTGTCGGTGGAGGAAAACATCGTCCTCGCCGGCATCACCGCGCCGAAACGCTGGCCGCTCGATCGCATCTACGAGATGTTTCCGCGGCTGAAGCAGCGGCGCAACAACCGCGGCACCGAGCTATCCGGGGGCGAACAGCAGATGCTCGCGATCGCACGGGCGCTCGTGCGTGATCCCAAGATCGTGCTGCTGGACGAGCCGTTCGAGGGACTCGCGCCCGTCATCGTCCACGATCTGGTCAAGGCCTGCCGCGAGCTCGCCGCCGCCGGCCAGACCATCGTGCTGGTCGAGCAGAACCTGGCGGCGACGCTGGCGCTGGCGACACGGATCTACATCATCAACAACGGACATATCGTGCACGAAGGGCCGGCGCGGGAGCTCAAGGCCCAGCCGGAGCTGCTCCAGCGCTATCTCGGCGTCTAGAGAGCGGCGATCATTCGCCTGGCGTGAGCGGCGAGCACCGCCGTGTCCTCCTTGCGCGTCTGCGCCGGCAGCAGCTCGATTCCGGCCCTGACCGGCATGACGTGCATGTGCAGGTGAAAGACCACCTGGCCGCTGGCCGGCTCGCTGAACTGCTGAAGGATGATGCCCTCGGCGTCGAACGCCTTCATCGCGGCAATCGCGATCCGCTTGGCGGTTCGGGCGACCGCGGCGAGGTCGTCATCCGCGATGTCGAGGATGCCGCGTGCCGGCGCCCGGGGAACGACCAGCGTGTGCCCGGGCGAACGCGGCATGATGTCGAGGAAGGCGAGGCTACGGTCGTCCCTGAAAACCTCGAAACAGGGGATCTCGCCACGCAGGATCTTTGCGAAGACGTTCTGATCGTCGTAGGGCGTCATGGACCCTCCTTGGTTGCGAGGCGCGATCTGACGCGCTCCTTTTCATTGACGCAAGCAAGCCAGCCGATCTATCCACGATGCTAGGCAGGATGGTTCCATTGGCGACAGATTTCGATCCAGGACACAGCATCGAGAGTGCGCGGCGCGTGCTTGCGGCACGGCTGCAATCGGCCGGCATCGAGCAGCCCGCCCTCGATGCGCGCCTGCTCGTCGGAGCTGCGCTGAGGCTTGATCTGACCGGGATGGTGACGCAGGCGGGCCGACAACTCGCGCCTGAAGAGGCTGCGCGGCTGGAAGCGTATGCGCAGCGCCGGCTCGCGCATGAGCCCGTCGCCCGCATTCTCGGCGCTCGGGAATTCTGGGGCCTGCCGTTCCAGCTATCCGAGGCGACGCTGGTCCCGCGGCCGGATACCGAGGCCGTGGTCGAACTGGCGCTCGAGATCTTTCATGGGCTTACGAATTCGGGACGGCGCCCGTGCATCGCCGATATCGGCACCGGATCCGGCGCCATCCTGCTCGCGCTGCTGCACGAAATTCCCGGCGCCGTCGGCGTCGGCACCGATCTCAGTCTGACCGCGCTCAAGACCGCCAGAGACAACGCCGCGGCTCTTGGCCTCGCCGACCGCGCCAGCTTCGTCGGCTGCTCCTACGCAGCGGCGCTCCGCGGCCCGTTCGACCTCGTCGTGTCGAATCCGCCCTATATCCCGTCGGCCGAAATTCCGAAATTGAGCATCGAGGTGCGCGAGCACGATCCGCACCTGGCGCTCGACGGCGGCAATGACGGTTACGACGCCTATCGCGCCCTGATCCCGCAGGCGACTGAACGTCTCGCTCCCGGCGGAGCACTGATCGTCGAGGCCGGACAGGGCCAGGCCCGCAATATTGAAACCTTGATGACGGCTGCCGCGTTGGTCGTGGACAGGCCGCCCAAGGCCGATCTGGCGGGCATCCCACGGGCGGTTTCGGCCCGGAAAATGCCCCCATAAAAGCCGGATTGGGCTGCAAAAAACCTCTTGGAATATCCCTTGGGAACGACTACCTTCCTATCAACACATCGGTGCCGGCCCCGTAGACCTACGGGCGAAAGCCGGGCTCTCGGGCGAGAGCTTACTGATAATGGTTCCAAGCCGCAGGTCCTGTTGAGCGCGATGGCCATTTGAGCTGCGCTGCTTACCGACCGCAACGTGAACGAAAGCCTGATATTGCGCTTGAAGACTTACGCAACAAAGCAGGGCTTGTTTCGGCAGGCGATATGAATGGGTTCGCTGGCGATGGATGCTGGCGGTGGGGAACGCGTCTTTTGTTGAACGCGACGGTCGACGAACATCGGCAGGGATCAATCCGCTCTTGCGTGCGGTTGCGCGCAAGCGATGTGAACCGCTGTCATCAGGTCACTCTCGGCAATCAGTAATGCGTGCAACCTTTAGGGCTGGAATTAAAGGCAGGACATGAGAAACGGTCAGAACAAGCAGCGGATGCGCAACCGCAACAATAATAATAACAATAACAACAATAATAACCGGCGCGGCCAGAACCCGATGACCCGGGTCTACGAGTCCAACGGACCTGACATCAAGATCCGCGGCACGGCTTCGCATATTGCTGAAAAGTATCTCCAGCTCGCGCGCGACGCGCGCTCCTCCGGAGACCCCGTTGCGGCCGAGAACTACTACCAGCATGCCGAGCATTATTTTCGTCTGATCGCGACGGCTCAGGAACAGTTCCGGCAGAACCAGCAACCGCGCGGCGACGAGCCCATCAGCAACAACAGCGGTGACGACGGCGAGGACGACGGCGAGAATTTCTCGAATTTCGGCCAGGAACCGGGTTTTGTCCCACAGCCGCCACCGCCGCCCTTCACCCGCGACCGCGACGGCCCGCGCGATCATCAGCCGCGTGATCATCAGCCCCGCGACAACCATGCTTATCAGCGCGACAACCAGCAGCCGCGCGAGCATCGCGAACGCGACCATCGTCCGCAGCCGCAATATCAGCCCCAGCCGCAACCGCTACCGCTGAACCAGCCTCAGCCCGTCGTCGCCGACGCCGTCAGCGTCGATCGTTTGCCTTCCTTCATCACCGGCCCGCAGCCGCAGGTGAGCGGTGGCGCGCCCGGCCAGGCCGGCTTCGAAGGTGGTGGTGGCGAGCGCTTTCCGCGGCGGCGCCGCCGCCCGAATGGCCCGCGCCCCGAGCGCGAAGCCGCTCCGGCCGCCTCAAGCGACGAAGTGGCTCCCGGCGAGTAAGCCTTTCGCCGGACATCTTGCGCCAGATGTCCTGACCCGAATCGTCCCGGCATGTCCGGGACGATTTGTTTTTAGCCGCGCGTCGCCGTCGTCGAGGATGGTACCAGCACCGGCTTCGCCAGTGATGGAATGAGCCGCGCCCGCTCGCGCTTGGCGGGGATCGCGCGGTAGACCTGCTTGGTCGCCTCGACGATGTGCACGCCGGCGAAGGGCAGCGACAGCGCCGCGCCGGCCCGCTCCCACATCTGTGCGGATTTCAGCACCCAGCCCCCGGCATAGGGCGGCATGAACAGCGCCTCGCCCCAGGCGGTCGGGGTGAACCAGGTCTGGCGCAACAGGTCCGTGATCTGCGAACGCGAATAGGGCCGGCCGTGACCGAACGGCGTGCTGTCGGTGCGGGTCCACACCCCGCGCCGGTTCGGGATGACCGCAATCACGCGACCGGACGGCGACAGCACGCGCCATGCCTCGCGCAGCAGCGCGGCCGGATCGTCCGACATTTCCAGTGCGTGGACCAGCAGGATGCGATCGACCGCGGCGTCGGGAAGCGGCAGCGAGAACTCGTCCACCAGCGAGGCAAGCGCCGGCCGTCCGGTGGGCCATTTCAGGACGCCCTGGGCCGAGGGCATGAAGGCGATGCAGCGCTCCGCGTCCTCGCGGAACAACCCGAGATAGGGCGTGGGATAGCCGAAGCCGAGCACCCGCTGGCCATCGACGCGCGGCCAGCGCTCCCGAATGCCGCGATTGATCATTTGCCGCGCCACAATCCCGAGGCGACGGGAGTAGAACTCGCGGAGGTCGACGACATCAATGGTCATGATCGCAATGTAACATGCACGAGGCGGCCCCCGCGCGCGGAATATTGCATTGCCTGCGCAACGTTAACGCCATATTTGTCTGACGGAGCTGAGCGCGATCGGAGATGACATGGCCGCCGAAATTCGTACTTTCACCTGTTTAAACGACAATTTCGGTTACCTCATCCACGATGTGGAAACCAAGGCGACGGCGTCGATCGACGCGCCGGAGGCCGGCCCCATCGTGAGGGCGCTCGAGCGCGAGGGGTGGCAGCTCACCGACATTCTGATCACCCATCATCATGGCGATCATGTCGGCGGGGTCGCCGAACTCAAGCAGAAATACAATTGCCGCGTCGTCGCGCCGCATGACAAGACGACGGAGATCGCAGACGTCGACCTGCGCGTCGCCAATGCCGAAATCGTCAGGGTCGGCAGCTTGCTGGGGCGCGTACTGGAGACGCCCGGCCACACGCTCGACCACATCTCCTATGTGTTCGACACCGACAAAGCGCTGTTCGCCGCCGACACGCTGTTCTCGATCGGCTGCGGCCGCGTGTTCGAGGGCACCTATCCGATGATGTGGGATTCGCTTCTGAAGCTGCGTGCCCTGCCCGACGACTTCAAGCTCTATTGCGGCCATGAATACACGGCCTCCAACGTCAAGTTCGCGCTGACCGTCGACCCCGACAATGCGGCGCTGCAGTCGCGCGCGGCGGAGGTGGCGAGGCTGCGGGCCGAGAACAAGCCGACCATTCCCGCGCTGCTTGGTGACGAGAAGCGGACAAACGTGTTCCTGCGCGCCGACGAACCCTCGATCGCAGCCAGGCTGCACATGAAGGGCGCGGATGCCACCGCGGTGTTCGGCGAGCTGCGCGAGCGCAAGAACAAGTCTTGAAGAACAGATCCTGACGGGAATCGATGCCGACCGCAGCCGAGATCATCGCGCGCCTCGAACTCCGCCCGCATCCCGAAGGCGGGCATTACCGAGAGACGTTTCGCGACCAGACCACCGACGCCAACGGCCGCGCGCGCTCGACCCTGATCTATTTTCTGCTGGCGCGCGGCGAGCGTTCGCACTGGCATCGCATCGATGCTGTCGAGAGCTGGCACTATTACGCCGGCAGCCCGCTGACCCTGCGGATAGCGCACGAAGGCTGCTCCCAGCACGAGGTACGGCTCGGTACGGACCTGTTGAACGGCGAGCGGCCACAGGCGATCGTGCCGGCCGATGCGTGGCAGACGGCAGAGACCACCGGCGAGTGGACCCTGGTCGGCTGCACCGTGGCGCCCGCCTTCGAGTTCGCGAAGTTCGAGCTCGCGCCGAAGGGCTGGGAGCCCTAAGGCCCTGTCGCTTCGGCTTGCGCCGGCAATGATGCTACCGCTTCCGCAGCAACATGTCCTTCGCCGCAATCAGGCCGCCGCCGGCGATCAGGATCGCGGCGATGGTGATGTTGGCGCTGGCATTGGCAAAGCCAGCGGCGATGAGGAAGCCGGTCGAGAGCAGCGGCGTCGCATAGGAGGCGGCGCCGAGCACGCGGATGTCGCCACGCTTCATGCCGATGTCCCAGGCGTAGAACGCAGCACCGACGGGACCGATGCCGAGCGCGATGACGGAGAGCCATTGCAGCGTCGTGTCCGGCCACACCGTGGTTTCAAGCAGTCCATGCATCAGCGCGGCGAGCACCGCGGTGGCGAGGCAGAATCCCGCGACCGCATCGGTCGGCACCGCCTTCAGTCGCCGCGACAACACCGAATAGATCGCCCACACGAACGCTGCGATGAAGGCCGCGGCCAAACCCGGCAATTGTCCCTGCGTGAAGCCCGAGGTGTTACCGGCGAACAGCAGCACGGTGCCGACGAGGCCGAGCAGGGCGCCAACGACGTGATGCACGGCAAGCCGCTCGCCCGGCAGAAACGACGAGAACAGCACGATCAGGAGCGGCCACAGATAATTCAGCAGGCCGGCTTCAGCCGGTGGCGCAAAGCGCAGCGCGAGGAAATACAGCGCGTGATAGCCGAACAGTCCGCCGACACCGACGATCCACACGACCAGCGGCTGACGCAGGCTTTTGGCCGCTGCGCCGCGGCCGATCCAGGTGAGCAGGCCGACGAGCCCGCCGATCGCGAACGTCATCGCGGCCAGCTGGAATGCCGGGATCTTTCCGGTCGCCACCGTCATCACTGACAGCAGCGACCACATCAGGATCGCGGTCAATCCGATCAGCGTTGCGGTGCGGGGAGTCATCGATCAAAGGCTCTGAGGACGTTTATGCCCGGCACAAGGCCGGGCATTTTCGTCCTCACTATCGCCTTGTCGCGACTGAAGCTACATATTTTGCCTCAGCGACGTTGCGCCAAGAGAATGGGCGCCATCAGGCCTGATATTGGCCGCCATTGATGGTCAGCGTCGAGCCGGTCATGAAGCCGGCCTCGTCCGCCGCCAGGAACACGACCGCACGTGCGATCTCTTCCGGTTCGCCGAGCCGGTTAACCGGGATCTGCGGGATCACGTTCTTTTCCAGGACGTCCTTTGGCACTGCCTGCACCATTTCGGTGTTGATGTAGCCGGGGCAGATCGCGTTGACGGTGATGCCGCCCTTGGCGTTCTCGAGCGCAAGTGCCTTGGTGAAGCCGATGTCACCGGCCTTCGCCGCGGAATAGTTGACCTGGCCAAACTGTCCCTTTTGGCCGTTGATCGACGAGATCGAAATGATGCGGCCGAACTTGCGCGCACGCATGCCTTCAATGATGGGACGCGTCATGTTGAACAGCGAACCGAGATTGGTATTGATGACGGCGTTCCACTGCTCGAGCGTCATCTTGTGGAAGGCGGTGTCGCGGGTGATGCCGGCATTGTTGACGAGCACGTCGATCGGCCCGACGTCCGCCTCGACCTTCTTCACGCCCTCGGCGCATGCATCGAAACTGCTGACGTCCCATTTGTAGACGGCGATGCCGGTCTCGGCCTTGAACTTCTCCGCCGCCGCGTCGTTGCCGGCATAACTCGCCGCAACCTTGTAGCCGGCCGCCTTCAGCGCTTTGCTGATCGCAGCTCCGATGCCCCGCGTACCACCCGTCACCAATGCAACACGTGCCATATCGTATTTCCTTCCCTTGGACTCTTCGGACGTTTCTGAGTGATCGTTTTTAAGTGCGGATTATGGGGGACGTTTGACGGACATCAAGAACAAAACGCCCGGCGTCGAGCCGGGCGTTTCTCTTTAGTCGAGGCTTGTACGGTTGCGAAGAATATTTGATTTGCAACCGCTGCCTTTTTAATCGCGTGCAACGCACTCAGTCACGTGTGCAGCGCACGCGCAAATGACGCGTCAACTATCTCAGTCGCGCGCCACACACATCGCGATACCCATGCCGCCACCGATGCACAGCGTGGCGAGGCCCTTCTTCGAATCGCGCTTCTGCATCTCGTGGAGCAGCGTCACCAGCACGCGGGCGCCGGAGGCACCGACCGGATGGCCGATCGCGATCGCGCCGCCGTTGACGTTGACCTTGGAGGTATCCCAGCCGAGGTCCTTGTTGACGGCACAGGCTTGCGCAGCGAAGGCTTCGTTGGCCTCGATCAGGTCGAGATCGCCGACGTTCCAGCCGGCCTTCTTCAGCGCGGCACGCGAGGCCGGGATCGAGCCCGAGCCCATGATCTTCGGATCGACGCCCGCCTGCGCCCAGGACACGATGCGCGCGAGCGGCTTCTTGCCTTCCTTGGCGGCCTGCTTGGCGGTCATCAGCACCACGGCAGCAGCGCCGTCGTTGATGCCGGACGCCGAGCCCGCGGTGACCGTGCCGTCCTTCTCGAAGGCGGGACGAAGCTTCGCCATCGCGTCGACCGTTGCGCCATGGCGCGGATATTCGTCGGCGCTGACGACGACATCGCCCTTGCGTCCCTTGATGGTGACGGGAACGATTTCGTCGTTGAATTTACCGGCCTTCTGCGCGGCCTCGGCCTTCTGCTGCGAGGCGACCGCGAACTCGTCCTGCTGGGCGCGGGTGATCTGCCACTGCCGCGCGACGTTCTCGGCGGTGTTGCCCATGTGATAGCCGTTGAAGGCGTCCCACAGACCGTCCTTGATCATGGTGTCGATGAATTCGACTGCACCCATCTTGACGCCGCCACGCAGGTACTGGGCGTGCGGAGCCATGCTCATGGATTCCTGGCCGCCGGCGACCACGATCTCGGAATCGCCGTTGAGCAGCGCCTGATAGCCGAGCGCAACGGTGCGCAGGCCCGAGCCGCAGAGCTGGTTGACACCCCAGGCCGGGCTCTCGACCGGAATGCCGGCATTGATCGAAGCCTGACGGGCCGGGTTCTGGCCCTGGGCGGCGGTCAGGATCTGGCCCATGATGACTTCGGAGACCCGGCCGGGCTCGATGCCGCCGCGCTCCAGCGCGGCCTTGATGGCAATGGCGCCGAGATCATGGGCGGGAAGGGTTGCGAACGCTCCGTTGAAGCTTCCGACCGGGGTGCGGGCGGCGCTGACGATGACGACATCGTCTGACATGGGCATCTCCTGGGTTGAATGGGGGCAGACGGGGCTGGGGAAACGGCTCGCCAGTCTCGGACGGCATCCTGTTAACGTCGTTGAGGCATGTCAATCGGCCGGTGGCCGAATTCATCCCGCAGCGCATTCAAAATAGCGTTCTTGGCGCTTTCGCAAGCACGTTTTTGCTGCCCGATTAACCGTGGCGCACAAAACGGTAGCGTGACCCCTTTGAAAATGCTTATTTTGTTGCGTTGCGTACTCTTCCCGCCCTGCGGCATAGCCCGTCAGGTTCCCGTTCTCCGCGCTTGCAAGTGAGAGCCCATGGCGAAATCAGACCAACCCACCACGATCAAGAAATACGCGAACCGCCGGCTCTATAACACCGGGACGAGCACTTACGTGACGCTGGAAGACCTCGCCGCCATGGTCAAGGATGGCGAAGATTTCCTGGTTTACGACGCCAAGACTGGCGACGACATCACCCGCTCCGTGCTTGCCCAGATCATCTTCGAGCAGGAGAACAAGGCCGGCCAGAACCTGCTCCCGACCACCTTCCTGCGCCAGCTGATCCGCTTCTACGGCGACAGCATGCAGATGGTGGTGCCGAAATATCTGGAGCAGGCCATCGCCTCGCTCACTCAGGAGCAGGAGAAGTTCCGCAAGCAGATCGCCACCTCGCTGTCGGGAACCCCGTTTGCGCCGCTGGAGGAACAGGTCCGCCGCAACATGGAGCTGTTCCAGCAGACCTTCTCGATGTTCAAGCCTTTCGCGCCCGGCGCAGCCCGCCCCGCGGGCTCCGCGGAGCCGGCGCCCGAGCCGGCCGCCGAAGCCCCAAAGGACAGCAATATCGACGATCTGCGCCAGCAGATGAAGGACATGCAGGAACGCCTCGAGCGGATGTCGAAGAAGGACGAGTAGGGGTTCCTGCCACGCGCTAACGCGCCTTGCTGCCACAACTCCGCCGTCGTACCGGCGAAGGTGGGGAAGCTACGCCGCCAGCTTCACTGCGTGGGCAAAGTCCCAATAGAGCTTGCGCGCGCGCGTGTAGAGCGGGCCCGGCTGCAGCTCGCGATCGTCGATGCGGATCACCGGCGCGACTTTTGCGAAATTGCCGGTCGAAAAGATCTCGTCGGCGGCGAGGAAGTCGGCGTAACGCAGCGTCTTCTCGACCACGGTGACGCCGTCGGCGCGAAGCAGGCTGACGACGCGCTGGCGGGTGATGCCGTTGAGGAAGGTGCCGTTCGGCACCGGCGTGTAGACCACGCCGTCCTTGGCCATGAACACGTTGGAATTGCCGAACTCCGCGACGTTGCCGAGCATGTCGAGCATCAGCGCGTTCTGGAAGCCGCGCGAGGCGGCCTCGGCAAGCGCGCGCGAATTGTTCGGATAGAGACAGGCGGCCTTGGCCTCAACCGGGGCGCATTCGGCGGTGGGCCTGCGGAACGGCGACAGCGTGATCGCGTTGCCGACCGGCTTTGGCATCGGCGCCTCGTAGATGCACAGGCACCAATCGGTGGTCTCGGGGTCGAACAGCACGCCGCCGCCCGCGCCGTTCCGCGCCCAGTACATCGGACGAACGTAGAGCTCGGCATTCGGCGCGAAGCGTGCGATGCCCTCGTTTGCGAGTGTCATCCAGGTTCCGGAATCGACCACCGGCTTCAGGCCAAAGTTGATCGCGGATTGATTGGCGCGGGCGACGTGGCGGTCGAGATCAGGCGCGACGCCTTCGAACGCCCGCGCGCCGTCAAACACGACCGAGCCGAGCCAGGCCGCATGCGTGCGCGGGCCCATGATCGGCACATTGCCGTCGTGCCATTTGCCCTCGAAGAAGGTCCAGCTCGGCGAATATTCGATGGGCTTTTTGATCTCGGCCATGACCGGCCTCTCCCTTGGCGTGGTGCCGCATTATAGCGCCACTATTGGGCGCAATTTCTAAATGATTCCCTGCGGGAAAATGGTGAGTTACCCTCCCGCGAGGGGAAAGGAAGCACCATGCCGCTCGATCCGCTCGCAAAGCGCTTGTTGACCATGATGGCTGCGGCTGCGCCGCAGGCACGGAGCCGGCCGAGCGTGGAAGCACGGCGGCAATCATTGGCAAAGCTGATGCAGTTTGCGCGCGCCGATGCGCCTGACGTGCCGACGTCCGACGGCGTGCTGCCTGGTCCCGGCGGCGCGCTGCCCTATCGTCTCTATTCACCCGCAGGCGCCGATGATCGCGCGCCCGGCTTCGTGTTCTTTCACGGCGGCGGGCTCGTTGCCGGCAGCATCGCCACGCATGACCGCATCGCGGCGGCGTTGGCACATGCGACCGGTTGCCGCCTCGTCTCGGTCGATTACCGGCTGGCGCCAGAGCACAAATTCCCCGCCGCCGTGGACGATGCGATTGCTGCCACCGAATGGGTGGCGCGCGAGGCCGCATCGCTCGGCATCGACGCCGGGCGTCTGGTGCTCGGCGGCGATTCCGCCGGTGCAACGCTCGCTGCGATCGTGTGTCAGGAGGCGGCGCAGACAGCTGGTCTTTCCATCGTCGCGCAATGCCTGATCTGCCCGGTGCTGGATTTCGAGGAGGCCTCGCCTTCGCGCGAGGCGTTCGCCGAGGGCCACCTGATCGACCGCGTCACGATCGAAGCCGATCTCGCCGACTATCTGCCCGAAGCCTTGGACGCTGCCGATCCCCGCATCTCGCCCTTGCGCGCGACACGGCTTGCGGGCTTGCCGACCGCCATCATTCACACCGCGGAGTTCGACCCGATGCGCGACGAGGGCAATGCCTATGCCCGCAAGCTGCTCGCTGCGGGCGTCACGGTCGAGCACGTCTGCCACGAGGGCATGGTCCACAATTTCCACGCCATGGGCGCAATTCTGCCGCAGGCGCAGCTCGTGCTGTCGCAGATCGGTGAGCAGGTCAGGCGGGCGGTGGGGACGTGAAGCACCTGGTGTTGCCGCCTCCCGCAACGGGAGAGGAAAGAGAATGCCTCACGCTCTTGCCCCGATGACGGAACGCGCCGCCGCGACGTAGTTTGGCCAATGCGCATCCGCATAACGCTCGGCCTGTCGCGCGCAGGTGATTTCGGGCGCATGCGCAGCTGCGATCATGCGCGCAAAGCGCTCTTCGGCGACCGTCACATCATCGGCCGCGGTCGAGGGCGCGGCTCCAGCGGCGGTCGGCGCAACGGCGAGTCCCGCCAGTCCGGCGAGCAGGATGCGGCGTGACGTGTCCATGGCTGTCGTTCCCTCTTCATTGCACTTCGATCGTGACCGGCGAATGCATCGCCATGGCGGCGGCAGGGTACCGTGACGCTTCCGTCCAGTCCAGCAGCTGGGGCAGTGTGGTCAGTCCGGCACCGGCACGTCGAACGTGTTCAGCGTGACCGACACCATGCAGTAAACGCCGACGAGATAGGACAGTTCGGCCGCACCGTGCTCGCCGAATTCCTTGACCGCGGCCCGATAAGTCAGTTCCGGCAGCACGCCGCCGCTGACCAATGCGGACGCCACGTCGTAGGTGACGGCTTCCTGCTTGGTGAGATCGACCGGCCGCTGTCCGGCGACGATGGTCGCGAGCTTCTCGTCGGAGAGGCCGCGCTGCTCGGCAACCAGCACATGCGCATAGAGCTCGTAGCCGGAGCGGAAATGCGAACCGGTGACGAGGATCGCGACCTCACGCACCGGAGCCGGCAGCAGCGGGTTCGCCGCGATCGCCTTGACCAGCTCCCACACAGGCTTGCCGAAGCGCGGCTCGCGGATCCATGGATTCCAGGGCCCGAGCAGCGCGCCGTCGTCGCGCATGTTCACAAAGCCCTTGAAGTGGTCCTTGATGCCCGCTCGCATGTCGTCATAGAGCGGCTTCTGTTCGGCACTCAGGTCTTTCGGATCGAGAATGGGAAGGCGCACGGCAGGTCTCCTCGTTAAGAAGCCGCGAAACTCGCCCGCAGGCGCTCGCAAGGCAAGTGAAGTTGCCGTGACATTCGGTTTGGGGCGAGCCGATGGCGTCGGTTACGATGCTTCCGGCCGCACCAGCGGCTCGCCCAGCGTATGCATCAGCCGGTTGGCCCAGCCGAAGATCGCGGCCGACAGCACCAGGTCGAGCTGCTCAAGCTCGCTCAGCCCGGCCTCGCCAAGTGCGTGCGCATCGTCTGCGCTCGCTTCGATCGGAGTCGTCGAGAGTTTTGTAGCGAAATTGAACAATGCCTGCTGGCGCGTCTCCAGCGTGGCATCGCGCTCGTCGGCAAAGATCTCCTCGACGACCTCTTTGCGCCCGGAGTAATTGATGAAGCGTGAGGCGTGCACGGCGGCGCAATAGATGCAGCGGTTGACGACCGAGGCACTCAGCGCGCCGAGCTCGCGCTCCGCCGGGGACAGGCCGTCCTTGCCATACATAATGAGGTTGAACAGCGGCGAGCGCACCGCGAGCGACTCCGGGTCATGCGCCAGCGTCAGCACGTAAGGCGAGACGCCCTTGTTGGAGGGGGTGACCTTCATCGCCGCGAGCTGCTCGGGCGTTGCCGAGGCGAGCTCGACTGGCGTGACATAAGGCGACCAGGTCGGGACCGTGGTGGTGAAGCTATGGACGACCTCGCTCATCAGGCTTCGACCTCTTTCAGGAGCCTGAGGCCGGCCAGGACCCGCAGCTGGTAGTTCACGAAGGCGCCAAGCTCGGACAGCCGCACGATATCGGCCTCGCTGACGCCGGCCACCTTCAGCGCCGCAATGTCCTGTCGCGTCGCCTCGCGCGGCGAAAGCGTCAGCAGATCGACGTGGCGGGCCATGGCATCGTGAAGAGGATCGCCGCACACACCGCCGGGCCGGGTGAGCACGGCCAAATCAAGATCGCTCGAATGCGCCAGGTAGGATTCGTAATGCGCGATCAGCGCCCCGTCGCCGACATGACGGCACATCCGCGCCGCGAGTGCCGCCCGCAAGCCGTGGCTCAGACCGCCGGGCTCGCGCGGCAGCAGCACCGCGTCATGGGCCGCTTCGCTGAGGCGCAAAATCTCGGTGCGGGCGTTCAGAGCGTGGCCGAGCCGCGACGCCGCGGGCACGCCGACAATGGTTTCGATCAGCGTGGTCAAGCATTGCTCCGCGAGCTCTGTGGATTGGCGACGTCCTCGACGGCGAGCGCCGGCGGCTGCGCCGTATCGAGAAACGCCGACAGGGCAGCCTCGATCGGCATCGGATCAAGGCCGCGAGCTTTCAGCCACGTGGGATCATAATAGGTCTGCCGGTAGCGCTCGCCGGAATCGCAGATCAGCGTGACCAGCGATCCGGTTTGACCGGCGCTGCTCATCTCCGAGGCAATGCGGCACAGCGCCAGGAAATTGGTGCCGGTCGAGCCGCCGACTGGCCGGCGGAGCCGGCGCGACAGCACGTTCATCGCTGCGATCGTTGCGACATCCGGGATCTTCATCATGCGATCGACGACGCCCGGCACGAAGGAGGGTTCGCAGCGGGGCCGACCGACGCCTTCGATCAGCGAAGGCCGCTCGCAAACATGGGAGCGGTCCTGCGAGCGGAAGCAGTCGAAGAAGGCGGAATGCTCGACATCGGCAACGCAGAGCCGCGTCGGGTACTGGCGATAGCGCAAATAGCGTCCGAGCGTGGCCGAGGTGCCACCGGTGCCCGCCCCCATCACGATCCAGTCCGGCAACGGACGCGTCTCGCCCTTCAATTGCGTGAAGATCGATTCGGCGATGTTGTTGTTGCCGCGCCAGTCGGTGGCGCGCTCGGCGAAAGTGAACTGGTCCATATAGTGGCCGTTCAGGCGGGCGGCGAGCGCCGCCGCTTCCGCATAGAGTGCACGACCGTCATCGATCAGATGGCAGTTGCCGCCATAATGCTCGATCGCGGCGATCTTCTCCGCCGATGTCGTGCGCGGCATCACGGCATAGAAGGGCACGCCGATCATCTGTGCGAAATAGGCTTCCGACACCGCGGTCGATCCCGACGAGGCTTCCACCACGGGCGTGCCTTCGCGGATGTGGCCGTTGCAGAGCGCGTAGAGGAAGAGCGAGCGCGCGAGCCGGTGCTTCAGGCTGCCGGTCGGATGCGTGGACTCGTCCTTCAGATAGATGTCGATGCCTGATAGCGCCGGCACGATCAGCCGGATCAGATGCGTGTCGGCGGTGCGGCACTGGTCGGCCTCGATCGCCGCCACGGCCTCATCGACCCAGCCGCGCCGATAGGCCGGTCCGGCCGGATTGTGGTGGCGAAAGGGGTTCGGCTCCATCGACATGACCCTCAACTTCTCATAATGCCTATTGCACATCAAGAAATATTGTTCATTCTATATTCGCATAATGCGGGCACCAGACCATGAACCAGGACGTTATCGACATTCGCCTTCTCGAGGCCTTTGCCGCCGTGATGTCGGCCGGCAGCATCACGGGTGCGGCACGGTTGCTCGGCCGTTCGCAGCCGGTCACGACGCGTCAGATCCAGGATCTCGAGGCTGACGTCGGCTATCTCCTGTTCACCCGGAATGGCCCGCGCATCAGCCCGACGCCGAAAGGCGTCTTGTTTCATGCCGAGGTCGAGCGGCTTCTGATGGGCCTGAAGCACATCCGCCAGCGCGCCAACGCGATCGGCGCGGGTGCGCTTCCCGTGCTCAGCCTGGCGGCGATCCCGGCGCTGGCGGCCGGCTTCGTCCCGGCTGCGCTCGCAGCGCTCGAACGCGAGTTGCTACCAAGCCAGATCCACGTGCAGGCGCTCTCGGCCGAGAATGTGGTGCAATCGGTGCTGTCGCAGTCGGTCGATTTCGGTCTTGCGAGCCTGCCGATCCAGCATCCCGGGCTCGACGTGCAGTGGGTCTGCGAGGTGCCGTGCGTTGCGTGCCTCGCGTTGGATCACCCGCTGGCGAAGAAGAAGGTCATTCGCCTGAAGGACCTTGGTGGCGTCCGGCTGCTGACGATGGCCAACCCCTACCGGCTTCGCCGCCGCGTGGAGGAGGCGCTGGAGCGTGAAGGTGTCGTGCCCGCTGGGGTCATCGATACCAACGCTTCCCTGACGGCGATTGCCATGGCCAAGCAGTCGCTCGGCATCGCCGTGGTCGAGCCGGTGCTGACGTCCAGCCTGCCGGTTGAAGGCGTCGTCACCCGGCCGTTGGACGTGTCCATTTCGTTCCTGTTCGCCGCGATTGCGCCGACCGGGCGCGAGCCGACGCCAACGGTTGCCGCACTCAACGGCGCACTGCGCGCCGCGGTCGCGCTGATGCCGGGCGCAAGGCTGCATAGCGGCGCCACCGCGCTAGCCGAGGCCGGCGACGAAACCAGTCAATTCGAGAAAGCTTCCTCATGACGATGACACCTGGTGCGGCGGGCCTCGGGGCACTTGAAGCGCGCCTGAAGCAGGATCTGGCCTGGCTCGAACTGCCCGCCAAGTCATGGGTGCCCCGCCGCGTCGTCGATGGCGAGGGTGTCTTCGACGTCGTCATCGTCGGTGCCGGCATGGCCGGCCTTGTCGCCTCCGCCATGCTCAAGCGTCTCGGCGTCGACAACCAGCTCGTGCTCGACCGCGCGTGCGCAGGCGAGGAAGGTCCCTGGGTCACGTTCGCGCGGATGCGGACGCTGCGGTCGCCCAAGGAATTGACCGGCCCCGCGATGGGCATGCCGGCGCTGACCTTCCGCGCCTTCTACGAAGCGCAATATGGCGAGCAGGCGTGGCAGGCGCTCGACCGCGCGCCGCGCACGGTATGGATGGATTACTTGATATGGTACCGCAAAGTGCTGGGCCTGCCGGTCCGCAACGGGGTCTCGGTTGCGCGTATCCACGCGCGCCCCGATGAATTGTTCGCTCTCGACATCAGCGAGAGCGGCACGTCGCGACACATTCTCGCCCGGCATGTCGTGCTGGCGACGGGGCGCGACGGCCTCGGCGGCGCTTACGTGCCGCCGCTCGCCGACGGCATCGACCGGCGCTTCTGGGCGCATTCCGCCGATCCTATCGACTTCGAAAAGCTCCGCGGCAAGCGCGTCGCCGTCGTCGGCGCGGGCGCATCCGCGATGGACAACGCGGCGATGGCGCTGGAGTCGGGCGCCGCGCGCCTCGACCTCTTCATCCGGCGCGCGGACATCCCGCGCGTCAACAAGTTCACCGGTATCGGCAGCCAAGGGGTCGTGCACGGCTTTGCCGGCCTGACGGACGACTGGAAATGGCGCTTCCTCGATCACACGCTGAAAGCGCAGACGCCGCCGCCGCGGCAGAGCGTGCTGCGCGTCTCCGCCTATCCGCAGGCGCATTTCCATCTCGCAAGTCCGATCGATGATCTCGTCGTCAAAGAGGATCATCTCATGGTGACGACGCCGAAGGGCCGCTATGCGACCGACTTCATCATCTTCGGAACCGGCTTCAAGGTCGACCTCGCGTTGCGCGACGAGCTTGCCGCGTTTGCGCCGCATATCCGCTTCTGGAGCGACCGCTTCCCGACGCCTGACGGCATGGACAATGCGGAGCTGGAAAACTCGCCCGACCTCGGCGACAGCTTTCAGTTCCTGGAGAAGCAGTCAGGCGCCTGCCCGATGCTGGCACGGCTGCACTGTTTCAACTATCCGGCGACGCTGAGCCACGGAAAGCTTTCCGGCGATATTCCCGCGATCAGCGAGGGCGCCGACCGGCTCGCGCGCGGCATCGTCCGCCGCCTCTTCGTCGAGGATCGCGAGATTCATTTCGCCAACCTCAAGGCCTTCGCAACGCCGGAACTCGTTGGCGACGAATGGCAGGATGCCGACGCCACCCATCAACTCGCCGAATAGGCGCAACCGGACAGGCAAGCGAGAGATGCAGACGAACAGGAAAGCCATCGTGGCCGCGGTCGCCGGCAACGCAATGGAGTGGTACGACTTCACCGTGTTCGCGCTGATGACACCGGTCATCAAGAACCTGTTCTTTCCGGTCGACCCGAAAATTCCGGGCAGTGAGATCAACGCGCTACTGCTGACGACCGCGCTGTTCGGCACCGGCTTCTTCATGCGACCGATCGGCGGCCTCGTGCTCGGCTATTTCGGCGATCGCAAGGGGCGGAAAGCGGCGATGACGCTCGGCATGGGCATCATGGCGCTGTCGGTCGCGCTGTTGGCATTGACGCCGACCTACGCCACGGCCGGCATTGGGGCACCCCTGATCGTGCTGCTGGCGCGGCTGTTACAGGGCTTTTCGGTCGGCGGCGAGTTCGGTACCTCGACCGCCTATCTGATCGAAGCGGCGCCTCCCGGCCGCACCGGCTTCTATGGCTCGTGGCAGATCGCCGGCCAGCTCATGGCCAACGTGCTCGGCGCAGTGCTGGGCGCCGCCCTGACGCTGACCTTCACGCAGGAGCAGCTTGCCGCCGGCGCCTGGCGTATTCCCTTCTTCGTCGGCCTCGTGATCGTTCCGATCCTGCTCTATATGCGCGCCAGCGTCATCGAGCCCGAAGCGTCCCGGCGCAGCATGGCGACGGTGCACAAGGAGGATTTCATCGCCGCGCTGAAGAATCCCGGCCGCAATTTCCTGATCGGCATGGGCATGGTGGTGGCGAGCGCCGTGTCGTTCTACGTCACCTTCGGCTACACCGTGACGTACGCCAAGGAGGTGCTGAAGCTGCCGCTGATGCAGAGCTTCCTGGTTCAGATGATCGCGGCGATCGTGATGGTGATCGTCGTCCCCATTGCCGGCGCCATCTCCGACCGCTACCCGCGCAAGCCGCTGCTGCTGGTCTCGCTCATCGGCTATTTCGTCTCGCTCTATCCGCTCTATAGCTGGGTGATCTCCGAGCCGTCGATCGCAAAGCTCCTGGTCGCCCAGGTCGTCATCGGCTGCTTCAGCGCCTTCTTCCTCGGCGTCTACTGCACCACGCTGGTCGAGCTGTTCCCGATCCGGGTCCGCTCGACCGCGCTTGCCATCGTCAACAATGTCGCGGTGCTGGTATTCGGCGGCTTTGCCCAGTTCTTCGTGACATGGCTGATCGCGCTCACCGGCTCCCCGTTGGCGCCGATCTTCTATGTGATGATCGGCGTCGGCCTCGGGCTGATCGCGGTGATCGCGATGCGGCCGGAGGACGCCGGCCGGGAGCAGGTCGCGGACGGCATCGTCGAACAAGCGTTGTGAGGCCGCTCAAAACTCCAGCGGCGCGTTGTCGACGACTTCCTTCATCACGAAGAAGGTGCGGGTCTGGCGCACGCCGGGCAGCGCGATCAGTTGCTCGCCGTGGATACGGTTGAAGTCCTCCATGTCGCCGACGCGGATCTTGAGGAAATAGTCGAAGTCGCCGGCGACGAGGTGACAGTCGAGCACGAATTTCAGCCTGGTGATCGCCTGCTCGAAGATCGCAAAGCTCTCCGGCGTCGAACGGTCGAGCACGACCCCGACCATCACCAGCGTACCCTTTGCCACCTTCTTCGGCGCGACGATGGCGCGGACGGCGGCGATGAAGCCGTGCTCGAACAGGCGCTGGGTGCGGCGATGGCAGGTGGCGGGACTGATGGCGACGGTTTCGGCCAGCTCGGCGTTGCTGAGCCGGCCGTTATTTTGCAGCAATCGCAACATCTTAAGGTCGACACGATCAAGACGAGCGGACATGGAAGAAGCTTCCGTTCTTAGTACCTAGTCCGAAAGGAATACCACACATCTCGTCCATTATCGCAAGATCATCCGCAATAGAGGCGCAATATTTGAAAGCACCTTTTTGCAGAGCGATGCTAGCATTTTTGGAGACATTAACGCCAATCGGGATGACCTGACGATGCTCGAAAAATTAGCGCGCTATCCGCTGACCTTTGGTCCGACGCCCATCGAGAAGCTGGAGCGGCTGTCAAAGCATCTCGGCGGCAATGTCGAGGTCTATGCCAAGCGCGAGGACTGCAATTCCGGCCTCGCTTATGGCGGCAACAAGCTGCGCAAGCTCGAATACATCATCCCCGACGCGATCGCCTCGAACGCCGACACGCTGGTCTCGATCGGTGGCGTGCAGTCCAACCACACCCGCATGATCGCGGCCGTCGCGGCCAAGATCGGCATGAAGTGCCGCCTGGTGCAGGAGGCCTGGGTGCCGCACGAGGACGCCGTCTATGACCGCGTCGGCAACATCATGCTGTCGCGCATCATGGGCGCCGACGTGCGCCTGGTCGACGACGGCTTCGACATCGGCATCCGCAAGAGCTGGGAGGACGCGATCGAGGAGGTGAAGGCGGCGGGCGGCAAGCCCTATGCGATTCCCGCCGGCGCCTCCGTGCACAAATTCGGCGGCCTCGGCTATGTCGGCTTCGCCGAGGAAGTGCGCAAGCAGGAAGCCGAACTCGGCTTCAAGTTCGACTACATCGTGGTCTGCACCGTCACCGGCTCGACCCATGCCGGCATGCTGGTCGGCTTCGCCGCCGATGGCCGCGCGCGAAAGGTGATCGGCATCGACGCCTCCTTCACCCCGGCGCAGACCAAGGCGCAGGTGCTCTCGATCGCACAGAACACGGCCAAGCTCGTCGAGCTCGGCAAGGATCTCGTCGCCGACGACGTCGTGCTGATCGAGGATTATGCTTATCCCGCCTACGGCGTGCCGTCGGAAGAAACCAAGGAGGCAATCCGCCTCACCGCGCGTCTCGAAGCCATGATCACCGACCCCGTCTACGAGGGCAAGTCGATGCAGGGCCTGATCGATCTCACGCAGAAGGGCTATTTCGAGAAGGGCGCAAAGATCCTCTACGCCCATCTCGGCGGCGCGCCGGCGCTGAACGGCTATGGATATGCGTTCCGGAACGGCTAGCGCGTCGGTGATGTGAGGCGGCGCGCACCTCCCGACGAGTGTCGTCCTGGCGAAAGCCAGGACCGATTACCCCGACTGCCAATTGTTGAAACACGCTGAGGCAGTCAGCGTGCCTTTTCCTACGGCCCGTGGCTATGGATCCCGGATCGGCGCTCCGCTTCGCTGCGCTTGTCCGGGATGACGGCGGAGGTGTGCCCGCGCCCTACCGCGTCCTGACGATCTGCAGCAGCTCGTCGCCGTAATGCTCGAGCTTCTTGTCTCCGATGCCGGGCACATTGCGCAGTTCGTCCAGCGTGGTCGGCCATGCGCGAACGATGCCGTCGATGGTGGCGTCATGCAGCACGACGTAGGCCGGCACGCCACGTGCGCGGGCAATGTCCGAGCGCCACGCTCGTAGCCGCGCGCGCAATTCAGGATCGACATCGCCCTGCGGCGCGTCGGCTGCCGGGGCCAGATCACCGCGGCGGGACTTGGCGCGGCTCGAACGGATCCGGACGCCGGGCGCCTCTTCGCGCAGCCACACTTCCGTTTCGCCCCGCAGCACGCCGCGCGACGAATCCGTCAGCTTCAGCGCGCCGAACGATTCGCTGTCACTCAGCAAATGTCCCATCGCCACGAGCTGCCGCAGCACCGTACGCCACTGCTTCTCGTTGAGCTCGCGTCCGATGCCGAAAACGGTGAGCTTGTCGTGACCGAACTGCGTCACCTTCTCGGTCAGGCGTCCGATCAGCACGTCGATGAGGTGCATCGCGCCGAAACGCTGCCCGGTGCGATAGGCACAGGATAGCAGTTTTTGCGCCAGCACCCTGCCGTCGCGCATTTTCGGCGGCGTCAGGCAATTGTCGCAATTGCCGCAGCCCTCGCCCATCACGATCTCGCCGAAATAGGCGAGCAGCCGCCGGCGCCGGCAGTGCGGCGTTTCGGCGAGGCCAACGAGCGCATCGAGCTTGCCAATCGAGACCCGCTTGAATTCGTCGGAGCCGCTCGACTCGTCGATCATGCGGCGCTGCTGCACGATGTCCGAGAGACCGTAGGCCATCCAGGCCGCCGACGGCTTGCCGTCGCGGCCGGCGCGTCCTGTCTCCTGGTAATAGGCCTCGATGCTCTTGGGTAGATCGAGATGCGCGACGAAGCGCACGTCCGGCTTGTCGATGCCCATGCCGAAGGCAATGGTCGCGACGATGACGATGCCGTCCTCGTTGAGGAAGCGGTCCTGGTTGCGCGAGCGCACGCTGCTGTCGAGCCCGGCGTGATAGGGCAATGCGGCAATGCCGGCGTCGTCGAGCGCCGCGGCGACCTCCTCGACCCGTTTGCGGGAGAGACAATAAACGACGCCCGCATCACCTGCGTGACGCCCCCGGATGAAATCCTTGAGCTGCGACACCGCGTTGCGCTTGTCGACGATCTCATAACGGATGTTGGGACGATCGAAGCTGGAGACGAAGTGCGGACTGTCTGCAAGCTGAAGCCGCTCGACGATCTCCTTGCGGGTCAATTCGTCGGCAGTCGCGGTCAGCGCGATGCGCGGCACGTCGGGAAAGCGCTCGGCGATGATCGACAGGCCGACATATTCGGGGCGGAAATCATGGCCCCATTGCGAGACGCAATGCGCCTCGTCGATCGCGAACAGCGCCACCTTCGCCCGCGCCAGCAGCGCCAGGCAGCGCGGCGTCAGCAGCCGTTCCGGCGCGACATAGAGCAGGTCGAGATCACCCACGATCAGGCGCCGCTCGATGTCGGAGGCTTCCTGCGGGGTCAGCGACGAGTTCAGCGCGGCCGCGTTGACCCCGGCTTCGAGCATGGCGGCGACCTGGTCGCGCATCAGCGCAATCAAGGGCGACACCACGACACCGCAGCCTTCGCGCAGCAGCGCCGGCAATTGATAGCACAGCGACTTGCCGCCGCCGGTCGGCATCAACACCAGGCAATTGCCGCCGCCGGTGACGTGCCGGATGATCTCGCCCTGCGCGCCGCGGAACCCGGGCAGGCCGAACACCGAACGCAGCACCGACAGCGCATCGCGGCCCTGGGCCGGCGCAGGCAGCGGAGCGGTGGAAGGAGAGGACATGGGCATGTCGGGGTGAGGCCGTGAGATTCGTCACAAGGCCAGTCGCATGACCGCGCAGGCGTGGCAAGGCTGTTTGCTCCGCAGGACGCCGCCTTCCACCCTTCGTGGGAAGAAAACTTTCTTACGCCCCGATCCTCCGCAGCGCTTCCGCGACCGTCACGATCGGCATGTCGCGCCTCGCGGCGGCCTGCAGCGCATGGCGCATCAGGTCCGGCGTGCAGCCATACGGGCTCGGCGCGTTGGCGACGTCATGACCGTAGAAGATCAGCCATCCGCCGCTCTCGACCGCCTCGTCGAAATAGCCATCGACACCCGTCGTATTGATCTCGCGATCGACCAGGGGCGAGGCCCGCAGGAACTGGAGATCGATGACGTCGCGATTGACGCCGGGAAGGATGCCGCGCGCCGAGCGGAAGGTCTTGGCGAGCTGCGGCTTGCGCCACACCGACGCGATGCCATAGGGGTAAGCAAAATTTTCGAGCGTGATCGAGGAATCGATGCCGCGAAAATGGCTGCGGTTTCGCTCGATCTCGCGGGCCATGGCGGTCTCGTCGAGATTGACCGCACTCTGGTGCGAGAAGGTGTGGCACGCAATCTCGTGCCCCGCCCGGTGAAGCCGCACGATCGCGTCGTTCGACAGGCCGTGCCAATGGTCCGAGGGACGATCGACCAGGCTGCCCGCGAGATAGAAGGTACCGCGGCCGCCATGCTGCTCCAGAAGCTCGGCGCCCTCGCCTGCGGCGCTATCGGGGGCATCGTCGAAGGTGAAGCTCACCATGGGCGCATGCGCGGGCAGACGGTGCGGCGCGGCACGAAAGTGCCGGGCCAGCCGATTGCTCACGCGTCCCTGGAGTGCCGACCACACGACTCGCATTTCCTGTCTGCCCCGCCGTCACTGAAGCATTCGTGCGCCGCTCGAGGCAAGCTACACACTTCGTTAGTCCTAACGTCGATGCCGTCGTCCCGACCTAACGTGCAAGCACCGACGCGTCGGTCCCCGCGCCGAGATATTGCAGCCAGTTCCGGAACAATGCCGCCGCGGCGCTGCCCGCGGCAATATCGGCACGCAAATTCAGCGCGGGCAGCTCGTTGCTGAGCGCGGGGTGGCGCTGGTGCCTTGCCTGTTTCTCGAAGCGGACCAGCTTCTCTTCGGTCGAAGCGTCAAAATAGCTCACGGGCAGATGCGGATAATTGTCGCGCTCACGCGCGAGATAACGGCCGATGTCGCGCAGATATTCACGCTGAAGCGACAGCGCGTCATATTCCGGATGGCCCTGGAAGAACACGAATCGGCTGGCATATTGGCGGACGAAGGTATCGACGCCGGCCTTTGCCGAACGCGTCAGCACCTGGTAGCCGGCCTCAACGAGGTCGCTCTCGGCGATCTCGTTGAGACGCGAATGCGAGACCTTGAGGGGAGCGGGCGCGGCCCGCGTCAGCGGATCCCTGGTCACGGCTTCGCAGTCGAAAATGCCGTGACATTTGGCCGGCAGCGGCCGCCGTTCGATGCGGTCGAGATGCAGCACCGCGGCATGCGCAGCGAGGCACGACCAGATCGTCGAGCGCGTGTTGACCTTGGCCCAGTCGATCAGCTCGGTGAGATCGCGCCAATACGGTTCCTGGTCGAGCTCAGGCGCGATCGGCTCGGCGCCGGTCACGATCAGGCCGTCGAACCTGTGGCGTCTGAGCTCGGTGAGTTCCGAGTATTCGCTCTCGACATGCCATCTCGCTTCCGGCGAGCGCTTCACCGAAGGCAGCGAGAAGCAGTGAAAGCGGATGCGGCGCGGACCTGCTGCGGCTTGCAGCAGCTTCATGAATTGCCGCTCGGTCGCCTTCAGCGCCGGATCCGGCATGTTGTTGATCAACCCGATCGTGAGCTCGGTGCCGCCGGGCTCGCGCGCCAGATCGCCCGCTCCCGGCACCAGCGCCGGGCTCGATATAGCTTGATCCCTGTCGATCAGGATCGTCATCGGCGCAGCCGCCTACTCCGCGGCCTGGAGGCGCGCGGACGGGCAGGCCTTTTCCAGTGCCTGATCGAGGTCCTCGATGATGTCCTGGCAATGCTCGATGCCGATCGACAAGCGGATCGTTTCCGGCAAAACGCCGGCGACCCGCTGCTGCTCCGCCGACATCTGCCGGTGCGTGGTCGAGGCCGGATGGCAGGCCAGCGACTTGGCATCGCCGATATTGACGAGGCGCGTGATCAGCTTCAGCGCATCGTAGAAGGACTTGCCGGCTTCCATGCCGCCCTTGATGCCGAAGGTGAACAGCGACGAGGCGTTGCCGTCGAGATATTTCTGCACCAGCGGATAATAGGGACTGTCCGGGAAGCCGGTGTAGTTGACCCAGGCCACGCGCGGATCCTTGCGCAGGAATTCGGCGACCTTGCGGGCGTTTTCGCAGTGGCGCTCCATGCGCAGCGCGACGGTTTCGATGCCCTGGAGCAGCAGGAAGGCGTTGAACGGCGACAGCACCGAACCCATGGTGCGCTGATAGATGCTGCGCGCGCGCTCGATATAGGCTGTGCGGCCGAAGCGCTCGGCATAGACGAGGCCGTGATAGGAGGCATCCGGCTTGTTGTAACCGGGGAAGCGGTCGGCGTGCTTGGCCCAGGGGAAATTTCCGGAGTCGACGATGGCGCCGCCGAGCGTGGTGCCGTGACCGCCCAGAAACTTGGTCAGCGAATGCACGGCGATGTCGGCGCCGTAATCGAACGGCTTGAGCAGGATGGGCGTTGCAACGGTATTGTCGACGATCAGCGGCACGCCGTGGGCGTGGGCGACCTTCGCCAGTGCTTCGATGTCGCAGACATTGCCGGCGGGATTGCCGATGGTTTCGGCGAACACGGCGCGGGTGTTCTCGTCGATCAGCCTTTCGATTGCCTCGGGCTTGTCGCTCTCGGCGAAGCGGCCGGTGATGCCCTGCCGCGGCAGGATGTGCGAGAGCAGCGTATGCGTGGTGCCATAGAGCTGCGGCACGGAAACGATGTTGCCGCCGTGATCGGCGACGTTGACGAAGGCGAAATGCAGCGCGGCCTGCCCGGTCGCGACCGCAAGCGCGCCGACGCCGCCCTCGAGCTCCGCGATACGCTTTTCCAGCACCGCGCTGGTCGGATTGGCGATGCGGCTGTAGCGATAGCCTTCGGTCTCGAGATTGAAGAGCGCCGCGCCGTGATCGGCGCTGTCGAAGGCGTAGGCCGCGGTCTGGTAGATCGGCACGGCAACCGCGTGCGTGGTGGCTTCGGGCTCGTAGCCGGCGTGAATAGCGATCGTCTCGTTGCGCATCGTGCCACCTCCGCGTGGAGCGGGCCGCACTTATTGGCCTGTATGAGGCATGTGCGTTGTCCGCCGTCCCTCTGTTAGAGGCGGGTGGTAAAGCGGACAATAATTCGTCTAGAGATCGAGGAAGTAACCCTAACGGTTGTTGGGGAATTGGCTAAAATTCAAGTCAAATTGGATTAATGAAGTTTTGCGGTTGGCGGCAGCGAACACGCTGCACTCCCTTCTCCCCTTGTGGGAGAAGGTGGCGCGAAGCGCCGGATGAGGGGTCTCTATCCATACGGCCAAGCTTGCGTTAGCGGAGAGAGACCCCTCACCCGTCTCGCCGCTGCGCGGCGAGCCACCCTCTCCCACAAGGGGAGAGGGAAACAACTTCGCTGCCCTATCAGTCCATCTGTTCCCACAGCCGATGGGCGAGCACGCCGGCGCGCTTCTCGATCGCGGCCGCTGCATCGAGCGCGAGATCCTCGCGATAGCGCCCGGCAATGAGCTGCACGCCGATCGGCTGGCCATCGTGCAGCGTCACCGGCACCACGGCGCCCGGCAGGCCCAGCACGTTGATCGCGGAGATGAAGCGGATCTCGCCCCAGAAAATCTCGCGCACGCGCTGGGGGCTGACAGTGTCCTCGCGCGGGCTAGGCGTCGGCTTCACCGTGGTCGGTGCCAGCACCACCGGATACTCCTCGAAGAACAATTGCCAGGCGCGAATGTGGCCGTTGCGCGCGGCGGTCGCCTGCATCCAGGCCTTGAGGTCGAGCACGTTGGCCTTGGCTTTCATGCCGCCCCACGCCTTGTGGAAGTCTTCCGACGTCACCTTCAGCATGCCGGCCTCCTGCATCACCATCGTCTCGTTGGTGATGATGTCGCACCAGGTCTGCCAGACGCCGTCGATGTCGGGCACATCGACCTCGCTGACGCGATAGCCGGAACGCTCCAGGTGATCGGCGGCCTGACGCAACGCCGCCGCGACGTGCGGATCGACGTCCATGTCTTCAGGAATCCTGGCGAGCGCGACCTTGATCGGCCCCTTCGGCTTCGGCCCGACCAGCGGCGCCGGTACCCACCAGGGATCGCGCGGATCGCGCTGGCTCATCACCTCCAGCGCGAGCCTGACGTCGGCGACGTGGCGGGCGAGCGGCCCCTGCGCCGACATCAGATGCGCCAGCATCGGCCGCTCGGCGGTTGCGCTTGCGTTGAAGGCCGGAATACGTCCCTGCGTCGGCTTGATGGTCGCAACGCCGTTGCAATGCGCCGGCCAGCGCAGCGAGCCGCCGATGTCGTTGCCGTGCGCGATGGTGCCTATGCCGGCGGCGACCGCCGAACCCGCACCGCCCGAGGAGCCGCCGCAGGTGATATTGGGATCCCAGGGATTGAGCGTCAGCCCGTGCAGGGGATTGTCGGTGAAGCCGCGGAAGGAGAATTCCGGCGTGTTGGTGAGGCCGATGATGATCGCGCCAGCCTTCTTCAGGTTGCGCACCACCGGCGAATCCGACGGCGCGATGAGGTCCTTGTTGGCGGGGACGCCATTGAAGTTCGGACGGCCCTCGTAGTCGACGTTCTCCTTGATCGTGATCGGTACGCCGTGCAGAAGGCCGAGCTCGCCGCCCTTCGCGCGCCGCTTGTCGGCCGCATGCGCCGCGGCCAGCGCCTCCTCAGAGAGATCGACGACAACCGCGTTCAGTCGCGGATTGACGGCCCGCATCCGCTCGAGATGCGCCTCGACGGTCTCGACCGCCGAGATGGCGCTGGAGCGGATGGCGGCTGCGGTCTCGACCGCCGACCATTGCCAGGCCGGGCCTTTTGGGCGGCGTGGTGCCGATGATTTGCGCGGAGCTGCCTGCTTGACCGGCTTGGTTGCAGCCTTCGCGACCTTGCCCTTGCGAACGGCGCTTGTCTTGCTGGAGGTCTTCGCTGCTTTCTTCGCAGCAGATTTCTTCCTGGTCGCCGTCTTCTTCGCCACGTCGCATCTCCTCACATTGCGCCGCGGAAGTTATGGAGGTCACGCCACCGTGTACAGGCGCGTTTCTGCATGGCGCGACTTCACGACGCGTTGTGGCGGCCGAAGGCGCGCGAGAGACGCTCATGCACCTTTGGGGCTTTTCCCACGACGCATGTACTGGTTGAATGATGGAATAAACTGCGGCCAGGTTGCCGCATCGCGACCGGGTTTTGACGCCGCCATTTGGACAGCGGCAATTGGAGCGGACACGGGGCTGATGGCGGAGAGAGTGGGATTCGAACCCACGGTACGGTTTCCCGCACACACGCTTTCCAAGCGTGCGCCTTAAGCCACTCGGCCATCTCTCCGGAGCGCACTCTCTTGAAGGGGCGCCGGTGATTTTGCAAGGGATCGCGGGGAAATCGGATGATTTTTCCGTAAGATATTGTACTTTATAGACAATATCAGGCGCCACGGCGACGCTTGGAACCGGCCGCCCGCTGAACCGGCGGCGGGTTTGGCGCGACGATTCACTCAAGACCGTCAAACACGTCCGGGGGCACCATGACCATCCGCAACACCATTGCCGCGCTGAGCCTGATTTGGGCCCTTGCCGCTGCCTTCGCCGGACCGGCCGCCGCCCAGGTCTGCACCCGGCACGGGGTTGATGTCAGCTGTGACGACGGACGGCGCGGGATGCTTTCGGGCGATGCCATCCTCTGGCCGGACGGCACGCGCTCGAGCGCGACGCCGCATCAAAGCGTCATCATCGGCCACAAGAGCTCAGTGCATGTCGGGCCCGGCGTGTTCGTCGGCCAGGGCAAGGGCATGGTGCCGCTCGACGATCCGAACGCGCCGAACAAGCGGCAGTGTGCGATTCTGGAGGGCGTGTCGTACTGCTATTGAGGCTGTCGTCTTCGCCCCTGCCCTCGCTGTAAAGAACGGGGGAGAAGAAGACTAGATCAACCGCACGCCTGAGATCGCCGACTTGAGCCAGCGCAGCGCTTGCGGCGGCTGGTTGGCGAGCGGCGCGACTGCAGCCTTCTCCGTCCGGCACTTCTCCAGTTCAGCGACGAAATCCGCCGACCATTGCTGGATGGTGTGGCCGCGCAGCTTCTTCATCATCGCATCCCAGCGCATCTTGCGCTCGGTGAGCGGCATCGCCGCCGCGACCGCGATCGCGCGCGCCATGCCGTCGATGTCATGCGGATTGACCAGCAGCGCGGCGTCGAGCTCGTTGGCCGCGCCGGCGAATTTCGACAGCACCAGCACGCCGGGATCAGCCGGATTTTGCGCAGCGACGTATTCCTTGGCGACAAGGTTCATGCCGTCGTGCAGCGGGGTCACCACGCCGATCTGCGCGGTGCGATAGAGGCCCGCGAGCACGGCCTGGCTAAAGCCCTTGTTGAGATAGCGGATCGGTGTCCAGTCGGCCTCGCCGTGGCGGCCGTTGACGTCGGACACGAGCCGCGCGACCTCGTTCTGCAAATTGCCATAGGCTTCGATGGCACCGCGCGAGGGATTTGCGATCTGTAGCAGCGAAATGCTGCGCGCAAAGTGCGGATGCTCGGTCCAGAGCCGATCGAACGCGCTGATGCGGTTGACGAGGCCCTTGGAATAGTCAAGCCGGTCGACGCCGATCGCGAGCCGCTCGCCGTTGAGACTGCGGCGCAGCCGCGACACGTCCGGATGCGACGCCGACTTCGCCGCGTATTGCGCGAACTTCTCGGCGTCGATGCCGATCGGAAACACCTCGCAGCGTGTTCGGCCATGCTGCGAGATCGCAACGCCGTCTTCGACGGCGAGGCCGAGTTCGCCCGCGACATAGCTGAGAAAATTCTGGCAATCGTCATTGGTCTGGAAGCCGATCAGGTCGTAGGCCAGCATCGCCGTGATCAGCTCACGATGATTGGGCACGCCCTGCATCACCGCGGCGACAGGCCATGGCGTATGGAGGAAGAAGCCGATCGGATCGTCGACGCCGAGATCCCGCAGCTCCGCACCGAGCGCGAGGAAATGATAATCCTGCACCCAGAACGCGGTTTGCGCTTTCCGGAAGCGCATCAAGGCGCGCGCCATGAAGGCGTTGACCTCGCGATAGCTGACATAGTCGTCGCGCGAGACGCGGATCAGATCGCTGCGCGAGTGCAGCGCCGGCCACAGCGCCGAATTGGCAAAGCCCTCGTAATAGCCGCCATAGTGCGCCGCCGGCAGGTCCAGCGTCGCAATCGCGCCCGAACCCAGTGCTTCGATCTCGGCAAACGGCTCCTTCTGATGACCGTCACGCACACGGCCCGAGGAACCCACCCAGATCGCGCCCGAATGTTCCACAACGGGTAGCAAGGCCGCCGCGAGACCGCCCGTCATGGGCTCATTGGGCTTGCCGCGCGCGACGCGATTCGAAACGACGACTAAGTTCACAGGTCGTCCCCTCCTGTTTCATTCCACCCCATTTAACTGCCGTTCATCAATATGGTTCCTGATCATCCTTTGCACCAATTGAAACCAAAATCGGGCGTGCGCGTTGGAACCGGTTTACCTCCAGGCAACCTGACGATTTCGCTACACAAAGCCGGATTTGGAACCGTGGCGCGCGCAGCATGAAGCGACGCGCTGGAGGAATTACGCACGCGATATGTGGCTCCGAGATGTCGGTGCCTTATTCCAACCTTGAGTCGTCGAGCAGCCGCGCAAGGAACGTGCGCACATCGTTCGGGGCGTCGAAGTGCCCGTTGACCCCCATAGCGCGGCGACCAACCGAAAAGGCGAGCCCATTCATGTCGGGCATGATCGCGAACACGGTTTCGTCGGTGACGTCATCACCGATGAAGATCGGACGGCGCCCCTTGAAAGGCTCGTGCTTCATCAACTCGCGCACGCCGGTCGCCTTGGTAAAACCGGAATGCTTGATCTCGCAAACGAACTTTCCGGGCAGCACCTCGATCGGCGCATTGGGCAGGTCGGCGCGGATCAGCGAAACGGCTTCGTAGATCGCTTTCTCCGCATGCGGCGCAAGGCGGTAGTGCAGCGCCAGCGAATAGCCCTTGTCTTCGAGCAGAATGCCGGGACTGAGCTTGGCCACCGCCGCGAGCCGCCGCTTCAGCTCCTTATCCAGCGGCGGCGCGCTGACGGCATCGGCTTCGTTGTCAATGGAAAGCCGCATCTCGGCGCCGTGGCCGGCGACGGCGCGAAAGACATCGGGCGCGAAGATCAGGTCGATGTCGTTGAGCGAACGCCCGCTGACCATCGCCAGCGCGCCCGACGTGCGCTCCGTCAGCCGGTTCAGCGTTTCCGACAGGCCTGGCGGCACCCACACCTCACGCGGCGTCGGCATCAGGTCGAGCAGTGTCCCGTCGATGTCGAGCAGGATCGCTGTTTCATTGAGATGCGGCACGAGTGCGTGGGGCACCGGCACCGCATCGGGCGCTTCATCGTCGACCATGGTGCGCTTTAGATCCAATTCAGCCAGTTCCGATTTCATAGTCTACTCCATGGACGCAAGCGGCCGCGCGATTTCTTCGAGCGATCTGCGTTCCGCCGAGATGGCATAGCGCCACGCCACGATCGCGGCCGCGATCATCAGGAACGCCCCCAGCAAATAGCCTGCGAACACGCTCGTGCGTGATCCCGTGTCGATCAGCGCCCCGAACAATGCGGGGCCGATCACGCCGCCGATGCCGGTGCCCACCGCATAGAACACCGCGATCGCGAGCGCGCGGACTTCCAAGGGAAAAGTCTCGCTGACGGTGAGATAGGCGGCGCTCGCGGCGGGCGAGGCAAAGAAGAAGATCACCATCCAGGCGATGGTCTGCCCTTGCGCGCTCAAGGCGCCGATCGAGAACAGATAACCCGACAGCGCCAGCAACACGCCCGACGCGCCGTAGGTGAACATGATCATGGTCCGGCGGCCGAGCGTATCGAACAGGCGGCCGAGCAGCAGCGGACCAAGGAAATTGCCGGCGGCGAAGGGAAGCAGATACCAGCCGACATGATCGGCGCTGATCCCGTAAAAATCGGTCAACACCAGCGCAAAGGTGAAGAAGATGGCGTTGTAGAAGAAGGCCTGCGCGATCATCAGCACGAGGCCGACCATCGCGCGCTGGCGATAGACCGAGAACAGCGTGTGCACCACCTCGCGGATCGGCGTGTGAGTCCGCATTTTCAGGCGGATCCTGGCGAAACGCGCGTGGCTCGTCTCCTGGCCGTGTCCGAGCACCGAGCGCTCGACCTCGTCGACGATCGCGTGGGCCTGGTCGGGACGGCCGTGGATCATCAGCCAGCGCGGACTCTCCGGAATCCACATCCGCATCAAGAGCACGACGAGGCCGATGGCCGCGCCGATGAGATAAGCGAGGCGCCAGCCGAGATCGGGGCCGATCACCGCGGGATCGAGCAGCACGATGGCCGCCACGGCGCCCATGGCGGCACCGATCCAGAAGCTGCCGTTGATGACGAGATCGGTCCAGCCGCGATAGCGCGCCGGCACCAGTTCCTGGATGGTCGAATTGATCGCAGTATATTCGCCGCCGATGCCGGCGCCGGTGAGGAAGCGAAACAGCGCGTAGCTCGCGACATTCCATGACAGAGCGGTCGCGGCCGTCGCCGAGAGATAGAGCGCGAGCGTGATGAAGAACAGCTTCTTGCGACCGATGCGATCGGTCAGCCAGCCGAAGCCGAGCGCGCCGAGCACCGCGCCCGCGAGATAGGCGGAATTGGCAATGCCGAGATCGAGATTGGAGAAATGCAGGGAGGGGCTTTGCTTCAGCGCGCCGGAGAGCGCGCCGGCCAAGGTCACCTCGAGGCCATCCAGAATCCAGGTGATGCCGAGCGCAAGCACGACGCGGGTGTGAAATCCGCTCCACGGCAGCGCGTCAAGCCGTGCAGGAATGCTGGTTTCGATGATGCGATCGGCCGCGGCCACCGTGGAGACCACAGGTCCGTCGTTCGGCGCTGGGCTTCGCTGCAATTCCATCGCGTTGTTGCATCTGACCAATGGACATGGCCCCGGTTCACATGGCGTGGATGGGGGCGATCCGATCAAGGGGGTGCGGCATTCCGCCTGCCACCTGCGACAACGTCTGCGGCAGGGGCGGGTTCCAGCAGGAACGACCGCTGACGGCGCTGGTTTTCGGTGGAGCCGCAAGGAGTTGACGCATGGCTCATGCCAGAAAGACGACACATTCTCGCAAAACATCGGCGCGCAAGAGCACCAGACGCGCCGCACCGAAGCGCTGGTCACAGCGCGTGACGAAAGAGAGCGACGCGCTCGACCTCAAACAAGGCGTGTTCAAGCTGACCAGTGCGAAGGAGATCGCGGCTTCGTTGAAGCGCTCGGCCGAGCACAGCGCGCGTCGCAAGACCGGCGCCTACCGCTCGGCGCTGTCGATGCTGACGTTCTACATCAACCGCGCCGGCAAGACGCTGCCGCAGACGCAGCGCACGCGGCTGGAGCGGGCAAAGGTGGAGCTGAAGCGGGCGTTCGGGAGGGAGTGAGCGCCAGGTCGTCCTGGACAAGCGCAGCGCCGATCCAGGACCTATTACCCCAGGGAGCGGTTTGGCGATGACTCGGAGTTGGCAGTTCGCCCGGCAACTCCGCCTTGGGTAATGGGTCCTGGATCGGCGCTGCGCTTGTCCAGGACGACGGCGGAGGCGTGGCGCGAAGGTCGAGCGCTACGCCGCCCGGATATTCCCCATGAAGCGGTCGAGCTCGGCGCGCAGGCGGGTGCTTTCGGACGACAGCGTCTTGGCCGAATGCAGCACCTCTTCCGAGGCCGAGCCGGTTTCGGCGGCGCCGCGGTTGACCTGGCCGATGTCGGTGGCCGCGGTCTGGGTGCCCTGCGCGACGGTCTGGACGCTGCGCGCGATTTCCTGCGTCGCGGCGCCTTGCTGCTCCACCGCGCTCGCAATCGAGGTCGAGATCGACGAGATCTGGCCGATGGTGGCGCCGATCTCCTTGATCGCCGCAACCGACTCGGCCGTGGCGCCTTGCATGCCCGTGATGTGCGAGGAGATCTCGTCGGTGGCCTTCGCGGTCTGGCTCGCGAGCGACTTCACTTCGCTGGCGACCACTGCAAAGCCGCGGCCGGCTTCGCCGGCGCGTGCCGCCTCGATGGTCGCGTTCAGCGCCAGAAGATTGGTCTGCTCGGCGATCGCCGTGATGAGCTTGACGACTTCGCCGATCTGCTGGGCGGCATGCGAGAGCTTGCCGATGCGATTATCGGTCTCCTTTGCCTGCACCACGGCAGCTTCGGCAATGCGGCTGGAATCGCGGACCTGACGGCCGATCTCCTCGACCGAGGCCGAGAGCTCTTCGGTCGCGGTCGCGACCGACTGCATGTTGCTGGAGGCCTGCTCGGAGACGTCGGCGACCTGGCTCGACAGGCTCTGCGTGGTCTCGGCGGTGCGGGTCAGCGTCGAGGCCGCCGATTCCAGCTGCACGGCGGAAGCCGAGACGTGGGAGACGATGGCACCAACCGCGCTCTCGAAATCATCGGCGAAACGAATCAGCTCGGAACGACGGCTTGCGGCCTGCTCCCTGTTCTGAAGTTCGTTGGCGGCGGCATCGCGCTCGGCCTTGGCCACGGCCTGCACCTTGAATTCTTCGACCGCGCCGGCCATCTCGCCGATCTCGTCCCTGCGGCCGAGGCCCGGCAGCACGACGTCGAAATTGCCCGCGGCAAGCTCGCGCATCGCCTTGCACATCGCGATCATCGGACGCGAAATGCCATTGCCCAGCATCAGGGCGAGCGCAGCGCCGACGGCAAGGCCGCCCAGCGCCATCATCAGCATCAGCCGCTCGGTCTCGCCGATGGTGGCATTGGCGTTGACCTCGATGCGCTGCTGATCCGCCGTCAGCTCCGATCGCAGCTCACCCGAGAGCTTGAGAATGGACGCGGCTGTCTTGGTCATCTCGCCGTTCAGCTTGACGATGACCTTCACGTTCTCGGTGAGCTTTGAAAAAGAGGCGCGGTACTGCTTGAGGAGATTGCTGATCTCGGTGACGCGGTCGGTGATCTTCTGGTCGTTGGCATAGATCGAGACCAGCAGGGTCTCCAGGAATTTGATGCGGGCGGTCACGCCGTCGGCGGTCTTCGGCTCCGGCTTGGCGACGAAGGCGCTGACCGAGGTGGAGACCGCCAGATATTGCGATGTGATATCCTTGGCCGTACCCTGAACCGAGTTCAGGCCCGCCAATGCCGCGGTATCGGCAAGATCGTCGAACTTGAACCGGATCTTGTTGCCGACGCTGTTGAGCTCCTCGGTCGCGATCTTGCCGTTCTCGCGCGTCAACGTGATGATCTCGCCGAACACCTTGGTGAAGCTCTTGAAGTCGGCCTCGAGCCTGCCGACCTGCTCGCGGCGGGCTGCGCCCGTGGTGGCCGCCGCCGACTTGGCGATCGCGGCCCTCAAATTCTCTTCAGCTGCTTTGGCTGCGGTCTCATCATCCGCCGCGCCGGTCAGCGTGTAGGCCCGCGCCAAGCCCTGGTAAGCGATCAGCTCGCGATCGACCGTCCGCGCAAGGTCCGCTTCGGCGACGCTGGAGCGGTAGGAGGCCACGGCGGCCTGAATCCGCTCGAAGCCGAAATACGCGAAAGCCATGCTGACGGCGAGGATGGCGAGCACCGCCACGAAGCCGAGGATGATTTTTGCGCGAAAACGCAAGGTGAGCAGCTTCGATCTGGTCGGCTTCGACTTGACGGGCATTCCCCACCCCATTCCATTCGCGGAAAACCAGGCGCAGCCCGGAAGCAGCCCGCTTCCTGACGCGTGAGCACGGTAAATGGCAAAGGATAAGCTGCGGTAAATTTGTGGCGCCGCAACCGGCGGTTACGTGACGCAGGGTCTCGTCGTCCTGGCCTCGTGCGCAATCGCGCACGGGGGGCCGGGACGGCTGAGCGCTTACGCCGCCCGGATATTCCCCATGAAGCGGTCGAGCTCGGCGCGCAGACGGGTGCTTTCGGACGACAGCGTCTTGGCCGAATGCAGCACCTCTTCCGAGGCCGAGCCGGTTTCGGCGGCGCCGCGGTTGACCTGGCCGATGTCGGTGGCGGCGGTCTGAGTGCCCTGTGCGACGGTCTGGACGCTGCGCGCGATTTCCTGCGTCGCGGCGCCTTGCTGCTCCACCGCGCTCGCAATCGAGGTCGAGATCGACGAGATCTGGCCGATGGTGGCGCCGATCTCCTTGATCGCCGCAACCGACTCGGCCGTGGCGCCTTGCATGCCCGTGATGTGCGAGGAGATCTCGTCGGTGGCCTTCGCGGTCTGGCTCGCGAGCGACTTCACTTCGCTGGCGACCACTGCAAAGCCGCGGCCGGCTTCGCCGGCGCGTGCCGCCTCGATGGTCGCGTTCAGCGCCAGAAGATTGGTCTGCTCGGCGATCGCCGTGATGAGCTTGACGACTTCGCCGATCTGCTGGGCGGCATGCGAGAGCTTGCCGATGCGATTATCGGTCTCCTTTGCCTGCACCACGGCAGCTTCGGCAATGCGGCTGGAATCGCGGACCTGACGGCCGATCTCCTCGACCGAGGCCGAGAGCTCTTCGGTCGCGGTCGCGACCGACTGCATGTTGCTGGAGGCCTGCTCGGAGACGTCGGCGACCTGGCTCGACAGGCTCTGCGTGGTCTCGGCGGTGCGGGTCAGCGTCGAGGCCGCCGATTCCAGCTGCACGGCGGAAGCCGAGACGTTGGAGACGATGGCACCAACCGCGCTCTCGAAATCATCGGCGAAACGAATCAGCTCGGAACGACGGCTTGCGGCCTGCTCCCTGTTCTGAAGTTCGTTGGCGGCGGCATCGCGCTCGGCCTTGGCCACGGCCTGCACCTTGAATTCTTCGACCGCGCCGGCCATCTCGCCGATCTCGTCCCTGCGGCCGAGGCCCGGCAGCACGACGTCGAAATTGCCCGCGGCAAGCTCGCGCATCGCCTTGCACATCGCGATCATCGGACGCGAAATGCCGGTGCCGAGCAGGAAAGCGAGGACCGCGCCGAGCAGCGTACCGCCGACGGCCAGCATCAGCACCAGTTGCTCGGTCTTCCCGATGGTCGCTTCCGATTCGGACTCCAACCGCTGCTGCTCGGCAACGAGGTCCGCCTTCATGGTGGTGGCACCCTGAAGGATCGCGCTGGCCGAGCCGCTCATCTCGGTGACGAGCTCGTCGATCATCTTGGCGTTGGCGATCAGTTTCTCCAGCGATTCCCGATAGGCACCGAGCAATCCCTTGGCGTCCTTCAGGCCGGCGACGATCTTGTCGTCCATGGAATAGACCGCGTTGAGCGAGTTCTCGACGAATTTCAACCGCGCCAGCGCGCTGGTCGCGATCGCCTGGTCGGACGTCAGCACGAAATTGGTCGCCGCCCCGCTCGCGGTCTGGAATTGGGCGTTGACCTGCTTGGTCCCGAACTCGATCGCCTGCGCCTCGGAATCGGAGGCATTGTTGCCGATGTCGTCGAGCTTGTATTTCAGGAGGTTGGCGTTGCGCATGAGCTGGTTCTGCACCAGCAGCGCGCTGTCACGCTTGGCCTGGAGGACTTTCGCGAAGGTCGCGGAGAAGTTGGAAAACTCCTTGGCGAGCTTGTCCAGACTTTCCTGCCGCGCCGGCTTCTTGGCGCTCTTGACCGCCTGGTCGATGGCGCTCTTCAGGCCGGTCTCCGCGTCCAGCGCCGTCTTGGCGTCGTCCTCCTTGCCGGTGACGACGAAATATCTGACGGCCGAGCGATAGGCGAGCAGCTCCCGGTCGATGTTACGGGCGAGATCGGCCTCGGTGACACTGGTGCGGTAGGACCCGACCCCGGACGAGACCCGCTCGAAGCCAAAATAGGAGAAGGCCATGCTGCCGGCGGAGATCACCAGCACCGCGGCAAAGCCCAGAATGATCTTGGCGCGGAACCTGAGGGTCGGCATTATTGTGCGCTTCGACGACGACGCGATACGCCCGGACATTCCCACCCCCATTTTCATTCAGCCGAGATCCGGTGGCGCCCCGCCCCCTGACCTGGCTGCGCAAAACTAAGGCAGAATCGATAAGGGGCGGTAAATTCGGTGCGTCCGCAGAGCTTCCGGCTCTATCGGCCAAGGCGGACTGCAAAGGCGAGCCGGATAGGGATATAGAGGCTGGCATCCCAGCTGGCGCCCCGGAGCCGCAACCCGATCCGGCCGACTCGCCCCCCAAACCAATGTTGGGCATTCTGGATCAATGACTTTTCCATGACGCGGGCGGCCAAAATCGTAGTTGCAAAGTTCCGGGTCGCTGTCTCTAATTAGAAACAATCAAAATCGATCCCGGGAGGACTTCAACCGTGTCTACAGTCAAACTGACGGTGAACGGCAAGGCCGTTGCTGTCGACGTCGAGGACCGCACGCTGCTGGTTCAGCTGCTGCGCGACCACCTCAACCTCACCGGAACCCATGTCGGCTGCGACACCAGCCAGTGCGGCGCCTGCGTCGTCCATATGGACGGCAAGGCGATCAAATCCTGCACCATGCTGGCAGGACAGGCCGACGGCGCCAGCATCACCACGATCGAAGGCATCGCCAAGGGCGACGAGCTGCACCCGATGCAGGCGGCCTTCCGCGACAATCACGGCCTGCAGTGCGGCTATTGCACGCCGGGCATGATCATGTCGGCGATCGACATCGTGCACCGCTATGGTGGCCAGCTCGACGAGGCCACCGTCCGCCACGAGCTCGAAGGCAATATCTGTCGCTGCACTGGGTACCACAACATCGTCAAAGCCGTGCTGGATGCGGCAGGCCGCATGAAGGTCTCGCAGGCGGCCGAGTAAGCGGCCCGCCTCGAAACAAGAACGATCGCCGCCGCTTTCGAGGGAAAGCGCGGTCAAGACAAATTCCGGTCGGGAGGACCAGACATGGGCGTTGAAGGCATTGGCGCGAGCGTCGTGCGCAAGGAAGACAAGCGTTTCATTACCGGCAAGGGCCGCTACGTCGACGACATCAAATTGCAGGGCATGACCCATGCCCATTTCATCCGCAGCCCGCACGCGCATGCCAAGGTGAAGGGGATCGATCCCGCCGAGGCGCTGAAGATGCCGGGCGTGGTCGCTGTGCTGACCGGTCAGCAAATCGTCGACGACAAGGTCGGCAACCTGATCTGCGGCTGGGCCATCACCTCCAAGGACGGCAGCCCGATGAAGATGGGCGCATGGCCGGCAATGGCGCCGGAGACGGTGCGCTTCGTCGGTCAGGCCGTCGCAGTCGTGATCGCCGAGACCAAGAATCTCGCACGCGACGCGGCCGAAGCCGTGGTCGTGAACTACGAAGAGCTGCCCGCGGTCGCCGACGTCCACGCCGCGATCAAGTCCGGCGCGCCGCAGCTACATCCCGAAGCTCCAGGCAACCAGGTTTATGACTGGGTGATCGGCGACGAAGGCGCCACCGATGCGGCCTTCGCCAAGGCCGCCAACGTGGTGAAGCTCGACGTCACCAACAACCGTCTCGCGCCGAACGCGATGGAGCCGCGCGCGGCAATTGCCGATTACGATTCGGCGGAAGAGCATTTCACGCTCTACACGACGTCGCAGAATCCGCACGTCGCCCGCCTCGTGCTGTCGGCGTTCTACAACATTGCACCCGAGCACAAGCTGCGCGTGATCGCACCCGACGTCGGCGGCGGCTTCGGCTCCAAGATCTTCATCTATCCCGAAGAGATGGTGGCGCTGTGGGCCTCGAAGAAGGTCGGCCGCCCCGTAAAATGGACCGGCGACCGCACCGAAGCCTTCCTCACCGATGCGCATGGCCGCGACCACGTCACCCATGCCGAGATGGCGTTCGACGCCAACAACAAGATCACCGGGTTGAAGGTGAAGACTTACGCCAATTTCGGCGCCTACATGTCGCTGTTCTCGTCGTCGGTGCCGACCTATCTGTACGCGACGCTGCTGTCGGGCCAGTACAACATCCCGGCGATCCATGCCGAGGTGGTCGGGGTCTACACCAACACCACGCCGGTCGACGCCTATCGCGGCGCCGGCCGCCCCGAGGCGAGCTATCTGATCGAACGTCTGATGGAGACGGCGGCGCGGCAGTTGAAGGTCGATCCGGCCGCGCTGCGCCGGACCAACTTCATCACCCAGTTCCCGCACCAGACGCCGGTGATCATGGCTTATGACACCGGCGACTTTAACGCCTCGCTCGACGCCGCGATGAAGGCGATCGACTATGCCGGCTTTGCCGGGCGCAAGGCCAAGGCGAAGGCCGACGGCAAGCTGCGCGGCATCGGCGTGTCCTGCTACATCGAGGCCTGCGGCATCGCGCCGTCGAAGGCCGTCGGCAGCCTGGGCGCCGGCGTCGGTCTGTGGGAGTCCGCCGAAGTCCGCGTCAACCCGGTCGGCACCATCGAGGTCCTGACGGGATCACACAGCCACGGCCAGGGTCACGAGACCACGTTCTGCCAGCTCGTAGCCGAACGCCTCGGCGTTCCCATCAGTCAGGTCTCGATCGTCCATGGCGACACCGACAAGGTGCAGTTCGGCATGGGCACCTATGGCTCGCGCTCGGCCGCCGTCGGCCTCACCGCGATCCTGAAGGCCATGGAGAAGATGGAATCCAAGGCCAAGAAGATCGCCGCGCATGCGCTGGAAGCCTCGGAAGGCGACATCGTCATCGAGAACGGCGAGTTCAAGGTCGCCGGCACCGACAAGGCGATCGCCTTCCCGATGGTCGCACTCGCGGCCTATACCGCGCACAATCTGCCCGACGGGATGGAGCCGGGCCTGAAGGAAAGCGCCTTCTACGATCCGACCAACTTCACCTTCCCGGCCGGCACATATATCTGCGAGCTCGAGGTCGATCCCGGCACCGGCAAGACCTCCTTCGTCAACTTCGTCGCGGCCGACGATTTCGGCCGTTTGATCAACCCGATGATCGTCGAGGGCCAGGTCCATGGCGGTCTTGTGCAAGGCATCGGACAAGCGTTGCTCGAGCACGCGATCTACGACGCCAACGGGCAGCCGGTCACGGCCTCGTTCATGGACTACGCCATGCCGCGCGCCGACGACGTTCCCTCGTTCAACCTCTCCCACACCACGACGCTGTGCCCGGGCAATCCGCTCGGCATCAAGGGTTGCGGTGAGGCCGGTGCGATCGGGGCGTCAGCGGCCGTGATCAATGCGATCACGGATGCGATCGGCAAGAACAATCTGGAAATGCCCGCAACCCCGGACAGGGTGTGGCGCACGATCCACGCGGCTTAAGGGAGGAACGAAGATGTACCAGACCGTTTATCATCGCGCGTCCTCGGTTGACGAAGCCGTCAGCCTGTTCTCCAAGAGCAGCGAAGCCAAGTTCCTCGCCGGCGGCCAGACGCTGCTGCCGGTGATGAAGCAACGCCTCGCCAGTCCGTCCGACGTCATCGACCTCGGCAAGATCAAGGAGCTGCAGGGCGTCGAGCTCTCGGGCGACGTGCTGACCATCAAGGCCGGCACGACCTATTTCGACATCATGCAGAATGCCGACGTGAAGAAGGCGATTCCCGCAATTGCCTATCTCACTTCGGTGCTCGGCGACCCCGCCGTGCGCTATCGCGGCACGATCGGCGGCTCGATCGCCAACAACGATCCCGCCGCGGATTTTCCCGCCGCACTGCTCGCGCTCGGCGCCACCGTGAAGACCAACAGGCGGTCGATTACGGCGGATGACTTTTTCCAGGGCATGTTCACGACCGCGCTGGAGGAGGGCGAGCTCATCACCGCCGTGTCGTTCCCGGTTCCGGCGAAGGCTGGCTACGAAAAGATGCGCCATCCTGCGTCTCGCTTTGCGCTGACCGGCGTGTTCGTCGCGCAGACGAAGTCGGGCGAGGTTCGGGTGGCCGCCACCGGCGCCTCGCAAAGCGGCGTGATGCGGGTCCCGGCCATCGAAACGGCGCTGAAGGCGAACTGGTCACCGTCGGCGATCGACGGCGTGAGCATTTCGGCGAGCAATCTGCTGGCCGACATCCACGGCACGGCGGAGTACCGCGCCAACCTGATCAAGGTGATGGCGCAGCGCGCGGTGGCTGCCGCTCGCTGACCATCGGGCCTTAGCGCCTCGACGCAATTTTCCACGGCGCGCACTTCGGTGCGCGCCGTTTTATTTTAGCCACGCGACATGAAAACCGCTTGCCTCACTGGCGTGAAGGCGAGAAAAGTTAATCGGCCAATTAACTCGCCCCGCAGAGGAACGCCTTGGCGCTTGCCGACCATCGGCAATATGCGCCTTGGATCCGAGGAAACAAACACGTGCTCGATCAATCAGCCCAAAACTCCTCCGTCCGCACCTCCGGCCCGCTGTCGGGCTTCCGCATCGTTGAATTCGCCGGCATTGGACCGGGCCCGTTTGCCTGCATGATGCTGGCCGACATGGGCGCCGAAATCGTCACGCTCGATCGGGTCGGCGCCAGGAAGAACATGAAGTCGGTCGCAGGCCGCGGCCGCAAGGTGGTCGAGCTCGACCTCAAGGACCAGGCGGCGATCGCGGAGGTACTCGATCTGCTTGCGAATGCCGACGCGCTGGTCGAGGGTTTCCGTCCCGGCGTGATGGAGCGGCTCGGTCTCGGGCCTGACGTGGTGCTCGCGCGCAATCCAAAGCTGGTCTACGGCCGCATGACCGGCTGGGGCCAGCAAGGCCCGCTCGCCAATGCCGCCGGCCACGACATCAACTACATCTCCATCACCGGCGCGCTCGCCGCGATCGGCACGAAGGAAGCGCCGGTGCCGCCGCTCAACCTGGTCGGCGATTTCGGCGGCGGCGCGCTCTATCTCGTGGTCGGCGTGCTCGCGGCGCTGCTGGAGGCCTCGCGGTCAGGCAAGGGCCAGGTCGTCGATGCCGCGATGTGCGACGGCGCGGCATCGCTGATGTCGTTCTTCTTCGACATGACCACGCTCGGCCGCTGGACCGAAGGCCGCAACGAGAACTTTCTCGACGGCGGCGCACATTTCTACGGCGTCTACGAATGCGCCTGCGGCCATTTCGTCTCGATCGGCTCGATCGAGCCGCAATTCTACGCGCTGCTGCGCGAGCACGCCGGCCTGACCGACCCCGATTTCGATGCGCAGATGGACCGCAAGGCTTGGCCCGCGCTGAAGGAAAAACTGAAGACGGTGTTCAAGAGCAAGACGCGCGAGGACTGGTGCAAGATTATGGAAGGCACCGACATCTGCTTCGCGCCGGTGCTGACCATGTCGGAAGCGACCGAGCATCCGCACATGGTCGCCCGCAACGTCTTCGTCGAGCGCCACGGCGTGAAGCAGCCGGCGCCGGCGCCGCGCTTTTCGCGGACTCCATCGGCGGTGCGCGAGCCGGAAGTGGCGGAGATCGGCGCGGTGACCAAAGCCTGGAAGGCGGAGCGTTAAGTCCTCCGCTGTCGCATCACACTCCGGGTCGTCCTGGCCTAGTGCGCAATTGCGCACGGGGGCCAAGACCCATAGCCACCAACGCGGTTTGACGAAGACTCGGAGTTACCAGTTCGCCCAATGACCGCTCCCTGGGGTAATTGGTCCTGGCTTTCGCCAGGACGACGGCGGCACTTAATGCCACCGCGTTCCAGACAACGGCCGCCTACGCCGCATCCACCTTCAGCACCCCGCGCCGGATCTGGTCCTCCTCGATCGATTCGAACAGCGCCTTGAAATTGCCTTCGCCGAAACCGTCGTCGCCCTTGCGCTGGATGAACTCGAAGAAGATCGGGCCGATCGCGTTGGCCGAGAAGATCTGCAGCAGCACCTTGGTCTGGCCGCCGTCGACCACGCCTTCGCCGTCGATCAGGATGCCGTTCTTCTGCAGCCGCGCGATGTCCTCGCCATGCTTCGGCAACCGCGCGTCGATCCGCTCGAAATAGGTCGCGGGCGGCGCTGGCATGAAGGGCAGACCGGCCTCGCGCAAGTCCTCGATGGTGCGGTAGATGTCGCGGCAGCCGCAGGCGATGTGCTGGATGCCCTCGCCGCGATAGATATTGAGATATTCCTCGATCTGCCCGGAATCGCCGGCGTCCTCGTTGATCGGAATCCGGATCTTGCCGTCGGGGCTGGTCAGCGCGCGCGAGAACAGGCCCGAGGCGCGGCCCTCGATGTCGAAGAAGCGGATCTGGCGGAAATTGAAGAGCTTCTCGTAGAAGCCCGTCCACACGTCCATGCGGCCGCGGTGGACGTTGTGGGTGAGGTGATCGAGATAGAACAGGCCGGCGCCGGCAGGACGCGGATCGCGCGCACCCAGCCATTCGAACTCGCTGTCATAGGCCGATCCCTTGGCGCCATAGCGATCAGCGAAATAGAGCAGGCTGCCGCCGATGCCCTTGATCGCGGGGACGTCGAGCGTCTTCTGCGCGGAGGACGCATCGGCAGGTTCGGCACCGAGCGAAATCGCGCGGTCATAGGCCTTCTTCGCATCGACGACGCGAAACGCCATCGACGGCGCACAGGGGCCGTGCGCGGCGACGAAATCGTGACCCTGGGTGCCGGGCTCCTCGTTGACGAGGTAATTGATGTCGCCCTGGCGATAAACCGTGATCTTCTTCGTTCTGTGCCGCGCGACGGGCACATAGCCCATCAGCTTGAACAAGGCGTGCAGCTCTTGCGGATTGGGATGCGCATATTCGACGAACTCGAACCCGTCGGTGCCCATCGGATTCTCGGCGCTGATCGTGGCCGGCGGTGCATCGTGCGGAAACGGACCCATGGTGTTCTCCCAAATTGCTGCTGAGAGGAACTATCCTTCATGGGACGCGCAAGGGGCGTGCAAATGAGACGGCTTTTGATTAACATATGCACAGTTTGTGCATGAAGTGGGTGAAACGCGCATGACTTTGGTGGATGCCTTCGACCTCAAGATCCTGGGCGCGCTCCAGGACGACGGCCGTCTCACCAACCAGGAGCTCGCCGACCTCGCCGGGCTCTCGGCCTCGCAATGCTCGCGGCGACGGATGCGGCTGGAAGAGGAGAAGGTCATTGCGGGCTATCATGCCGATCTCTCCAGCGAGGCGCTCGGCTTCGGCGTGGTCGCCTTCATCCAGGTGACGCTGGCGACCCACTCGCCGGACAATTCCAAGCGGTTTCGGACTCTGGTCAACCGCATCGACGAGATCCAGGAGGCCTACTCGCTGACAGGCGACGCCGACTACGTGCTCAAGGCCGTGCTGCACGACCTCAAGGGCCTCTCCAACCTCGTCAACGACGTGCTGATGCCGCACCAGAGCGTCGCGCATGTGCGCTCCTCGATCGTGCTCGACAGGCTGAAGGAAAGCACGCGTCTGCCGCTGAAGGAAATCAAGCCCGGCTGAAATCGAGGGAAATCCGGCATTCGCGCTGCGCGCGCGATCTGCGATGATCCCGGCCAATCTGCGGAGATTGAGCCATGGCCCTCCAGCTTCGACCGAACTGCGAATATTGCGACCGCGATCTGCCCCCGAACGCAACCGATGCGCGGATCTGTTCCTATGAATGCACGTTCTGTGCGGACTGCGTGGAGACGAAACTCTCCAACGTCTGCCCGAACTGCGGCGGCGGTTTTGCGCCGCGCCCGATCAGGCCCACGCAGGAATGGCGACCGGGCGTGTGCACGACCAACCAGGCGCCGTCGGACAAGCGGGTGCATCTGAAGTACAGTCTGGAGGACGTCGCGACGCATTGCGCGCGGTTACGTGAGGTGCCGCCGGAGAAGCGGTAGACTCTCACCATGTCATTGCGAGGAGCCCTTGCGACGAAGCAATCCAGACTGCCACTGCGGAAAGACTCTGGATTGCTTCGCTACGCTCGCAATGACGGAGAATGTGGATAGAGGTCGCATCGCTTCCCAGCAATCACTCCGCCGGCAAAATCGTCCCCTCGACCTCGCCAAAACCAACGCGATAGCCTTCGCCCTGGCACCAGCCGCGCATGACGAGGCTGTCGCCGTCTTCCAGGAACGACCGCTTGGCGCCGCCGGGCAATTCGATCGGCTCGGTGCCGTTCCAGCTGATCTCCAGCAGGCTGCCGCGCTGGTTCTTCTCCGGACCGGAAATGGTGCCGCTGCCGAGGAGATCGCCGACATTCATGGCGCAGCCGGAGGAGGCGTGGTGCATCAGCTGCTGCACCGACGACCAGTACATGTATTTGAAATTGGTGCGGCTGATGCCGGCGGGCGCGTTGGCTCCGGCGGCGCGCAAGGAGACGTCGAGTTCGAGATCGTAGTTCTGCGGCTTGCCCTGCTTGAGGTAGTCGAGCGGCACCGGCTCCTGCTGCGGCCCGTTGAGGCGGAATGGCTCCAGCGCCTCGCGCGTCACCACCCACGGACTGATCGAGGTCGCGAACGCCTTGGCGAGGAACGGCCCGAGCGGCACATATTCCCATTGCTGGATATCGCGCGCGCTCCAGTCGTTGAGCAGCACGAAGCCGAAGATCATCTCCTCGGCTTGCGGCTCCGTGAGCATGCCGCCCATTGGCGACGGCTGGCCGACCACCACGCCCATCTCCAGCTCGAAATCGAGCCGCTTGCACGGTCCGAAGCTCGGCGCCTCCACATTCGGCGGCTTGAGCTGCCCGCGCGGGCGCTTCACCTTCGTGCCGGAGACCACGACAGTCGAGGCACGGCCGTTGTAAGCGATCGGCATATGCAGCCAATTCGGCTGCAGTGCATTGTCCTTGCCACGGAACATGACGCCGACATTGGTGGCGTGTTCTTTCGACGAATAGAAATCGGTGTAGCCGGAGACCGCAAACGGCAGATGCAATCTTGCGTCGCGTATCGGCACCAAGGCCTGCTTGCGCAACTCCTCGTTGTCGCGCAGCTCGGGATGATCGGCGCGCAGGAGTTCGCTGATCCGCGCCCGCGTCTTCGTCCAGACCTTTGGCCCCAAGGCCATGAAAGCATTGAGCGACGGCGTCGAGAACACGCCGAGCGGCCCCACGTCGAGCCGCGAGTCCTGCTCAAGCTCCCAGAGATCGAGCACATAGTCGCCGATCGCCACGCCGACGCGCGGCGTCGGATTGGCCGCGGTCGAGAACACACCATAAGGCAGGTTCTGGATCGGAAAATCGGAGGCGGGATCGACGCCGATGAAGGAGCGGAGGCTGGGGTCGTTGGGATGGGGCATCACTTGGCTCGGTCTTTCCCTTCTCCCCTTGTGGGAGAAGGTGGCGCGAAGCGCCGGATGAGGGGTATCTGTCCGCGAGTCCGAAGGAGAGGTTCACGCGCGGATAGAACCCCTCACCCGTCTCGCCGCTATGCGGCGAGCCACCCTCTCCCACAAGGGGAGAGGGTAAGAAGCTTACGGCTTGCTCGGATCGAACCGCTTCGCGAGGCCCTTCCAGCAATCCGCGTAGTCATGCTGCAACGTCGCGGAATTCGCGGCGTGCGCGGTGACGCGCTGCGCGTAGCGGGTCTCGAACATGAAGGCCATGGTGCCGGTCAGCTTGACCGGCTTCAGCTCGCCGTTGCTGGCGTGCTCGAAGGCATCGCGATCGGGGCCGTGCGGCAGCATGCAATTGTGCAAACTCATGCCGCCCGGCACAAAACCTTGCGGCTTGGCGTCGTACACGCCGTAGATCAGGCCCATGAACTCGCTCATGATGTTCATGTGATACCACGGCGGGCGGAAGGTGTTGTCGGCGACCATCCAGCGCTCGGGGAAGATCACGAAGTCGATATTCGCCGTGCCCGCGGTCTCCGACGGCGAGGTCAGCACGGTGAAGATCGAGGGATCGGGATGATCGAAGCCGATCGCGCCGACCGGCGAGAAGGTGCGCAGATCATATTTATACGGCGCATAATTGCCGTGCCAGGCGACGACGTCGATCGGCGAGTGGGGCAACTGCGTCCTGAACAACGATCCGCCCCATTTCACGTAAAGCTCGGTCGGTGTGTCCTTGTCCTCGTAGTGCGCGACCGGCGTCAGGAAGTCGCGGGCATTGGCGAGGCAGTTGGCGCCGATCGGTCCGCGCTCCGGCAGCGTGAAGGCGCCGCCGTAGTTTTCGCAGAGATAGCCACGCGCCGGTCCGCTCGGAATCTCCACCCGGAACTTGACGCCGCGCGGGATCACCACGATCTCGCCGGGCTCGGCGTCGATGCGGCCGAACTCCGTGACGATGCGAAGATTGCCCTGCTGCAGCACGAACATCAGCTCGCCGTCGGCATTGTAGAAGTGCTGGTCCACCATCGATTTGGTGATGAGATAGACGTGGGCGGCCATGCCGGCCTGGGTGTTGACGTCACCGGCGGTGGTCATGGTCTGCACGCCCTGAAGGAAGGTCATGTCCTCCTTCGGGATCGGCGCCGGATCCCAGCGCAATTGCGCGATCGGCAGGTCGTTTTCGTGGCACGGTGCCGAACGCCACAGGCCGCCGTCGACCTTCTCGAAACGACCCGAGTGTTTCACCGACGGGCGAATGCGATAGAGCCATGAGCGCTCGTTGCTGCCGCGCGGCGCCGTGAAGGGCGAGCCGGAGAGCTGCTCGGCATAGAGGCCGTAGGCACAGCGCTGCGGCGAGTTGCGTCCGATCGGCAGCGCGCCCGGCAGCGCTTCGGTCTCGAAACTGTTGCCGAAGCCGGACATGTAGCCCGGCGTGACCTGGGCCGTGCTGCGAATGATCTGATCGGGCGAGGTGTTGATGTTCATGATGATCCTCCTCCTTGCAGGGCGGCCCACATCTCCTGGTCGCGCTTGTCGGTCCAGATCACGGGGTCGTCGATCCCCGACGCCTCGTCATAGGCGCGAGATACGTTGAACGGCAGACAGTGCTCGTAGATGGCGAAGCTCGAAAATTTCGGATCCATGACCTCGCGCGTCGCGGCCATCGATTCCTTCAGCGTGCGGCCCTTGGCGACCGAGATTTCGGCGGCGCCGTAGAGCGAGGTGACGAAGTCGCGCGTCATCGCGATGGCTTCGCGCACCGTGGCGACACCCTTCAACGCATCGCCGCGGCCCGGCGCGATCGCCTTGGGATTGAAGTTGCGGATCTCGTTCAGCGTCAGCGGCCATTCGCGCAGGTGTGCGTCGCCACAATAGCAGGCCGAGTGGTATTCGATCAGGTCACCGGAGAACATCACCTCGGCATCCGGCACCCAGGCGACGATGTCGCCCGAGGTATGGCCGGCGCCAAGCTGCATCAGGCGTACCTCGCGCTTGCCGAGATAGATCGACATCTCGCCTTCGAAGGTCAGCGTCGGCCAGGTCAGGCCGGGTATGCTCGATGCGTCCTGAAACAGGCGCGGGAAGCGGCCGTACTCGGAATCCCAATCCTGCTGGCCACGCTCCTCGATGAGGCGATAGGTCTCCTGCGAGGCGACGATGCCCTGCGCCTTGTAGGCGGAGGCGCCGAGCACGCGCACGGCGTGATAATGCGACAGCACGACATATTTGATCGGTTTGTCGGTGACGGCACGGACGCGCTCGATCACCTTGTTGGCCATCGCCGGCGTCGATTGCGCGTCGAACACCAGGCAGCCGTCGTCGCCGACGATGATCGCGGTGTTCGGATCGCCCTCCGCGGTGAAGGCGTAGAGATCGGTGCCAATCTCGGAGAAGGTGATCTTCTTCTCGGAGAGGTCGCCGGTGGATGCGAAGTTCTTCGCCATCAATTCATCCTTCAAGTCTTTGGGGCTATTGTTGTTGCTGTTGCTGCTGCTGGCCGTCGATCATGCGCCGCTTGGCGAGGAGAATCGCCTCCCGCAGCACGACGATATCGCCGATATGGTTGGCGAGGATCAGCACCAGCGCCGCGTCGAAGTCCGCGCTCTGCTCGTCGGTGAAGCCACGATGCGCCTCCACAATGGCGCGAAAGGCGTCGTCGGGTCGCGCGAAGTTGGAGCTGGTGGAGAGCGGCATGCGAATCCTCAATTCAAGCAAATTCTTGATTCAAGCCCTGCGCCCGTGACAGCGCTGCCGCGACGCCAGCGCGCGTGGGGTGGCGGAAGCGCGCCGCAACGTAACCGTCCGGCCTTAATAGGTAGGCTGAGCCTGGTTCCGCATCATAGCGCTTTGCAGTGAGCCCTGCCGGATCTGCGAGCCCGTCCTCACCGCCGATGCAGATGTCCTTCACACCAACAGGCGCATCGATCGCCGCGCCGTTGCCGAACGACAGCAAGGTGAAGTCTGTTCCACCCTTGCGGAATGCATCCGTCAAATAGGCTTGCTCGCCCGCGCGCGTCGTAACGGGAGCATCGAGCATCGAACAACCCGGGAGCGGGCCACCGCGCCACGCATCCGCATCCGGCGATGACAGCGGCGAGTCATAGCTGCACGGCACCGAGAGCCGCCCGCCATTGACCATGCGCTTGCCGAATTCCGTTTCCTTGGCCAGCGACAGCACCGCCTTGCGCAGCCGCGCTTCCTGATGCGAGTTCGGCGCCATGAAATCGGTCGAGCGGGTGGATTCGCGGATGTTCTCGTCGGCCGCCAGACTGCGCTCGACGTGATAGCTCTCGAGCAGGCTCGCGGGTGAGGCGCCGCGCAGCACGCGGTCGAGCTTCCAGGAGAGATTCTCGGCGTCCTCGAGTCCCGAATTGGCGCCGCGCGCGCCGAAGGGCGAGACCTGGTGCGCGGAATCGCCTGCAAAGATCACGCGGCCATGGACGAAGCGATCCATCCGCCGGCACTGGAATTTGTAAAGCGAGATCCACTCGAACTCGAACTTGTCGTGGCCGAGCATGCGCGCAATCCGCGGCCGCACGTTCTCGGGCTTCTTCTCGACGACGGGGTCGGCATAGCGATTGAGCTGAAGGTCGATGCGCCAGACATCGTCGGGCTGTCGGTGCAGCAGCGCCGAACGTCCCGCATGAAACGGCGGATCGAACCAGAACCAGCGCTCGGTCGGGAATTCCGCGGTCATCTTGACATCGGCGATCAGGAACTGGTCCTCGAACACCTGTCCGGCGAAGTCGGCGCCCACCATCCGCCGCAGCGACGAGCGCGCGCCGTCGCAGGCGACGACATATTGCGCGTGCAGGCGATAGGCGCCCTCCGGCGTCTCGATCGTCAGCGCGACGGAAGCGTTGCGGCTCTCCAGCGCCGTCACCTTGTTGCGCCAGCGCAGATTGATCTCGGGCAGCTCGCTGATGCGGTCGACCAGATAGGCTTCGGCGTAATATTGCTGGAGATTGATGAAGGCCGGCCGCTTGTGACCGTCCTCCGGCAGTAGATTGAACTGGTAGAGCTGCTGCTCGCCGTGGAAGATGCGGCCGACGCTCCAGACCACGCCCTTGTCGACCATGCGGTCGCCGACGCCGAGCCGGTCCCAATATTCCAGCGAGCGTTTCGAGAAGCAGATCGCGCGGGAGCCCTCTCCGATGCGGTCGGCGTCATCCAGAAGAACGACGCGCTGGCCGCGTTGGGCAAGGTCGATCGCAAGCGACAGCCCGACCGGGCCAGCGCCCACGATCACCACGGGATGCTCGGCCGAGCTCTGGCCGGGACGATCCTGATCGGGGTGGCGGCGATAGCCGAACTGGGTTTTGGCCTGATGCGTATTGGCCTTCGCCATGCGCTAACCTCGGCTCTGGTCAGGAGAGGCCTGATCTGCTAATAGTCTCACGCGCAACTATTTTGGACCGGAGCCGGCCGGCCGTCAACTGGAATTCGGAGCGCTCTCCTTGGCGAGGACATCCAGCGACATCGCGCTGAAGACACGCGAGGCCGATGAGGCTTCACCGCGGCCAAAAACACGGCTCGACCTGTTCAGGTTCGTGCCGTTCCGCCTCAACCGGCTCGCCGCGGAGGTGAGTTCCGCACTCGCCGTCGAATATCAGGAGCGTCACGGCCTCGACATCCCCGCCTGGCGCGTGATCGCGACGCTCGGCTTCCGCAACGATGCCTGCAGCGCGCAGTACGTCGCGCAATGCACCCGCACGCACAAATCCACGATCAGCCGCGCGGTGACCATGTTGCTGCATCAGGGTTTGATCGAGCGCGTCGAGAACGAAGCCGACCGCCGCGAATTCCGTCTGCGACTGACCAGGAAAGGCCGCACGCTCTACGAGGAGCTGTTTCCGCAATTGCTGCGGCGGGAAGACGAGATCCTCGCCTGCCTCACCGCGCAGGAGCGCAAACAGCTATCGACGCTGCTCGGCAAGATCGAACAGAGCCTCGATTTGATCCAGACCAGCGAAGAGGCCGACGCCAAGCAGGCGTATTGATCACTTCGCAAATGATCGCGACGGCGGCAAATGCAGCGCCCAGACATCGACCTTGTCGCTGGCGCGCGGATAGATCTCCGTCACGATCGGATCATGGCCGGGAATGAACCGGTCAGGATGGCCGGCGAGGCGCTCGATGGTCTCCCAGCCAACCGCCATGTCGCCGACATTGTAGACGATCGGGAATGGGCTTCTGCGCTGGAGATTGGCGTAATAATGCGCGGCATCGGACGCCAGCACCACCGGTCCGCGCGCGGTCTCGACTCTGACCACCTGCAAGCCGTCGGAATGGCCGCCGACGCGGTGCAAGGTGACGCCGGGCGCGACCTCGCCGTCGCCGGAATAGAAATTGACGCGCTCGCCATAGACATGGCGGACCATCTGGGTGACGTGCTCGACCGAGAACGGATGTCGCAGCAGTCCGTTGCACATGCAGCGCCCCGTCGCGTAGGCCATCTCGCGCTCCTGGAGATGGAAGCGGGCGTTCGGGAAGCGGTCGAGATTGCCGGCATGGTCGTAATGCAGATGCGTCACGATGATGTCGCGAATGCTCGCTGCCGCGACACCAAAGCGCTCCAGCGCGTCGACCGGATTGAGCGTCAGCTTGCGCGCCCGCGCGGACGCTTCCTCGGCATTGAAGCCGGTATCGACCAGGATGTCGCGGCCGTTGCCGCGGATCAGCCAGACGAAATAGTCGAGATCCTGCGCCGCGCTGTCATGCGGGTCGGGCGCGAGGAAGTTCATGTGGGGCGTGCGCGGCGACATCGTCGCGTAGCGCAGTGCGTAGATTTCGGAGGCGTTTCCCATAGTTTGATCTTGCTCTTTTTGTGGATGCACCTTCAGGGGCGATCGACCGCACCAAGCCATCGTCCACCGCAAAGGTCAAACACCGCAGGTTGAAGGAGGCCCGTCCGCAATGTGAGACCAATCACATTGTTGTCGCCATGGCTGCCCTAATTTGCAGCCGCAATGACAACCAGCATGACAACCAGAATGCATCGCGTGCAATCATGACCGCCCGTTTATTCCCCCGCAACATGCCCATGCGTCGCGGTCAATTGTCGCGATAGCGCCGAATCCGCAAGCGGTTGACGCCCCCCTCCCCCGGTTTGATAATGCACATTGCGTAAGTTAAGGTCGCCGCGGCGCAAGCTGGAAACGGCGCCTTTTTGGCTGGATCGCGCTAATTATGAAAATTCGCCTGCTTTTCGTTCTATCCTTGCTCGTGTCGCTCATCCCGACCGCTCCGTCACTTGCGGCCGGCGATCGCTTTGCGCTGGTCATCGGCAATGCCAAATATCCGGACGCCGACGCTCCCCTGAAGGAACCGCTCAACGACGCGCGCGACGTCGCCGACGAGCTCAAGCGCGACGGCTTTTCCGTCGAGATCGGTGAGAACCTGACCGGCGACGGCATGCGCCGCGCCTTCGACAAGCTCTACGGCAAGATCAAGCCGGGGTCGGTGGCACTGGTGTTCTTCAGCGGCTTCGGCATCCAGTCCGCGCGGCAGAGCTATTTGCTGCCGATCGATGCGCAGATCTGGACCGAATCCGACGTGCGGCGCGACGGCATCAGCCTCGAAACCGTGCTCGGCGAGCTCAACACCCGCGGCGCCGGCGTCAAGATCGCGCTGGTCGATGCCTCCAGGCGCAACCCGTTCGAGCGCCGGTTCCGCAGCTTCTCGGCCGGCCTCACGCCCGTCATCGCGCCGAACGGCACGCTGGTGATGTATTCGGCGGCACTGGCCTCGGTGGTCTCGGACGCCGGCGGCGAGCACAGCCTGTTCGTCCAGGAACTCCTCAAGGAAATCCGCGTCCCCGACCTGATGGCCGAGGAGACGCTGAACCGCACCAAGATGGGCGTCACCCGCGCCTCCCGGGGCGAGCAGGTGCCGTGGATATCCTCGTCGCTGGCCGAGGATTTCTCCTTCATTCCAGGGGCCGGCGGGTCGCGCCCGACCACCACGCCGCCACCTGCGCCTCCCCCGCCGCCGGTCGTCGCCAACAACCCGCCGCCGACTCCACCCGCACCTTCACCGCCTCCGCCGCCGAAACCGGCCGAGACGGTGGCTGCGCCCGCTCCGTCACCGAAGCCGCAGGTCGAGGCTGCCTTGCCGCCGGCACCGCCGCCGCCTCCGCCTGTGATTCCGGCCGATCCCGCCACCGCTCCGACCATGGAGAGCGGGCCGAGTGCGGCCGCCCTGGCCGAGGACCCCACCATCAAGGGGCTGACCGCCAAGATCGCGGCCAATCCGGATGACGTGAACGCGCTTTACCGGCGCGGTCAGGTCTATGCCAGCAAGGGCGCCTACAGCCTGGCCATCAAGGATTTTGACGAGACGCTCCGGATCAACCCGAAGGACGTCGAGGCGCTGAACAATCGCTGCTGGACCCGCACCGTGGTCGGCGACCTCCAGGGCGCGCTGAAGGATTGCAACGAGGCCCTGCGGCTGCGACCGAACTTCGTCGACGCGCTGGACAGCCGGGGGCTCGTCAATCTGAAATCGGGGGCGGTCAAGAACGCCATCGCCGATTTCGAGGCCGCCCTGAGGATCAATCCGCGCTTGACCTCCTCGCTGTTCGGACGCGGGATCGCCAAGCAGCGCAACGGCTCGGCCCAAGAGGGCGCGCTCGACATCGCCAATGCCAAGGCGATGGACCCGAACATTGTTCAGGAATTCGCAAGCTACGGAGTGCGTTGATATTTTTTTGAATCGGGGCCGATGTGCCTCGAACCCGCGACGGCCCGGCGAAGACTAATCGAACGGATGCCGCAGGCCGTCCTTTCGGGAGGCTTATTGCAGGATTTTCGAACCGCACCAGCTGGCTGCGCAGGAGGGACTGGCTATGAGATTGGCTGCAAAGGGACTTACCGCAATCCTGTCCATCATCACCGTCGGCGCCGCGCTGTCGCTGACGATCCCGCTGGCATTCGCAGCCGACGACGGCAACAGCAAGAACGTCACCGAGGACGAGATCGTCCGCGCGCTGGCGCCGCCGCCGAAGAAGCCGCTGACCCGCGGCCTCTCGATCGCTCCGCAGGCCGATCCCGCACCGAGTGCCACGGAGACCAAGCTGATCCAGTCCGTGCGCGGCCGCTCGACACGGTCGCTGTCGTCGACCGAGCGTGAAGAAATCGCGTCGGCGGCCAAGGACAAGCCGAACATCGATCTGGAAATCACGTTCGACTACAACTCGGCCAATATCAGCGCCAAATCGCTTGCCTCGGTCCAGGCGCTCGGCCGCGCGCTGACCAGCCCCGACCTGAAAGGCTCGACCTTCGTGGTCGCCGGCCATACTGACGCCGCCGGAAGCGAGAGCTATAATCAGGATCTGTCGGAGCGCCGCGCGGATTCGATCAAGCGCTATTTGGTCGACAAATACAGCATCTCCGCGACCGACCTCGTCACGGTCGGCTACGGCAAGAGCAAGCTGAAGGACCCGGCCCAGCCGATGGCGGAAGTCAATCGTCGCGTGCAGGTCGTCAACATGGAAAACAAGACTACCGCATCGAAGTGACCACGACGTAATCCTTTGAAGTGACAAGTCGTGATGTGGTGTAAAGTCTCGCTCCCAGCGCGCGTCCCGCAGCCTTGCGGGACGCTGCTTTATTTCAGGGAAACGCTCTCCATGGGCCGCGCGCGGATGGCCGTGAGCCAGGCCAGGACGATCCGGCAATGAACCTCTCCCAATATCTCAAGCCAGCCGGAACGGTGATCTTCGTCGTCGCGCTCGGCGTCGGCTATTATCTGTTCGAGCACCGGCACCGCGCCGAGCCCAAGGAAACGCCGAGCGAGGCGCTGGTCATCGTGACCAAGTCGACCAATGCCTGCTTCTCCGACCTGGTCCGGGTGACCGGCTTCTTCGTGCCGCGCCGCGAAGCCGTGGTCGTCGCCGACCAGGAGGGATCCAGGGTCACCGACCTCTTCGTCACCGAAGGCACCCTCGTCACCGACAATCAGGAGCTGGCGCGCCTGACCGCACCGCCCCAGATTCCGGGCCAGCCGCCGCGGCCCGGCCCGCAAGGTCCGGTCTCGCTGAAGGCCTCTGCGCCGGGCCTCGTCACCGAGGTCCGCACCATCGTCGGCGCGCCGGCCTCGCCGCAGGCCGGCCCGATGTTCCGTATCGCCGTCAACAACGAGATCGAACTGGACGCGCAGGTGCCCGCGGTGCACATGGCCAAGCTCAGCTCCGGCGCGACCGTGCGCATCAGCCGCGACGACGCGCCCGATTTGATCGGGCGGGTCAGGCTAGTCGCGCCCGAAATCGATCGCGCCACCCAGCTCGGCCGCGTGCGCATCAGCGTCACCAACAATCCCTCGCTGAAAGTCGGCGTGTTCGCCCGCGCCTCGATCGACGCCAAGCGAAGCTGCGGCGTCGCGGTTCCCAAGACCGCGATCGACCATCTCACCGTGCAGGTCGTCAAGAGCAACATTGTCGAGACGCGCAAGGTACGGGTCGGGCTGTCTTCGGACAGCGCGACGGAAATCCTGGAAGGCCTCAATGTCGGCGAGATCGTCGTCGCCGACGCCGGCTCTTCGCTGCATGACGGCGACCAGATCAAGACCATGTTCGCTGATGAACTCGATCGCACGCGGGTACGCTGATGGCTCTCAATATCTCGGCATGGTCGATCCGCAATCCGCTGCCGTCGGTCGTATTTTCCATCATCCTCCTGATCCTCGGCTGGGTGTCCTTCACCAAGCTCGCGGTGACGCGGCTACCCTCGGCCGACATTCCCGTGATCTCGGTCGCGGTATCGCAGTTCGGCGCGGCACCCGCCGAGCTCGAATCCCAGGTCACCAAGACGGTTGAAGACGCCGTCTCCGGTGTCGAAGGGGTCAGGCACATCACCTCGCAGATCACCGACGGCCTGTCGGTGACGACAATCCAGTTCGCGCTGGAAACCAACACCGACCGCGCGCTCAACGACGTCAAGGACGCGGTGACGCGCGTGCGCTCGAACCTGCCGCAGAACGTCACCGAGCCGCTGATCCAGCGCGTCGATGTCATCGGCCTGCCGATCGTCACCTATGCCGCGATCTCGCCCGGCAAGACGCCGGAGCAGCTCTCCTATTTCGTCGACGACGTGGTCAAGCGCGCGCTGCAAGGCGTGCGCGGCGTCGCCCAGGTCGAGCGCATCGGCGGTGTCGAGCGCGAGATCCTGGTCTCGCTCGATCCCGACCGCCTGCAGTCGATGGGGCTGACGGCCGTCAACGTCAGCCAGAGCCTGCGCGGCACCAATGTCGACGTCGCCGGCGGCCGCGCCGAGATCGGCAAGAACGACCAGGCGATCCGCACCCTCGCCGGCGCCAAGACGCTGAGCGATCTCGCCGGCACCATGATTCCGCTGTTCGGCGGCGGCGAGGTCCGGCTCGACGATCTCGGCACCGTCACCGACACCATCGCAGACCGCCGTACCTTCGCCCGCTTCAACGGCGAGCCGATCGTCGCGCTCGGCATCAAGCGCTCCAAGGGTGCCAGCGACGTGAAGGTCGCCGAGGCCGTGCAGAAGCGCATCGACACGCTCAAGGCCACTTATCCCGACGTCGACCTGAAGGTGATCGACACCTCGGTCGAATATACCAATGGCAATTACCACGCGGCGATCTCGACCCTGTTCGAAGGCGCCATCCTCGCCGTCGTCATCGTGCTGTTGTTCCTGCGCGACCTGCGCGCCACCATCATCGCCGCGATCTCGCTGCCGTTGTCGATCTTCCCGGCATTCTGGGCGATGGACCTGCTCGGCTTCTCGCTCAACCTCGTCAGCTTCCTCGCCATCACGCTGTCGACGGGTATTCTGGTCGACGACGCCATCGTCGAGATCGAGAACATCGTCAGGCACATGAACATGGGCAAGTCGCCCTATCGTGCCGCCCTGGAAGCCGCCGACGAGATCGGCCTCGCGGTGATCGCGATCTCGCTGACGATCATCGCAATCTTCGCGCCCGCGAGCTTCATGTCGGGCATCGCCGGACAGTTCTTCAAGCAGTTCGGCATCACCGTCTCGGTACAGGTGTTCTTCTCGCTGCTCGCGGCGCGCTTCGTCACGCCGGTGCTCGCCGCCTACTTCCTCAAACATAGCAATCACCAAGAGCCGCCGCCCGGCCGCGTGCTGCGGTCCTATCACAGGCTCGTGGCCTGGTCGGTGAAGCACTATTTCATTACGGTGCTGGTCGGCTTCGGCGTCTTCGCCGCCTCGATCTGGAGCATTACGCTGCTGCCGCAGGGTTTCCTGCCGGCGCAGGACAGCTCGCGCTCGTTGGTTGCGCTCGAGCTGCCGCCGGGCACGCAGCTCGCCTACACCGAAAAAGTCACCGAAGACATCGTGGCGCGCCTGCGCAAGCGGCCCGAGGTGAAGAGCATCTTCGTCGACGGCGGCCGCGTTCCACCGGGGACCCAGGAAGTCCGGCGCGCCGCCTTGATCATCAATTACACGCCCAAGGACAGCCGCGACATCACCCAGCGCGAGCTCGAATTCTCGATCAGCCAGGAGCTGGAGAACATTCCAGACATCCGCTTCTGGTTCCTCGACGAGAACGGCCTGCGCGCCATCTCGCTGGTCGTGACCGGCGCAGACGCCAACATCGTCAACAACGTCGCCAGCGAACTCGCGACGCAGATGAAGCGGATTCCCACCATCTCCAACGTGATCTCGGAAACCACGCTGGAGCGGCCCGAGCTGCGCGTCGAACCGCGCGCCGATCTCGCCGCACGGCTCGGCGTCTCGACCGAAAGCCTATCGCAGACCATCCGCGTCGCCACCATCGGCGACGTCGGCCCCGCGCTTGCCAAGTTCGACGTTGGCGACCGTCTGGTGCCGATCCGAGTGCAGCTCGAGGATGCCGCGCGCGGCAATCTGAAGACGCTCGAACAGTTGCGCGTGCCGCTCGGCGAGCACGGCGAGAAGGGCGGCGTGCCGCTGTCCGTCATCGCCGACGTCAAGCTCGACCAGGGTCCGACCAGCATCAACCGTTACGATCGCGAGCGACAGGCGACCGTCGCGGCCGATCTCGTCGGCTCCGCCGCGCTCGGCGACGCCACCAAGAAGATCTACGATCTGCCGGTCATGAAGAGCCGACCGAAGGGCGTGAAGGTCTCCCCCTCCGGCGACGCCGAAAGCCTGAACGAACTGTCCGAAGGCTTTGCCACCGCGATCACGGCGGGCCTGATGATGGTCTACGCCGTTCTGGTGCTGCTGTTCGGCACCTTCCTGCAGCCGATCACCATTCTGTTCTCGCTGCCGCTCTCGATCGGCGGCGCGATCGCGGCCCTGCTGATCACCGGCAAGCAGCTCACGACACCGGTGTGGATCGGCATCCTGATGCTGATGGGTATCGTCACCAAGAACGCGATCATGCTGGTGGAATTCGCCATCGAATCCATTCACGCCGGCACACCGCGCGAAGAAGCCATGATCGACGCAGGCATGAAACGCGCTCGCCCGATCGTGATGACCACGATCGCGATGGCCGCGGGCATGATGCCCAGCGCGCTCGCGGTCGGCGCGGGCGGCGAGTTCCGCTCGCCGATGGCGCTCGCGGTGATCGGTGGCCTGATCTTCTCGACCATCCTGTCGCTGGTGTTCGTGCCCGCGATGTTCATGGTGATGGACGATCTCGGCGCCCTGATCTGGCGCTTCGCCAAGCGGCTGGTCGTGCACAGCGAAGATGCGGAGGGCGCAAGTCATCACGGAGCTGCGCCGGCCGAAGCGAGGCCGCGGCCGAAGAACATCGTGCACCCTGCGGCGGAGTAGATGTGCACCAGCGTCAAGCACACGAGGCAGTTCAGCGAGCGCCATCCGAGAACCCGACATAGCGGAGGATCGTCTTCGCTACCAGGCATTCAGACGTACCGGTCGTGCTGTGCCGATCGAGGTCGTTAAAGCGTGGGTCGCGAGTTGAGACTCTTCTGACGAACTCCTTCGCCCCGATAGCGACCCAGCCTAACGGCCCCCCTACTCGTTGCGCGCGATCGCCGTCAGCTTGGTCATGTTCCGCAGCAGGATGCGGCCGCGCTGGAGATCGAGGATCGCTTCCTTGCGCCAGGCCTGAAGCTGGCGGTTGACGCTCTCGCGGGCGGCGCCGACGAAGACGCCGAGTTGCTCCTGCGAGATGTGCACCTCCGAGCCGAAATCGGCGGCGAGCGCGCAGAGGCGCCGCGCGAGGCGAACCGGCAGCGGCTGGAGCATGGACTCTTCCATGCGCTCGCTCTGCCAGCGGATGCGCTGGCAGAGCAGCGCGATGATCTTGATCCCGACTTTCGGCTCGCGTTCGAGGAAGGCGAGAAAGTCTTCGCGCCGCAGCACGAACAGCTCGCTGGCTTCGCCCGCGGTGGCGTCCGCAGTGCGGCTCTGGCCATCCAGCACCGCAACCTCGCCGAACAGGTCGCCGGGCCCCATGAAGTTCAGCGTCAGGCGGCTGCCGTCGGAGGCGCCGGTCTCGATACGGACCTGGCCTCGGCGCACGCCGAACAGCGCATCGCCTGGGTCGCCCTTCTGGAACAGCACCTCGCCATTCCCCAGATGCTGGGTGTGGCAGAGATTCGCCAGCCGCTGGAGTTCGTCTGCGCCGAGATCGGCGAACATCGCATTCATCTTGAGGATGACCGCAAATTCGGCCTGCTTGCTCATTTCAATATCCTTGTGAATTTCGTTGGCAAATCGCTTGGAACCATCAACATCAAGATCGCGTAAAACCGCGCCCGGGAAGTGTGCCATAAGTCACATAACTTTGCAGCACCCCCAGACTATTTTTACGTGCTTGGAGCCGCTTCCCGTCCCGGGATAAACTCAGGAGCCAAGGACGGGTGCAAATGACGGTCATGTGCCGGATTCGACGCCGATCGTCCGCCGCTGGAAAGTCGATATGAGAGCCGTGAAATTCGCCGGCGCGGCGGTGGCCGCAATCGTCATCGTGATCGCACTCCTGCTGGTGGTCGGGATCCCCTCGGGCTTCCTGAGTTCGACGATTGCCTCGCGTGTCGAGAGCGCGACCGGCTATCGCCTGTCGGTCGACGGCACCACTAGAATCAGTTTGTGGCCGACGCTGAACGTGACGCTGAACGACCTCACGCTTGCCGACCCCAAGGACCGCAGCGGCATCACGCGCCTGTCCATCGACAGCGTGCGGGCCGACATGTCGCTCTCAAGCGTCTGGTCGGGCCGCCCGAAGATCAGCGAGCTCGTCGTCACCCATCCCGTGCTCTACCAGCCGCTGCTGCGTGAGCGCCTGCCGAATGCCGGCGGCACGTCGAAGCCGGTCGCGCTCGATCTCGACGGCGCCGCCATCGATCGCATCAAGGTCACCGATGGCGAGATCGCATTCGCGCGCGTGCGCGATCGCGTCGAGAGCCGCATCAGCGCCGTCAATGCCGATGCGATCGTCGGCCGCGACCGCAAGTTCAACATCACCGGCACCGCACGGGTCGGCGAGCATCCGACCAAATTCGACATCAAGGCGACCACGCCAGCGCCGCCGGCCGACCGACCGACCATTCCGGTGGATTTCGCCATCGACATGCCGGACGTGCTGAAGTCCCGGCTCGCGGGCCATGCCGAGATGCGGCTGAGCGGCGATGTCGTGATGATCAACGGCCTGAATGGCACGCTCGGCGATGGCGCGTTCAATGGCTGGGCCTCGGTCGATATCGCGAGCAAGCCTCTCGTCAAGCTCGATCTCGACTTCCAGCGGCTCGCGATCCCGCTGGCGAAATCGCCGGAAGGCGCGTCCGGGCAGCCCTGGAGCGATGCGCCGATCGACGTCTCCGGGCTCAACTATGTCGATGCGCAGATCAGGATCTCCGCGCATGAGGCGGTGATCGGCGAGGCACGCCTCGCGCCGCTGGCGGTCGATGCAAAACTCGCCGGCGGCGTGCTGAAGGCCGGCACCGCCAATCTCGGCGCCTATGGCGGCCAGGTTACGGGCGAATTGATCCTGGATGCGACCAGCGGCGCGCCGAGCTTTGCCATGCATTCCGACCTCGCCGGCGTGCGCGCGCTGCCGCTGCTGCAGGGCCTCGCCGAATTCGACCGGATCGACGGCAAGCTGCAGGCCAAGCTCGCGCTGCGCAGCGCCGGCAGCAGCCAGCGCGCGCTGATGGCGAACATGCAGGGCACGGCCTTCGTCAATTTCCAGGACGGCGCCATTCGCGGCATCAACGTCGCACAGATGATCCGCTCGCTGACATCGGGCACGCTGTCCGGCTGGCAGGAAAACGGAGACAGCAGTCGGGAGCAGAGCACGGATTTGTCGCAGCTCTCGGCGTCGTTCCGGATCGACAAGGGCCAGGCGGTGACCACCGATCTCAACTTGACCGGACCGCTCGTCCGCGTGACCGGTGCCGGCACGATCGCACTCGACACCAAGATGATGGGCTTTCGCGTCGAGCCGAAACTGGTGATGACGACCGAAGGCCAGGGCCGCGCCGCCGAGCCGGTCGGCTTCGGCATTCCCGTGATGATCCAGGGCACCTGGTCGCAGCCGCGAATCTATCCCGACATGGCCGGCATGCTGGACAATCCGGACGCCGCCTATGCCAAGCTGCGCGAGATGGGCAGGGGGCTGTTCGGCGCTGATGGGGCCGGGCTCGGCAATATTTTGGGCAGCCTTGGTCTCGGGGGAGCCACCGCGCCGGGTGGCGGTAATGCCGCCGGCACTGCCAATCCGCAAAGCCAGCAGCCCGCCGGACAGAACAATTTGCTCGGCGGCCCCCTGGGGGAGGCGCTCGGCAATCTGATCCAGCAGGGACTTTCCGGTGGCGCGGGAAACGGCACCGGGACCGGGACTGCCACCGGCCGCAGTCGCAGCCTGCCTGCAGCGCCATCCGCACTGATGCCGCAAGCCTCGCCGGCGTCCCCCGCCCTGGAGGACCCGCCGGCGGCGCAGCAGGACAGCCAGCCGATGAACGACGTGCTGCGGCAGCTCTTTAATCGATGATTGCAGGACCAAAGCGCTGGACTCCAGCCCTCCCTTGCCAAGGCGATCCCCTTACATCGGCGTCCCCGGCCGCGGCTTCCTCCAAACGGATGAGACTGCGACAATTCACCATGCTTCCGCCTGCCAGCATCCAAGGGAGTAACCGAGGCCGGTAACCACGCCGGGTGCTCGGCCGTCCCTTGACCAGTCCCTTCACAGTCCCCTGGGACCAAATTGTGCTAGAAGGCTCGCAGGGTCCGTGCGGCCCGTAGCGCCGGCGCCGATGGCGGCGCGAGAGGATCGGGATGGCAGGAGCGAACGACAAGACACGGTTTCTGCGCGAGGGCCTGTTCGCCAAATACGTCGTCTCTCTCGTCGGCCTCGTCGTGTTCGTGCTTGCCGTCAACGGCGCGATGGAGAGCTGGATCTCCTACCGCGCCACCAAGACACAGCTGACCGACGGTCTCGAGGACAAGGCGCAGGCTGCCGCGCGGCGGATCGAGCAGTCGATCTCGGAACTCGAGCGCCAGATCAGCTGGGTGACGCGGGCGAGCCAGGACACACTCGAGAAGCGCCGCGCCGACTACGCCCAACTGCTGCACCAGGTCTCGGTCGTCACTCAGCTGTTCCAGCTCAACGGCGACGGCCGCGAGGTGCTGCGCGTCTCGCGCCAGTCGACCACGACCGGCAGCAATGCCGACCTCTCCCGCGACATGCGCTTCACCGACACCGTCGCCCGCGGCGTCAGCTACGCGCCGGCCTGGTTCTCCGACCGGACGCCGTTCATGTCGATCTCGGTGGCGCATTCCGGTTTCAACGCCGGCGTCACCGTGGCCGAGCTCGACCTCAGCTTTCTCTCCGAGTACCTCATCGACGCCCAGGTCGGCAAAGCCGCCTTCGCCTATGTGGTTGATCCGCGCGGCCGCGTGCTGGCGACGTCCTCGAAAGGCCCCGAGATCGGTAAGGATTTGTCGAAGCTGCCGCAGGTTGCGGCCGCGGTCGCACCGGGCCACGAGCCCGACAATTCGGGCACCGACTTCAACGGCCATGCGGTGATGAGCGCCGCGAGCACCGTGCCGAAGCTCGGCTGGAGCGTGATGTTCGAGCAGCCGGCCACGCAGGCCTTGATGCCGATCCGCGACCAGCTGGTGCGCATTGCGCTTTTGATCGGCATGGGCCTGCTGGTCGCAATCCTTGCCGGCACGCTTCTGGCGCGCCGCATGATCATTCCGATCACGGCGCTGCGCGACGGCGCGCACAAGCTCGGCGAAGGCGATTTCAGCCATCGCATCGAGGTGCACACCGCGGACGAGCTGGAAGATCTCGCCGGCCAGTTCAACCGCATGGCCGACCAGATCCAGGAGACCTATTCGGACCTGGAGACCAAGGTCGAGGAGCGCACCCGCGATCTCGCGCAGTCGATCAACGAGCTCAAGGTGCTGGAAGAGGTCGGCCGCGCGGTCGCCGCCTCGCTCGATCTCAACGCCGTGCTGCCGACGATCGCGGCGCGCGCGATCGAGATCACCCATGCCGATGCGGTGCTGATCTACGGCTATGACGCTGAGATGCGCCGCTTCAATCTGGTCGAGGCCAACGGCATCGACAAATCCGCCGACGGCGCCCATGTCACCATCGACGAAGGCCAGGATATCCTGAGCGATGCGGCCGGGAGCGGCGAACCGATCGCGATCGCCGATCTCGACCAGGCCTCCGAGCAGCCGCTGCGCGACGTCGCGGTCGAGGCCGGCTTCCATTCGGTGCTGGTGGTGCCGCTGGTGGACCAGCAGGGCACGCTCGGCTCGCTGGTGGTGCTGCGCCGCGCCAGCGGCGAGTTCGCCGCCAGCATCATCGGCCTGATGCGCACGTTCGCCAACCAGGCCGTGCTGGCGATGCGCAATGCGCGGCTGTTCACCGAGGTCGACCACAAGGGCCGCGAACTCGCGGCTGCGCACGAAACCGTGCAGCAGCAGGCCGCAAAGCTCCAGGAGCAGACCGAGCAGCTGCGCAACTGGAATCGCTCGCTGGAAGAGCGGGTCGAGAAGCAGTTGGGGGAGATCGGCCGCATCAAGCGGCTCGAACGTTTCCTCGCGCCGCAAGTCGCGCAACTGATCGCCTCGTCCGACGGCCACGATGCGCTGCTCGACAGCCATCGCCGCGAGGTCACCGTCGTGTTCTGCGATTTGCGCGGCTTCACCTCGTTCACCGAGGCGACCGAGCCGGAAGAGGCGATGAACGTGCTGCGCGAATATCACGCCGCGCTCGGCGAGCTGATCCACCGCTATGAAGGCACGCTCGACCGCTTTGCCGGCGACGGCGTGATGATCCTGTTCAATGCGCCGATTCAGTTCGCCGACCATACCAAGCGCGCCGTGAAGATGGCGGTCGAGATGCGCGACACGATCGGCAAGCTGACCGAGAAATGGAAGAACCGCGGCCACTCGCTCGGCTTCGGCGTCGGCGTCGCCATGGGCTACGCCACGCTCGGCCAGATCGGCTTCGAGCAGCGGCTGGAATATGCCGCGATCGGCAGCGTCACCAATCTCTCCTCCCGCCTCTGCGACGAAGCCAAGGCCGGCCAGGTCGTCGTCAGCCGCCGCGTCTACGGCATGGTCGAGCCCTGGGTCGAAGCCCGCGCGCTCGACGATCTCGTGCTCAAGGGCTTCAACCACCCCGTGCTCGCGATGGAGATCCTGTCGTGGCGCGAGGAGGTGGAGAGCGTGGTGGATGCCGCCGCGGCAAGGCGAAGAGGGTAGCCACAACAAAAAACTGCGAAAACAACCCCATGCACAGTAGCAGGGGCCTGCAAGATCAATGACTTACGCGGGCACGGAATTGGCTGGAGGCGGTGCGGTTGATCACACCCCGCGCTTCGGCCCGATCGCCTCGAAGCCGGCCTTCTGCTCGTCGCTTAAGTCAGCTTCGAAATCGTCGAGCGCGTCACTGACGCCGTTCACCGCTTGCAGCATCGTCTGCAGCCGCGCCTTCACGGCGGTGAGGCGTGCCTGTGGTGTCGGTGGGGCCTGTGACGGACAGGCGCTGAGCGTTTCCATGGTGCGCAGTGTGGTGTCCTGGAGCACGTCGAGGCGGGCGCGGGCGGTGTCGTCGAGCTTGAGCGTGGAGGCGATCTCGGCCGCGGGCCATTGCTGCTGCACGAGCTGCTCGTATTGGCGCTGCAGCTTCTCGTCGTAGCGGGGATCGCTGTCCGCCTGGCAGGCCGACGCCGCCTCGGGATTCTTTTGCTGGATCGACGCGAGCGCGGCGCGGCGCTCCTTGGCCAGGCCATCGAGCTTGGCCTTCTGGTCGTCGTCGAGGAGGTCGAGGAATTTTGCGAGCGAAGGTGCGACGGCGTCCGTTGCCTTGATCATGGCCTCGATGCGCTCGCGCATCAGGCCGAGGCGCTCGATGGCCATCGCGGGGACCTGCGTCGGACAGGCGGCGCGGATGGTGTCGCGCGCGGATGCCCACGCGGTGGCGAGCTCGTCGAGCGCTGTGCGCTGCAATTCATTCGGCTGCACGGCAGCGGCGATGCGATCGACCGGCAGGCCGCCGGTGTCGCTGGCATCGCAGACAGTCTCTGCGGTCGGGACCCGCCGTCCGCGCCGGCCCTGCGGCGTGGTGTAGGCCGCAAGCTCGGTGGCCGCATAGGGCGCGAAGATCGCGGCATAGATGTCGCCATAGCCGTAGAGCGAGAGGCTGGTCGTATCGCCGAGGATGATCGCGGTGGTGAGATCGTCATGCGCGAATGGCCAGAACACCGGGCCGACCCAGCCGTAGCTGCCGTCGGGATGGCGCCACCAGCCCTGCGGACGACGGCCGCCACGCCAGCCCGACAGCGCAGCTTGCGCGGTCATCGCCGCACGGAGCACGTATGGATTCGCAGGCTGGCCGCGCTCTGCGCCGCGAGGATCTTGCGACCTCAACGCTGCGGAGCGGTATCGGCTGCCCCGCACCGCCATGCGGGCATGGCGCAAGCGAGACATGCCGATCATGTGGCCGACGGCAAAGCGCGCAACACCGAGCGGGCCGCCGCGGAAGCCGAACTGCGCCTCGGCGCGACCTGGCAACAGCACGGCCAGAATCACGAGGGTTACGCCTGATAGCGCCAGCCCCAGCCTTGGCCTGAGTGCCAAGCGTGATCTCGACATGACCACTGACCTGTCCACCTTGGCCCTCCTCCGGCGCCAAGCGCACATCGCGTCGCATCACCATGACGCGCGAGGGAACCAAATGTTCCGGAAGCGTACAGGGCAAAGCGTCGCAACGCGCCCCGGCAGAGCCGATGCGGTGTTACTCCGCCTTTTGCGGCAGCACGAAGGTTTGGCCGGGATAGATCAAATTGGGATTGTGGATCTTGGCGCGGTTGGCGTTGTAGATCACCGCAAAGCGGGCGCCGTCGCCGTAAGCGAGCCGGCTGAGCGCCCACAGGCTGTCGCCGCGAGAGATCACCCGGCTGCCGCCTGTTTCCGCCGCTGCTCCGCTGACGGCGTCCGCCGGCGAGGCCGATGCAACGGTCGTGGCCGCGGGCGCCCGCGCCATGACCCCCGATCCGCCCTTCGGTTTCGGTGCGCCCATCAATCTCGGCCGGGCTGCGGGCCTGTCCGACACCGATGCCACGACATCCGACTTGTCGTCGGGCTTCTCGGCCTTCGCCTCTTGTTTCGCCTCTTGCCGCGCGACCGGTGCAGGGCGAGCGGGCGGCGGTGCGGCTTCGGCGATGACGACCGGCATGCTGCGGCCGGATTGCGTGACGGTGCCGTCAGGCGATTTCGCCCGCAAGGTCAGCTCGTAGGAACCGGCGGGAAGCTGCGGCGGCGTCATCACGAATTGGCCCGACGCATCCGCCACGACTGTGTCGATCGGCTTGCCGTCGCGCAGCAGCTCGACCTTGGCACCCGGCGTCGCCCGGCCCGCGATCACCGCCGCCTCGCCGTGATCGTCGACGCGTGCAACGTCGAAGCGGGGGCCGGTATCCGCAATCGCCGGCGGCGGCTTGACCGGTGCAAGATCGGCAAGCGCGGCCGTGACCTGCTTTTGCGTCTCGGCCAGCGCACCCGCCTTCGTTTCAGCGGGGGACGCGGCCGGCACCGGCGGCGCGCTTGCGGCCAGCTTGGGCTCTTCCGGCTTGAGTTCCGGCTTGAGTTCCGGCTTGGGTTCGACCTTCTGTTCGACCTTGGCCTCCGGCTTGGCGGCGACCACGGAATCGGTCTTGGCCCCGATCGGCAGCATGCGACGCAGCTCGGTGGGGCCGATCACCAGCACGGTGCCGCCCACCGCGAGCAGACAGAATGCAATGAAGGCCTTGGTCGCGGTCACCATCGGAAACGAACCTTGATCAGGAAGAACCTAGCAAATCAATCGAGCCGGCAAGGTGCGCCGTTTTGGCCACGGCAGCAAGACGGTCGATGGGATGATGCGCCGGCACGCCGGGATGAACCGGCGCACCCCCGCCGGCGTCAAATGATCGAGGCCGCATCGCGGCATTTTTCTTGAGGAATTTTTTCCGTGACCGCATTTTGCCGTCCCGCACAATGGCTGGTGGTTGCCCTCATCCTGGCCGCAACTCCGGCGCTCGCCGCTTCCGGCCCGCCGTCTGGCTTCGCTCTCACTGACGATGCCGATCTAGCCTTCACCTCGCCCGACAAAGCCACCAAGATCGAGCAGTACATGAAGGACAGCGGAGATTTCGACGTCAAATGGCAGGCCTGGGCGAGGCGTGGCGACCAGATGACGGAGCTGAAGCCCGAGCAGGGCTACGGCGCCGGCTTCCGCTTCACCCCCGACTCGCAATGGCTGGTGCGGATGCAGAAGACCGGCTCCGGCGAGCAGGACCTCTATCTCTACCATGTCGACAAAGGCGCCTTCGTCAGCGTGACGAAGACCTCGTTCAGCGATCTGGCCTGGGCCTATTTCCACAGCCGGCCGGACACGGGGAAGATGAAGCTCGACTACCACATCTCGGCCAATCTCGTGAAAGGCACCGAAGAGGCCTATCGCGGGCTTGGCGTGCACTGGCCGGACAACCGTTACCTTGTGATCTCGGGCGAAATGGACAAGCACCCGAAGAACGTCGCCGTGAAGGGATTGGCCGACTGGCGCTGCCGCTATGATCTCAAGACCGGGACCTTCGACGTGCCGGCGATGTTCGCCAAGACCAATGCGGAAGCGTTGCGATGGGAAATCCGACGCTGAGGGAACCATGGCCCCGCACCTTCAGACAAGCGATGGAACCAACCCTCTGATTCCATTCCGATTCATGTTTTCCTAACCCTCACTGGTAACGTGGTCTTGTCGGTTTTGCCGCATCTTGCATCCCACGGGAGGGCTGCATGGGCACATCGATCCGATGGAGCGCGCGCATGCGCGCGTTGCTGCGCCGTTGGCGCGGCGCGCCGCTGACATGGCTGATCGCAGGGGGCTTCGTGCTGATGGCCGCAATGGCGATCGGCACCGCGCTCACCGTCGACCGCTTCCGGCAGAATGCGATCGAAAGCGGCCGCGACAGCGTGGAGAGCGCGGTCCGGTTGCTCGCGCGCCATTTCGACCGCGAGTTCGAGGACTTCGCGGTGCTGCAGAAGAGCATCATCGCCGAGCTCGAAAGCCATGGTATCGACTCCGCCGACGTCTTCCGCAGCGAGATGGGCACGCTCGCTGTGCACGAGGCGCTGCGCGCCAAAGCCAGCGGCTGGTCGGACGTCGCCGGCGCCAACGTGTTCGACGCCAAGGGCGTGCTGATCAACTCGTCGCGGCGCTGGCCGGTCGCCGATGTTTCAGTTGCCGACCGCGGCTATTTCAATCGCCTCAAGAACGATCCGGCGTCGCAGGAAGAGATCGAGGTCGTGCCGGGACGGTTGGGCAGCGGACCGGCGATCGTGTTCGCGCGCCGCGTCTCCGGTCCCCACGGCGAATTCCTTGGGCTGGTCTCGCGCGCGATCACGCCCGACCAGCTCGAATCCTTCTTCGCCTCGAGCGGGCTCGGCGAGGATTCCTCGATCGCGATGCACCACCAGAACGGCCAGCTGCTGGCGCGCATTCCGCATGTGGAGGCGATGATCGGGCAGAATTTCCGCAACGGCACGCGCGAGCAGATGGCGGTGTTCGAGCGCACCTTCGTCACGACCCAGCTCGCAAGCCCGATCGACGGCAAGGATCGCATCGTCGCCGCACGCCTCCTGACCGGCGAGCCGCTGGTGGTGGTTGCGACCAAGTCGCTGGATGCGACGCTGGCAACATGGCACACGCAGACCAAATTCTTCGTGACCGTCGCCGTGCTGTCGATCGGCCTGCTCGTGCTGACGCTTTATTCCATCTTCCGCCAGATGACGCGCCGGCTCGCCGTGGAGAAGCAGCAGCTCGACACCGCGATGAACACGATGACGCAGGGCTTGCTGATGTTCGACCAGGACCAGCGGCTGATCGTCTGCAACCGCCGCTACATCGAGATGTACGGGCTGTCGGCCGAATTGGTGAAGCCCGGCGCGTATTTCCGCGACGTGATTCAGCATCGCCATGACACCGGCTCGTTCGACGGCGACGTCGATTCCTATTGCGACGGCATTCTGGGCAGCGTCGGCCAGACCCACAGCGCGATAGTCGAGACCTCCGATGGCCGCCTGATCGAGATCAAGAACCAGCCCGGCGCCGGCGGCGGCTGGCTCGCGACCCATGACGACGTCACCGAGCGCATCCGCGCCGACGAGCGCATCGCGCATATGGCGCATTACGACGCCCTCACCGACCTGCCCAACCGCGTGCTGATGCGCGGCCATCTGGAGCGGCGCGTCGCCGAGCTTGCCCAGGGCAAGCCGTTCGCGATCCTCTATATCGACGTCGACGAGTTCAAGGGCGTCAACGATTCGCTGGGCCACGAGGTCGGCGACGAGCTGCTGCGCCAGGTCGCGAACCGCCTGCGCGCCTGCGTCAGCGGCAGCGACATGGTCGCACGGCTGGGCGGCGACGAATTCGCCATCGTCAAGGCCGGCAGCCGCGACGAGGCCGAACTGACCGCCCTCGCCGAGCAGATCCTGAAGGCGCTGCGCGCCCCCGTGGACTGCAACGGCCAGGAAATCCCGACCGATGCCAGCATCGGCATCGCGATCGCCCCCGACCACGGCGACAATCTCGACGATCTGCTCAAGCGCGCCGATCTCGCGATGTATGCGGCGAAATCCGAGGGCCGCCGCACGTTCCGTATCTTCGCGCCCGAACACGACGCCAAGGCGCGGCTGCGCCGCCAGCTCGAGTTCGATCTGCGGCAGGCGCTGGCCCGCGGCGAGTTCGAGGTGCACTACCAGCCGCTGGTCGATCTCGCGGCCAATGTCGTCACCGGCTGCGAAGCGCTGCTGCGCTGGCACCATCCGGAACGCGGCATGGTCTCGCCCGCCGACTTCATCCCGGTTGCGGAAGAGACCGGATTGATCGGCGAGATCGGCGAATGGGTGCTGAGGCAGGCCTGCCTCGAGGCGGCCTCCTGGCCCGGCGACATCCACATCGCGGTCAACGTCTCACCGGTGCAGTTCCGCTCGCGGACGCTGGCGCTGAAGGTCGCAGCCGCACTCGCCGAGTCGGGTCTCGCGCCCGGACGGCTCGAGCTCGAGATCACCGAGACGGTCCTGATCCGCGACGACCAGGAGGCGCTGACGATCCTGCAGCAGCTGCGCGAGCTCGGCGTGCGCATCGCGCTCGACGATTTCGGCACTGGTTATTCGTCGCTGAGCTATTTGCATCGTTTCCCGTTCGACAAGATCAAGATCGACCGCAGCTTCATCAGCGACATCGGTCAGTCGGAAGATTCCTCGCCGATCGTGCAGGCGGTGGTGCACATGGCCGCCGCCCGTCACATGGCGACGACCGCGGAAGGCGTCGAGACCGAAGCGCAGCGCGCGGTGCTGCTCCAGCTCGGATGCAGCCAGATGCAGGGCTGGCTGTTCAGCCCGGCCGTGCCGGCCGCGAAACTGAAGCAGCTGTTGTCGGCGCAGGCGGCCGCGGCCTAGCGGCGCACTGCCGCACGCTTTGTCATCAACATCTCTGTCCACTCCCGCCCGCCGTGCGTTCGCGAAAGCGCCGGCCGGCTTGGAGCAGGATCGGACAAAACATGGCGGGTTCAGGAAATACGCCCGGCAGCCACGGCGCCTAGAACACGCGCCGTTCCGTACAAATACGGACGACTGATCGAAAGCCCGAGCTGATCAGCAGGAGCCACATCATGACCGGGAACACTGCACTCATGCGCAATCCCTCGCACAAGGGCTTGCCGCCCGCACCCGACGTACAGCCTGACGATCGCTCGACGTCCGAGCGGCGCGCCGCCGACGCGGAGATGGCGCGCGTGCTCAGAACCGAGCCGTTTCGCATGGCCTTGGACTCCTCCGGCGCGGGGATCGCGCATTGGAAACATGATGCGCTGCACGACGTCGTCGAGCCCATGCGCCACCACGTGATCATGGCGCATAAAGGCGTGATGCAGCGCATGGAGCGGCGCTCGGGAAAATCGATCGCGATCGGCACGTTTCGTCCGGGGGTCGTGAACATCGTTCCGGAAGGGTCGAGCTCCCGATGGGACATTCCGAAGCCCGTCGACGTCGTGCAGCTTTACCTTCCCGACGCAACGCTGCAGCGCGTCGCTGGCGAGGCCGGGACCGCCGGGACCGCCGAATTGATTGAGCGAACGGCGCATCCCGACACCATCACGTCCCGACTGCTCCTGAGCGCCGCGGATTCGCTGGGGGGCCATGGCGTCCTTGATGCGCTGTTCCGGCATCAGCTCACGGATCTTCTGGCCACGCGCCTTTTGGCTGCGCATGCAGGCTCGCCAACCACGTTCCAGCCGACCATGGGCGGGCTGGCGCCGAAGGTCCTGCTCCGTGCGATCGAACGATTGCGCTGCGATAGCGAAGCGGATGTCTCGCTCGATGCGCTGGCGTCCGATGCCGGACTGTCGCGCTTCCATTTCTGCCGGTCCTTCAAGGAGAGCACCGGGCTATCGCCGCATGCCTGGCTGCGTCAGCACCGGCTCGAGCAGGCCATGAACATCTTGCGGGAGAGCGACGAATCGATCGTCTCGGTCGCCGCGGCGCTTGGTTACTCCTCGCAAACGGCCTTCGCCGCAGCATTCAAGAAGCTGACGGGCGAGACGCCGAGCGATTGGCGCAGGCGTATGCGTTAGCAGCAATCTCTCGACAGCGACGGCAATCGCGCTGGGGCAACGGCAAATCGGGTCAGCTACATCATCTCCATGTCCAGACCAATCGAGGGAGACCAAAGATGACCTGGAAAAACTTCGTCAGCCGACGGCTGATTGCCTCACGCCGCCGAAGCCTCGCGACCGCAACCCTGTACGGACTCTCGCTGGCCGTTCGCTTCACGTCGGCGACGGGCGAGGAAGTGGAAATTCCGGCTTACACCATGCACCCGGCACAACCGCCCGTTTCCATCATGATCCGAAATGGCGCCGGCCTTCCCTATCAGGACTGGAGTCGAAGTGAGCTTCAGCCCGTCGTCTTAGGTTACGGCCGGCCGCCGAATCTGCAGGCACGCTGCATCGCGCCCTGAGGCCAGCGATCCAACCCACCCCACGCGCCGACGCCGGACGCTGTTCTCAACGCAGCAGCGCGGTCGCGCGCGGTCTTTCGAACAGCAACCAAGGAGAAAACCCATGCGACTCGTCATCATCGGGGCCGGCTTCGCCGGCATGTACGCCGCGCTTTCCGCAGCCCGGCTGCGCGACATCCGGGGCGCCTCGCCGCAAGATCTGCAGATCGCGCTCGTTTCACCGGAGCCGACGCTGGTGGTCCGTCCGCGGCTCTACGAGTCGAAGCCGGAAACCGTGACGGCCCCGCTGGTCGACGTCCTCGAGGCGATCGACGTCGACTACATCCAGGGCAGCGCCGAGACGATCAACACCGAGGCCAGAACGGTGCAGATCACGCCCGCGAAGGGCCCGCGAAAGACGCTGTCCTACGACCGCCTCGTCGTGACCACCGGCAGCCGGCTATTCCGTCCGAACATTCCGGGCCTCGCCGAGCACGGCTTCAGCGTCGATTCGCTCGACGATGCCGTAGCGCTCGACAAGCATCTGCATGGCCTCGCGGAGCGGCCCGCCGCGAACGGACGCGACACGGTCGTCGTCGCTGGCGGCGGCTTCACCGGGATCGAGGCGGCCACCGAAATGCCGACGCGGCTGCGCGAAATCCTGGGCCCCGATGCCAAGACTCGCGTCGTCATCGTCGATCGCAACACTGCGATCGCACCCGACATGGGTGCAGGCGCCCGCCCCGTCATCGAGGAAGCCTTGCGCAAGGTTGGCGTAGAGACACGGCTCGGCGCCGGCGTCGCCGCGCTTGACGACACCGGCGTCACCTTGTCCAGCGGTGAGCACATTGAAACCGAGACGGTGATTTGGGCGGCGGGCATTCGTGCAGCGCCGCTGACCGCGCAGATTCCCGCCGAGCGCGACAATTTCGGACGGTTGCTGGTCGATCGCTGCTTGCAGGTGCCAAGCGTGCAGGGTGTCTTCGCGGCCGGCGACGCGGCACGCGCCGCCTGCGACGACGAGGGCAATTACGCACTGATGTCGTGCCAGCACGCCACGCGGATGGGCGCCTTTGCCGGCAACAATGCCGCGGCCGAATTGCTCGGCGTTCCGACCAGGCCCTACCACCAGAAGGCCTACGTCACCTGCCTCGACCTCGGCGAAGCCGGCGCGCTGTTCACACGCGGCTGGGAGCGCAAGGTCGAGCTGGTCGGCGATGTCGCCAAGAAGACCAAGCGTGAGATCAACACCGTCTGGATCTATCCGCCGAAGGCGGAGCGCGCCCTGGCGCTCGCGTCGGCCGATCCGGAACGCGTGACCGAAGTCTAGACGCCTCACGTGATGATGGCCGCGCTCCCGCGGGGCGCGCGGCCCGCCACAGCACCGACCATTCAGGAACCCACAGCATGAACCAGCAGATCCGCAACGTCGCCTTCGCGATGCCGCTGACGAATCCGGCTTTCCCGCCCGGCCCGTATCGCTTCATCAACCGCGAATATTTCATCATCCAGTACCGGACCGACCCGGAGGCGTTGCGCCGGATCGTGCCGGAGCCGCTGGAGCTGACCGAGCCTGTGGTGAATTACGAATTCATTCGCATGCCTGATTCCACCGGCTTCGGAGACTACACGGAAAGCGGCCAGATCATCCCGGTGTCGTTCCGCGGCCAGACCGGCAGCTTCGTCCACCAGATGTTCCTCAACGATCATCCGCCGATCGCCGGCGGCCGCGAGCTGTGGGGCTTTCCCAAGAAGCTGGCCCAGCCGAAGCTGGCCGTCGAGACCGATACCCTGGTCGGCACGCTCGACTACGGCTCGGTGCGCATCGCCACCGGCACCATGGGCTACAAGCATCGCGCCCTCGATCTTTCCACCGAAGCACGAAAGCTCATCGCTCCCAATTTTCTGTTGAAGATCATTCCGCATGTCGACGGCACCGCGCGCATTTGCGAACTGGTGCGCTTCCATCTCGAGGACGTGACGGTGAAGGGCGCATGGACGGGGCCCGCCGCGCTCGATCTCTTCTCCCACGCGCTCGCACCGGTCGCCGAGCTGCCGGTTCTTCAGGTGCTCTCGGCCAAGCATATCGTTGCCGATCTGACGCTCGGATTCGGCACCGTGGTGCACGACTATCTGGAGCGGTCCGCGGCGGCGCGATCGCGTGGAGCCGGATCTGAAATCCTGACCGAAACACACGCGGGCTGACCGAACAGGTCGCATTGCAAGGAGTAGTCACCATGTTCAACGTGACACGCGAACAAATCGATTCCGCACGACCGATCAATCCGCTGCCCTACGATGTCGTTGCGCTGGTGCTGCAGGGCGGCGGCGCGCTCGGGGCCTACCAGGCCGGCGTCTACGAAGGCTTGCACGAGGCCGGGATCCGGCCGAACTGGCTGGCCGGCATCTCGATCGGCGCGCTCAACGCCGCGATCATCGCGGGCTCCCCGGAAGACGAGCGCGTGGCACGGCTGCGCGAGTTCTGGGAGACGATCTGCGCAACCCCGGTGGAATGGCCTGCCGGCGAGGGACTGGCCGGTGCGCTACCGTTCGCGTTCGACTTCAACTCCCTGCACAACACGCTTGCCGCAATGCGCGCGCTGTTCCAAGGCCAGCCCGGCTTCTTCAGGCCGCGCTTCCCCTCGCCCCTGTGGTCGCCCTTCTCGGGCGACGCGTCGACCAGCTTCTATGACACGGCGCCGTTGCAACGGACGCTGGAACAGCTCGTCGATTTCGACCGGCTGAACTCGGGCGAAGTGCGTGTCAGCGTCGGCGCGGTCAACGTCCGCACCGGCAATCTCACCTATTTCGACACAGCCGAGCGGCGGCTCGGTCCGAAACACTTCATGGCTTCGGGCGCGCTGCCGCCCGGATTTCCCGCCGTCGAAATCGACTCCGAGCACTACTGGGATGGTGGCGTGGTCTCCAACACGCCTCTCTCTCGCGTCCTGTCGGGCGATGCGAAAGACACGCTGACGTTCCAGATCGATCTCTGGTCGGCGCGGGGCCGCGTGCCGCACGACATGATGGAGGTGTCGAGCCGGCAGAAGGACATTCAGTATTCCAGTCGTACCCGCGCCGTCACCGACCAGGCGCTACGGATGCAGGAGATGCGGCAGGCGCTGCAGCGGACGATCGACAGATTGCCGGACGCCGCAAGAAACGATCCCGAAATGCGCGCCATCGCCGAGCTCGCCCGTCACCGCTCCCACAACATCATCCACCTGATCTACCAGTCCAAGCTCCACGAAGGTCACTCCAAGGATTACGAGTTCGGACCGAAAGCGATGCGCGCGCACTGGCAAAGTGGACGGGACGACATCCGCCGCACGTTGGCCGACGGACGGCGCCTCGAGCCGCCGCCTTCCGAACTCGGCATCGTCACCTACGACATTCACCGCCGCGATTGACCTCGCCGGCAACCATCATCGAAAGGAGTTTTTCATGTTGAAAGGCAAAGTAGCGATCGTCACCGGATCGACCAGCGGCATTGGCCTCGGGATCGCAAGAGAGCTGACCAGGCTCGGCGCCGATATCGTCCTGAACGGTTTTGGAGATCCGGGAGAGATCGAGAAGATCCGCAGCGGCATCGAACACGAGGACGGCGTCCGCGTCGCGTATGACGGCGCCGACATGTCGGATGGCAATGCCGTGCGCGGAATGATCGCGGCAGCCATCGAGAACTTCGGACGGCTCGACATCCTCGTCAACAATGCCGGCATCCAGTTCACCGCACCGGTCGAGGAGTTTCCGCCCGCCAAGTGGAAGGCCATTCTCGACATCAACCTGTCGGCCGCATTTCACGGCATCGCTTCGGCCGTGCCCCAGATGAAAAAGCAGCGATGGGGTCGCATCGTCAACATCGCTTCCACGCATGGTCTCGTCGCATCCACCCACAAGGCAGCCTATGTCGCGGCCAAGCATGGCCTCGTCGGCCTCACCAAGGTGGTAGGCCTCGAAACCGCCGGCAGCGGCGTCACTTGCAACGCGGTCTGTCCCGGCTGGGTGCGCACGCCGCTCGTGGAGAAACAGATTAGCGACATCGCGGCGGAGAAAGGCATCAGCCAGAAGCAAGCGGCCGAAGAGCTTCTCTCCGAAAAACAGCCATCGCTGGACTTCGCCTCCCCTAAGCAGATCGGTGGCACCGTCGCCTTCTTGTGCTCGGCCGCGGCCGACCAGATCACGGGGACGACGATCTCCGTCGATGGCGGCTGGACCGCGCAATGAGCGCGTGACGAGCCTCTAACTCACCAAGCGATGACGGCCGCGCTCTCGCTGGCGGCGCGGCCTGCTCAACCAGGACCGGCCAGAGTCAACACCAACCAAGTGCCTCAACCTTGAAACAGGAGACCAACATGAATCTGCACAACACCTCATATCCCGTGTCATCGGGACCTGAAGAGCTCGTTCCGTCGCGCTACGCACTGAAGATCGGCGAGATCGACGTGCTGGTGGTCAGCGACGGCGTGCTGCCGCTGCCGACCAAGATGCTCGCGCACAACGCCGACCCGGCGGTGCGGGCGACCTGGCTGCACGACATGTTCCTGCCGCAGGACGCTTTCGACTGGGCGCTGAACGCCGTCATGGTTCGCAGCGGCGGCAAGACCATCCTCATCGACGCCGGACTGGGTTCGGATCCGAACCTGAACTTGCCGCGCGCCGGGCAGTTGATCAGGCGACTGGCGGCCGCCGGCATCGATCTTTCGGCGGTGACCGATCTGGTGCTGACTCATCTGCACATGGACCACATTGGCGGCCTGCTGGTCGAGGGGGTGAAGCAGCAGCTGCGCAAGGACCTGCGGATCCACGTCGCGGCCGCCGAGGTCAAGTTCTGGGAAAAGCCGGATTTCTCCCGCACTGCCATGCCGGAAGGCTTTCCGGACGCGCTTCGATCGACCGCCAAGCATTTCCTGAAGGAGTACGGCAGTCAGCTGAGGCTGTTCGATGACGAGCACGAGATTGCACCTGGCGTCATCGCCCGTCGCACCGGCGGTCACACCCCCGGACATAGCGTGGTTCGCATGGCGTCCGGCGATGATGCGCTGACATTCGCCGGCGACGCCGTGTTTGCCGTCGGGTTCGAGCAACCCGACTGGTTTAACGGGTTCGAACACGACCCCGAGGAGGCCGCGCGCGTTCGCATCCGTCTGTTGCGACAGCTTGCCGAGACCGGGGAAATGCTGGTGGCCACGCACCTGCCGTTCCCGTCCGTGGGCCGGGTGGCAGCCGACGGCGACGCCTTCCGTTGGGTGCCGGTGTTCTGGGACTACTGACCGCTTGCCGGGTTGGAGCTGAAGCAGGGCGCGGACTCGACAAGTCCGCGCCCTTGAAAATAGGATCAAACATCGACCCTCGCGGTTATCGCCCCGCTGAGACGGCTGGAACCGGTCGGCGGCGCCAGCCAGCATTGCGTCGCGTGCAGCGCAGGCGGCTCCTCGTCTGCGTTCGTGCGCGCGCGAGATCGAGCGAGGCGACATGGCGATCGCGGCATTCAGGATGATCACTCTCGTGGCGGTTGCCGCCATGATCGGCCCATCCGTGCAGGCCCGCGACGACGGTCGCTACGCGAACTCGCCCCTCAAGGGCTGGTTCGAGAGCCTGCGCAGCAAGGGCGGCGGTCCCTGCTGTGCCGATGCCGATGGCACGGCGCTGGACGATGTCGACTGGGACACCAGCAACGGACATTATCGCGTGAGACTCCTGGGCGACTGGATCGAGGTGCCCGACGACGCCGTGATCACCGAGCCAAACCGCGTCGGCCGCACCATGGTCTGGCCGTATTACGTCAACGGCCGCGCCATGATCCGCTGCTTCATGCCCGGCAGCATGATTTGAGGTCTCAACCTTCGTCCCGTCTCGGCGCAGCATGCGATGATGCGCCGTCAAACCGGCCGGCGCGGGCTCACTTGACCTGCTTGGCCGCGTGGATCTCGACGAACTCGGAGTCGGGATGGGCGACGATGGTGGCGAACATGATGCCGCTGATGATGAGCGACCAGGCGGTGTCCCAATAAATCCAAAACACGTGCCAGCCTCCGTTTCGATCTGCTCCGCCGCGGGATCAGGGTAACGGCAAGACGAGGCTGCCGTTCCCGGTGCGAGTGCAGCGCGGGCGAGATGCTATTTTGGTTTGGTCGGCGCGGAGTTGGGATCGGTTTGGCCGGTGTGGCGCTTTGCCACGACGTCCTCATCGCGCTCGCCCTGACGCGGGCGCGGCGGCGACTTGGGCTGGCCGGCCTGACCGCCATGCTTGCCGCCCATGTCGGGCTTACCTTCGAGATCGTTTTCACGGGGCATGCCGGTTCAATGCGCTCGCGCGGCATTGGTTCGGTTCGCCTGTGAACGAGTTCATAGGATCGCCGCGATTTGCAGTGCACGATCGCCAGGCCCGCTCCCCGGGAGCATTCTCTTCATATGACTGACGGATTCGGCCTGATGCGGAAACGACTCGTCGCCTGGACGATCCTGACCTGCGCGCTGCTCGCGGTCACCGTGTGGACCGTGCTCGGGCCGCCCCACACCCGGCCCGGGCTCCATCTGCCCTCGCGCACAGCGGCCATACGGTAGACCTCCACCGATACCATTTCGGCATCGATCGATCCCCATTGGAGTTTGGCGCGGCGGGGCGGCTGCCGCTATCCTCGCCGGCAAAACGACAAATGCCGCACCGGCATCCAGGAGGACCCCATGTTGAGATCGACCCGACGCATCAGATCCGGCGTACCCCGCGCCGCGATCGCCACCACGCTTGCTTTCCTCACTCTCATTTCTGGAGTCCGCGCCGGCATGGCCGAGACGTTCGCCTATGTCGGCAATGCCGACAGTAACGACATCAGCGTGTTCAAGATGGCCGAGAGCGGCGAGATGACGCCCGTGCAGACGGCCGGCTTCACCGGCGTCGAAAAGCCCGGCTCCTCGACGCCGCTCGCGATCACGCCCGACCATCGCGTGCTGATCGCCGGTGTCCGCTCGCAGCCGTTTCTCGCGGTGAGCTTTGCGATCGATCCGAAGACCGGCCAGCTCAGCCATATCGGCAACGGCCCGCTCGCCGACAGCATGGCCTACATCGCCATCGACCGCGGCGGCAAATTCCTGTTCAGCGCCTCCTATGGCGGCAACAAGGTCGCGCTGAATCCGCTGCTCGCCAACGGCGTCGCAGGCGAACCGAAGCAGGTGATCCCGACCGGGCTGAACGCGCACGCCTTCCTGCCCTCGCCCGACAACCGCTTCGCGTTCGCGACCAATCTCGGCTCCGACCAGATCCTGGCCTTCACGTTCGATGCCACGACCGGCACGCTCACGCCGAGCGATCCGCCGGCCCACAAGGTGCCGGAGAAATCGGGACCCCGGCATTTCGTGTTCCACCCCAACGGCAAGTTCGTCTATCTCCTGCACGAGCTAAACGGCGACGTCGCGGCGTTCGCCTATGAGGCCAAGGGCGGCGCATGGGACGAGATCCAGCGCACCAGCGCGCTGCCCGAAGGATTTACCGGAAAGCCCTGGGCAGCCGACATCCAAATCACCCCCGACGGCCGTTTCCTCTACGCCTCCGAGCGCACCACCAGCACGCTCACCGCCTACAAGGTCGATGCAACCACCGGCAAGCTGACCACCATCGGCAGCGTGCCGACCGAGAAGCAGCCACGCGGCTTCCATATCGATCCCGGCGGGCGCTACCTTGCCGCCGTGGGCGAGCTCTCCGACAGCATGACGGTCTATGCCATCGACCAGAGCAGCGGGGTGCTGACCAAGCTGAAATCCTACGCCACCGGCAAGAAGCCGAACTGGGTGGAGTTTTTGAGCCTGCCGTGAGCGGGCGCTGGTACCTCCTCGTCGTCATGGCCGGGCTTGTCCCGGCCATCCACGCCTAGCTACGCGGCACAAAGAACGTGGATGCCCGGACAAGCCCGGGCATGACGCGTTTGTTGGGCGGCCGACGAACCTCTTTGCTTGTGCGGCGACTAATTCAACGGGCGGCATCGCGCCGCCCGTGCTGCTGCGGCATTCTGATCCGGCCGGCCCTGACGTGCCCTTGGCTCGCAGCGATCGCTTCTGCTAACGATGAGGCCGTCAAGGCCCCAACCGGAATGACCCATGCGATCATTGCCTGCGCGTTCTGTTTCCAGACATCTCGTTGCGCTCGCCGGACTGCTGTTGCTGTCGGCCCAGCCCGCTGCCGCCGCCGATGACGACGCGCCCAAGGGGCCGGCGGTCACGGTGCTGAAGGTCGCAAAATCCTGTTTCTCCGACATCGTCGAGGGCACCGGCACCATCATCGCGCGCGAGGCAAGCTCGGTGCGGCCGGAGCGGCCCGGCCTGAAGGTGACAGAGGTGCTGGCGGAAGCCGGCGACACCACCACCGCAGGCCAGGTGCTGGCGCGGCTGGCACTGCCCGAGGGCGGCACGCTTCAGGTCACCGCCCCCGTGGCAGGCGTGATCGCGACGTCGACCGCGCAGATCGGCAACCTCGCCTCCGCCAAGGGCGAGGCGCTGTTCACGATCGTGGCGCGCAGCGAGTACGATCTCGTCGCCCTCGTCGCGACCAGCGATATGCGCAAGCTCGCGGTCAACCAGGTGGCGACCGTGCGCATCGCCGGCGCCGGCGATATCGACGGCAAGGTGCGCCGCATCGGCCCGACGGTCGAGCCGAACATCCAGCAGGGCATGGTCTATATCGGCATCTCCTCGCAGAAGCGGCTGTTGCTGAATGCGAGCGGGCGCGCACTGATCAAGTCGGGCCAGAGCTGCAACGTCGCGGTGCCGCTGACCTCGGTGCAGTATTCCTCCGCCGGCACCGTCGTGCAGGTGATCCGCCGCAACCGCGTCGAGACCAAGCGCGTCGAGGTCGGACTGATGTCGGGCGGCAATATCGAGATTCGCGACGGCCTCAACGAGGGCGATATCGTCGTCGCCCGCGCCGGCGCGCTGCTGCGCGAAGGAGATCCGGTGCGCACGGTGATGGCCACGGAAGCGGCGAAGTAGGATTGCTCGTGTCCCGGACGCGCTGCAGCGTGTGACGCTGCCGCGCAGAGCCGGACCCATCTCTCGTCCAAGCGATAAGCTTAAAAACTAGGCCCCGGCTCTGCGTCGCATCATTGCATGATGCGCCGCGTCCGGGGCACGAGACTTCGCAGAACCTAAGAAAAACTAGCCGCCGGCTTCGCCGAAATGGACGTCCTCGAGCAGCGAGGAGGAGACGGTCGGGACCTGGTCGCCTTCGCTGGCGCGGGAGATGGCAAGGCGGGTCTTGTTGAAGACGCTCTCGGCGCTGCCCTGCGTATTGAGGTTGTTGAGGAACTCGCTGACCAGCACGCTGTGCTCGCCCTTGCCGTCGTCGACGACCTTGCCCGGCGAAGCCGAGGAGAGGATCAGCGCATTGTCCGTCGCGCTGATCGGCGCGAGGCCGTGGCTGTAGGAGCGGAAGCGGCGCTCATAGGGATTGCGGCGGGAGGCGTCGACCACGACGAGCTTGGCCTTGGCGCCCTGCTCCTTCATCATGTCGAGCACGCCCTCGATGGAGACGCCGTGACGGCGGACGTCGCTTTCCTTCCAGATCACGGCATCGACCGGCAGCATGTAGCTCTCGCGGCCGGCCTGCACGCCGTAGCCGCCGAAGAACAGCATGACGACGGTGTCGGGCTTGATCCGGGACTTCAGGCGATTGACGGCGCGGACCATGTCGTCCTTGGTCGCGTCTTCCACCATGTCGACGTCAAAACCGTTCTTGCGCAGCGACGAGGACAGCGCGCGGGCGTCGTTGATCGACTGCGTCAGCGGCGCGCTGGCGTCGGGGTAATGTCCATTGCCGATGACGAGGGCGAGACGCGAGGCTTGGCCGATCGAGCCGGTGACCTGGTCGGTCGAGACGGCCTTGGCGGCATCGAGCGCCCGCATGTTGAGGGCAGCATGGGCGCCGATCACGAGCGAGACCGTGCCGATGAGGGCTGCGGCCACCGCGATCGTGCGTCGGGAAATGTCGAGCTGCGTTACATTCATCTCGCGTCATTCCTGTCAGTGCCAAAGACCAGCCAAACACGCGCACACTGTTTGAGTAGCGCGATAGCGTCTTTGGGTTTGAGGGATTGGCCGGGGGTGTGCCCCCGAATTGCGCGCAATTTGCGGCGCCGCACCAAACAAAGCCTTAACCGGATATCGCCTCCCCCGCAATAGATCGCCGAAAATTTGAGCTAAGTCTCTGGAAACATGAGCTAATTTTTACTGCCCAATGTGTGATTTTTTTGCGTCCCCGTAGCCTTCCGGAGCCTGATTATGCAGGCTTCGTGCCGGCTTTTTCTGTGACCCTCATCACATTTGTATTTCCTGCGAATCCGGGTAGCTTTTCAACGACTTGCAGGGGGTGGCGCGCGGCTGGGAGCGCGCCGGCCGGCCCCCCGGCCAATTCCCGCGACCAGGTTATTTCATGAGCTTTCAATATTTTGCCGGCGCCGCCTGCCGGGCGCTGACGGCGCGGAAGGACGGCCCCTCGCTTTACGACGTCTGCGATCCCGTACTGTCTGTTGCGGCCAGCGGCGATCCGCATCTGCCTAAGTTCTACAAGACCGCGCTCGGCAATCCCGCATTGCGGGTGCTGCTCCGCCGGGCCGGGCTGCCCGAGCTGCGCGACGAAGGCAAACTGGCCCGGCTGCGCCAGGCCCTAGTGCGCGCCCGCGACGAGGCCGAGCCCAATTGGGCGGCGGTCGGCCAGCCCGTCGCCGATCTCGTCGACAGCATCGCGCTGGATCATCCCAAGCCGCCGCCGGCCATGTTCACCGGCGCCATGCCGCAACAATCGCAGATCGACGGCGTGATCCGCGACTGCGCGCAGCATCTGCTGGGCTCGTACCGCAAAAATGGCTTTCTGCCGACCTACGCCGCGTTCAACCTGATCGGCGATCCCGATTTCCGCGGCCGAGAGCTGACCATGGCGCTCACGGGTCTCAACGCGCGCGGCTACAAGAACTCCTCGCTGCTGTTCAACCTCGCCCGTGTCTTCATCGCGCGATCTCCGGCGCGCGCAGTCGTCAATCCGCCCTGGCGAGGGGTTGCCGAACCGATGTGGGAGCCGGTGCAGATCCGCCACCGCTCGGCCTATTACGACGCGTTCTTCATCGAGGCGCTGTTGAGCTACGTTGAGACCGGTCTCGCCTCGCTCTCCGACAAGATGGCGGCGGAGCGCGCGGTTGCCGATATGGTCGATTTCTGCGTCAACATCAGCCGCGAAGAGGTCGAGGGCATCGACGGGGCGCGGTTCAACGTCATCACCGCGCTCGCGCCGGCACCGCATCCGCGCTTCTCACGCTACTTCGCCCAGATCAAGCAGGACCTCGGCTTCGGCGTCTACGTGCCGGATTGCGACACCACGGCGTGCTCGATCTCCGCGGCGACGCAGGCCGGCTGCACCGATCCGATCCTCGACCAGCCGCTGCTGGATTTCTATGCCGGCTATCAGGTGCGCGCCGGCGTCAACGAGCCGCGCGTGACCGTGCCGATCAACGACAATATCGATTACGAGGGCGGGGTTGCGACCTGGATCGACAATCTCAAGGGCGAGCGGCCCTATGGCAATGATCTCGATCCGACGCTCAATCTCGACATTCTCGAGGTCAGCTTTCGCAACCTCGCGCGCTGGAAAGTATTGGAGACGCCGGCGCGGCTCGCCACCGTGCATCGCATCCTCGGCTTCCAGAAGCGGCTGGCGGCGAGCGGCGCCTTCGCCAATCCGCGCTCGCATATCTACTATTTGCCTGAGCTTTACAGCGCCTATTTCGGTCGCTGCTATGCTGCCTTCCTGGCGCTGCCGCTGGCGGCGCAGGCGATCATCGATCCCGACGGCGATTTCGATTTCATCCGCCACCGCGTGCTCTCCTACGTCAAGGGCGAGTTGATGGCCGCCGAAATGAACGTGTTCGACGCAGCGCTCGCCCTGATCGCGCTCGGCCATCTCGGCGCCGACCCGCGCGCCTTTGCGCCGGCGCTGAACGTGATCGTCGCGAGCGTCGGCGAAGGCGGCCGCCGCGGCCCGTTCCGCGCCTATGAGTGGAACAAGATGAAGACGCCGACGCGGATCCTGGTGGGCGGTCCGGAGGTCACGTCGGCGTTCGTGCTGATGGCGCTGGCGGTGGCCGAGCGGGCGATGGCGCGGGGATGAGGTCGCGCAGGGTGGGTTAGCGAAGCGTAACCCACCACTTCTGCCGCCGTGGAGACGAAAGAGGTGGGTTACGCCTTCGGCTAACCCACCCCTACTAAACTTCGCCCGATGACAGGAAGTTGAAAGCCCAATTGCCAGGCATATGCTGGCCGAGCGGACAAAAGCCGACCACAATTGCGAGGTCTATCGCAGTTTTCATCACACGCGGGCCGGCATGTTGCGAAAACCCCTGATTGCGCTGTCATTGCTTGGCTTCTCCTTGTCCGGCTTGCCATCGCCGGCGCGGGCCGCCGACATCACCGGCACAGCGAAGGTCCGCGCCGGCGACGCGGTGGTGATCGGCAACACGCGGATCAGGCTCGGCGGCATCGACGCCCCCGCGGTCGACCAGCTCTGCCTCAACAACAAGGGCGAGCGCTGGACCTGCGGCATCGCGGCCCGCGACGAGCTCGCCAAATACGCCGACGGCAAGACCTGGGTCTGCCATGCGCGGTCGATCGACCGGCGCGGCCGCACCGTGGCGCGCTGCGACGTCGGCGGCGAGGATATCCAGAAATGGCTGGTGCGCGCAGGCTGGGCGCTGGCCTACACCCGCGTCTCGCGCGACTACGAAGCCGATGATGCCGCCGCGCGGGAGGCAAAAGCCGGCATGTGGCAAGGCGCCTTCATCGCGCCCTGGGACTGGCGCGAGCGCAACAAGAAGACCACCATCCTCGGCGCCACCAAGCCGCCCGATGGCGCACATGCGATCCTGCTCGCTTCGGCTTCGGGCCCGGTCGCGCCCTCGCCGGACTGCACCATCAAGGGCAACGTCAACAGCGCCGGCGAGTGCATCTATCACCGGCCGACCAGCCGCTGGTATGCGCAGATCAAGATGAAGATCAGCAAGGGCACGCGCTGGTTCTGCTCGGTGGAGGAAGCCGAGGATGCGGGCTGCCGCGAGACTAAGAGATAACCCACGTCAGACCTGCGTTTTCCGGCCTTTTCTTGCACCGCGGCGCCGCGTAAAAGTGTGAATCAGCGACCCACCATCCTATTCTCAGGCAACAAGGACCAACAGCAATGACCGTTCGCGCGGGCCGGGAATTTCTGGCCATCCCCGGGCCCACCAATATGCCCGACGAGGTGCTGCGGGCGATGCATCGTCCGGCGATCGACATCTACTCCAAACAGATGACCGATCTGACCGAGAGCCTGCTCAGTGACATCTCGAAACTGTTTGCCACCAAGGGCAAGTCCTACATCTACATCGCCAACGGTCACGGCGCCTGGGAAGCAGCATTGAGCAACGTGCTGTCGCGCGGCGACAAGGTGCTGGTGCTCGAAAGCGGACGGTTCGCGATCGGCTGGGGCCATGCCGCGGCGCTGATGGGTGCCGAGGTCGAGGTGCTCAAGGGCGACTGGCGCCGCGCGGTGCGGCCGCACGAGGTCGAGGAGCGCCTGCGCCGCGACAAGGAGCACACCATCAAGGCCGTCGTCGTCGTCCAGGTCGACACCGCCTCAGGCGTGCAGAACGACATCGAGGCGATCGGCAAGGCGATCAAGGCCAGCGGCCATCCGGCGCTGTACATGGTCGACACTGTGGCCTCGCTCGGCTGCATGCCGTTCGAGATGGACAAATGGGGCATCGACGTCGCGATGTCGGGCTCGCAAAAGGGCCTGATGACGCCGCCCGGCCTCGGCTTCGTCGCGGCCAACGCGCGCGCGCGCGAGGTGCAGAAGACCGCCAACATGAGCACGCCCTATTGGAGCTGGAGCGAGCGCGAGGGCAGCGAGCACTATCGCAAATATGCCGGCACCGCGCCGGTGCATCTGCTGTTCGCGCTGCGCCAGGCCATTGACCTGCTGCACGAGGAAGGACTGGAGAACGCCTTCCGACGTCACAGCCTGCTCGGCGAGGCCGCACGCCGCGCGGTCGGCGCGTGGTCGGAAGGCCAGGTGCTCGGCTTCAACGTCGCCGAAGCCAGCGAACGCTCCAACACCGTGACCACGGTGACCATGAGCAACGGCCACGATCCGGCAATCCTGCAACGCTATTGCAAGGAGAAGTGCGGCGTCGTGCTCGGCACCGGCATCGGCGATCTCTCGGGACAAGCCTTCCGCATCGCCCATATGGGCCACGTCAACGCCCCGATGCTGCTCGGCACGTTGGGCGTGATCGAGATCGGGCTGAACGCGCTGAAGATCCCGCACGGCAAAGGCGGGCTCGAAGCGGCGGTTGCCTATCTCGGCGAAGAGGTGGCGGTGTAAGCCTCTTTTTTCCTTCTCCCCTTGTGGGAGAAGGTGGCGCGAAGCGCCGGATGAGGGGTTGTCTCCGCAATCGCAACTGCCGGACTCGCGGATAGATACCCCTCACCCGTCTCGCCGCTAACGCGGCGAGCCACCCTCTCCCACAAGGGGAGAGGGGAAGTCAGCGCGGGAACCGATACGCCGCGACCTGCGCCTTCAACGCGTCCAGCGAGGCAAGTGGCGCCGTCGGATCGACCCGATACTCCCCACGCGCCAGCCACGACAGCACCTTCGCATCGATCACCGGCGAATGGTGGATGACGTCGCCGTAATTGTCGAGGTCGTGCGTCACGTCCTTGATCGCCCGGAAATCGTACAGATGCACATTGGGAAGCTGCGTCAGGCGCTGCGCAATGACGGCCGTGAGGTCCGTGACGATTTTCAGCGTCGCAGGCGAAGCGTCGCGCATCGCGACGAATTGCAGGATCGAATAGGGCGGGAAGTAGATGTCGAAGGTCACGTCCGGATGGCGCGCGATCAGGCCGACGGCGTCACGCTCGAAATGCCGGACCATCGCGTCGTAACGATAGCCTTCGCCGAGAAAACGGCTGCGCACGGGATCGGTGATATAGGCGAAAGCCGCGAGCGTCCTTTTCGCATTATAGGCGCGCGCGACGTCGATATCGCGCGGCAACGCATAAATGTCGTCGACGTCTTCAAGCGCAAACTTGACGGGCAGAAAAGGCGCCGCCCGGGTCAGCGGCTCCCGCAGCGGCGGAACCGACCGCAGCAATGCGAACAGGGATTCCTTCGCCATCGCCGCACTGAACAGATAGGACGCGATCCCCTTTGCCGTCCCGCGATAGAGATCGGCAGCGAGATAAGGATCGGTCTCGATGTCGGCAGCATCGACAAAGATAAAGTCGTCCATCGCCCAGATCACGCGCTTCGCGCCGCGGTCGATGGCCTGCTCGAGCACAAAGCCCTGCTGACACGAATTGGAGCCGGTCATCGCCAGCTTGAGCGAGTGCACGCCGAGGGCATGGTCGATGTCGCTCTGGCGGAAATGGATCGCGAGCGAGGTGCCCATGAACGCGGTATCGAACGACTGGCTGCGGATCAGCCCGGCATTCTGCACGCGCGTGTCATCGGAATAGAACGGCGCGACGAGACGCGAAGGCCGAAACAGTTGCAGGGGATCGATGACATAGGTGAGCGCAGCCGCGCCCAGCACGCACGCGATGCTCGCGAGGAGAAGACGCCCTGGATTTGTGAACGCGCCGCGCATCAGAACCGGAAATAGATGAATTCGCTGTGGCTCTGGATACCCAAAATCCCGAACGCAAGCACCAGCGACGCACCATAGAGGACCAGCGGCCGCATCCGTCCGGACATCAGGCCGTCGCCGACCCTGCGATTGGCGTGGTCGTACCCCATGAGTCCTTGCGTGTTCGGCGCCAGCCACACCAGCGCGGCATAGATCGTGACCATCACCGACGCCGCAATCTCCTCGCGGCCGAACACGATGTTGGAGGGATCGGCCATCGCATTCACAATCCGCATTGCCCAATCGACCCGTTCGGCACGGAAGAAGACCCAGGCGACAACGACGGCGAGGAATGTCAGCACGGCTCCGGCGACACGCGTCGGGTGCGCGAGCCACTTCGGAACATTCGGCACCAGCGCGTTGAAAGCGTGATTGATACAGAGATAGGCGCCATGCAGGGCGCCCCAAATGACAAAAGTCCAGGCCGCGCCATGCCAGAGCCCGCCGAGCAGCATCGTGAGCAGCAAGTTGATGTAGCGCAGCACGCGCCCGCGCCTGTTGCCCCCGAGCGGGATGTAGAGATAGTCGCGCAGGAAGTGCGACAGCGTCATGTGCCAGCGGCGCCAGAACTCGACGATGCTGGTGGCCTTGTAGGGCGAGTTGAAATTGACCGGCAGGAAGATGCCGAACATCAGCGATATCCCGATCGCCATGTCGGAATAGCCGGAAAAGTCGAAATAGAGCTGGAACGTGTAGGCGAGTGCACCGAGCCAGGCCTGATCAAAACTCGGCGCGCGCGCATCGAAGGCGAGCGCGACCAGCGGCTGGATGCCGTCGGCAAGGCAGGTCTTCTTGAACAGGCCGATTGCGAAGATGATGAGGCCGCACAGGATCAGATGCGCATGCGGATGCTTGGTTTCCTCCCGCTCGAATTGCGGGATCATGTCCTTGTGGTGAAGGATTGGCCCCGCGATCAGATGCGGAAAGTAGGTCACGAACAGCGCATAGTGTGGCAGCGCGTAGGCCGCGACCTGCCCGCGCCAGGCGTCAACCAGGAACGCGATCTGGGTGAACGTGTAGAAGGAGATGCCGACCGGCAGCAGGATGTGGACCGCAAAGTGCGTGCCGGCCAGCGCGTTGACGTTCTCGGTGACGAAGCCGGCATATTTGAAGATGCCAAGTACGAGAAGATCGCCGGCGACGCCGAGGGCCAGTGCCACCTTTCGTTGCGACGAAGTAAGCTTGGCCACGATGAGGAGGTGGCCTATGCCGTAGTTGAAGGCGATCGATAGCAGCAACAGGGCCACGAACTGCCAGTTGCCAATGGCATAGAAGGTGAGCGAGGCCGCCGCCAGCCAGATCACCGGGGCCAGATTGCTGCGCCGCCCGAGCCAGAAATAGCCAGCCAGCGCGGCCGGCAGGAACAGCAGGATGAACGGGTAGGAATTGAACAACATCAGGCTGGACCGGCGGCAGGACTAAAGACCCGGCCCCTAAAGCATACAAGCGGCCCGTCAACAACCCGGCGACGACGCCCGCAGCGACGCTGGCAATTCACGGAAGCGGGACGATATAAGGTGAAACACGCATCTGAATGAGGATCGAGTGACACAAGCCAAAACACCTTCCCTGCCCCCCCTCGCGCCGCGCCGGCCGCATTCCTTCACGCGACACGGGATCACCGTGACGGATGAATATGCCTGGTTGAAGGACGAGAAATGGCAGGAGGTGCTGCGCGACCCCGCGGTGCTCGATCCCGACATCCGCAAATATCTCGACGCAGAAAATGGCTACACCGAGAGCCTGCTCGGCCATACCGCGGCGCTCCAGAAAACGCTGGTGCGCGAGATGCGGGGGCGGATCAAGGAGGACGATTCCAGCGTGCCGTCGCCGGATGGTCCTTTCGCCTATTTCCGCAAATTCCGCGAGGGCGGTCAGCACGAGCTGTTCGGCCGTATGCCGCGCGACGGCGGCGAGGGCCACATCGTGCTCGACGGCGATGCGCTCGCCAAGGACCATGAATACTTCAAGTTCGGCGGCAGCCGGCACTCGAACGACCACAGGCTGCAGGCCTGGAGCGCCGACACCAAGGGCTCGGAGTATTTCTCCATCCGCGTGCGCGACTGGGCGACCGGCAAGGACCTCGACGACGTCGTCGAGGAGACCGACGGCGGCGTGGTCTGGAGCAAGGATGCGACGTCGTTCTTCTACGTGAAGCTCGACGACAACCACCGCCCGATGCAGGTGTGGCGGCATAAGCTCGGCACTGGGCAAGCCGACGACACGCTGGTCTACGAGGAGCAGGATTCCGGCTGGTTCACCCATCTGCAAGAGAGCACCAGTGGCCGCTTCTGCGTGATCGCGGGCGGCGACCACGAGACCTGCGAGCAGCGGCTGATCGACCTCGCCCACCCCGACGCACCGCCGCGCCTGGTCGCGGCACGCAAGGAAGGCGTGCAATATTCGCTGGCCGACCGTGGCGACGAACTCTTCATCCTAACCAACGCCGACCATGCCATCGACTTCAAGATCGTCACCGCGCCGCTCGCCTCACCCGAGCGCAAGAACTGGCGCGATCTGATCCCGTATCGCCCGGGCATCTACATCATCGACCTCGATCTCTATGCCGGCCACATGGTGCGGCTGGAGCGCGCCAACGCGCTGCCGTCCATCGTGATCCGCGACCTCGCCTCGAACGAGGAGCACGCGATCGCGTTCGACGAAGCGGCCTATTCGCTGGATACGATGGGCTCCTACGAATTCGAGACGACCAATTTGCGCTTCGCCTATTCGTCGATGACGACGCCGTCGGAAGTCTACGATTACGACATGGTCAAGCGCACGCGCACCCTTCGCAAGCGGCAGGAGATCCCGTCCGGCCACAATGCGAGCGACTACGTCACCACCCGCATCATGGCGAAAGCGCATGACGGCGCCGAGGTGCCGGTCTCGATCCTCCATCGCCGCGGACTCACGCTCGACGGCGCGGCGCCGCTGCTGCTCTACGGCTACGGCTCCTACGGCATGGCGATGCCGGCTTCGTTCAGCGCCAACCGCCTGTCGCTGGTCGACCGTGGCTTCGTCTATGCCATCGCCCATATCCGCGGCGGCGCCGACAAGGGCTGGGGCTGGTACCTCGACGGCAAGCGCGAGAAGAAGACCAATTCGTTCGACGATTTTGCCGCCAGCGCACGCGCGCTGATCGATGCGAAGTACACCAGTGCAAAGCGCATTGTCGGCCACGGCGGTTCGGCCGGCGGCATGCTGATGGGCGCGGTGGCGAACCGCGCCGGCGAATTGTTCGCCGGCGTCGTCGCCGAAGTGCCGTTCGTCGACGTGCTCAACACGATGCTCGACGACACGCTGCCGCTGACGCCGCCGGAATGGCCGGAATGGGGCAACCCGATCGAGAGCGAGAAGGATTTCCGCACCATCCTGTCCTATTCGCCCTACGACAATGTCGCGGCGAAAGACTATCCCGCGATCCTGGCGATGGGCGGGTTGACCGATCCGCGCGTCACCTATTGGGAGCCCGCCAAATGGATCGCGCGCCTGCGCGCGACCATGAGCGGCGGCGGCCCGGTCCTGCTCCGCACCAACATGGGCGCCGGCCACGGCGGCGCATCGGGACGCTTCAACCGGCTCGATGAAGTCGCGATCGTCTATGCGTTCGCGCTGTGGGCGGCGGGGATGGCGGAGGCGTGACTTCGTAGCCCGGATGGAGCGCAGCGAAATCCGGGATTAGTGCAGACGACATCACAGCCCCGGATTGCGCTGCGCTCCATCCGGGCTACGGCCTCGAGAGAGGCGAAGCCTCACACGGCCCCATGCGCCTCCACATACAGCGCATACACCGAGTGGCTGCTTGCCATATACAGGCGATTGTTCTTCGGCCCGCCGAAGCAGAGATTGGCGCAGCGTTCGGGCAGCTTGATGAAGGCGAGCGGCTTGCCCTCTGCGTTGAACACCATCACGCCGTCGAGATCCTCCGACTTGGCCTTGAGCTGATAAACCTTGCGGCCGGCGATGTCGGTCGGCTCGGATTGCAGCGCACCGTTGGAGCCCCAGCCGCACCAGAGATTGCCGTCGCGGTCGACGCGAAAACCGTCGAGCGAGGCCTGGTCAGCCGCGTCGATCAGCTTGGTCTTGCCGCTGAGCGAACCGTCGTCACCGACACTATAGCTCCAGATGCTGCGGTTGGGCGTACCTTTCCACTCGACCACGTAGAGCTTCTTCTCGTCAGGCGAAAAGGCGAGGCCGTTCGGATTGACGAGGTCGGTCAGCATAGCGCTGAGCTTGCCGTCCTTAGCGATGCGGTAGACGTTGGTGGTGGCTTGCTCGGCCTTTTCCTTCTTGCCCTCCCACTCGCCGTTGATGCCGAACAGCGGGTCGGTGAACCAGATGCTGTCGTCGGACTTCACCACGATGTCGTTCGGCGCGTTCAGCCGCTTGCCCTCGAACTTCTCGGCCAGCACGGTGATCTTGCCGTCCTTCTCGGTGCGGGTGATGCGGCGGGTCACCGAGTGCTCGCAGCTGACGAGGCGACCCTGGCGGTCGCGCGCGTTGCCGTTGGCGTAGTTCGCGTTGGCGCGGAACACGCTGGTCTGCCCGGTCTTCTCGTCGAACTTCATGATCCGGTTGTTGGGAATGTCCGAGAACAGCAGATAGCCGCCTTCGGGAAAATAGGCGGGGCCTTCCGCCCAGCGCATGCCGGTTGCGACCTGCTCGAGCGTCGAGGAATAGAGCCGGTACTTTCCAAAACTGGGATCGAGGATTTGAACGGCGGGATCGGGGTAGCGCTGGTTCGGCGCGAACGGAAACGACTGGGCACCGGCGGCGTGGGCGAGGAGCGCGGAGGTGGCCGCAGCGCCGGCGCCGGCCAAGAGGTTGCGTCGCGTGAAATTCATGGAGTCCTCCCTGGGTGATTTAAGGCCGGCGCTTGCTGCGGCCGGCCTGTTTCTTGATATGCTTGGTGTCGGCGCGCGGCCTTTACCTTCCGTTCGCCTTCCGCCATGCGGCGAAGTCGGTCAGCGTCTGTGGGTCCGTTGCCGGATAGAGACCGAAAATGCCGCGGCCCTTGTTGACTTCCTCGGTGACGAAGTCCTCGAACGCGGTCATCTCGAAGGTCTCGTTGGCGATCTCCTCAGCGAGATGCGCAGGGATCACGATCACGCCGTCCCTGTCGCCGAGAATGACGTCGCCGGGAAACACCGGCGCATCCCCGCAGCCGATCGGCACGTTGATCTCGATGGCGTGATGCAGCGTCAGATTGGTCGGCGCGGTTGGGCGGTGGTGGTAGGCGGGGATACCGAGCTTGGCGATCTCGGCCGAGTCGCGAAAACCGCCATCGGTGACGACCCCGGCGACGCCGCGCTTCATCAAGCGCGTGACCAGGATTGCACCGGCGGACGCGGCGCGCGCGTCCTTGCGGCTGTCCATCACCAGCACGTGGCCCGCCGGGCAATCCTCGACTGCCTTGCGCTGCGGATGGGAGCGGTCCTTGAAAACCTCGATGGTGTTGAGATCCTCGCGCGCCGGCATATAACGCAGCGTGAAGGCTTCACCGACCATGGTCGGCTGGTCGGCACTGAGCGGGTGCACATCCTGGATCATCTGGATGCGCAGGCCCCGCTTGAACAACGCGGTTGCGACGGTGGCGGTGGAGACGGATTTGAGCTTGTTGCGGGTGGCCTCGGCAAGTTTGGTCATGTCACGCTCTCTAGTAAATCGAGGGCTCGCCGATCGGCGCGCCGAAATCGGTCTCGAGGAAGTCGAAGTCGCAGCCGTCATTGGCCTGCTTGATGTGCTTGGTGAACATCCAGCCATAGCCGCGCTCGAAGCGGCGCTCGGGCTGCTTCCAGGCGGCGCGACGCTTGTCGAGCTCGGCTTCCGACACGTCGAGATTGATGGTGCGGGTGGCGACGTCGAGCGTGATGCGGTCGCCGTTCCGCACCAGCGCGAGCGGTCCGCCGACATAGGATTCGGGGGCGACGTGCAGAATGCAGGCGCCGTAGCTGGTGCCGCTCATGCGCGCATCCGAGATTCGCACCATGTCGCGCACGCCCTGCTTCACGAGTTTTGTCGGGATCGGCAGCATGCCCCATTCCGGCATGCCCGGCCCGCCCTGCGGCCCGGCGTTGCGAAGGATGAGGATGTGGTCTTCGGTGACGTCGAGATCGGGATCGTCGACCGCCTTCTTCATCGAAGGGTAGTCGTCGAACACCAGCGCCGGCCCGGTGTGCTTGAGGAAGCGCGGCGCGCAGGCCGACGGCTTGATGACGCAGCCGTCGGGTGCGAGATTGCCCTTGAGCACCGCGAGGGCGCCTTCCTTGTAGATGGGATTGTCGATCGAGCGGATCACATCGTCATTGTGGACCTCGGCATGCGCGATATTCTCGCCCAGCGTCAGGCCGGTGACGGTGATGCAGTCGAGATGCAGATGCGGCTTGATCTGCCCCATCAGCGCCGGCAGGCCGCCGGCATAGAAGAAGTCCTCCATCAGATAGGCATCGCCGCTCGGCCGCACATTGGCGATGACGGGCACCTTGCGGCTCGCAATCTCGAAATCGTCGAGGCCGATGTCGAGACCGGCGCGGCGGGCCTGCGCGATCAGATGGATGATGGCGTTGGTCGAACAGCCCATCGCCATCGCCACTGCAATCGCGTTCTCGAACGCCTTGCGGGTCTGGATTGTCTTCGGCGTCAGATCTTCCCAGACCATCTCGACGATACGGCGCCCGCATTCCGAGGCCATGCGGATATGGTTGGCATCAGCGGCGGGAATCGAGGACGCGCCCGGCAGCGTCATGCCGATCGCCTCTGCAATCGCGGTCATGGTGGAAGCCGTGCCCATGGTCATGCAGGTGCCGTAGCTGCGCGCAATGCCGGCCTCGATGTCGAGCCAGTCCTTGTCGGAGATTTTTCCGGCGCGCCGCTCGTCCCAGTATTTCCAGCCGTCCGAGCCCGAGCCGAGCGTCTTGCCCTTCCAATTGCCGCGCAGCATCGGACCTGCCGGCAGATAGATCGCCGGGATGTTCATCGAGGTCGCACCCAGCAGCAGCGCCGGCGTGGTCTTGTCGCAGCCGCCCATCAGCACCACGCCGTCGACGGGATGGCTGCGCAACAGCTCCTCGGCGTCCATCGCCAGCAGATTGCGATAGAGCATGGTGGTCGGCTTGAGCAGCGATTCCGACAGCGACAGTGCCGGCAGCTCCAGCGGCAGGCCGCCGGCCATCAGGATGCCGCGCTTGACGTCGTCAACGCGCGACTTGAAGTGCATGTGGCAGGGCTGCGCGTCCGACCAGGTGTTGAGGATCGCGATGATCGGGCGGTCCTTCCACTCCTCCGGCGCGTAGCCCATCTGCATGGTGCGGGAGCGATGGCCGAACGAGCGGAGATCGTCGGGTGCGAACCAGCGCGCGCTGCGGAGCTGGTCGGGCGTTAGTTTCTTCTTGGTCATGATTGGGTGCCCCATTTCTGCACGGTGTTCCGCTCGATGGCGCGGAAGATCAGGTTTTCGACAAAAAGCCCGATGATGATCACCGTCAAGAGGCCGGCGAAGACCGCAGGTATGTCGAGCAGGTTGCGGTTTTCGAAGATGAACCAGCCGAGCCCGCCCTGCCCCGACGACACGCCGAACACCAGCTCGGCCGCGATCAGCGTGCGCCAGGCAAAGGCCCAGCCGATCTTGAGGCCGGTCAGGATCGAGCCGAACGCGGCGGGGATGAGGATTTTCGCCACGTACGGCAATCCCCGAAGGCCGTAATTGCGGCCGACCATGCGCAGCGTGTTGGACACGCTCTTGAAGCCCGAATGGGTGTTGAGCGCGACCGGCCACAGCACCGAATGGATCAGCACAAACACCAGACTGCCGTTGCCGAGACCGAACCAGATCAAAGCGAGCGGCAACAGCGCGATCGCCGGCAGCGGATTGAACATCGCCGTGACCGTCTCAAGGAAATCGGTGCCGATGCGGGTGGAGATCGCGAGCACGGTGAAGATCGCGGCGAGCGCGATGCCGGCTGAATAGCCCATGAACAGCACTTTTAGCGAAGCCCAGGCCCGCATGGGAATCGTGCCGTCCTTGACGCGATCGTAGAGCGTGAGGATCGTGTCGTGCAGCGTCGGAAACAGCAGGGGATTGTCGAGGGCGAGGCCGTAGGCCTCCCAGACCGCCGCGAGGAACAGGATGATGACGGTCTTGCGGACAAAGCCGTCGTTCCACAACAGCTCGGGCACGCTCAGCTTGCGCTCGACCTCGGCTGCGCTGCCGACGACCGGCGCGTCACGCAGCATTATTCTCGCTTCGCCCATGAGAGGCTCCCTCAATGCGCCGTTGCTTCGGAGGCGAACAGGAGATCGTGAATCTCCTTCTCCAGCCGGCCGGCACTGCCATCGTCATTGGAGACCTTGTCGACGTCGACCACCTCGGCCTTGACGCGGCCGGGATGCGGCGACAACAGCAGGATGCGGTTGCCGATGCGGATCGCTTCCGCGATCGAGTGGGTCACGAACAGCACGGTGAATTTGGTCTCGCTCCAGAGCTGGAGCAGCTCGTCCTGGCAGGTTCGCCGCGTCAGCGCGTCGAGCGCGGCGAACGGCTCGTCCATCAGTAGGATGTCGGGCTCCATTGCCATGCCGCGCGCGATCGCGACGCGCTGCTTCATGCCGCCGGAGAGCGTGTGCGGATAAGCGTCGACCACGCGGGTGAGGCCCACTTTCTCGATATAGGCCCGCGCCCGCGCATCGGCATCCTTGCGCGACAATTTTCGCGCGGTCAGCAGCGGAAACATCACGTTGGCCAGCACGCTTTTCCAAGGCAGCAGCTGGTCGAACTCTTGGAAGATCATCATGCGATCGGCGCCGGGACCGCGAATCTCGCGGTCGTTGATGGTCATGCGGCCTTCGCTCGGCGCCATGTAGCCGCCGACGGCCTTGAGCAGGGTCGACTTGCCGCAGCCGGACGGCCCGAGCAGCACGAAGCGGTCGGACCTGTCGACTGTGAAGCTGACCCGTTCGGTCGCCGTGACGACGGCGCTGGAGGTCTTGTAGCGCAGCGTCACGGAGCTGACGTCGAGCAGCGCCATCAGTTGCCCTTCAGATCGTGGGCGACGGGCAGATAATAATCAGTCCAGGCCTTGGGCTGAGTCTTCAGCGTGCCGGTCTTGAACAGATGGGCGGCGAATTTCATCGTGCCCTGCGGTTCGAGATTCCACTCCATCATGCCGGGCTCCTGGAGGAGATCGAGCAGCTCTTCCACCGAGGTCTTGTCGCCGGTGATCTCCTTGTAGATCTCGACCGCCTGTCTGGTGTCGCTGCGGATCAGATCCTGAGCTTCCTTGGTCGCATCGCGCACGGCCTGGATGATTTTCGGGTTGGCATCAGCGAACTTCGTGGTGGTGAAGAACTGCGCCTGGCTGAGCGGGCCGCCCATCACGTCAGGCGACGACAGCACGACATGCGCGCCCGGCACGTTCTTCAGCTCGAGGAAGGTGAACGGCGGAATCGAAAAATGGGTGTGCACCTCGTGCTTGGCGTTGGACAGCGCCGCATAGGCGTCGGGATGACCGAGCTGCACCGTGTTGACGTCCAGCTTCGACCATTGGTCGGGACCAAAGGCTTCGGCGGCGGCGATCTGGAGCACGATGGCCTGGGTCGAGACTTTTACGGTCGGCACGGCGATCTTGTCGTTGGGGCCGAAATCCTTGATCGACTTGATGTTGGCGTCGCGGCTGATCAGCGTCATCGGCTGCGCCGAGGTCGCGACGATGCCCTTGACGCCGCCGCGGGTGCGGTCCCACAGCAGCAGCAGATTGCCGGTGCCGGTGTTGAGGATGTCGACCCCGCCCGCGAGCAGCGCATCGGTCTGCGCACCGCCGCCGGAGAAGGTGACCCATTTGGTGGTGACGCCGGCCACCCCGAGCTGAGCGGCGTGCTTCTCGATCAGCTTCTGCTTTTCCATGATGTGGCTCGGCATGTAGAAAATGCCGGGCTGGCGAGACAGCGAGATCTCGGACTTCTGCTGCGCCTTTGCTGGCGAAGCCGTCAGCGCCGCTGCGGCGATCAGGGCGACGGCCGTGAGGCCACACTGAAATTGCTTGATCATTGTTGTTCGTTTCCTCCGGCCGCCATTGACGAGCGATCTTGCTAATGCACTAATGCATTAGTGTATCAAAGGCAAGCTGGCCGGAGCGCTTCGCATGGAACCAGCCGAACCCGCGCCCCGCGTAGCCCCCCGCCCCGGCGCGCGGCTCGACCGGGCCCGGCAGGCCGCACCGCAAGTATTCGAGCGGCTGCGCAATGCCATTCTCGCGCTCGAATTGCCGCCGGGCTCGCCGCTGTCGCGCACGGATCTCGCCGCACAATTCGGCGTCAGCTCGACGCCGATCCGCGACGCCTTGATGCGGCTCGAGGAAGAAGGGCTGGTCGACGTGTTTCCGCAGCACGCCACCGTCGTCAGCCGCGTCGACGTCGGTCGGGCCGAGCAGGCCCATTTCCTGCGCCAGGCGCTGGAGCTCGAAATCGTCCGGCTGCTCGCGCAGCAGCACGGCGAAGCCCTGGTCATACGCCTCGACCACACGATCGCGCTCCAGCAGCAATTCGCCAAGGCCGGAGACTTCGAGAGCTTCATCGCTGGCGACAATGATTTTCACGCGCAGCTTTATGCCGCGGCCGGCAAGCAGGAACTCTGGACGCTGGTGCGCAGCCGTAGCGGACATATCGACCGGCTGCGCCGGATGCATCTGCCCTCACCCGGCAAGGCCCAGAACATCGTCCGCCACCACAAGCTGATCACGCGCGCGATCGAGGCCGGCGACGCCGATGCTGCGCAACAGCATCTGCGCAAGCACCTGTCGGGCACGTTGAGCGAGCTCGACACGATCCGAAGCCACTATCCGGAATATTTGACCGACTAGGCATATGGCGCGCGGTTGTCGCGAGCGCTTGTGCACGTCACCGTGCATAAATTGACGCAACCGAGTTCGCCTTTTGCGAGCAATCTTGGGATCGATGGCGAAGTGCTTGCAGGCCAGATGCAATCCGCGCAACAATTTCAGAGTTGATGGTTTGATTTGCGGTCGCTGGGACACCCCATCCGGCCCGGGAGGATACCAGACGTGGCCAACATCCTGATCGTGGATGACGATCCGGCCGTGCAGATGACGATTCGGCTGCTCCTGGAGAGGGCCGGTCATCAAATCACCGTCGCCGGAGACGGCCGCAAGGGACTTGCGCTGTTCGAGGCCGGCCAGTTCGACCTTCTCTTTCTCGACATCTTCATGCCCGGCATGGACGGCCTGGAGACGATGCGCCACATCCGGGCGCTGCAGCCGGCGATTCCGATCGTCGTCATTTCCGGCCGTTCGTTCACGCCGGACGCCCATGCGGAGCCGGACTTCCTCAAGATGGCGACCAAGCTCGGCGCGGTGGCGAGCTTGCAGAAGCCGTTCCGGGCCGACGCGCTGCTCGCCGCGGTCGCTGGCTGCCTGGACGCGGCGCGGACGGCATCGGTGAGGAATCCGGATGTCAGCACCGGCCGCCGATGACAAGAACCTTCATTCTGTTCCAACCGAGCGCGGGCACGGCCATTCAGGAAGCGGTGCAGATTTCCCCATGACACTCGCTACGCGGCTCGCCATCGCGATGATCCTGCTGGTGGCGGTCACCGTGGCCGCAGTCGGCTGGCTCGGCTATCGCAATATCACCCAGGCCGTCATTCCGCGGGTCCTGGAACGGATTGAAGCCCAGTCGAGCCTGCTGGCCACCCATCTTGAATCCTACGTTGCCGGCGCGCGCGGCGATCTGCTCGGTTATCGCTCCGCCGCGGCCATCAACGGCCTGATCCGTGCCCACATCGGTGGAGGCCTCGACGATGTCGACGGCGTTTCCGAGCAAACCTGGCGCGAGCGCATCGCAGCCCGGCTCGCAGCCGAGATCGACGCGAAACCGAGCTACGGGCAATTTCGAATCATCGGCCTTGACGACGACCAGCGCGAGTTGGTCCGCGTCGATCGCGCCGGCCCGAACGGAACAGCACGGATCGTCCCCGACGGCGAACTGGAACGCAAGAGCGACCGAACCTACTTCCAGGAGACGATTCGATTGGCGCCGGGCGACATCTATGTTTCGCCCGTCGATCTCGCCACGCGGCAGGGAGGAACCACGGACCCTCACATTCCGACGTTGCGCGTCGCGACTCCGCTGTTCACGCCTGATAGCAAGCCGTTCGGCATCGTCATCGCCAATATCGACATGCGTCCTGCGCTCGACCGCGTCCGCTCGACCACGAGCGCAGGAGGAGAAATCTATGTCGTGAATTCGCGTGGCGACTATCTTGTCCACCCTGATCGTGCGCGGGAATTCGGTGCATTGCTTGGCAACGCCAACGATTGGCGCCGGGACTTTCCTTTCTTTGCAGCCCGGGCCGGCCTGCCGCAAGGATCCACGCAGCTTACGAGCGACCAAGCGGGCCGGCCGAGTGGAGCGGCGCTCGCACCGGCACTGCTGGCCGGCAAGGAGTGGTTGGCAGTCATCGAGACGGCCCCACCATCCGTGTTCAGTAGCGTTCCGGCGGCCATTCAAAAAGCCTCCTCACTGGTCGGCCTGCTTGCTGTCCTTGCCGCAGCTTTGCTTGCGGTACTGCTGGCGCGCTCATTGACGCGGCCGATCGGGCGTCTGACCGCGGCGGTGGAAGCGATCGGCAGCGGACGGCGCGCCGAGATTCCCGTCGATGCGAGCGGAGAGACAGGCGTGCTGGCGCGGGCATTCGCGCAAATGGTCGAAGAAACGAGAGCGAAGACGACCGCGCTTGAACGCGAGATCGAGGAGCATCGCCGCACCGAGGCCGCGCGAAGCCATCATGAAGCGCGCGAGCGCTTGTTCAGCGCCGCCGTCGAATCCTCCGACGAAGCGATCGTGATGCAATCGCTCGACGCCATCATCACCGGCTGGAATGCCGCCGCCGAGCGCCTCTACGGCTATTCGGCGAATGAGGCGATCGGGAAATCCACCTCGATCATCGTCCCACCCGACCGACGCGAGCAAGGCAAGGACTATTTGCGGCGGATCGCCGGAGGTGAACCGATGAAACGGTTCGAGACGGTGCGCCTGCGCAAGGATGGCACGCCGGTCGAAATCTCACTCAGCCTGTCGCCGATCAGGGGCCCATCGGGCGAGATCGTGGGCGCCTCCGGCACCGCGCGCAGCCTGACCGAGGCGCGACGGGCCGAGCGGGCGCTGCAGCAGCAGCTCGAGGAACGGCGACAGATCTTCGAGACCTCCCAGGATCTGATCATGGTGATGGACGCGCGCGGCCACATCGCGCAGATCAGTCCGAGCAGCGAGGCCATTCTCGGCTACCGGCCGGAGGAGATGATCGGCCGCAGCGGCGCCGATTTCATTCATTCCGGCCATCTCGACCAGTCGCGCGACGAGATGCGCGCGCTCAGGCGCGGCGAGCGGCTGAAGCTCGCGGACACCCGCTGCTTCCACAAGGACGGTCGTGAGGTCTGGCTGTCCTGGCTCGGCAGCTGGTCCGACCACGCCCAGCGCTACTTCTTTGTCGGGCGCGACATGACAGAAGCGAGGCTTGCACAGGAGTCCTTGCGGGAGAGCGAACAGCTTGCGCGCAACATCGTCGAGACCTCGCTCGATGCTTTCACCCAGACGGACCACACCGGGGCCATCCTGAGTTGGAACTCGCAGGCCGAGAAGCTCTTCGGATGGACCCGTGAGGAGGCGATCGGCAAGAATGCGATTGAGCTTTTCGTCGCCCCCAGTGAGCGCGAAAGCGTCAGGGCCAGACTGAAGCTCTTTCTCGAATCCGAGCAACAATCGCTGGCTAATCCACGGCGCGAACTTTTGGTGCGGCGACGCGACGGTAAGGAGTTCAGGGCCGAGCTCAGCGTCACGGCGCTCCAGCGACGCGAAGGCGTTCTCTTCAATTCGTTCTACCGCGACCTGACCGACAAGATCGCGGCCGACGAGCGCATCCGCCAGGCCGAGAAAATGGAGGCGGTCGGCCAGCTCACCGGCGGCGTGGCGCACGACTTCAACAACATTCTCACCGTCATCACCGGAACGATCGAGATCCTGGCCGACGCGGTGGCCAACGAGCCGGAGCTCGCGGCGATCACGAAGATGATCGACGAGGCCGCCGGGCGTGGCGCCGAGCTGACGCAGCACCTGCTGGCGTTTGCGCGCAAGCAGCCGCTCCAGCCGCGCGAGATCGACGTCAACGCGCTGATCATCGACACGGCGAAATTATTGCGGCCGACGCTGGGCGAGCAGATCCATATCGAATCGGTGTTCGAGGACGAGAACTGCGTCGCGATCGTCGATCCCAGCCAGCTCACCACCGCGATCCTCAACCTCGCGCTCAATGCCCGCGATGCCATGCCGGGCGGCGGCAAGCTGATCGTGGAGACGGGCGCGGCCTATCTCGACGAGGTCTATGCCAGCGTCAACGACGTCCCGCCGGGACACTACGTGCTGATCGCCGTGAGCGACACCGGCAGCGGAATTCCCGCCAACATGCTGGCCAGGGTGTTCGACCCCTTCTTCACCTCGAAGGGACCGGGCAAGGGCACCGGACTCGGGCTTTCGATGGTCTACGGCTTCATCAAGCAGTCGGCGGGCCATATCAAGATCTACAGCGAGGAAGGCCACGGCACCACGATCAAGATGTACCTGCCGCCCGGCAAGACGCCGACGGCGGTCGGCGAGGGCGTGACGCCGGCGACCATCGAGGGCGGACACGAGACGATCCTTGTGGTCGAGGACGACCGGCTGGTGCGCGACTACGTGCTGGCACAGCTGCATTCGCTCGGCTACGTCACCTTGCAGGCTGCGAACGCCGCGGAGGCGCTCGCAATCGTCGCCGCCGGAAAACCGTTCGACCTCCTGTTCACCGACGTCATCATGCCCGGCAAGATGAACGGAAGGCAGCTCGCCGACGAACTGCAGAGAACGCGTCCCGATCTCCGGGTGCTCTACACGTCCGGCTATACCGAGAACGCGATCATCCATCACGGCCGGCTGGATTCGGGCGTTCTGCTGCTAGCGAAGCCCTATCGCAAATCGGATCTGGCGCGGGCCATCCGCACGGCGTTGAACAGTTGATGGCGCGTCGGGTGAGAGCCCGCAGCCCGGGTGAGCGAAGCGATACCCGGGAACACCACGAGCCAGGTCCCGGAAGTCGCTTCGCTCATCCGGGCTACGAAATGTCGCCCACGGAATTTACGACGCGCGCTGCGCCGCGGTCATCACGATCCGGATCAGATCGGCGGCATTGCGCGCACCGAGCTTCTTCATGATGTTGGCGCGATGGTCCTCGATGGTGCGCGGGCTGATGCCGAGCGTGCGGCCGGCCTCCTTGTTGGAAGCGCCGGCGGCGAACTGCTCAAGCACCTCGCGCTCCCTGCGCGTCAACGGCTCGCGCCCGGGGAAATGCAGCGAGCCGAACTTCGGCGCTGCGTTCTCCGACTGCCTGCGGGCATAGGCGTCGATCGCCTCGTCGAGCCGGCCGACGATCTCACTGCCGCGGAACGGCTTCTCGATGAAGTCGAGCGCGCCGCTCTTGATGGCCCCGACCGCCATCGCGATATCGCCCTGTCCGGAGATCATGAAGATCGGTGCCGGATAGTCCTCGCCGTGCAGCTCATTGAGAATATCGAGCCCGGACTTGCCGGGAATGTGCACGTCGAGCAGGACCGCTGCAGGTGTGCGGCTTCGCGCGACGGAGAGCAATGCTGCGCCGTCCGCAAAACAGATCACCTCATAGCCCGCCGCCTTCAACACCATCGACAAGGTGTCGCGAACGGCAGCGTCGTCGTCGACCACGAAGATTTCACCGCGAGAGCTTTGTTCGGCCATGTGCCACACATCCGGTTGGCATGAAGGACTCGCGTCCGCCCCAACCGTTATGGCGTTCGGCGCGGATTCGGCCCACCGTATTTGTACGGGACATGAACTTGACGCACAAGTAGCGGCGAGGCGCCTAATTGCAGAGGACGGAGAATATCCATGCTAATTTTGGCCGCTACCGCCTTTCGTGGCAATGCCCGAAGTCGAGAGCCGTGAGCTGATTGCGGCCGACCTTCGCGTGCTGATCTCGCAGATCGAGAGCAGCATGCGCCGGACCGCCACAGCCATGGCTCAAGAACACGGGAGCGATCCGGAAAGTTCCGCCGACGTCTTCGTGCTCGACGATGTCACACCCCGGTATGCCAGGGCGATCGCCGCGCTCGACGCCTGCCGGGCGGGCCTTGGCCACGCCCTGGAATGCCTGTCAGAGGCCAGCGGTACGCTGTAGATCGCGATCGCTGCGACGCGGCGACCGCATTCTTTCATCGCATGGCCGGCCGCGGATCAGGCGCGGTGCCGCTCCACGATCGCGTCGGTGGCGACACCGCCCCAGGTGTGGATCGCCGGCAGGCCCATCGCGGTCTTGCCGAGATTGGCGAGGCTGATGCGCAACGCGGCCAGATCCAGCGGCTTGGGCAGGCTCTGGAGCTCGATCCCGACGGAACGGGCGAAGCTGCGGGCGGCGCTGCGGCGCTTGCCGTCCATGCCGCTGACGACGATCACGGCGCCGCCAAATTTCGCCTTGGCCATCTCGCCCAGCACGTCCATGCCGTCGCCATCCTCTAGCACGAGATCGAGTGTCACGCAGTCGAAGCGCGCGGTGCGGAGTTTCTCGATCGCTTCGGCCACGGACGGCGCCACGGTGACCTCGTGGCCGGCCTGCTTGGCCGCGATCGTGATCAGGCTGCGCTGTGTGCCGTCGTCATCGACCACCAGAAGCTGAAGCGCGCGCCGCTCGGCGGCGTCGGGCAGGTTTGACGGGAGAGAGGAGAAAGAGCTTCTGGGCATTGCCGTATCCTGAGATTGAGACCGGCAATGGATACACCGTTCGCGCTTAGGCGACGTAAAGCCGCGACGGCAAATTCAGTCGGATGTTTCAGCAAATGCGAACCAACGTCGCGGAAAACGGCGACGCGACGCACGTGAAGATCACGCCGCCTCGTCACGGCCACCGACGGCCCGCTTCTTCCGGTTCTTGCCCCGCAGGAATTGAATGTCCATTTCGACGCCGTTGACGCGCACCAATTCGCAGCGGCGGTAGGCAAGGCCGGTGGACGACAGCAGCAGGAAGAACTCTTTGAGGTTCAGGCCCTGAATCGAGCCTTCCACCGTCAGGATGGCGTCGGTGTCGGAGATCGCGTTGAGCTTGCAGTCGCGGCGCCAAGTGCCGTCGATGGCCATGATGCAGACATCATAGCCGCGACTGAACGTCACGCGTTCCGCGCCTTTGCCATCCTCGGCCATGCCTATCGTCCCGCCATGACCGCTAGGCGCGGCGCTGCGCCGGCAAGAACCGGCTTGGCGGCCGCCGCGCGCGGGTCGTTCGGCTTGTAGAGACCGCGCTTCTCCGGAATCGGCCTGAACGTGTCGGTCAGTCCGACCACCGTTTCGGCCGCGCCCAGCACCAGGAAGCCGTCTCCCTCGATCTGGCGAGCCAGCCGGTTGAAGATGTTGATCTTGGTGTCCTGATCGAAATAGATCAGCACGTTGCGGCAGAAGATGACGTCGAAGGTGCCGAGCTGAGCGAAATCGTGCAGCAGATTGAGCTGCCGGTGCTGGATCATCGCCCGCAGCTCGGGATTGATCTGCCAGGTCTCGCCGATCTGCTTGAAATATTTCATCAGCATCTGGATCGGCAGTCCGCGCTGCACTTCGAACTGGCTGTAGATGCCGGCCTTGGCCTTCTCGAGCACCTCCTGCGACAGGTCGGTCGCGATGATCTCGACGCGCCAGCCAGTTAGGGCCGCACCCATCTCCTTTAGGCTCATCGCGAGCGAATAGGGCTCCTGCCCCGTGGAGCCGGCGGCGCACCAGATGCGGACGCTGCGGCGGCCGGCGCGGGCCTTGATGATCTCCGGCATGATGGTGTCGCGGAAATGATCGAACGGGACCTTGTCGCGAAAGAAGAAGGTCTCGTTGGTGGTCATCGCCTCGACCACGCTGGTGACGAGCGCGCCCGAGCCAGCGCCTTGCAGCTTCTGCACGAGCTCGCCGATGCCGGAGATCCCGGCCTTGCGCGCCAGCGGCAACAGCCGGCTTTCAATCAGATATTGCTTGTCTGCGGACAGATCGAGCCCGGAATGATCCCTCAGGAACTTACGCAGATAATCATACTCGGTCGGGGTCACGGATAGGCCTCTCGGAAGCTGTACTGGGAACACTCTGGCTGGAACACTCCGCCAGACACTCAGACCATGGCTTGTCCGACCGGAATCAAGCCGACTTCTGCGAATTTGTCGGCGATGATGTCTTTATCGAAGGGCTTCATGATGTACTCGTTGGCGCCGCCGCTGAGCGCCTGAGCGATATGAGCCACGTTATTTTCGGTGGTGCAGAATACAACCTTGGGCTGGTCGCCGCCCGGCAGGCGGCGCATGTGGCCCATGAACTCGAAGCCGTCCATCACCGGCATGTTCCAGTCCAGCAGCACCGCGTCGGGCAGCTTGCGCTGACAGACCTCGAGCGCCTTGGAGCCGTCCTCGGCCTCCGTGACTTCGAATTGCAGGCCTTCCAGGATCCGGCGTGCGATCTTGCGCACGACGCTGGAATCATCGACCACCAAGCACGTCTTCATTTGGGTTCTCCGGCTTCGATGTTTTTGGGGCTCACGCAGCCATTTGCACTTCGGTTTTGAGTTCGAGGACGCGATCGACGTCGAGGACGACCATGAGCTGGCCGTCGAGACGGTGGACACCGCCGGCGAGCTTGGCCATGCGGGGGTCGAGATTGACGGGGTTTTCTTCCATGCCGTCCTCGGCGAGCCGCAGCACTTCGCCGATCTGGTCGATCAGGAGGCCGTAGGATTCACCGCGCAGATCGACGCCGACCGCCATCGGGATCTTGCCGTCCTCGGGCTTGGGCAGGCCGAGCCGGGCGCGCATGTCGACCACGGTGACGATGCGGCCGCGCAGGTTCAGCACGCCCGCAATCTCGCGCGAGGACAGCGGCACGCGGGTGACGCGCTCGGGCATGAACACGTCCTGGACGCGGGAGATCGGCAGGCCGAACAGCTGGCCGCCGATCATCGCGGTGACGTATTCGACCATGGCGCCTTCGCCGGACTGGGTCTTCTTGGTCATGTGCGTATCTCCTGATCCATCCCGCTGGGGTTTAGGCGGCTGCGCGGCTCAGCTCGGAGGCACCGGCGGCGCCCGCGGTCTGTTCCTTCAGCGCCGCGATCAGACCGGGACGGTCGAACTTGGCGACATAGTCGTGGAAGCCGGCCTGACGGCCGCGCTCGATCGCCGCCGGCGACACCAGCGCGGAGAGCCCGATGATCGGCATCGCGCCCAGATTGCTGTCGGAGCGGATGGTCTCGGCAAACTCGAACCCGTTCATGTCGGGCATCTCGATGTCGGTCAGGACCACGTCGAAGCTCTGCGCGCGCAGCGCCGCCAGGCCCTCCTGCGCGGTCGGCGCGGTGCGGACGCGGTAGCCGGCGGCCTTGAGCACCGGGGCCAGCATGTTGCGGAAGAACGCCGAATCGTCGACCAGCAGCACCGATTGCGAGTGCAGCGACGGCTTCATCTCCTTGCGGGTGAACCAGTCGGAGAACGCCATCGGCAGGAAGTGGCCGACGTCGATCACTTCGGTGGCCTGGCCCTTGATCACGGCCGAGCCGAGAATGCCGGAGGAGGATCCGCCGACCTCGATGTTGAGCCGTTCCTCGACGATGTCGATGATCTCGTCGACGACGAGGCCCATGGAGCGGCCGGCGTCGGAGAACACCAGGATCGGCTGGGCGCCCTGGCTCGCGATGGTGACGCTCTCCATGGCAACGAGCGGCATCAGCTGCTCGCGGTACTGCACCATGTAGCGGCCGTTCGAGAACTCGATCTTGTCGGCCGGGAGCTCTTCCAGGCGCGTGACGAGCCCGAGCGGGACCGCCTTGGGCTGGGACGAGCCGGCGCGGAACACCAGCAGCGAGGTGGTCTGCTCGCCCGATCCGATGCTGTGCGTCCCGTTCTCGCTGTTCATGTCATGGGCCGAGGAGCCGGCGGCGCCGAGCGCCTTGGCAATGCCGTTGGGGTCGATGATCATGATGACCGCGCCGTCGCCCAGGATGGTATTGCCCGAGAACATGTCGATGTGGCGCAGCTTCGTCGACATCGGCTTGACCACGATTTCTTCGGTGTGGAACACGCCGTCGACGACGATGCCGAAGGTCTGGCTGCCGACCTGCGTCACCACGATGAAGCCGTTCTCGGGATCGGAGACGGCGCCGTCGTCGATCTTGAGCAGCTTCTTGAGATGGATCAGCGGCAGCAGCTTGTTGCGCAGCCTGAGAACCGCGGTGTCCTTGATGCGCTCGATGCGGTGCTCCGAGTTGGCGCGGGCCCGCACCAGCTCGACCACGGAGAGCTGCGGGATCGCAAAGCGGTCGCCGGCGGCTTCCACGATCAGCGCGGAGACGATGGCGAGCGTCAGCGGGATCTTGATGGTAACGGAGGAGCCTTCACCGGCGACCGACTTGATGTCGATGGTGCCGCCGATCTGGTCGATATTGGTGCGCACCACGTCCATGCCGACGCCGCGTCCCGACACCGAGGTGATGGCGGCCGCGGTCGAGAAGCCCGGCGCGAAGATGAACTTGTGGATCTGGGCTTCGCTCATCTTCTCGAGCTCGGCCTCGGTGACCAGACCTGAGGAGATCGCCTTGGCCTTGATCCTGTCGGTGTTCAGGCCACGGCCGTTGTCGGCGATGCAGATGATGATGTGGCCGCCCTCGTGATAGGCGGACAGGCGAATGGTGCCCTGCTCGCCCTTGCCGCCGGCGAGACGCTCGGCCGGGGTCTCCAGGCCATGGTCGGCGGAGTTGCGCACCATGTGGGTGAGCGGGTCCTTGATCAGGTCGAGCACCTGGCGGTCGAGCTCGGTGTCGGCGCCGTGCATCTCCAGCTCGATCTGCTTGCCGAGTTCGCTCGAGAGGTCGCGAACGATGCGGGGCAGCTTCTGCCAGGCATTGCCGATCGGCTGCATGCGCGTCTTCATGACGCCTTCCTGCAGCTCGGCGGTGACGTTGGACAGCCGCTGCAACGGCACCTTGAACTCGGTGTCCTCGTTGCGGCGGGAGATCTCCAACAGCTGGTTGCGGGTCAGCACCAGCTCCGAGACCATGGTCATCAGATGCTCCAGCGTATCCACGTTGACGCGGATCGACTGGTTGGCGATGCTGGCTCCCTCGGCGGCGCCCTCGTCGGCGATCGACTTCTTCGGCGCGGCCTTGTCCTTCGCCTTGGTCTCCTTCGCGGCTTCCTTGGCAACAGGCACCGGGGCTTCAGCGGCAGGCGGAGGCTCCGCCTTGACTTCGGCCCTGGCAACCGGGACCGGCACTTCGATCGCGGTCTCGCGGAAGGCACGCTCGAGCTCGTCGAGCGAGACTTCGCCCGGACGCAGCGGACGCTCCAGGCTCTGGTCGGCCAGCACGCCGGAGGTCGGCGCGGCTTCGACGGCGACAGGCGCGTCCGGCACCAGCGGCGGCGCTTCGGCAACGGCAGCAGCAGCAGCGCCGGCCGCCATGGCGGCCATGCCCTGCTCGACCATCGCTTCCAGCTTGTCGATGAGATCGCGGTCGGTGCCCTCGGGCTCGGCTTCGGTCGCCTCCAGCCAGGCCAGAATTTCCTTGATGCGGTCGATCGAGGACAGGATCACCGTCACCGCCTGCCCCGTCACCGGCATGCCGTCACGGAATTTGCCCATCAGCGTCTCGCCGGCATGCGCCAGCGCTTCCAGTCGCGGCAATCCGAGGAAGCCGCACGTGCCCTTGATGGTGTGGACCAGCCGGAAAATGTTATCCAGGATCTTGGCGTTGTTCGGCTCCTGCTCGAACTTCACCAACTGATTGTCCACGGTGTCCAGGCTCTCGCTGGTTTCCGTCAAAAACTCCCGCAACAGATCATCCATGAGCTACGCCTTACAGACCTGGATCTGGACCTCGACGCCCGAGCCGCGCTGGCATGAACGGAAGCCCCCACCTTGGATCGTTAGACATCCCCTTTCACGGTCCCGTTAATTTCATCCTCCGTGCTAATACGGATATTGAAGACAAGTTTGCCGTTCGACTGCATGGGACAGCGTTTTTCGGCAAGACCGGCCCCACGCCGCAGCGGCGAGACGCGTTAGGTGAACGTGCCGATAACAGCGAGACCCGGCGCGCGGGAAAGCCCTGCTTGTGAAGGAGATATGCGCGGTCTTCGCGCAAATTGTATCGAGCTGCCTGCAGCCCGGGCCGGTCTCGCCACGTCGCCTGGTGCTTTGCCGGGATATGCATCACCCGCATTTGCGGTAAACGAACCGTTACCCGCGTCCGCTGCGGCCGGTGCCGCGCTAACCCAGGCGCGCGGCCGGGGCAAGCTCGCCCTGGGGACGGTGCTCCGCCAGGCAATCGTTGATGGCGGCGAGCAGCGCGTGCGGCGTGAACGGCTTGCGCAGACAGCGCGCCGCACCGAGCTCCAGCGCCATCCGGAGGAAATCCGGGGCCGGCGAATTCAGATTGCGAACGCGTAGCCGGACATCGCTATCAGCGGAACGGCCGGCGCGCGCTCGTGAAAGATTCTGACCGATTCGAACCCGCGCATGTGCGGCATGAAGATATCGATGATCATCAGATCGAACTGTTCGTGTTCGAGCGCACGAAGTCCGGCTTCCCCTCCTTCGGCGATCGTCACCCGAAAATTGTTGCGCTGGAGATAGACCTCGATGGCCATGCAGACCATCGGGTCGTCATCGACGACGAGAATATCGCGCAGATCTTCTGTCCCCGTTTGAGCTTCCCGATTTGGCGATTCAATAATTGAACCGTGGCGCACGCCATGCTCCTTTGCTCGAGAAATGGACTGTTGAGAGCGTCCTTGGCGGAGCCGGAAAGACGATTGACGCGGAATCTGCGGCCACGCGGCGCCAAGGCAACTCCATGACGACGACGCGGCGCGGATGACCTTGAAACGCGCCGGATCAACCATGACCGCGAACAAGCTCCAAACCGATTCTCCAGCCGCACCATCTGGATCTGCTGGTTCCCAGCTCGGTAGGAATTGGGTCAGGGAATCTGTCTTGGCGAGGCCGACGTGCAGCGGCACTGACTGCGATCGGACGTCTTGTCCCAATTGCCAATATATCCCGACGGGAACATGATGGAACGTGGCCGAACGACAAGCAGTTTCCCGTGCTGGTCCGGGAGACGGGAGGCTACTTTGGAAACAATGGTACGTTCCTCCAACGGTTTCCTGTCCGCGCTGTCGGCGGACGATTATGAATTGATCCGCCCCCACCTGCGGACGGGCGATCTGCCGCACGACGCGGTGCTGGTCGCGACCGGCGAAACGCTCAAGCGCGCCTACTTTCCCCATCGCGGCGTCATCTCGCTGGTGGTGGAGCTCGCCAGGGGCGAGCACGTGCAAGTCGCCATGATCGGCCGCGACAGCCTGCTCGGAACGCTCTCGATCATGGGCGATGCCTGCGCGCTGAACACGGCCATCGTGCTGGTTCCAGGCTCCGCCTCGATGATGGACCTCGACCGGCTGCGCGTCGCGGCCGACCAGAGCTGCACCCTGCGGACGCTGCTCACGCGTCACGGACTGGCGGTCTACGCGCAGGTGCAGCAGACCGCGGGCTGCAACGCCGCTCATCCGGTGGAGTCACGGCTGTCGCGCTGCCTGCTCCACACCCATGACCTCTCCGGCGACTACCGGCTGCTGCTGACCCAGGAGGCGATGGCGCAGATGATCGGCGCTCGGCGCAACAGCGTGTCGCTGGTCGCCAACACCTTGCAGCAGGCGAATTTCATTAACTACAGCCGCGGACACATCCAGATCCTCAACCTGGACGGCCTGCGCCAGACGGCGTGCGAATGCTACGCCACCGTGAAGGCGCAGTATGACCGGCTGCTCGGCCCGCGCTGACTGGCGCTGCGGCGTGGTAAACCGGCCGCTAATTCCGGCCCGCAAACACGGAATGTCCTGCTACCGGAACTGAAATCCAGATGCCGTAGACACGGATGTGCCGCGCGCGCCTGTACGGGCCGGCGGCAAACCGTGATCAAGGCAGGCCAAACCATGTTCGAAGTCACCGTCGCGCCTGCGCAAACAGTGCTTGATGCCGAACCCGCGCGCGAGCCGGGCGCGTACCAGGCGCTGGTGCGCGAGATCGGCGAGGATGGTGCTTGCGAAGTGCGCGACGTGTTCTGGAGCGAAACCTGCGCGCGTCTGCAATCGTTCCGCACGCTCTCGCTCGCGCAGCACCACGGCAGGATCGCCCGCGAAGCGCATTCGCTGAAGGGCGCGGCCGGAACGTTCGGCTATGTCAGGCTCGCGGTGCTGGCGCTGCGGCTGGAGAAGACCGCGGAGAGGCTCGGCGACGCCGGATTTTGCGACCTCCTGGACCTGATGGACGCCGCCTACGCTGCCGCGCGCGCGCAGGAGCCGGAGGGCTGACGCGCTCGCTCGAAACGCTCCAACCACTCACGCGTGCATGCCCGCCGTACTTCTACGGCTTGGGATTTTCACAGATGGCTAATCATAGGCAGCGATAGTCGCCGGAAACCAGGAGGGTTTCCATGTTCACCTACGAGACCGCGGACCAGAAAGAAGTTCGCCGCTTCCGCATCGCACAGTTCAACGGCCGGATGGCGACGGTGGCCGCTGGCGAGGCGACGGTGACCGGCTTCGTACGTTCGGTGCTGGAGCAGGAATCGAGCATGCCGCCCCGCTGGACCATCACGATCATTCCCAACGTGCCGAAGGACGAGCTCAAGCCGCTGCGGCCCTCGTCGCGCGCGCGTCCCTTCGCCGAAGATTATTTCTGAGCACGGTCGGAGCCGCGGGTCTTTTTCGAGAAATGCCTCACGCTTGGCCCTCGCCCGCTGCCGGGCGGCCCGACGCAAGGCCCTTCAGTCGATCGAATGCAGCAGCGCCGCACGGACGAGGTCCGCCGTGTTGCGCGCACCGAGCTTCCGCATCGCCTCGGCGCGATGGCTCTCGAAGGTGCGCGGGCTGATCTGCATCCGAAGCGCACCCTGCTTGTTCGAATAACCCTCGCTGATCAGCCTCAGCACCTCGCGCTCGCGCTTGGTCAGCCGCTTCTGGCCTGACAGGCCGAGGATTTCGGCGCTCGGCACGCGCTGCAGCTGTGGCGCGCGCGCGAACTTCGATTCGGCGCCCTCGGCCCTGGACGCGATCGGCAGGCCACCCGTGTGAGAACCGGCAAGCTGTTTGACGAGGCCACAAAACCGCTCGGTCTGCACTAGCGCATTCTCCACGACCCGCTGCAAATAGGCACGGTCGCCCGTCACCGGCGCGAGCTGATCGCTGTGATGCTTGATCTCGCCCATGTAGAGCAGGAGCGCCGTGAGGGGACCGTTGAGCTCGCGGGCGATGGCGGCTGCCATTTCGTCGGCCGCCTTGGCACGGGCGGCGTTCAGACGGACGGCATCGAGCTCTTCAGTTGGAGCGGCGTTGCTTTCGTACCATTCCGACGGCCGCGAATCAGTGGCCGTATCATTCTGTGACCCCATGTCACTCGTTTAGCGGAACCCAACGCGGTCTGTAGTTAACTTTTTGCTCCGTAAGACTACGGTGAATTTGGCAGTTTTGTGCTGAAACCCCGGCACAGGCACACTTTATGCTTGAGTGGCAACGTCCCTCAACATTCTTAGGTTGCTGAACCTGCCCAATTGATAGACGGGTCGCTCGACGCCTTCTTAACGATCAGATCCGCGCCGATTACCTGCGGCCTTGGATTTTACGGATATATTAACGGCGGCTTGCTTCTCTATGTCGCAATTGAGAGCGCGCAAATGCCTCCATGCATGGGGTCGGTAGGCCTGCTGGAAACGTTGCGGAAGATTGCGTGCCATGAACGAGATCGACCAGCTATCGAACTTCCTGCAGAAGCTGACGCCGCTGTCGCGCAGCTGCCTGCTCAGCGAGCTCGAACGGCTTGAGCTGTGCGGCATCGACATGCCGGGCTCGTCCGACCTGCAGTCCCGGTTGCGCGCCGAATTTCGCAAGGACGGATCGAACCAGGCGCGCGCCACCAGTCCCTCGCGCCATTTCTTTGCGCCGCTCGAGCTGCTTCTGATCGACGGCGCGCCCGAGCATGCCAACATGGGGCGGATCTCGCGCAACACCCTCACCCCGATCTGGGAGTGGATCTGCCGCGACCTGCTGCCGACCATGGCACGCGACTACATCAAGGCGATCAACGACCAGGTCGCCGCCAACAACCAGAAGGAAGTGCTGAAGATCGCATCGACCTTCCAGACCAAGGTCGTCAAGGTTCTCGAAAGCACCCTCGCATCAGCGGAGAGCACCGAGTTCGCGCGCGGCAAGCTCGCGCAATACACGGCATCGCACACCGCCTTCGAGGACGTGAAGAAGATCCAACATGTGCTGCGCGCCGGCGCCGCGCTGCCGAAGTTCAACGACAGGCTGCCCGAGAAGATCGCGAAGTTCGACGACGGCACGGTTGATCAGATCACCGCCCGATTGGACGCCTTCAAGAAGGCCCATCCCGAGGCGCTGCCGTTCGCGCTGACGCTGGTGGCGAGGCGGCTGAAGACGTTCTGGCAATTGGTGCGTCTTGCCACCAAGGCCGCAGCGAGCAAGGGCGCCGCCGATGTCGCCGCCGCGCCCTATGCCTGCGTCGTTCACATGGTGCTCGACCAGCTCGACGACAGGCGCCTCGCCTTGCGCATCGCGCTCCGGCACAACCGGGTGCTGATTGCGCGCGACCTGCTCGCCGAGATCTACGAGACCGAATATGCGCTCAAGGTGCGGATCGACGGCATCGAGCATTGCGAATGGGGCATTCGGCTCCAGCAATTGATGGACGCGATCGCGGCGCTGGTGTCCGCCGAGGTGAGCCGCTTCCCCTCCAATGTCGGCCACATTCTCGGTTCGCGCCGGCTGCGCAGCCACGACACGCTCGGTGGCAAGCTGTCCTATCTGGCCTGGAAGGGACGCGATGCGATTGAGGACGGCGCGGCCGCGTTGCGCAAGCTGATCGGCCAAACCTGATCCCGCGCTAATGCGCGCGCGGCAGGCACAGGAAACGATCGAGAAATCGCCCTGACAGCACGAACCTGAACCACCAATACATTATTCGCCGCGACGTCATTGCTGCGATCCTCGACAGCCCACCACCGGCTGCCCAGAGCAATAGCGCACGTGCAGCAATCCGCTTGTGATGTGCTTCACATTGGCGCCAGCGCGCACCGACGCATTGTCGCAGAACCGTCACGAGCGAACCGGGAAAAATGCGCGCGTCGCGCGCAATTGAGGCGCTCCATTATTCAATTGGGCGAGGCGCGCGTGGCTTGGTCCAATTGCAGGACAGCGCGCGTACATGCAGCCGCACTGCACGTCGCGAGATCTCCAGTGATTGTCGCAACCCTGCGCCCGGCGCGCGGGTAGACGTAAAAACTTCCCGACCGAGATCCAGATAATTTTAGACGTGATGGGCGCTTTAACGTTACTCAGATAATTCGACAATCGACTGAAGCCTTCCATATTTGAAACTGCTCACGTCGCTAACACACCGGCACGGAACGGGAGTGCTTGCGATGAACGACGAAATTGTAGAACTCGCCGAACGAAGGCCGAAAACCTTCGGACGGCGAAAGGTGAAGCCGCGCGCCTGCGTGGCCGACGGCAAGCGCCATCTTCGCGCGTTTCTCGCGGAAGTGCTGGAGGATCTCGGCTTCGTCACCACCGAATGCGCCAGTGCCGAGGAGCTGCAGAGCGTGCTGACAAGCGAATTGCCCGACCTGATCCTGCTCGGCATCGCCGCCGACGGCATCGAGCCCGGCAAATTTTTGGAGACGCTGGTGCGCGAGGCCTTCGACGGCAGGGTTCTGACTGTGGGCGCCCGCGAGTCGATCATCGTCAGGGCCGTGCAGCAGGTCGGCGAGGAATACGGCCTCAAGATGCTGCCGCCGCTGACGACGCCGTTTGCCGCGGAGACGCTGCGCGACCGTGTCGCGATGCTGTTGCCCGAGGAGCCGGCGCCGAGCCCCGCCGTGCACGTCGGCGAGGCCCTGCACGCCGGCTGGCTCGAGCTCTGGTACCAACCCAAGATCGACGCGCGCACGCTGATTCGCAATAGCGCCGAGGCGCTGGTGCGGATGCGGCATCCGACCTGGGGCGTGGTGCCGCCCGCCTATTTCATCCCCGAAGAGCACGACCCGAATATGCGCGACCTCTCCGAATTCGTGATCGAGCGCGCCATGCAGGACTGGCACTATCTACTGGAGCAGCAGAGCCCGGTCGATCTCGCGATCAATTTGCCGGCGTCCTATCTGAAGGAGCCGCAAGCCGTGCGTGATCTCTGCCGGCGCATGCCGACGCATCCGGCGTTCGGCGGGCTGACGATCGAAATCGACAGCGAGGAGGCGATCCGCGATCTCGATCTCCTGGCCGAGGTCGCCCGCGAACTGCGTCTGCACAATATCGGCCTGTCGGTCGACAATCTCGGCGCCAACTGGCCGTCGCTGATGGACCTTGGAAAAATTCCCTTCATCAAGCTGAAGGCCGACCGGCACTTCGTCACCGGCAGCGGCACTGATCGCCTCAAGCGCACGGTGTGCCGCCACATCGTCGAGCTTTCGCATGGCTATGGCGTGCGCGCCATCGCCGAGGGCGTCGAGAGCCGCGCCGACCTCGTCGCCGCCAACGAGCTCGGCTTCGACCTCGTGCAGGGTTTTCTGTTCGGCAAGCCGATGCCGCTGAAGAAGTTTGCGCGGAGCACGCTGACGCGGACGGTGATGGGGTGAGTCCTTGCGCGAGCGGCGGATTACGCTGTTGCCGCGCACCCCTCAGCCGTCGAGTGCACGGAGCTCGTTTCACCCATTGGGCTGCGTGCCTCGACCTGTTCGACGTGAAGCGCGAAGCTGGTCGCGCCGGAATGCTCGAGTCCTGCGCGGAGCCGCATGCTCGGAATCAGGTAATCGCCGCCATTCTGGCGCCGGTAGGGAATCGGGGATGTCGTCGCAAGCGTTCGCATCCTCTCGCGCAAACGTTCGGCAGTCGCTTGGAAACCCGCTTCGTCCAGTTTGTCGGCCTTGTAGACGACGAACGGCGGAAGCACGTCATAGCCGGGATAATAGAGGATGCCGTGATTGATCGGGAACAGCAGGTCGTCGATCGGCCCGTTGATCCCGCGCGCCGAATAATGCTCCTGCCAGCCGCCGGCGGTCACGATCAGCATCGCGCGTTTGCCCGCCAGCCTGCCTTCGCCGTAACGGTCGCCCCACCGCTTGTCGCTGTGCTCGCCGACGCCATAGGCGAAACCGTAGGCGAACACGCGGTCGACCCAGCCCTTGAGGATGGCCGGCATGCTGAACCACCATAGCGGGAATTGCAGGATCAGGACGTCCGCCCACAGCAGCTTCTCGATCTCGGCCTTGACGTCCGCGGTGAGTGTACCCGACTCGAACGCCTGCTTGGAGGCGGCGGCCGGCGCCAGCCGCCCGTCCGGCGGCAGCAGCGGAAAATCGGCGCGGCCGACCTCGGATGTCCATCCCTGCGCGTAAAGGTCTGACACCCGCACCTCGTGTCCCTCAGCCTCGAGTTCTCTGACGGCAACGTCGCGGAGCGAGCCATTGAGGGAGCGCGGCTCGGGGTGAGCGAAGAGGATCAACACTTTCATGATCAGCACCTTGGTTGACGATTGCGAGCAGCAGGTAGCGCCTCCGACTGCAATCCGGTAGTTGTCGCCGATGGATAGGATCATGCCGAAATATGGATAAATCGGACGTGACGCTCGAACGCATGCGCAGCTTCGTGCGGGTCGCCGAGCGCGGAAGCCTGTCCGCGGTCGCGCGCGAGCTTGGTCTCGGCCAATCGACAGTGACGCGGCACCTTCGGGAACTGGAGCAGGCCGTCGGCGTGCCGCTGCTCACGCGGACCACGCGCAGCGTGACGATGACCGAGGAGGGGCGCCGCTATTACTGCGTGCAGATCCTGCGCCTGGTCGAACTCGCCGGCGACGAGGCGCGCAGCACGCGCGGCGCGCCTGCCGGAACGGTGCGCGTCTCCTGCACCGCCGCCTTCGGCGTGCTCCACGTCAGCCGTCTGGTTTTCGCGTTCCAGGACCGCTATCCGGACGTGGCGGTGGATCTCAGCCTGACCGACGAGCGGATCGACCTCGTGCGGGAAGGTGTCGATATCGCTTTGCGTCTGGGGCCGCTCCCCGACAGCTCGATGAAGCTCAGGCTGCTTGGTCAGTCGCGGCGGGTGCTTGTGGCCGCACCGGACTATCTGGCGTCGCGCGGCAGGCCCGCGCGCCCGCAAGACCTCGCCAGCCACGAGGGTGTCAGGATGTCGAACATCGCCGGCAGCGACGTGCTCGTGCTGCACGGGCGCCGCGGCGGCCGTCATGTGGTCCCCTTCGCAGGGCGGCTGCGGGTGGATCACGGGCTTGCCGCACGCGAGGCGCTCGCGGCCGGTCGTGGCATTGCGCCGGCGCATCTTTGGCTCGTCGACGACCTGCTTGCCTCCGGCCAACTCGAGCGCGTGCTTGAAGACTACGCGCCGCCGTCCGTTCCGCTCAACATGCTGATCGTGCCGGAGCGGTCCGGCATCGCGCGGGTACGGCTGCTGGTCGATTTTCTTGCCGAGGGAATCGCACAGCTGCCGGGGATTGAAAAGCCGCAACCGGGCAAGAGGTAAGGCCGCATCAATTCGGCCTCAGGCAAACCGCCGTGCGAAGAAGACGCAGGCGACCACCAGCGCGGTCGCGACGATCATGCTCCAGGCCACAGGTTCGTGCAGGAGCAGGCCTGCAAGCGCAAGGCCGAAGAACGGCTGGAGCTGCTGCAACTGGCCGACGCGGGCGATGCCGCCGATCGCAAGCCCGCGGTACCAGAAGATGAAACCGACGAACATGCTGAAGACCGAGACGTAGGCGAGCCCGATCCAGGCGGGCACACCGACGCCGCTCCATGTCGACGGCCAGGTTAGAATCGCGACCGGCACCATCAGCGGCAGCGACAGCAGCAGCGCCCAGGAGATCACCTGCCAGCCGCCGAGCCGGCGCGACAGCGCGGCGCCTTCGGCATAGCCGAGCCCGCACAGCACGATCGCCGCGACCATCAGGAGATCGCCGGTGAGCGATGCGGTGCCGTCGTTGGACAGCGCAAAGCCGGCGACAGTGGCGCTGCCCAGAATTGCAAAGAGCCAGAACATCGGCTGCGGCCGCTCGCCGCCGCGCAGCACGCCGAAGATCGCGGTCGACAGCGGCAAGAGCCCGATGAAGACGATCGAATGCGCCGAGGTGATGTGCTGGAGCGCAAGCGCCGTCAGCAAGGGAAAGCCGACCACGACGCCGATGGCGACGATCGCGAGCGAGACGAGATCCTTGCGCTGCGGCCGCGCCTGACGGAGCAGGCCGAGCACGGCCACACCGATCAGCGCCGCGATGACCGCGCGCGCCGAGGTCAGGAACAGCGCGGAAAACCCGCCGACCGCCACGCGGGTCGCCGGCAGCGATGCGCTGAAGATGATGACGCCAAGAAGCCCGTTGCCCAAGCCGCTGCCGGAAGAGTGCATGCCCATCTCGCCTTGTCGGTGGTGATCCGAACTGGCGAGGCCAGCCGGTGTCGCGACGATTACCTGTAAGCCTCCCAAGGCCCAACAACAAAAAGCGCGAAAACAACCCCATGCACAGTAGCCGGAGCTGCAAGATCAATGACTTACGCCGGGGCGGAATCGTGTTTCTAGACCGCGATCGTGATGCGGCGGGCGCTGAAGGCGAGCCGGGGATGATTGCCGACGAGCAGCAGGGCTGCGTGGGACACTTAATTCGCCTTGATGCCCGCTTCACTGATCAGCTTGCCCCATTTCGAGCTTTCGCTTTGGATGAAGCGGCTGAACTCCTCCGGCGAGGTCGGTGCAGGCTCTGCGCCAAGCGTCCGGATCTTCTCGACCACCGATGGATCCTTCAGGGCCTTTCCGAAGGCTTCGTTCAACCGGCCGACGATATCGGCTGGCGTGCCGGCCGGAGCAACCAGCCCGAACCAGCCAACGGATTCGAAACCCGCAATACCGCTCTCGGCGAGTGTCGGCACATCAGGCAAGGACGACAGACGCTGCGCAGACGACACACCGATGGCGTTGAGCTTACCTTCGAGGATCAGTTGCCTCGATGCGGGGATATCCAGTACCGCGAAGGGGACATGGCCTGCGAGAACATCGACCGTCGCCGGCGCGGTCCCGCGATAGGGGACCAGCTCCATGGCGATCCCGGTCTTCTGCGTGAACAGTGCCGCGGTCAAGTGCATGGCGGTCGAATTGCCGCCATGCCCGATCGACAACGCGCCCGGCTTGGCCTTGGCGAGCGCGATCGATTCCGCGACCGTATGCGCCGGCACGTTCGCTGACGCAACCAGCACGAAGGGAATTTTCGCGAGCAGGGTGATCGGCGCAAGATACTTCGGATCGAACGGCATCGACGAATTGAGATGCGGATTGACCGTCAGGCTGCCTGCCGGCGCAATGCCGAGCGTATAGCCGTCAGGCTTGCCCTGCGCGACCGCGGCCATGCCGATGTTGCCTCCAGCACCCGCGCGGTTCTCGATCACGAGACCCTGTTTGAGCTCGGCAGTGACCAGCGGTTCGAGCGCGCGGATGACGGTATCGGCGCTGCCGCCGGGCGGAAAGGTCACGATGATCTTGATCAATTGCTCGGGATAGACCGCTCGGACCGCCTCCAGCGGCAGCACGGCGAAACTCGCGGCCGTCAGCACGGCCAAAATGCGGCGGCTTGCAACGTGAAACACGTTTCCCTCCTGGTGCGAGTCTTTTTTTGTTTTGTGAACCACGACTTTGTAAATCACCTGCCGGCGGACTTCGCCGCGAGACCGTCCGCTTCAAATCGCCTTACGCCGAAGCGCCGGTGATGCGCGTCAGCAAGCCTTGTGGGTCCGCTGGCGCGGCCTGCCCGCGCCAGGCGATGTGCTGATCGGGCCGCGCCAGCACCAGCTTCTCGGCATACGCGCCGTTCGCTTCGTCCGGCGCAATGTCGAGCAGCGCGAGCGGAATGCCGCGCTGCTCTGCGGCAGACTTCAATGGCGCTACATCGATCGCCGGATCGAACCGCAGCAAAGTGTAGCCGACGCCGAAGGCATCGTAGAGCGATCGCCCGTCCCGCAGAAACAGGTGCGGCGCGCGAGCGCCCGGCACGGTGGAGGGGGTGAAGCTGCCCATCGCGTAAGCGGGCGGCGTCTCGCCGTCATAGGCGATGATCGGCGAGGCATCGTAATAGTAGCCGAAGTTCAATCCGGCACAGCAATATTGCTGCACGTTGAGATCGTAGGCCGCCCTGGCCAGCGCTGCGCGCGCGGCGTGGCCGCGCGGCGTGTCGTCCTCGATCTCCGCGGAGACTCCACCACGCTGCGCCATCATCTTCATCGCATGGTCCATGGCAAAGCGCGACACCTGTTCGGTGATGGGCTGACGCTCCGCCTCGTAGGCATCCAGGATCGAAGCCGGCGCCCACCCGTTCAGATGCGCCGCCACCTGCCAGCACAGGTCGACGGCGTCCGCAATCCCCGCATTCATGCCGTAGCCCGCATACGGCATCCACAGATGCGCGGCGTCGCCGCAGATGAAGACTCTGCGGTCGCGGAAGCGATCGGCGACAAGCCGGCGGCCGACCCAGTCCTCCTTGCTGAGGACGCGGTATTCGAAGCGCTCGTCGACGCCGAGAATGGCGCGGATCGCCCAGTCCCGATCGACCGAATCAAATTCGGGCTCGTCTGGCTTCAGGTGATTATGGATCAGCCAGCGGTCCTGACCGTCGATCGCCACCGTCGTGCCTGAGCGTCGCGGGTTGAGCGAGAGCACCATCCAGGCCGGCTTGTGCGCGCCCATCAGCTCCTTGAGCTGCGGCGCTTCGATGAAGGTCGATTGCACGCGCTGGATCACCGGCGTGCCGGACAGGTTGGCGCCGATCGATCTGCGAACCAGGGAACGGCTGCCATCGCAACCGATCACAAAGGAAGCCTCGATGCGGAGCGAGCTTCCGCTGTCGAGGTCGCGCGCCAATGCGACCACATGGTCGTCATTCTGCTCGATGTCCGTGATTTCCGTGCGCGCCAGAATGGTGATGCGCGACTGAGCGGCGGCATGGCTGAACAGGATCGGCTCGAGATAGACTTGGTTGATCCGGTGCGGCGGCTCCGGCGTCGGCCACCAGGTGTCGGGGCCGCCGGTGGCGCTGTAGCGGCGTGCGCGCGAGGGAATGTCGATGCGGCACAGCTCGATGCCGGTCGCCGTGGTCCGGTAGGAGCAGTCGTTCGGGAAATCTGCGGGCAGGCCTGCGTCGCGCAGCTTTGCGGCGACGCCGAGCCGGCGGAAGATCTCCATCGAACGCGCCGAGACGTGATTGCATTTGACGCTGGGCGGATCGCCGGCATGGCGGATCTCCGCGACCACGACGTCGATCCCACGGGAAGCCAGATCCATCGCCGCGGTCAATCCGACGGGCCCGGCGCCCACCACCAGCACCTGTGTCCTCATGTTCGTTTCCAATCCCTTGGCGATCGCCGCTTCACCGACCACGGCATGCATTTTATTGCATGCTCGCTTATGTGATAAGCCGGAAAGAACTCATCAATTCATGAGCTTTGCCTATGAACGTCACCTTACGGCAATTGCAGGCCTTCACCGGCGTGTACCGTACGCGCAGCATCACGCGGGCTGCGCGCGAGCTGGGGATCACGCAATCGGCGGCGAGCCTGTTGATCCAACAGCTCGAAGCGCAGCTCGGCGTCAAACTGTTCGATCGCTCCACTCGTTCGGTGCAGCCGACGCGGGCCGCTGACGAGGCAGTTCATGCCGCCGAACGGATGCTGGGCGATGCGCTGGGCCTGTCGCGGCGCATGCGTGACCTCGCGCAGGCGCGCGCCGGCCGAGTCGCGTTTCTCGCCTCAGCCGGTACCGCATCGGCACTGCTGCCCTCGGTGCTGGCAAAATTCCGGGCAGGCTATCCCGACATCGAAATCGACATGCGCGACGTCGCCGCCGACGATCTCGTTCCACGTCTGATCGCGACGGATGCGGAGTTCGCGATCGGCAGCGTCGAGGGAGAATTCGCGGAGCTGACGATCGAGACGCTGACCCGCGGCCGCCTGAGCGCCATCGGCCGGCGCACCCCCGACTTCGCGGCACGGCGCTCACTGACATGGGACGAATTGGATCAGATGCCGACGATCGCGATGCGGCGCGAGACGCGGATACGCATGCAGATCGATCAGGCGCTGGGGAGCCAGGGCAAGCACCTCAACCCGACCTATGAAGTGACGCTGATCAACACCGCGCTCGCCATGACGGCGCAGGGCCTCGGCCTTGCTATCCTTCCTGCGACGATGCTGCCGGCCGATCAATTTCCAACTCTGATCGCAAAGCCGCTGATACGCCCTGCCATCACCCGCCCGGTGTCGCTGCTGCAGCGCCAGGGTCGGACGCTGTCGCCGGCCGCGCAGGCGTTCGTGGCGACGGCGCGGACGGTGCTGGCGGAGCGAGAGCCGGCAAGATCAGACTGATCTGCCGAGCTTTCTGGAAAGCCGTTTTATTGTGGCGGATGATGTTGGCGGAGAGGGAGGGATTCGAACCCCCGATAGGCTTGCACCTATGCCGCATTTCGAGTGCGGTGCATTCGACCACTCTGCCACCTCTCCTGAAGGCGCCAAGTAAGGAGCATGGCCCCTGTGGTTCGGGCGTTAATAGGCGAGGATGGCGGGCCAGACAAGGCTTGCGAGGGCGAAAATCGGGCCGGTTTTCCGGCTGGACCCACGATGTCACGGTGATGATCGGGGGCGATCGCGGATTTCGGCGGCGGTTTGCGCGGGAATGGGCCTGAGCCGTTCGCCACTGACCCGGCGCGAGCCCGATGCGGCACGTCGGTGCCGAATCACTGGTACCCGCAAAAGGCGGGGTGGGACCGCCAGACGCGGTAAACACTGGCGGTCCCGGTGCCGCTCATTGAAATACTGGCTGGGAAGGGCGGCTTCGCCGGCCAGGTGAGGCGACGGTTTCGACCGTAGCGTGCGGGCGGTGCACCGCAACGCAATCCGGTCCTTAACCTAACCAGTCAAGGTTACTCCTTGTCGGACTTGGCCTTTTTCTTCCCGTTCTCCGTAGAATCGCGGTCTTTGTCTTTGTCCTTGCCGTTGTCCTTGCGGCGGTTGGTGAAGCGGGCATTGCCGAGGCCGGTGCCGATGGTGAGCACGCCCCAGCGATCGACGTCCTGCATGAACGGCACCTCGGAGAGGCCCTGAACCACGCCGTCATTGTGCATCAGGATCGCGGTGTCGTGCTCGCCGATCTGCGGAATGCCCTCGAGCAGGCTCGCCGGCAGGTTGAACTTGCTGCTCTCCCAATTGCCCGGCAGGTTCTGTGCGCCTTTCTCGATGGAGCCGTCCGCGTTGATCACGCCGGGACAGGCGATGCCGATGAACGGCGCCAGCTTGTAGCCTTCCTTCTCGGCCTCGGTGATCAGCCCCTTCAGCATCTTCGTCAGCCGCTTCACCGCGCCTTCGCGCGTCGGCTCGTCGTCGGCATGACGCCACAGCTCGGACTTCACGACCTTGGCTTTCGACAGGTCTTTTGCCTTTTTCCAGCTGGTCTCAACCAGGCCGCAGCGGATGTTGGTGCCGCCGATATCGACGGCGAGGATGCTGTCATGGGCCTCGAAGATCCACGACGGCGCCAAATGCAGCGCGCCGATCAGGCCGGCCTCGTCGGGATGATGGCGGATCGGCAGCATGTCGATCTTGAAGCCCTCGGCGATGAGGATAATCTCGGTGCGCGCGATCGCGAGCTCGCCGAGCCGGGAATCGCGAAAACCGCCGCCGACCACGATGCGCTCGGTCTTGGCCCAGGCCTTGGACTTGAGGAAGCGGCGGGTGACGTAAGCGAGCTCCTGGGCGAAGTCCTCGATGGCGCTATGCACCACCGCCCAGGCCTCGGTGTCGTCGCCGACCAGGATGGCGTCCAGCGTCTTCTTGCTGATCTCGTCCGACGGCTCCTTGCCGAACGGGTCCTCGCCGGACTTGCGCAGCGGCTTGCGCCAGCGCTCGAGGATCTCGCGGAACGCGCCCTTGCTGGCGCGGTCGCCGATGAAGCCATCCTCGTCCTTCATCTCGATGTTGAAGCTGTCGATATCCACCGACGGCAGCCGCTCCGCGCCGTGATGAGCGATGCCCGTCGTCGTCTTGACCAGCTCGTCTGTTGCCATGGTAAGCCCCTTGCCCGTGTGACTGAATTCGCCGGGACAACGGCGGGGGAACCTGTTGGTTGCGGCGCGGTCCGAAATTCGCCTGCGGGCCGGATCGGGCCCAAATGCTTCAAATCCGGCCGTTTTCGCCGGCTTTTCCTTGACTCCGGGGGATCAGCGGCTATAAATCCCGCAACCGGCGCGGGGCGTTTCTCGCGCCGCTTGTTTTTACGTGGGTTTTCAAAGGGATAACTCCCGCCCGCACAAAACTCGCATAAACCCATAACGACTGACAAAAAGCCGGCCCCGACAATATGTCGCGAGGCCGGGAATGAACACGAAGGAAAACAACGATGTTCGCAGTCATCAAAACCGGCGGCCGGCAGTACCGCGTCGTTCCGGATGATGTCCTGGAAGTAGGCAAGATCGAAGGCGAAGTCGGCTCGATCGTGCAGCTCAATGAAGTTCTCCTGGTCGGCGGCGACACGCCGATCCTGGGTCTGCCCACGGTCGCCGGCGCGTCCGTTGCGGTCGAGGTGCTCGACCACAAGCGCGGTCCCAAGGTCATCGCTTTCAAGAAGCGCCGCCGCAAGAATTCGCGCCGCAAGCGCGGCTATCGCGACGAGATCACCGTGCTGCGCATCTCGGAGATCCTGACGGACGGCGCCAAGCCCACCAAGGGGCCGCGTCCGAAGCGGGAGAAGGTCGCCAAGCCAGAGACCACGACCGAAGAGGCCGCCGCATAATTTGATCACGCGCCGTCACGAAGTGATGCGTGAGAAATTGTGAAATGATTCCGTCAAGGAATTGATCTAGAAATACGTAGAATTTCGGAGACGAGCCATGGCTCACAAAAAAGCAGGCGGTTCATCGCGCAACGGTCGCGATTCCAAGGGCAAGCGCCTCGGTATCAAGGCGTTCGGCGGGGAAGTTGTGATTCCCGGCAACATCATTGCGCGTCAGCGCGGCACCACCTGGCATCCCGGCCTTAATGTCGGCATGGGCACGGACCACACCTTGTTCGCCAAGATCGAGGGCCGCGTAACGTTCCAGGCCAAAGCCAACGGCCGCACCTTCATCTCGGTGCTCCCGCTCGCAGAGGCGGCTGAATAGACGGTGGATCAAATTTGGAGTCCGCCGGGTCCCAGACCGAACCGGCGGAGTCCTTGAGATCACAGATCGAAGGCTCCAGGGGAGGCGGGAAACCGGCCTCCCCTTTCGTTTGCGTGCTCACTTTTCACTTTAGTGACTTCGACGGAGCCGGACATGTTGCAGGATTTTTCGAGCGTGACCTTGCGGGAGGCGAGACCCAGCGTCGTCGCCACCGAGCGGCTGACCTTGCGGCGGCCGACCCTCGCCGATGTCAGGACCATCGCCCTCCTCGCCAACGACCGTCGCGTCGCCGAAAACACAAGGCGCCTCCCGCATCCCTATTCGCAGGACGACGCCATCGCCTTCATCCGCGCCAGCGCCCTGCCCGGCAGCGAGACGGTGTTCCTGATCGAGCATGACAGCGGCCCCATCGGCATGGTCGGCATCGACCGCTCGACGCCCGACAACGCCGAGCTCGGCTATTGGCTCGGCGTCGAGCATTGGGGCCGGGGCTTTGCCACCGAGGCCGCACGCGGCGCGATCGACTTCTTCTTCGAGGAGTTCGAGGACGATCATCTCTATGCAGGCGCGCGCGTCACCAACCCGGCCTCGCGCAACGTGCTGGAGAAGTGCGGCTTCCAGTGGAGCGGCGTCCAGCTGCATCGCTTCCTGGCGCTGGGCTCGTCCACGCCCGTCGACTGCTTCCGTCTCTCGCGCGGCGTGTGGGCGTCGCTGAAGAGCTGGAGCAGCGCGCGAAGGGTGAGGTAGGGCGGAGGCGGCTCAAACTGTCGTCCTGGTGAAAGCCAGGACGACGCTCGAATTTATTCCGCTGTAATCACGCTGGCGGATTCACATCCGCGTCCCTGCGTCCGAGATCGCGCTCACGCAGATAAATATAGAACCCGGCGGCGATGATGATGGCGGCGCCGACGATGGTGGCGATTTCGGGCACGTCGCCGAACACGACGAAGCCGAAGATCACCGCCCAGACGATCATCGAATATTGATAGGGCACGACGACGCTGGCCGGCGCGAGCTTGAGCGAGCGGTTGACGCAGAACAGCGCCGTGACCGAGACGCATCCCGCCAGCGCGAAGATCACGAGGCTGCCCGATGTCGGCGGCACCCAGTGGAACGCCGACAGCACAGCGCCCAGCAAGAACGTGCCGACGAATTGCGACGACGCCATCACGATATCGGGCGTCTTGCGCAGGCTGCGCGTGATCAACATCAGCGTTGCGAAAGAAAGACTGCCGCCAAGCGCGATCAGCGCCGGCAGGCTCACCGTCTGTGCCGAGGGCCGCAGCGCGATCAGGACGCCGCAGAAGCCGATCAGGATCGCCGTCCAGCGCCGCCAGCCGACCTTCTCGCCGAGAAAGATCGCCGACATCGCGGTGACGAAAATGGGCCCGGCGAGATAATAGGTGATGACGTCGGCGAGCGGCAGGTAGACCGTCGCAAGGAAGAAGGCCGCCACTTCCAGCGTCGACAGCACGACGCGAAAGAGCTGGAGACCCGGCCGCTCCAGATGCAGGAACTGGTGACGCTGCCGCCAGACCAACGGCGACAGCAGCAGCAGCGCCGCGCAGGCGCGCAGGAACAGCAGCTGCCCCACCGAATAAGTCCCGACCAGGAACTTGCCCATGGCATCGCCAAACGAGAACATGAAGATCGACAGCACCATGAGCGCAATCCCGGCAAGGCGCGCCGAGCGTTCGTCATAGGCCGATAGATTCTTGAACAGGGGCATCGAGCGCCGTTGTAATGACGCAGGCCGTCACGACAAGCCCGCGTTGGACGAATTGAACGGATTGTCGCACTCTCCGCGTCGCGGTAGCGACAGGTGTCTCACAAGAGAGCCAGGAAAGAGCTTAGCCATGACCGACTTCGACCCGGCCCGGCATCGCATGATCCCCGCGCAACGCTGGTTTGAGGATTTCGTGGTCGGCGAGCGCTTCGTGCTGCCGAGCCGCACGCAGACGACGGCGGTGTTCGCGGCGTTCCAGACCGCGAGCGGCGACACGCATCCGGTGCATTACGACGTGGAGTATTGCCGCAGCCGCGGCATGCCGCATCTGCTCGCCCACGGTTTCCAGACGCTGATCCACACCGCGCCCGGCGCCGGCCTGTTTCCGTTCATGGTCGAGGACTCCCTGGTCGGCTTCCTCGAGCAATCCAGCCGGTTCCTCAAACCTGTCTTCGCCGACGACACAATCTATCCCGCGCTCGAGGTCACCGAGCTGGTGCCGGGACGCTCGACCGGCGTGGTGACGCTCAAAAGCACCGTGTTCAACCAGCGCAAGGAGCTGGTGCTGGAGGGCACGCAGAAATTCCTGATCCGGCGCCGGCCAGCTGGTTAAGCAAGGCCACAAATCGCCGGGTTTCGGCCGATTTGCGGGTCCATCCGGGTTGCCGCGCGGGACCGGCTGGCCTACCTATGGCCCATGAAATTCCTAGACGAAGCAAAGGTCTATATCCGCTCCGGCGACGGCGGAAACGGCTGCGTGGCGTTCCGCCGCGAAAAATTCATTGAATTCGGCGGCCCCTCCGGCGGCAATGGTGGCCGCGGCGGCAATGTGATCATCGAGGTCGCCGACGGGCTGAACACGCTGATCGACTATCGCTACCAGCAGCACTTCAAGGCCCAGAAGGGCGAGAACGGCTCGGGCTCGGACCGCCACGGCGCCAATGGCAAGTCGATCGTGCTGAAGGTCCCCATCGGCACGCAGATCTTCGATGAAGATCGCGAGACCATGATCCACGATTTCACCACTGTCGGCGAAAAGTTCGTGCTGGCCGAGGGCGGCAATGGCGGCTTCGGCAACGCGCATTTCAAGACCTCGACCAATCGCGCGCCGCGCAATGCCAATCCCGGCCAGCCCGGGGAGGAGCGCTGGATCTGGCTGCGGTTGAAGCTGATCGCGGATGCCGGCCTCGTCGGCCTGCCCAATGCCGGCAAATCGACCTTCCTTGCCAAGGTCAGCGCGGCCAAGCCGAAGATCGCCGACTATCCCTTCACCACGCTGCATCCGCAGCTCGGCGTCGTGAATGCCGACGGCCGCGAATTCGTGTTGGCGGACATCCCCGGCCTGATCGAAGGCGCGCATGAAGGCGTCGGTCTCGGCGACCGCTTCCTCGCCCATGTCGAGCGCTGCCGCGTGCTGCTGCATCTCATCGATGCGACCTGCGAGCACGCCGGCAAGGCCTACAAGACGGTGCGAACGGAGCTGGACGCCTATGCCGGGCAGCTCACCGACAAGATCGAGATCGTCGCGCTGAACAAGATCGACGCGATCGAGCCGGACGAGTTGAAGAAGCAGAAGGAGCGGCTGAAGCGCGCCGCCAAGAAGACGCCGCTGCTGCTCTCCGCCGTCACCGGTGACGGCGTGCAGGAAGCGTTGCGCTCTCTTGCGGATGTGATCGGCGAGAGCCCGGTGTCTGCGAAAGCGAAGAGCGCGGCCGAAGCGGAGCCGTGGTCGGTTTGATTTTTCGTCGTCCCGGCGAAGGCCGGGACGACGCTGGAGTGTACGGCCGCAGACGCGTGCATCGCTGATAGCTTGTCTTCGCGCCCTCGATAGCGCAGCATCCCACAATCAAGAAACGGCAGGGATCACGCATGGCGCGCGCGAAGAACGTTCTCTGGATCATGTGCGACCAGCTTCGCTATGACTATCTCGGCTGCACCGGCCATCCCACGCTGAAGACACCGAACATCGACGCCATGGCGAAGCGCGGCGTGCTCTTCAGCAAGGCCTATGTGCAGTCGCCGATCTGCGGCCCCTCGCGGATGTCGTTCTACACCGGGCGCTACATGCGCTCGCACGGCTCGCACTGGAACGGCTGGCCGTTGCGGGTCGGCGAGCCCACCCTCGGCGATCACCTCAAGAAGCTCGGCGTGCGCTACGTGCTGGTCGGCAAGACCCACATGGCGCCCGATCTCGAAGGCATGAAGGCGCTCGGCATCCCGCCGGAATCGATGATCGGCGTGCACGTCGCCGAATGCGGGTTTGAGCCCTATGAGCGTGACGACGGCCTGCATCCCACGGGGCGGCCGCGTCCGAAATACGACGAATATCTGCGCCAGCAGGGCTTTGATGCGCCCAATCCCTGGGAGCATTGGGCCAATTCAGGCGCGGCCGAGGACGGCTCGCTCCAGAACGGCTGGCTGCTCGTGCATGCCGACAAGGCCGCGCGCGTGCCGGACGAGCATTCCGAGACGCCCTACATGACGCGACGCGCCATGGATTTCATCGGCGAGGCCGAGACCGACGGCAGGCCGTGGTGCCTGCATCTGTCCTACATCAAGCCGCACTGGCCCTACATCGCGCCCGAACCCTACGCCAGCATGTATTCGACATCGGACATGATCCCGGTGATCCGCTCCGAGCGCGAGCGGCAGAACCCGCATCCGGTGTTCGGCGCCTATATGGACATGCGCTACTCCCGCAACATGGCGCGCGACGATGCCCGCGAGAAGGTGATCCCGACCTATATGGGCCTGATCACCCAGATCGACGCCCAGATGGGCGTGCTGATGAAGTTCCTGGAGGAGCGCGACCTGCTGGACACCACCATGATCGTGTTCACCTCCGATCACGGCGACTATCTCGGCGATCACTGGATGGGCGAGAAGGATCTGTTCCACGAGCAGTCGGCGAAGATCCCGCTCATCATCATCGATCCCTCGAAGGAGGCGGATGCGACGCGTGGCACGCGCAACGATGCGCTGGTCGAAGCCATCGATCTCGCGCCGACCTTCGTCGACTATTTCGGCGGCAAGGTGCCGGGCCATATCCTCGAGGGACGCTCGCTGCTGCCGCTGCTGCGCGGCGAGAGTCCGCCGGATTGGCGCAAGGTGGCGTTCTCCGAATACGACTATGTCATGCAGGACGTGCGGCTGAAGCTGAATCAGCCGATCGAACGCTGTCGCCTGTTCATGGTGTTCGACGGCCGCTGGAAATACATCCACGCCTCAGGCTTCCTCCCGATGCTGTACGACCTCGAAACCGATCCGGAAGAGTTTCTGGATCGCGGCGACGATCCCGAGTGCGCCGGCGTCATCGCTCGACTGCAGGCCGAGCTGTTCGACTGGGCGCTGCATCCCAACGACCACATCACGACGCCGCGCGAGAAAATCGCCGCCTATGCCGACAACCAGCTCCAGGTGAAGGGCGGGATTTTGATCGGTGTTTGGGACGAAGCGGAGCTGGCGTCGATCAAGGACGGGATCGCGCAGCGCGCGAAGCTGTGAGTGAGCGGAAAGAGCCTCTCTCAGCTCGTCATGCCCGGGCTTGACCCGGGCATCCACGTCTTGCGTTAGGTGGCGGTGCACGTGGATGGCCGGGACAAGCCCGGCCATGACGGCGGAGAGCGGAGCGCAAACAGAAACTAATTCTCGATCTTGTACCCCGTCGCCTTCACGACCGGCTGCCAGAACGCGGTGTTGGCGGCGAGCTCCTTGGTCAGACCTTCCGCGCTGCTGCCCACCGGGATCAGACCGATCGCGGTGAGCTTCTCCTTCACCTCGGGCTTGGCGAGCGCGGCGCTTGCGGCCGCGCCGAGCTTGCTTGCGAATTCCGGCGAGCTGCCGGCGGGAAGCCACATGCCGTACCAGGCGTCGGCGACGAGATCGATGCCGCTCTCTTTCAAGGTCGGCACCTCTGAGGCAAAGGGCGAACGTTCCGCGCTGCTCACCGCGATGATCTTCACGCCCTTGGCGCGATGCTGCGCAAGCGCGTCGGCCAGCGTGGTGATCCCGAACGGAACATGGCCGCCGACGAGGTCGTTGAGGATAGCTGCGCTGCCGCGATAGGGCACGCGGCTCAAGGGAATGCCGAGGTCCTTCTCCAGCTTCGAGCCCATGAAATGCGGAATGGTGCCGCTGCTGGGTACGCCGAACGAGGTCCTGTCCGGATGTGCCTTCAGCCAGGCCGCGAACGACTTGAAATCCACAGCGTCGACCGCCGGGCTGATCACCAGCGCAAATTCAAAGCGCGCCAGCAGCGAGACCGGGACGAAATCCTTTGCAGCATCGAAGCTCGGAATCGTCTCGACCATCGGCAGCAGGTACATCGTGGGTCCGGTCGTCACCAGCACCATGCTGCCGTCGGGGCTTCCCCCCTTCACCGCCTTGATGCCGATCAGGCCGTCACCGCCGGTGCGGTTCTCGACCACGATGGTCCGCTGCAGTGCCGGCGCCATCTCCTGCGCGATCAGCCGGCACAGCGTGTCGCCGCCCGCGCCGGCCGCGAACGGGAAGATGATCTTGGTGAGCCCAGCCTGTGCGCGCGTCGCTCCCACCTGCGCCAGCAGCGGCAGGCTCAGACACCGGACCATGAATTTGCGGCGATCCATGGGTTTCCTCCACCGTTATGGTTGGCAGCATGAGAGCCGGACGGCCGCCCGGGGCAACCCGGCGTTCATCCTTTAGCATGCCGGCGCCTTGCGCGGGCCATCGTCCTGCTGCAAAAGCAGGGCCTCATCGGCGCCGCTCTCGCTCCGCCGTGTCCGATGCAGAGCAATCCGTCACACGCGCCAGCACTTGCACACATGGCCAGCCCCGAACTCAGTCAATTCCGCCGCATCGTCGTCAAGGTCGGCTCCGCGCTGCTGGTCGATTCCGACAAGGGCGAGGTGCGCGCGTCCTGGCTTGCCGCGCTCGCCGACGACATGGCCAAGCTGCATCGCGAGGGGCGTGACGTGCTCGTCGTCTCCTCCGGCTCGATCGCGCTCGGCCGCAGCCGCCTGAAATTGCCGCGCGGCCCGCTGAAGCTGGAGGAGAGTCAGGCAGCCGCCGCCGTCGGTCAGATCGCGCTCGCCCGCATCTGGTCGGAGGTGCTTGGCGCCCACGGCATCGGCGCCGGCCAGATCCTGGTGACGCTGCAGGACACCGAGGAGCGCCGCCGCTATCTCAACGCGCGCTCCACTATCGGCAAGCTGCTGGAGTGGCGCGCGATCCCCGTGATCAACGAGAACGACACGGTCGCCACCAACGAGATCCGCTACGGCGACAACGACCGCCTCGCCGCGCGCGTCGCCACCATGGCCAGCGCCGACCTGCTGGTGCTGCTGTCCGACATCGACGGGCTCTACGACGCCCCGCCGAAGAACAACCCGAACGCCAGGCTCATTCCCGTCGTCGACAGCATCTCCTCCGAGATCGAGGCTGTGGCAGGCGACGCCGAGTCCGAGCTGTCGCGCGGCGGCATGCGCACCAAGGTCGAAGCTGCCAAGATCGCGACCACCGGCGGCACGCATATGCTGATCGCCTCGGGCAAGATCGAGCATCCGTTGCAGGCGATCGCCGATGGCGGCCGCTGCACCTGGTTCCTGACGCCGGCCAATCCCATCACCTCGCGAAAACGCTGGATCGCGGGCTCGCTTGAGCCGAAGGGTACGCTGACGATCGACGCCGGCGCGGTCGCGGCCCTGCGCGCCGGCGCCAGCCTGCTGCCGGCCGGCGTGATCAAGGTCGAGGGCCAGTTCGCCCGCGGCGACGCCGTGATCGTGCGCGGCCCCGACACCAGCGAGGTCGGCCGCGGCCTGATCGCCTACGACGCCGACGATGCCGAGCGGATCAAGGGCCGCTCCTCCCCGGATGTCATGGCCATCCTCGGCATCAGCGGGCGGTCCGAGATGATCCACCGGGATGATCTGGTGGTGGGCGGGTAGCCGCTAGGGCATCCGAGTAGGCGCCGGCCGAGGCGTGGATGGCCGGTCAAGCCCGGCCATGACGCCGGAGCTGGGCCATTGATCGAGCTGCCGTCCGGCACGTGAAGCCCTGCCATACCCTGCCGACCCTTCGCAAAAGCGGGATTTCCGTGCTAGGACACTGCCTTAGCAGAAGGTTGAAACTCCCATGGCCGCCCCCCTCAAAGCCGTCGACGGCAATGCCGATCTTCAGGCGCTGATGACCGATCTCGGTACCCGTGCCCGCGCTGCCGCGCGCGTGCTGGCGCTGGCGCCGCCGGAGCAGAAGAACCGGGCGCTCGAGGCCATGGCGCGGGCGATCCGCAACAATGCCGCCGCGATCCTCGCCGCCAATGCCGAGGACGTCACCGAGGCCCGCGCCTCCGGCAACGCCACCTCGTCCTTCATCGACCGCCTGACGCTGACGCCGGCGCGGGTGGAGGGCATGGCCGAGGGCATCGGCATCGTGCGCGGCATTGCCGATCCCGTCGGCATCGTCACCGAGAGCTGGCAACGGCCGAACGGCATGACCATCGAGCGCGTGCGCGTGCCGCTCGGCGTCGTCGGCGTGATCTTCGAGAGCCGGCCGAACGTTGCGGCGGACGCCGGTGTGCTGTGCCTGAAGTCGGGCAATGCCGTGATCCTCCGCGGCGGCTCCGACAGTTTCCGCTCCTGCCGCGCGATCCATGACTGCCTGGTGCAGGGCCTGCGCGAAGCGGGCCTTCCCGAGGCTGCCATCACGCTGGTGCCGACGCGCGACCGCGCGGCGGTAGGCCAGATGCTGTCGGGATTGAATGGCGCCATCGACGTGATCGTGCCGCGCGGAGGCAAGAGCCTCGTCGCGCGCGTCGAGCAGGAAGCGCGCGTGCCGGTGTTCGCGCATCTCGAAGGCGTCAACCACATTTACGTCGACGGCAGCGCCGACCTCGCCATGGCGAAATCGATCGTGCTCAACGCCAAGATGCGCCGCACCGGCGTCTGCGGCGCCGCCGAGACGCTGCTGGTCGATCGCGCCGCAGCCGGTAAAAACCTCAAGCCGCTGGTTGAGATGCTAATCGAGGCCGGCTGCGAAGTGCGTGGCGACGACGCCGTGCAAAAGATCGATGCGCGCGTCAAACCCGCGAGCGCGGACGATTGGGACACCGAATATCTCGATGCGATCATCGCAGCGAAGGTGGTGAACGGCGTCGACGGCGCGATCGCGCATATCCAAAATCACGGTTCGCACCATACCGATGCGATCGTGAGCGCCGACGAGACCGCTGCGAAAAAATTCCTGAGCGAGGTCGATTCCGCGATCGTGCTGCACAACGCCTCGACGCAGTTCGCCGACGGCGGCGAGTTCGGCTTCGGTGCCGAGATCGGCATTGCCACCGGCAGATTCCACGCCCGCGGCCCGGTTGGCGCCGAGCAGCTGACGAGCTTCAAATATCGCGTTCACGGCACCGGGCAGACGCGGCCGTAGACGACGCAGGGCGCGGGGCATTGAGCAACAATTTCGTCGCGCCACGTTTCTTCGCGCAGGCCATACCGACCCATACCTCGGGCATGCGCATCGGCCTGCTCGGCGGCTCGTTCAACCCGCCGCACCAGGCCCATCGCGCGATCAGCCAGTTCGCGCTGAAACGACTCCAGCTCGATCGCGTGTGGTGGCTGGTGACGCCAGGCAATCCGCTGAAGGAGAACGGCGCGCTGCATGAGCTCGGCGCGCGCATGCAGGCGGCGCGCGAAATGGCCGACGATCCCAGGATCGAGGTGAGCTGTCTCGAATCCGTCATTCGCACGCGCTATACCATCGATACGATCAACACCTTGCGCCGCCGCCTCTCGGGCTTGCGCTTTGTCTGGATCATGGGCGCCGACAACCTCGCTCAATTCCATCGTTGGCAGCACTGGCGGCGCATCGCCGACCAGGTGCCGATCGCGGTCATCGACCGTCCGCCGCAGAGTTTTCGCGCCCTCGCCTCTCCCGCCGCCCAGGCGCTCAGGCGCTATCGGATGCCGGAGAATGAGGCCGCCTTGCTCGCGGACCGGCCCGCGCCAGCCTGGGTGTTCCTGACCGGAATGAAGCTGAATCTCTCGTCGACCGGCTTACGGAACCCGGACGGAAGCTGGAAAGGTACGAAGTGAGTCAGATTGTGCGAACGCCATGCGGTCTTCGGGCTCTCTGGCATATTGAAACCCTTAACCCCACATGATGTAGTGTAACCAGTGGGCGCCGGATTCGGCGTTCGCGATACAGTGAAAGGAATGGTCCCTGACCACATCTGTATTGTCCAAGACAGCCTCACCCAAGACGGCTTCACCGAAGTCTGTTTTACCCAAGGTTGCCAAGCCGACGCGTAAAACATCGACCAAAGCTGCGGCCTTGAAGGCGCAACCCGACGCCGACAAGACGCTGAGCCTGATCCTCTCCCGCCTCGACGACATGAAGGCGGAAGAGACTGTGACCATCGACCTTCGCGGCAAATCGGCCTACTCCGACTACATGATCGTCACCACCGGCCGGGTGAACCGGCACGTCGGCGCGATCGCGGAGAACGTCGCCAAAGGCCTCAAGGAAAACGGCATCAAGAACATCCACGTCGAGGGCTTGCCCAATTGCGACTGGGTGCTGATCGATTCCGGCGATGTGATCGTGCACGTGTTCAGACCCGAGGTCCGCGAGTTCTACAGTCTCGAGAGATTGTACACGCAGGGCCCAGGGGCGGCGAAGGCGATCTGAGAGGCTGCTGGCCGATTTCGAATCGGCTGACGCGCATGCTAGCGTCGTGCGCGCGCAGATCGCGCGCGGTCCAGAAAACGCGACCCTGAACATATCATGCGCATAGCCGTCATTGCGGTGGGCCGGCTGAAGCAGGGCCCCGAACGGGAGCTTGCCGAGCGCTATTTCGAGCGGTTCGACGAGGCCGGCCGCAAGCTCGGATTCCGCGAGCTCGCCATCCACGAATTGCCCGAAAGCCGCGCGCGCGATACGGCGACGCGGATGGCCGAAGAGGCCGCGGCGATCTCCGCCCATATTCCCGAAAAGTCGGTGCTGGTGGCGCTGGACGAGCGCGGCCAGAATCTGGATTCGACCGTATTCGCACGGCATCTCGGGCGCTGGCGCGACGAGGGTGCCGGTCATACTATCTTCATGATCGGAGGGGCGGACGGACTTTCGCCCGAATTGCGCCGTAAGGCCAAGCTCGTGATCGCGTTCGGCTCTGCGACCTGGCCGCATCAAATGGTCCGCGTCATGCTTCTGGAACAGCTTTATCGGGCCGCCACCATTCTGGCGGGCCACCCCTATCACCGCGCGTGATCCGCGCCACAACGAGCACCTTTGCTTAAAGCGATGCGAGCGCCGATTTTCAACCTGCTGCTGATCGCCGGCGTTGCCGGCGCAAGCCTCGCGCAAGCTCAGACGCCTGCACCGCAGACTGCGGCCGTAGCGCCCGATGCGATCAAGCAGCGCGAGCAGGAGCTCGAAGCCGCGCGCGCCAGCAAGAAGAGCGCTGAGGAAGCGCAGGCCAAGCTCAAGGCCGAGATCACCTCGCTCGGCCAGGACCGCACCCAGCTCAATCAACAGTTGATCGACACCGCCGCCAATGTGCGCACCGTCGAGACCAAGATCGACGAGGCCGAAGCGCGGCTGCGATCGCTGAACGGCCGCGAACAGGCGATGCGCAGCTCGCTCGATTCACGCCGCGCCGACATCGTCGAGGTGCTGGCGGCCTTGCAGCGCGCCGGAAGGCGGACGCCGCCGGCACTTCTGGTACGGCCCGAGGATGCCCTGCAATCGCTGCGCACGGCGATGCTGCTCGGTGCCGTGGTGCCGGAGTTGCGCGGCCGTGCCGAGAAGATCGCGGGCGAGCTCGGCGAGCTCGTGGCCTTGCGCAAGACCATCGCGACCGAGCGCGACCAGCTTGCCTCCGACCGCGACAAGGTGCGCAACGACCAGACCCGGCTCGCGGCTCTGGTCGACGAACGGCAGCGTCAGCAGGCGTCGCGCGAAAAGGACCTCGACGCCGAGAACGCGCGCGCCGTTGCGCTCTCAAGACAGGTCGGCGATCTCCAGGGGCTGATCGCCAAGATGGAGCAGGATCTGCAAAGCGCCGCCAAGGCGGCCGAGAAAGCAGCTGAGGCCGCCAAGCAGGCCGAGGCCAAGGCGGCTGCAAACGCGGCCGCCAGCGCCAAGACCGGCCCCGGCACATTCAAGGATCGTTCCCGCACCACCCCTGCGATGGCCTTCGCCGCGGCCAAGGGCCTCCTGCCTCTGCCGGTTAACGGTAACAAGATCAGGGATTTCGGCGGTTCGGACGGGCTCGGCGGGGTCCAGAAGGGCATTTCGCTGGCGACGCGGCCCGGCTCCCAGGTCACGACGCCGTGTGATGGCTGGGTGGTCTATGCCGGCCCGTTCCGCAGCTATGGACAACTCTTGATCCTCAATGCCGGGGGCGGGTATCATGTGCTGATCGCCGGGATGGAGCGCATTTCGGTCAACATCGGACAATTCGTGCTCACGGGGGAGCCTGTCGCGACCATGGGGTCGACCTCTCAAGTCGCCTCCATTCTCGCCACGAACGCGAGTCAACCTGTGCTCTATGTCGAGTTCCGCAAAGACGGCACTCCAATCGATCCAGGCCCATGGTGGGCCGCAAATGAAGGCGAGAAGGTTCGCGGATGATGCGCAAGACTTCAGTTATCCTCCTCAGCGCGGCCACCGGTGCGGCGCTGACGCTGTTCGTGACGCAACCGCGCGCGGTCTTCATGGGCTCCAGCGCGCGAGCCGCCACTGCGGACACCTATCGCCAGCTCAATTTGTTCGGCGACGTGTTCGAGCGCGTGCGCTCGGACTATGTCGAGAAGCCCGACGACACCAAGCTGATCGAATCCGCGATCAGCGGCATGCTTACCGGTCTCGATCCGCATTCGAGCTACATGGACGCCAAGAGCTTCCGCGACATGCAGGTGCAGACCCGCGGTGAGTTCGGCGGCCTCGGCATCGAAGTCACGATGGAAGACGGCCTGATCAAGGTGGTCTCGCCGATCGACGACACCCCGGCCTCGCGCGCCGGTGTCATGGCCAACGACATCATCACCAATCTCGACGACGAGGCGGTGCAGGGCCTGACCCTGAACCAGGCGGTCGAGAAGATGCGCGGCCCGGTCAACACCAAGATCAAGCTGAAGATCATCCGCAAGGGCCAGGACAATCCGATCGACGTCACGCTGGTGCGCGACAACATCCGCGTCCGTTCGGTGCGCGCCCGCGTCGAGGCCGACGACATCGCCTATATCCGCATCACCACCTTCAACGAGCAAACCACCGAAGGCCTGAAGCGCGAGGTCGCCAACCTCTCGAATCAGATCGGCGACAAGCTGAAGGGCTACGTCATCGACCTCCGCAACAACCCGGGCGGCCTGCTCGAGGAAGCGGTCACCGTCTCCGACTCCTTCCTGGAGAAGGGCGAGATCGTCTCGACCCGCGGCCGCAATGCCGAGGAGACCCAGCGCCGTACCGCGCATACGGGCGACCTCACCAAGGGCAAGCCGGTCATCGTGCTGGTCAACGGCGGCTCGGCTTCGGCGTCGGAGATCGTCGCCGGCGCGCTGCAGGACCACAAGCGTGCGACCATCGTCGGCACACGCTCGTTCGGCAAGGGCTCGGTGCAGACCATCATTCCGCTCGGCTCCGGCAACGGCGCGCTGCGTCTGACCACGGCGCGCTATTACACGCCGTCGGGCAAGTCGATCCAGGCCAAGGGCATCGTGCCCGACATCGAAGTGCTGCAGGACGTGCCGGACGAGCTGAAGTCGCGTACCGACACCAAGGGCGAAGCTTCGCTGCGCGGCCATCTCAAGAACGACGGCGACGAGAAGACCGGCTCGCAGTCCTACGTTCCGCCGGACGCCAAGGACGACAAGGCGCTCAAGCTCGCCGACGATCTGCTCCACGGCATCAAGAACAGCGCGTCCGCGGCGCCCACGCCGGGCGGCGACAAGGCCACGACCGACAAGCCCAAAGCGGCGAACTAGGTCGGCGCATCGCGATCTGACGAAAAGGGCGGCTCCCGGAGCCGCCCTTTTTGCTTGGAACTCCTGATATCCCCCGGCCTATCCCGGCCTGCCGCCGCTTGACCCCGGCGTGGTATCGTCATTGCTGAGTGATTCGGGATCGCGCATGACTGAAACGGCCGATGATCTGAGCGCCCCGCTCGGACGGGACAAGCCGCGCCGGAAACGTCGGCTGCGGCTGCCGTTCACGGCCATGCAGCTGCTCGCGGTCCTGCTCGGACTGTTCCTGGTCACCTTTGCCGGCTTCGCCATCTTCAACAAGGATCCGCTCGGCGGCGAGCCAATGACACGGCTCGCGATCCGCGAACCCAATGCCGCAGACAAGGCTGGCGACGACAAGCCGGCCGCGGCCGGCCATGGCCAGGACAGCAAGCAGGAAAGCAAGCAAGAGACCAAGGACGCACCGAAGCAGGCGGGCGAGCAGAAGACCGTCACCATGATCGACGGTTCCACCGGCATGCGCCACGACGTGGTGATCGGCGGCGATGCCGCCGGCAAAAGCGAGACGGCGGCGGCCTCCGCACCGCCGCCCGTCATGGCCGGGATCGACCCAAAACTTCTTGAGAAATCGCGCTATGGCATGATCCCCGCGGTTTCCGGGGATCTGAAGCCGTTCAACGTCTATGCGGCGGATGCCGACCGCGCCAAGGCCGCCAAGATGCCGGTGGTCGCGATCCTGATCGGCGGCCTCGGCGTCGGCGCCGCCAAGACCACCGATGCCATCATGCGGTTGCCAGCGGCGGTGACGCTGGCCTTCACGCCCTATGGGTCCGATCCAGGAAAACTCGCCGAGCGCGCCCGCGCCCAGCGCCACGAGATCTTCCTCCAGATCCCGATGGAGCCCTATGACTTCCCCGACAACGATCCGGGACCGCAGACGCTGCTGACCTCGCTGAGTGCCGACCAGAACATGGACCGCCTGTACTGGCATTTGAGCCGGATGCAGGGCTATGCCGGCCTCACCAATTTCATGGGCGCCCGCTTCATCGCGACGGAGCCGGCGATGCAGCCGATCATCCGCGAGGCGGCCAAGCGCGGGCTCGGCTTCTTCGACGACGGCTCCTCGCCGCGCAGCATCGCGCCGCAAGCGGCCGGCAGCCAGGCGATGCCGTTCGGCAAGGGCGATATCGCGATTGACGCGGTGCCGACCCCGGCCGAGATCGACCGCGCCCTGACCAAGCTCGAAGCGGCGGCGCGCGAGCGCGGCGTGGCCGTGGGCACCGCCTCCGCCCTCCCGGTCTCGATCGAGCGCATCGGCGCCTGGACCAAGACATTGGGCGACCGAGGTATCCTTTTGGTGCCATTGACAACCGCGATGCTGAAATCAAAATCCAGCTAAATCAACGGATTGGTATGGTACAGGCCCGCGGGGCCTGCTTAAGCCTTACCGACAGCATGCGAGAGGTCTGGCGGAATGGCGCGTTACGAGGATCTGCCCTACCGGACCTGCGTCGGCGTGATGTTGCTCAACAAGGACGGACTGGTGTTCATCGGCCGCCGCGCTGGCGGCATCGAGCATGTCGACGACACCCATGTCTGGCAGATGCCGCAGGGCGGCGTCGATCCCGGCGAGGACAATTGGGAGGCCGCCAAGCGCGAGCTCTATGAGGAGACCAGCGTGCGTTCGGTTGAGCGGCTCGGCGAAGTTCCGGACTGGCTCACTTACGACATTCCGCGCACGGTCGCCGGGCGCACCTGGAAGGGCCGCTACCGCGGTCAGCGCCAGAAATGGTTCGCGGTCCGCTTCACCGGCAAGGATAGCGAGATCAACGTCGAAAAGCCCGGCGGCGGTCACAAGGCCGAGTTCGTGAGCTGGCGCTGGGAGCCGATGAAGAACCTGACCGGGCTGATCGTCCCGTTCAAGCGCCCGGTCTACGAGCGCGTGGTGAAGGAATTTTCCGCGCTGGCGCAGGATTAGTTCAAGTCGCCATTCCAGGTTGATGCTAGAGCCAGTTCCGTTCCGATAGAATCGGGACGGGGCTCTAGTTTTTTATTTTGACGCGTTTTCTTGACGCGAACCGGTATCCACTTCGCTCGAAAACGCTCTAATGCACAGCCTGAAATGACGACGAGAGATCCACGCGTGAGCACTGAAAAACCCTACCGTCCCAATGTCGGAATCGCGCTGTTCAATGCCGATGGCCGCGTGCTGATCGGGCACCGCTTCAAGGGCGACGGACCCGAGATCATCCTGCCGGGTCTGGACTGGCAGATGCCGCAGGGCGGCGTCGACGAGGGCGAGGATTTGCGCGATGCCGCGCTGCGCGAGCTCTGGGAAGAGACCAGCGTCAAGAGCGCATCCTATCTCGGCGAGACCGACTGGTTGACTTACGAATTCCCGCCATATGACGGGCCGCAGACACATCGACTGGCGAAATTCCGCGGCCAGCGCCAGAAATGGTTCGCGTTACGCTTCACCGGCAAGGATGACGAGATCGATCCGCTGACGCCGCGCAACGGGCAGCCCGCCGAGTTCGACGCCTGGCGCTGGGAGCGGCTCGACCGCGTCCCCGATGTCGTGGTGCCGTTCCGCCGCCACGTCTACAGCGCAGTGGCGCAGCAGTTTGCGCCGTTCGCGAACTAAAAACGCGAAAAACAACCCCATGCACAGTAGAACGGGGTTGAAATCATTAGAGAACTTTGCCCGGAAATTTGCGTGAGCCTAGTTGATCGGTCCCACCGTGAACGGGCCGATTGCGATGAGGTGGCAGTCGCTGTCGCGCTTGGCGCAGTCGGCGAGCGCGGAATTGACGGCGGTCTGCTCGTCCGCGGCCTTGAGGCCGAGGCCCGGCCGGCCCGCGGTGCCGACCGCGACGGCGTTCCAGCCCATGCCGTCGGCGAGCTTGCGCACGACCTCGTCGCGCGCATCTGCGATGATCGAGGCGTTCGACGCCGCATGGAAGAAGCCGGTGATCCGGAGCAGGGTCGGGATCGGCACGACGAAATTCTCGTCGACCGCAACGACCAGGCAGGCGACGCCGGCGATCGCACCGCACGATTCCAGTGAACGCCGCGCGGCATCGTCGGTGGACGATGCGCCCATCACCATGAAATATTGGCCGCCGGGGCCGAGCGCGACCGCGCGGGATTTTGCCGCGGGCACGAACATGTTCTCGAGCCGGACCTTGGCGGGATCGCGCACCATCGGAAAGTCTTTCGAGGCGAAGGCGCGCTCGGTCATGGCATCATGCCGGACGAACGGTTGCGGCGGCATCGGCGGTTTGCCGTGCGTGTAGACCACATTGTTGCCGACTGCATAGAGCTCGCAACGCCGCGGCGACTGCGCGGCATCGGCGCGCTTCTGGCACTGATCGAGTGCGGCGTTGCGCGCGGCTTCCTCGTTCGGCTGATTCAACGACGCGCCGGTGAACCCGCCGACATTGAGTGCGAACGCCTTGTAGTCGCCGGCAGCGGAATAGTCGCCGGCCAGGTAGTTGCGGATGCGCTCGTTGATGAAGGGGACGCTGTCGGCAGGAAACTTGCCGGCCATCGGTGAAGCCGATGGTGCCGGCATGGGCATCGGCGCTTTCGCCGCCATGGTGGATGACGGGCTTGGCGCTGCTGCCGCAGCCGCGTTGGGCATCGGACTTGATGCTGGGCTTGGCGCGGTCACTGCAACCGCCGGCGCCCTGGTCGTCTCGAGCTTGGTGAAATAGAGGAAGCCGCCGACGCCGATGGCGACGACGGAGACGACACCGACCACCAGCGGCCACATCCAGTTCGGCGCGGCCTCAGCCTTCGTCACCTTCTTGATCTGCGGCGTCGCGTAGCTACCGTCCCCGCGCCGCATCGCCACCATGTAGGCGTGCACCGGCGTCGGGATGTTCTTGACCTCCTGCGCGCCGATATCGGCGAACTGCACCGACAGCTTGTTGGCGACCTGCTCGTGCACGGCGCGGGAGACGCAGATGCCCCCGACCTCGGCGAGGCCCTCGAGCCGGGCGGCGATATTGACGCCGTCACCGAGCAGATCGCCGTCGCGCTCGACCACGTCACCGATGGTGATACCGATGCGGAACGACATCTGCCGGCTCGGCGGATAGGCCATGTTGCGGGTTCGCAGGGATTCCTGAATGTCGATCGCGCAGCGCACCGCATCGACTGCGCTTGGAAATTCCGCAAGCACGGCATCGCCCGCGGTGTTGAAGATGCGTCCGCCCGCCCTGGCAATGAAATCATCGACGACCTCGCGATAGGCGGCGAGACGCCGCAGCGTCTCCTCTTCGTCTTCCGCAACCAGTCGCGAGTAACCGGCAATATCGGCCGCGAAAATCGCTGCGATCTTGCGTTTCATCTGCGGTCGGCCCCCGGAACAAAGTTCGCGGGCGCAGAATGGCGCTATCGGCGGCGCCGTGCAACAAAGTTTCAGCGCCCGCCACTCCCGTGACGAGCGCTGAACTTATTCAGGAATTTTCAGTTCGGGCCCCGGCGCAGTGCACCGGGGCTTAGTGCATCGCCGTGCTGCTGAGCTGCTGCTGGATGCTCTTGAAGTGGTCGAGCCGGGCGATGGCTTGATCGAGCTCGTTGCCTTCGTGCTCCTTCAAGCCCTCTTCCATCTCCGAGATGGTCGCGGCGAACTGCGCGCGGTCGAGCTCGGCCAGCGAGGTCGCGACGTCGGCGAGTACGGTCAGGCCCTTCTCGGAGACTTCGGCGATACCGCCGAGCACGATGATCTTCTCGTGCTTGCCGCCGGTGGTCACGGTGAGAATGCCGGGCCGGATCGCGGCCACGACCGGCGCGTGTCCCGCCAGCACGCCGAAGTCACCTTCGACGCCGGGGATATCGACCTGGTCGACCTCGCCCGAGAAGGCGAGCTTTTCCGGCGAGACGAGATCGAAGTGGAAGGTGGCCATTGGAAACCTGCGAATGGTGAGTAGCGAATTGCGAATGGAGCGGGAGCGGCGCGACTATTCGCTACTCCCTGCTCGCCCTTCGCAGCTTAGGCCGCCTCGGCCGCCAGCTTCTTGCCCTTCTCGATCGCCTCTTCGATGGTGCCGACCATGTAGAAGGCGGCTTCCGGCAGGTGGTCGTACTTGCCTTCGCAGAGGCCGCGGAAGCCCTTGATGGTGTCCGCGAGGTCGACGAACTTGCCGGGCGAGCCGGTGAAGATTTCGGCGACGTGGAACGGCTGCGACAGGAAGCGCTCAATCTTGCGGGCGCGGGCCACCGTCAGCTTGTCCTCTTCCGAAAGCTCGTCCATGCCGAGAATGGCGATGATGTCCTGCAGCGACTTGTAGCGCTGCAGCACCTGCTGGACCTGACGCGCGGTGTCGTAGTGCTCCTGGCCGACGACGAGCGGCGAGAGCATGCGCGAGGTCGAGTCGAGCGGGTCCACCGCCGGATAGATGCCCTTTTCCGAGATCGCGCGGTTCAACACCGTGGTGGCGTCCAAATGCGCGAACGAGGTCGCGGGCGCCGGGTCGGTCAAGTCGTCGGCCGGAACGTAAATGGCCTGCACCGAGGTGATCGAACCCTTCTGCGTGGTGGTGATGCGCTCCTGCAGCGCGCCCATGTCGGTGGCGAGCGTCGGCTGGTAACCCACGGCGCTCGGGATACGACCGAGCAGCGCCGACACTTCAGAGCCGGCTTGGGTGAAGCGGAAGATGTTGTCGACGAAGAACAGCACGTCCTGGCCCTGGTCGCGGAAGTGCTCGGCGACGGTCAGACCGGTGAGGCCGACGCGGGCGCGAGCGCCGGGCGGCTCGTTCATCTGGCCGAACACCAGCGCGCACTTCGACTTGACGCTCGGATCCGGATTATGCGGATCGGCGTTGACCTTGGACTCGATGAACTCGTGATAGAGGTCGTTGCCCTCGCGGGTACGCTCGCCGACGCCGGCGAACACGGAGTAACCACCGTGCGCCTTCGCGACGTTGTTGATCAGCTCCTGAATCAGCACGGTCTTGCCGACGCCGGCGCCGCCGAACAGGCCGATCTTGCCGCCCTTGGCGTAGGGCGCGAGCAAGTCGACGACCTTGATGCCGGTGACGAGAATTTCAGCTTCGGTCGACTGGTCGGTGTAGCTCGGCGCTTCCTGGTGGATGGCGCGCATGCCTTCGGACTGGATCGGACCGGCTTCGTCGATCGGCTCGCCGATCACGTTCATGATGCGCCCGAGCGTGCCTGCACCCACCGGAACCGAGATCGGCTGACCGGTGTCGGTCACTTCCTGGCCGCGGACCAGACCTTCGGTCACGTCCATCGCGATCGTGCGCACGGTGGACTCACCGAGATGCTGTGCAACTTCCAGCACGAGGCGGATGTTGCCGTTCCTGGTTTCCAACGAATTCAGAATGGCCGGCAGATGGCCTTCGAACTGAACGTCGACGACGGCGCCCATGACCTGGGTGACGCGACCGACCTGGGTAGCTGCTGTAGCCATGAAGCTCTCCTTCGAAATTCTTTACTTGAACGACCGTCGTTTGGTTCGTGCGTCAGACCGCCTCGGCGCCGGAGATGATCTCGATCAGCTCCTTGGTGATCTGGGCTTGACGGGTTCGGTTGTAGATCTGGGTTTGCTTGCGGATCATTTCGCCGGCGTTGCGGGTGGCGTTGTCCATGGAGCTCATCTGCGCGCCATAGAACGAGGCGTTGTTTTCCAGCAGCGCACGGAAAATCTGCACCGCGATGTTCCGCGGCAACAGGCCGGAGAGGAGTTCGTCTTCCTCCGGCTCATAGTCGTAGGACGTCGACGGCGCGGTCGCCGCCTTTTCTTCCACGGTCAGCGGAATGATCTGCTGCGCGGTCGGGACCTGGGCGATCACCGACTTGAACTGCGCGTAGAACAGCGTGCAGACGTCGAATTCGCCGTTATCGAAGCGGGCCAGCACCTTCTTGGCGATGTCGTCCGCGTTGACGAAGCCGAGCTGACGAACGCCGCGCAGGTCGAGATGCTCGACGATCTGCTTGTCGTACAGGCGGCGGAGCTGCTCGTAGCCCTTGCGGCCGACGCAGAAGAATTTGACTTCCTTGCCCTGCGCCAACAGCGCCTGGGCGCGCTCGCGCGCGAGGCGCACGATCGAGGAGTTGAACGCGCCGGACAGACCACGCTCGCCGGTGCAGACCAGCAGTAGGTGAACCTGATCCTTGCCGGTGCCGGCCAGCAGCACCGGGGCGCCGGGCGAACCGGCGGCAGCGCTGGCGATGTTGGAGATCACCGCGCTCATCTTGTCGGCATAGGGCCGCGCCGCCTCGGCCGCTTGCTGGGCGCGGCGCAACCGGGACGCCGCGACCATCTGCATGGCCTTGGTGATCTTCTGCGTCGCCTTGGTGGAGGCGATGCGGACGCGCATGTCTTTAAGTGACGCCATTCTTCGTTCACCCCGGCGGTTCGACCCCTTGGATCAAGCCGCTAGCCTATCCCAGTCGTCATGCCCGGGCGTGTCCCGGGCATCCACGTCTTCGTTTCCATGCAGTGAGGCACGGAAGGCCGGGACAAGAAGCCCGGCCTTGCGACCGTTCTCTTATGCGAAGCTCTTGGCGAAACCTTCGACCACCGACTTCAGCTTGGCGGCGGTGTCGTCGGAGAGATCGCGGCTGTCGCGGATCGCGTTGAGGATCTCGACGTTCTTGCCGCGCAGCAGCGACAACAGACCGTCCTCGAACGCGCGCACCTTGTTGACCGGCAGCGGGTCGAGATAGCCGTTGGTGCCGGCCCAGATCACGCAGACCTGCTCTTCCATCTTCAGCGGCGCGAACTGCGGCTGCTTCAGGAGCTCGGTCAGACGCGAGCCGCGATTGAGCAGGCGCTGGGTCGAGGCGTCGAGGTCGGAGCCGAACTGCGCGAACGCCGCCATTTCGCGGTACTGCGCGAGCTCGCCCTTGATCTTGCCGGCGACCTTCTTGGTGGCCTTCGTCTGTGCCGAGGAGCCGACGCGCGACACCGACAGACCGACGTTCACCGCGGGGCGAATGCCCTGGAAGAACAGGTCGGTTTCCAGGAAGATCTGGCCGTCGGTGATCGAGATGACGTTGGTCGGAATGTAGGCCGACACGTCGTTGGCCTGGGTTTCGATGACCGGCAGCGCCGTCAGCGAGCCCGAACCCTGGTCCTTGTTCAGCTTCGCCGCGCGCTCGAGCAGGCGGGAATGCAGATAGAATACGTCGCCCGGATAGGCTTCGCGGCCCGGCGGGCGGCGCAGCAGGAGCGACATCTGGCGGTAGGCGACGGCCTGCTTGGACAAATCGTCATAGATGATGACGGCGTGCATGCCGTTGTCGCGGAAGTACTCGCCCATGGTGCAGCCGGTGAACGGCGCGATGTACTGCATCGGTGCCGGATCCGACGCGGTGGCGGCGACGATGATCGAATATTCGAGCGCGCCCTGCTCTTCCAGCACCTTCACGAACTGGGCAACCGTCGAGCGCTTCTGGCCGATCGCGACGTAGACGCAATACAGCTTGATGTTCTCGTCCGGCTGCGCGTTGAGCGGCTTCTGGTTGAGGATGGTGTCGAGCGCGATCGCGGTCTTGCCGGTCTGACGGTCGCCGATGATCAGCTCGCGCTGGCCGCGGCCGATCGGGATCAGGGCATCGATCGCCTTGAGGCCGGTCGCCATCGGCTCGTTCACCGACTTGCGCGGAATGATGCCGGGCGCCTTGACGTCGACGCGCATGCGCTTGTCGGCCTGGATCGGGCCCTTGCCGTCGATGGGGTTGCCGAGCGCGTCGACGACGCGGCCGAGCAGGCCCTTGCCGACCGGCGCGTCCACGATGGCGCGGGTGCGCTTGACGGTCTGACCTTCCTTGATCTCGCGGTCAGCGCCGAAAATAACGATACCGACGTTGTCGGTTTCGAGGTTCAGCGCCATGCCGCGGGTGCCGTTCTCGAATTCGACCATTTCACCGGCCTGGACGTTATCCAGACCGAAAACGCGAGCGATACCGTCGCCGACGGACAGCACCTGTCCGACTTCGGAGACTTCAGCTTCCTGGCCGAAATTCTTGATCTGGTCCTTGAGGATCGCGGAAATTTCCGCGGCGCGGATGTCCATCAGCCTGCCTCTTTCATCGCGTGCTTGATCGAATTGAGTTTGGTGCGAAGCGAGCTATCGACCATTCGGCTGCCAAGCTTGACCACGAGGCCACCGATGATCGAGGGATCGACCTTCACGTTGAGCGCGACGTCCTTGCCGGTCACCGACTTCAGGGCAACCTTGAGGGCGTCGAGATTCTTGTCCGAGAGCGCCTCCGCCACGGTGACGTCGGCCGTCGCCTCGCCCTTGAACTTGGCGACCAGGGCGCGATAGGCGCGGATGACGTCAGCCACCGCGAACAGGCGGCGGTTGGCGGTCAGCACTTTCAGGAAATTGGCGGAGATGCCGGCGATGCCGGCCTTGTCCAGCACGGCCGAGAGGGCTCTGGACTGGGCATCGGCCGCGAACACGGGGCTGCGGACGAGGCGCTTCAGATCGGCGCTTTCGTTCAGCATGCCCTCGAATTTTTCGAGATCGGCTTTGACCTCGTCGACCACTTTCTGGTCGCGGGCCAGTTCAAACAAGGCCGTTGCATAACGGCCCGACACACCGGAAACGGACGTATCTTCTGCAGCCACAGACGTGCTCTTTTTGCTGTCAAACTCGCAAGGGAAAAACCGTCGCCACGAAGCGGCGCCTAGCGATCCAAGCCCTTGGAATTCAAGCGGGACTTCGATTTTCGACCCCGCACGGAAGTGCCGGGCTCGTTAAAATCGCGGCTTTGCTAACATAGCAGGCGCGCACGTGCAACATGACGCCAAATTAAAGGCATGACGTTCTGTCGCCAGTTCGTCGCACTCCACGACGACGCGACGACGACCTTGCCATGCCGCGGAATTGCCACAGCGCTTAAGCCCAACCCTGAGCCGAGGCCGGCGATTGGTTCCTGCCCTCAGCGCATAGCCGCCATGAACACGGATCGCTGAGGCGTGATTTCAGCCCTCACGGCTCCACTCGCCGAATACTTTCTGAATTCTAAATGCGGAAAGCGATGACTTCGTTTTACAGTATTCGCGAGTAATATAGAGGTTAACAAACTGCTAAATTCCAATATTACGGAATGTCGGCCGAATATCCCTGCCGGTAACAAGATATTACACAGCGACACAGAACGGATTTACTGCCCAATTCACGCCTCATTAGGAATCGAAACGCGATCCCGCTCGCAAACTTACGGGGGCTCCACTTGCCACATATGTGGCAATACTAGCTTAGGGACCAATATATGCTTTGTTTGAAGACGCTGGGCTCAGTGACCCGGCCGCGTAAGGCGATCGCCTTTGTTGCCGCAACTCTTCTCATCGGGGGAACTGCCACCGAAGCTTCCGCCAAATCCCGCCATCACCATCGCTATTCCCACCATCATCACCGCCACCACGCCCAGACCGATGCCAACACGACCTCCGATTGGCGTAACGCCAATGCATCGATGACGCCGTCGCAGGGCACCGGACGTTCCTTCTCCGGCATGGCTTCCTTTTACGGGAACGAGTCCGGCAGCAGGACCGCCTCCGGCCAGCGCTTCAACCAGAACGCCATGACCGCGGCGCACCGTTCACTGCCGTTCGGCACCAAGCTGCGTGTCACCCATGGCGGCTCGAGCGTCATCGTCACCATCAACGACCGTGGCCCGTTCATCCGCGGCCGTGTCCTCGACCTCTCCACGGGCGCTGCCCGTGCCATCGGCCTCACCGGCGCCGGCGTCGGCCGCGTCACTGCCGAAGTCGTCTCCTAAAGCGCGACGCCTGAAACAAGCTCGCCGTCTTGGGGGACGGCGGGCTTTTTGTTTGTTCTTCCGCCGTTATTGCGAGGAGCGGAGAGACGAAGCAATCCAGACTGCCTCCGTGGAGGGATTCTGGATTGCTTCCGCCTTCGCTAAAGCTTCGGCGGACAAGTCGCTGCGCTCGCAATGACGGGGAGTTTTGCAGCTCCTTACAAAAAGCTCTGCGGATCGACGTCGACTTCGAGCTTTTGATTGCCCTTCGGCTTCGGGCATGCGGCAAGCCAGTTGCGCAGATAATCCGACAGGTCGAAGCCGCGCGCCGATTTCACCAGGATGCGGAAGCGGTAGCGGCCCTTGATGACCGCGAGCGGGGCTTCCGCCGGGCCCAGCACCACAACGCGTTCGTCGCGCGGCGCGAGCGCAACGAGGTGGCGGCCAAAGCCTTCGGCGCTCGGCCGGTCGCCGGCGGAAATGATCAGGCTCGCGAGCCGCCCGAACGGCGGATAGAGCGTGCGTTCGCGCAAATCGATCTCGCTATCGTAGAACGCTTCGCGGTCGCAGGCGATCAGCGCCTTCATCACGGGATGATCGGGCTGGTGGGTCTGGAGATAACCGATGCCACGGCCCTGCTCGCGCCCGGCGCGGCCGATCACCTGGTTGAGCAACTGCCAGGTGCGCTCGGAGGCGCGCGGATCGCCATTGGACAGGCCGAGATCCGCATCGACCACGCCCACCAGATTGAGCCGCGGAAAATTGTGGCCCTTGGCGACGAGCTGGGTGCCGATGATGACGTCGACGCGGCCCTCCGCGATGTCGTTCAGCTCGGAGCGCATCGTCTCGATCGAGGTGATGAGATCGCTCGACAGCACCATGGTGCGGGCCTCCGGGAACAGCGCCGCCGCCTCCTCCTGCAAGCGCTCGACGCCGGGCCCGACCGCGACCAGCGATTCCTCCGCCGCGCAATGCGGACAGGTTTGCGGGCGCGGCATCGAGAAGCCGCAATGGTGACAGACGAGGCGCTGGCGGAAGCGGTGATCGACCAGCCAGGCATCGCAGATGGTGCAGGCGAAGCGATGGCCGCAGGCGCGGCACAGCGTCAACGGCGCATAACCGCGGCGATTGAGGAACAGTAGCGCCTGCTCGCGCCGCTCGATCGCGGTCCTGATCTCGGACGCCAGCCGCGGCGAGATGAAGCGGCCGCGCGCCGGCGGCTCGCGGCGCATGTCAATGGCCTCGATATGTGGCATGTGCTGGCCGCCGAAGCGCGACGGCAGAGCGATGCGCTGATAGCGGTTCTTGCGCGCATTGACCTCGGATTCGACCGACGGCGTCGCCGACGCCAGCACGATCGGAACCTTTGCGATATGCGCGCGCACCACCGCCATGTCACGGGCGTGATAATGCACGCCCTCGTCCTGCTTGTAGGCTTGGTCGTGCTCTTCATCGACCACGATGAGGCCGAGATTGGCGTAGGGCAGAAAGAGCGCCGAGCGCGCGCCGACCACAACCGGCGCGCTGCCCTCGGAGATCGCCGCCCAATTGCGCGCGCGGGTGCGCGGCGTCAGCTCGGAATGCCATTCCAGAGGGCGCACGCCAAAGCGCTGCGCGAAGCGATCGAGGAACTGGCCGGTGAGCGCGATCTCCGGCATCAGGATGAGCGACTGTTTTCCGCGGCGGATCGCCTCGGCGACGGCTTCGAAGTAAACCTCGGTCTTGCCCGAGCCGGTGACACCGTCGAGCAGCGCGACGTGAAAGCTGCCGTTGGCGGCGAGTGCGCGCATGGCATCGACCCCGGCGCGCTGAAGCGGCGAAAAATCCGGCCGGCTGAAATCCGGATCTGGGGCCGGCGGCGGCGGAGGCGGGGGCATCGGCTCGACCGAGAGCGTTCCTTCGTCGACGAGGCCGTCGATCACGCCGGCCGAAACCCCGGCCTCTCTGGCCGCCTCGGACTTGCCGTGCAGCAGCCGGTCCGACAGCACCTCGATCAGGCGCTGCCGCGCCGGCGTCAGACGTTTTGGCGGATCGCCGACCAGGCGCACGCCGGCGCGCACCCGCTCGGGGCCGAGGTTTTCGCCCATCCGCAGGCACATGCGCAGCACCATGCCGCGCGGGCTCAACGTGTAATTGGCGATCCAGTCCACGATCGCACGCAGCTCGGGCTTCAACGGCGGGATGTCGAGCTTTTCGCTGACCTCCTTGAGGCGGTTGTGCAGGCGCGGATCAGGATTGGCGTTTTCGGCCCAGACCACGGCGAGCACCTCGCGCGGGCCGAGCGGCACGCCAATAATATCGCCCGCCTTCAGCTCCATTCCGCGCGGCACCTTGTAGGAATAGGTCTGGTCGAGCGCGACCGGCACCAGCACGTCGACCATGCGGGTCGCGTTGGCGGAGACGGCGTTGCTGCGCGACGTGTGATCCATGGAGGGGGAATCGGAACCCGGGGGCTTCAAGGCTAGCGCCCTGAGGCGGCCTTAGCGAACGATAAACGAGTGTGATGCGATATACTGAGTGGAATCACCACGTCCAGAGCGCATGAGCAAAGCGGCCGCCCCACAAATCGAGCTCGCCAGCGCCGATCCTGACATCGCGCGGGAGATGACGCGCTGGCTGTCGCATCTCGGCGCGGAGCGGCGGCTGTCGCCGAAGACGCTGGAAGCCTATGCCCGCGATTTGCGGCAGTGCCTGATTTTCCTCTGCGGCCATTGGGGCGAGCGAGTGACGCTAAAGCGTTTCGCCGCGCTGGAGGCCACCGATATCAGAGCCTTCATGGCGATGCGCCGCGCCGACGATATTGCCGGCCGCAGCCTGATGCGCGCGCTCGCGGGCCTGCGCTCGTTCGGCCGCTTTCTCGAGCGCGAAGGCAAGGGCAAGGTCGGGGCGCTCTCGGCGATCCGCGCGCCGAAAGTCGCAAAGAGCCTGCCCAAGCCGCTGCCGATGGCGTCGGCCAAACGTCTTGCGGACGCCGACGAGCGCGCCGGCGAGGACCGCGAGACCTGGATTCTTGCGCGCGACGCCGCCGTGATGGCTCTCCTCTACGGCTCAGGCCTGCGCATCTCCGAAGCGCTGGGGCTGACGCGCCGCGAGGTCCCGCGTCCCGGTGAAGGCGACGTGCTGATCGTGACGGGCAAAGGCAACAAGACCCGCATGGTGCCGGTGCTCCAGAACGTGCTCGCACTGGTGCAAGAATACGTTTCCATGTGCCCGTATCCGCTGCCGGCGGAGGGGCCGATCTTCGTCGGCGCACGCGGCGGGCCCTTGAGCCCGCGCATCATCCAGCTCGCGATGGAGCGGCTGCGCGGCGCGCTCGGCCTGCCCGACAGCGCCACGCCGCACGCGCTCCGGCATTCCTTCGCCACGCACCTGTTGTCACGCGGCGGCGATTTGCGCGCGATCCAGGAATTGCTCGGCCATGCCTCGCTCTCGACCACGCAGATCTATACCGGCATCGATGCCGAGCGGCTGCTGGAAGTCTATGCCAGCGCGCATCCGCGCCGATAGCGGCTCAGTTGGCGAGATACTCGATATCGTAGACGTAGTTCGAGCCGCGCCCGACCTCGACGCGGACCATCGGCCTGAACGTCTCCAGCCGCTCGTACAGCGGCGCCGTGACCTTCACCGGTTGGCCCGCGATGCGAACGAGATAGTCCGCTTTGCGGCGGCTACCTGACCTCCACGCACGATCGACACGGCCTTCGATCACAAGGCGGGACGTCAGGTGATCGAGAAACAGCATTCGTCCGGCATACCATGCAAGACCGCTGCCGAGCAGCACGATCAGGATCATCGAGGCGAACGCCTTCGCCTGGTCACGCCATGAGCCGTACAGCGGAGGTTGTCGCAGCTGCGAGCCGACGATAATCAGGCCCAGAACAACGAGGCCGACATGGACGTCGTTGACTGCGATGATCGAGCTCTTGTCATAAAACCGCAACAGGCCGATGTAGGTCAGGCCAAGCGCGAGGACAATCTTGCCGACGAACGGAAAGGCCGCGGTGTTGCGGGCCTTCAGCAGCGCAAGCGCGGATGCGAGGATGGAAGGCCAGACGCAGGCTGCGATGAATTCCGCTGTGGTCATGGGACAGGACTAGATCAGCCCCGACGCGAAACCCTTAATTGCAACGGCCATCGCGGCTTGCCACTTGCGCCCGTCGCGCAGTTCGGTCAATCGTTGGTAAACAGGCAGGAGGGATTTATGAGCGCACATGAAAGCATGGAGCATGCCGAGCACGCCGAACACGCGTCCGGCTCGAACAAGAAGATCGCGCTCCTGATCGCGGTTCTGGCGCTGTTCCTGGCGATCTCCGAGACGCTCGGCAAGGGCGCCCAGACCGAATCGATCAGCAAGAACGTCGAGGCCTCCAACCTCTGGGCGTTCTTCCAGGCCAAGAGCATCCGCCGCACCGTGGTGCAGACCATGGCCGACCAGGGCAAGCTCATCCTCGGCGCGGCGAGCGACGAGGCCAACAAGGTGGCCGTGCAGAAGCAGATCGAGGACTGGCAGAAGACCGCGCAGCGCTACCGCTCCGAGCCGGAGACCGGCGAAGGCACCGAGCAGCTGGCCGAAAAGGCCAAGCACGCCGAGCATGAGCGCGACGAGGCGACTGCGAAATATCATCACTTCGAGCTGGCGTCCGCCGCCTTCCAGATCGGCATCGTGCTGGCCTCAGCCACCATCATCACCGGCATGCTGCCGCTCGCCTGGATCGCGGGCCTGCTGTCGCTTGCCGGACTTGGGATGACCATGCTCGGCGCATGGTCGCCGCATCTGCTGCATCTGCATTGAGGCTCGTAGCCCGCATGAGCGCAGCGACATGCGCGCTGTCATGCCCCGGCTTGACCGGGGCATCCAGTACGCCGCGGCTTCTCCGTAGCCATTGCCGTCTCTGGAATACTGGATCGCCCGGTCAAGCCGGGCGATGACAGCGAGTCTGCGGTGAGGCTTCACCGCGCTTCGTGCACGCTCTTGCGAAAGCGCTGGATCAGGCGGAGCGTGCGGGAGGACCAGCCTTCGCCGTTGCCGGCGATCAGCTCCTTGATGCGTCGCTTGACCGGATCGACCAGCTCGGCGGCCTTGGCACGCAGCTTCAGCACCAGATCATAGAGCCGCTCGAACCACGCCATCTCCATCAGCTTGTCGCGCGTCACGTCGAACACGAAGGCGGTGACGCCGACCCCGAGCAGCTTTGCGAACACGATGGTGAAGACCGCGCTGGTCCAGTATTCGTGCGTGAGCAGCCACAGGCCAACCAGCTTGAGCGGAAACAGCGGGACGATCGGTACAGCGAACACGATCAGCGTCATCGCTGGCGACAGCGCATCGACGCGGTCCGACAGCCATTGCTTGAACCGCGCAAGCGGGACGATTGCGACAACCCGCGCGACGATCGGTTCGAGATGGTCCCACAGCCAGGCTTCGATCAGGAAGATGATCGCAAGCAGGACCCAGACCGGTTGAAGCAGGCGGCGTAGCATGTGTTTCCCGCCCGATTCGGCGCTGGGCGCGACCTACATATGGATGGCCCGCTTGCCGACTGCAAGCGCGGCTTCCTTGATGGCCTCGGAGCGCGTCGGGTGCGCGTGGCACGTGCGCGCGAGATCCTCCGCGCTGCCGCCAAACTCCATGAGAACGGCTGCCTCATGGATCATTTCGCCGGCTTCGCGGCCGATAATGTGCACGCCGAGGACGCGATCGGTCTTCGCATCTGCGAGAATCTTCACAAAGCCGTCGGTGGTCTGGTTGACCTTGGAGCGCCCGTTGGCGGTAAAGGGAAACTTTCCGACCGTATAAGCCACGCCCGCCTGCTTCAGCTCCTCCTCGGTCTTGCCGACGGAGGATACTTCCGGCGTGGTATACACGACGCCTGGGATAACATCGTAGTTCACGTGGCCGGCCTGCCCGGCGATGATCTCGGCAACCGCGACGCCTTCATCCTCGGCCTTGTGCGCGAGCATCGGGCCCGCGACGACGTCGCCGATGGCATAGACGCCCTTCACGCTGGTGGCGAAATGCGGGTCGATCTGCACGCGGCCGCGATTGTCGAGTGCAACACCGGCTTCCTTCAGGCCGAGCCCCTCCGTGTACGGCACACGGCCGATACAGACGAGAACGACGTCGGCCTCCAGCGTCTCGGCAGCGCCCCCCGCGGCGGGCTCGATCGTCGCCTTCAGCGTCTTGCCGGAGGTGTCCACGCCCGTGACCTTGGCACTGAGCTTGAAGGCAAAGCCCTGCTTCTCCAGGATGCGCTGGAATTGCTTGGCGATCTCGCCGTCCATGCCGGGCAGGATGCGGTCGAGGAATTCGACGACGACCACTTCGGCGCCGAGACGGTGCCAGACCGAGCCGAGCTCGAGGCCGATCACGCCGGCGCCGACGATCAGCAACTTGCCGGGGACCTTGTCCAGCGACAGCGCACCGGTCGACGACACGATGCGGGTCTCGTCGATCTCGATGCCCTTGAGCCGCGCGATGTCCGAGCCGGTGGCGATCACGATGCTCTTGGTTTCGACGACCTGCGACTTGCCGTCGGCGGAGATCTCGACCTTGCCGGTGCCGAGAATCTTGCCGGCGCCCTTGAGCACGTCGATCTTGTTCTTCTTCATCAGGAACTCGACGCCCTTGACGTTGCCGTCGATGCCCTGCTGCTTGAAGTTCATCATCGCAGGCAAATCGAGCTTCGGCGCGGAGACGCTGACGCCCATCTTGGCGAAGGAATGCCCGGCCTCCTCGAACATTTCGGAGGCATGCAGCAGCGCCTTCGACGGCATGCAGCCGACATTGAGGCAGGTGCCGCCGAGCGTCGCGTTCTTTTCCACCACGGCGACTTTCATGCCGAGCTGCGCTGCACGCACCGCGCAGACATAACCGCCCGGTCCGGTGCCGATGACGACGAGATCGTAGGTAGCCATGAGAGAAAGTCCCGTAAGTTTAGCGTTGAAGGATGTGTCAGCGTCCGCGCGGCGCGTCAGCGTCCGCCGGACACATCGAGAATGGCTGAGGTAACGTAGGAGGCATCGTCCGACATCAGCCAGACGATGGCATTGGCGACTTCATCGGCCGTACCGACGCGCTTCATCGGCACCATATGGGCCAAGCGATGGGCGCGGTCGGGCTCACCGCCGGCAGCGTGGATTTCGGTGTCGATCAGGCCGGGGCGGATGCCCGCGACGCGAATGCCCTCGCCGGCAACCTCATAGCCGAGGCCGATGGTGAAGGAATCGATCGCGCCCTTGGACGCGGCATAGTCGACATAGGTGTTCGGCGCGCCGAGCTTGGCCGCAACCGACGACAGATTGACGATGACGCCGCCCTGGCCGCCATGCCTGGTCGACATCCGCTTCACGGCTTCGCGCGCGCAGAGGATGGAGCCGGTGACGTTGACCGCCATCACACGCTGGATGCGCTCGGCCGACATCTCGTCGACGCGCACGCCGCTGGTCCCGACAATACCGCCATTGTTGACGAGCGCGCCGAGCGTGCCGAACGCGTCCGCGGCCTTGAACAGCGCCAGGATGTCGCTTTCCTCGGCGACGTCGCATTTCACCGCGATGGCCTTGCCGTTGCTGGCCGCGATCTCGGCGACCACCTCATCGGCGGCCGTCTTGTTGCTGGCATAGCCGACAACGATCCGGAAGCCGCGTGCCGCGGCGGCAATTGCGGTCGCACGGCCGATGCCGCGGCTGCCGCCGGTGATGACAACGACTTTATCCGTCACGCGCGCCTCCATAGTTCGACACGCGCCGTCGCGAAAGGCGACGGCGCTCGCAGAGCATCAGCGATCAGAGATCGAGCACCAGGCGCGCCGGATCTTCCAGGCTCTCCTTGACGCGGACAAGGAAGGTCACGGCTTCCTTGCCGTCGATGACGCGGTGATCGTAGGACAGCGCCAGATACATCATCGGGCGGACCTCGATCTTGCCGCCGACGACCATCGGCCGCTCCTGGATCTTGTGCATGCCGAGGATGCCGGACTGCGGCGCGTTCAGGATCGGGGTCGACATCAGCGAGCCGTAGATGCCGCCATTGGTGATGGTGAAGGTGCCGCCCTGCATCTCGTCGATCTTGAGCTGGCCGTCGCGGGCGCGGCGGCCGAAATCGGCGATGCCCTTCTCGATGTCGGCGATCGACTTGTTGTCGCAGTCGCGCACCACGGGCACGACGAGGCCCTTGTCGGTGCCGACGGCGACGCCGATGTGATAGTAGTTCTTGTAGATCAGATCGGTGCCGTCGATCTCGGCGTTGACGGCCGGGATGTCCTTCAGCCCCTGGACGACGGCCTTGGTGAAGAAGCCCATGAAGCCGAGCTTCGAGCCATGCTTCTTCTCGAACGCATCCTTGTAGTGGGCACGCAGCGCCATGACGTTGGTCATGTCGACCTCGTTGAAGGTCGTGAGCATCGCGGCGGTGTTCTGCACGTCCTTGAGGCGGCGCGCGATTGTCTGGCGCAGCCGGGTCATCTTGACGCGCTCTTCGCGGGCGGCGTCATCGGCCGGCGACGGTGCGCGGACCTGAACCGCTGCGGCCGGCTGGTTGACGGGGGTCGGCGCCGAGGCCGCACGCTCGATCGCGGCGAGCATGTCGCCCTTGGTGACGCGCCCGTCCTTGCCGGAGCCGGGAACGGTCGAGGCATCGACGCCGGTCTCGGCCGAGAGCTTTCGCACGGAGGGAGCGAGCGGCGCATCGGCCGGTGGCGCCTTCGCCGCGGCGGGAGCAGCAGCGGCCGCAGGAGCGGCAGCCGCGGGCTTCGCGGGCGCAGCTGCCGGCTTGGCAGCGCCGGCGGCGCCTTCGGTAATCTGGCCGAGCAGCGCGCCGACGGCGACGGTGGCACCATCGGCGGCGATGATCTCGCTCAGCGTGCCGGCTGAGGGCGCCGGGACTTCGATGGTGACCTTGTCGGTCTCGAGCTCCACCAAGGGCTCGTCGACGGCGACGGGATCGCCGGCCTTCTTGAACCAGCGGCCGATGGTGGCCTCGGTGACGGATTCGCCGAGGGTCGGCACACGAATTTCAGTCATGGTCTTTTCCTTAAGGAGATCGCCAATGCGGACATAGGTGCAGATGTCAGCGCCCGCGGATGCGGGCGATCCAGTACGCCGTGACAGTCGTGATAGAGACGGGCGGCGCGGAATACTGGATCCCCCGCCCCGGTGCGCAATTGCGCACAAGGCGGGGCATGACGAGGTGTAAAAACTTCTCAGCTCAATGCTTCGTCCAGGAACGCCTTCAGCTGCGCCTGATGCTTCGACATCAGACCCGTGGCGGTCGCAGCGGAGGCGGCGCGGCCGACATAACGCGGACGCCGGCTCGCACCGTTCACCTGGTTCAGCACCCACTCCAGATAGGGCTCGATGAAGTGCCAGGCACCCATGTTGCGCGGCTCTTCCTGGCACCACACCACTTCGGCCTTCTTGAAGCGCGACAGTTCGGCCACCAGCGCCTTGAGCGGCACCGGATAGAGCTGCTCGACGCGCATCAGATAGATGTCGTCCATGCCGCGCTTCTCGCGCTCCTCGTAGAGGTCGTAATAGACCTTGCCCGAGCAGAGCACGATGCGGCGGATCTTCTCGTCGGGAACGAGCTTGATCGCTTCGCTCGGCAGCATCTGGGCGTCGTCATAGAGGATGCGGTGGAAGGTCGTTCCCTTCGCGAGCTCCTCGAGACGCGACACCGCCCGCTTGTGACGCAGCAGGGACTTCGGCGTCATCACGATCAGCGGCTTGCGGATCTCGCGATGAAGCTGCCGGCGCAGCACGTGGAAGTAGTTCGCCGGCGTGGTCGGATAGACCACCTGCATGTTGTCTTCCGCGCACATCTGCAGATAGCGCTCCAGACGCGCCGAGGAGTGCTCCGGTCCCTGGCCTTCATAGCCGTGCGGCAGGAGGCAGACGAGGCCGGACATGCGCAGCCATTTGCGCTCACCCGAGGAGATGAACTGGTCGAACACGACCTGCGCGCCGTTGGCGAAGTCGCCGAACTGCGCTTCCCACAGGGTGAGCGTGTTCGGCTCGGCGAGCGAATAGCCGTATTCGAAGCCGAGCACGGCTTCTTCCGACAGCAGCGAGTTGATGACCTCGTAATGGCCCTGCTCGTGACCGAGATGGTTGAACGGCGTGTAGCGGCTCTCGTCTTCCTGGTCGATCAGGACCGAGTGGCGCTGCGAGAAAGTGCCGCGCTCCGAATCCTGTCCGGACAGGCGGACATGGTGGTTCTCGTTGAGCAGCGTGCAGAACGCCAGCGCTTCGCCGGTCGCCCAGTCGATGCCCGTGCCGCCGTCGATCGCCTTGGCGCGGTTTTCTAGGAAGCGCTGGATCGTGCGGTGGACGCGGAAACCGTCCGGCACCTTGGTGATCTTGCGACCGATGTCCTTCAGGGCGGCGATGTCGACGCCGGTGACGCCACGCCGCGCATCTTCTTCCTGATCGGCGATCTTGAAGCCGGCCCATTTGCCGTCGAGCCAATCGGCCTTGTTGGGCTTGTAGCCGGAGCCGGCTTCGAGTTCGGCATCGAGCCGCGCGCGCCAGTCGGCCTTGGCCTTCTCGACCTCGCCCTCGGTCAACACGCCTTCGCTGATGAGGCGGCGGGCGTAGAGTTCGAGCGTCGACGGATGGGCCGCGATCTTCTTGTACATCACCGGCTGGGTGAAAGCCGGCTCGTCGCCCTCGTTATGGCCATGCCTGCGGTAGCAGAACATGTCGATGACGACGGGCTTGTGGAATTTCTGCCGGAACTCGGTCGCAACCTTGGCCGCGAACACGACGGCTTCCGGATCGTCGCCGTTGACGTGGAAGATCGGCGCGTCGATCATCTTCGCCACGTCGGACGGGTAAGGCGACGAACGGGAATAACGCGGATAGGTGGTGAAGCCGATCTGGTTGTTGACGATGAAGTGCACGGAGCCGCCGGTGCGGTAGCCCTTCAGGTCCGACAGGCCGAAACATTCCGCGACCACGCCCTGGCCGGCGAACGCGGCGTCACCGTGCATCAGCAGCGGCATCACCGAGATGCGCATATCCGGCGGATCGCCGTGCTGATCCTGCTTGGCGCGGACTTTTCCGAGCACCACGGGATCGACGATCTCCAGATGCGAGGGGTTGGCGGTCAGCGACAGATGGATGCGGTTGCCGTCGAACTCGCGATCCGAAGACGCGCCGAGGTGATATTTGACGTCGCCCGAGCCTTCGACCGCATCAGGATTGGCCGAACCGCCCTTGAACTCGTGGAACAGCGCGCGATGCGGCTTGCCCATCACCTGGGTCAGGACGTTGAGGCGGCCGCGGTGCGGCATGCCCAGCACGACCTCCTTCACGCCGAGATTGCCGCCGCGCTTGATGATCTGCTCGAGCGCGGGGATCAGCGATTCAGCACCGTCCAGGCCGAAGCGCTTGGTGCCGGTGAACTTGGTGTCGCAGAATTTCTCGAAACCTTCGGCTTCGACCAACTTCATCAGGATGGCACGGCGACCTTCGCGGGTGAACGAGATTTCCTTGTCCGGCCCCTCGATCCGCTCCTGGATCCACGCCTTCTGCGCCGCGTTGGTGATGTGCATGAACTCGACGCCGAGCGTCTGGCAGTAGGTGCGCTCGCAGATCGCGGTGATTTCGCGCAAGCTGGCGTATTCGAGACCGAGCACATGGTCGAGGAAGATCTTGCGGTCGAAATCGGCTTCGCTGAAGCCGTAGGTCCGCGGGTCGAGCTCTTCGCGATTGCGCTGGGCTTCGATGCCGAGCGGATCGAGCTTGGCGTGGAAGTGACCGCGCATGCGGTAGGACCGGATCAGCATCAGGGCCCGGACCGAGTCGCGGGTGGCCTGGAGAAGGTCGGCGGAGGAGAGGCCGCCGCTCTTATCGCCACCCTTGGCCTGCGCCTTGGCAGCGATCTTGGCTCCGACCGTCTTCTCGACTTCCGCCCAATTGCCGTCGAGCGCGGAGGTCAGATCATCCTGCGGGGTCAGCGGCCAGTTGGCGCGCTCCCAGGACGGGCCTTGGGCGTTCTTGCTGATGTCACCCGGCTGGTCGTTGAGGCTCTTGAAGAAGTCCTGCCACTCGGCATCCACCGAGGACGGGTCCTTCTCGTAGCGGGCGTAGATTTCGTCGATGTAGGTGGCGTTGGTGCCCTGCAAAAAGGAGGAGAGGGCAAAGGCTGCGTTCGCGTCTTGGCGAGACATACTTGAGTTCCTGGCGATTTCGGTTCGCGCATAACAAACGGCGCTGGCGCTGGGCTCCCCGGCAGAGGACCAGCGCGACAGGCACCATTTACCCTATTTGCTGCGAAACTTCGCCCGGAAAATTACGAAGGTGTGAATCAAGATTTCAATTTTTCGGCAAGCGTGTGGCCGAGGCGCGCGGGAGATGGCGACACTGTAATTCCAGCCGATTTCATCGCGTCGGTCTTGGAACCGGCGTCGCCCTTGCCGCCCGAAATGATCGCACCGGCGTGGCCCATGCGACGGCCGGGAGGGGCCGTGACACCGGCGATGAAACCGACCATCGGCTTCTTGCGGCCGCGCTTGGCCTCGTCCTTGAGGAACTGGGCGGCGTCCTCCTCGGCGGAACCGCCGATCTCGCCGATCATGATGATCGACTCGGTCTTGGGGTCGCCGAGCAGCATTTCCAGCACGTCGATAAACTCGGTTCCCTTGACCGGGTCGCCGCCGATGCCGACCGCGGTGGTCTGGCCGAGGCCTTCCTGGGTGGTCTGGAACACGGCTTCGTAGGTCAGCGTGCCGGAGCGGGAGACGATGCCGACGCTGCCGGTCTTGAAGATGTTGGCTGGCATGATGCCGATCTTGCACTCGCCGGCGGTCATGACGCCCGGGCAGTTCGGCCCGATCAGGCGCGACTTGGAGCCGGCCAGCGAACGCTTCACCCTGACCATGTCGATGACCGGGATACCTTCCGTGATGCAGACGATCAGCGGGATCTCGGCGTCGATGGCTTCGCAGATCGCATCGGCCGCGCCCGGCGGCGGCACATAGATCACCGATGCATCGGCACCGGTCTTCTCACGCGCCTCGCGCACGGTGTCGAACACCGGCAGCCCCAGATGCGTCGCGCCGCCTTTGCCGGGCGAGGTGCCGCCGACCATCTTGGTGCCATAGGCAATCGCGGCCTCCGAATGGAAGGTGCCGTTCTTGCCGGTAAAGCCCTGGCAGATGACCTTGGTGTTCTTGTCGATCAGGATGGACATGAGGTCTGCTTTCGCGAAACTAACGAGTGAGAGGTCAGTGGATGCGGCGGTAGACGCCGGTGAGCACGTCGGCCCAGCCTTCTGCGTCCGGCGAGAACTGGATCTTCAACGAATAGGAATCGTCGTCGATGATTTCATAGACGTGGCGCGCATTGCCGCGGAGCGAGCCGCGCACCAGCGTCAGGGTCTTGCCGACCCACCCGCCGGAGGCGGGCGAAGGCGGCGTGTAGCCGAGCGAGTCGTACCAGAACAATTTGTAGGTCCGGTCTTCGCGGTCGAAGGTGAAGATGCCGTGGGTGGCGAAGCTCTGCTTGCCGTCGCGGGTCTGGACCGAGTCCTGGATCAGATAGAAGCCATTGAGATCCATGTGGGCCACGACGCGAGAAGTCGCCGTTCCACCCTCCGTCCAGCGCGACGGAAAGACCACCTCTTCGCCATTCCATTCACCGGCGAACGCGGCAAGACGCGCGTGCTCCGGCAGCGGGGATGATGCAGCGAGATGGTCCTGAGTCATGGCCTCAGCCTCCCTTGACGGCCTTCACGATCTTCTGCGCGGCGTCGTCGAGATTGTCGGCCGGCACCACGTTCAGGCCGGATTCACGAATGATCTTTTTGCCCAGCTCGACATTGGTGCCTTCGAGGCGAACCACCAGCGGCACGCTGAGGCCGACTTCACGCACGGCGGCCGTGACGCCCTCGGCGATCACGTCGCACTTCATGATGCCACCGAAGATGTTGACCAGGATGCCCTTCACGTTGGGATCCGCGGTGATGATCTTGAAGGCGGCCGCGACCTTTTCCTTGCTGGCGCTGCCGCCGACGTCGAGGAAGTTCGCCGGCGCCATGCCGTAGAGCTTGATGATGTCCATCGTCGCCATCGCGAGACCGGCGCCGTTGACCATGCAGCCGATATTGCCGTCGAGGGTGACGTAGTTGAGGTCGTATTTGGACGCCTCGATTTCCTTGGCGTCTTCCTCGGTCTCGTCGCGCAGCGCGAGCACCTCGGGGTGACGAAACAGGGCGTTGTCGTCGAACGACACCTTGGCGTCGAGCACGCGGAGCTGGCCCTGCTTGGTCACGACGAGCGGGTTGATCTCCAGCATCGACATGTCCTTCGCGACGAAGGCCGCGTAGAGCTGCGCGGTGAGCTTCTCGGCCTGCTTGGCGAGATCGCCGGAGAGTTTCAGCGCGTTCGCGACGGTGCGGCCGTGATGGCCCATGATGCCGGTCGCGGGATCGATCGAGAAGGTCACGATCTTCTCAGGCGTGTTGTGCGCGACGTCCTCGATGTTGACGCCGCCCTCAGTCGACACCACGAAGGAGACGCGGGAGGTCTCGCGGTCGACCAGGATCGAGAGGTAGAATTCCTTGTCGATGTCTGAGCCGTCCTCGATGTAGAGGCGGTTGACCTGCTTGCCGGCGGGTCCGGTCTGGATGGTGACGAGCGTTGCGCCGAGCATCTGCTTGGCGAATTCGGAAACTTCCGCGGCCGACTTGGCGATGCGGACGCCGCCCTTGTCGCCGGCCGACGCTTCCTTGAACTTGCCCTTGCCGCGGCCGCCGGCGTGGATCTGGCTCTTCACGACCCAGACCGGGCCCGGGAGTGCCTTTGCCGCCGCGTCCGCATCGGTTGCCTTCAGGACCGGAACGCCCTTCGAGATCGCGACACCGAACTCGTTCAGCAGCGCTTTGGCCTGATATTCATGGATATTCATTTAGTCGCTCCCTGAACCCGCGGGCGGTGACCTCGTAGGCCCACCTCAGTCTTGTGGCTGGCATACCATATACCACAGGAACTGCAACCCGGATTCTCTGACATCGATCTCTGGACTGCCGATCCGGAGCCCGCCCCGTCCTCTACAAGAGTTGCAGCGGGGGCCCGGAAGTGAAACCGCCGAAGACCGGTTTTTCGATCTTCGGCGGGGAATGTTGGGTTTAGCGGCCCAGAAGATCGGGCGCGATCTTCTTGCAGGCGTCAACCAGACCCTGCACTGCGCCGACCGACTTGTCGAAGGCTTCGCGGTCCTTGCCGACGAGCTCGATCTCGACGACGCGCTCGACGCCCTTGGAGCCGATCACGACGGGCACGCCGACATACATGTCCTTCACGCCGTATTCGCCGTTCAGGTAGGCGGCCGAGGCCAGCACGCGCTTCTTGTCACGCAGATAGCTCTCGGCCATCGCGATCGCGGAAGCCGCCGGAGCATAGAAGGCCGAGCCGGTCTTGAGCAGATTGACGATCTCGGCGCCGCCGTTGCGGGTGCGGTCGACGATCTCGTCGAGGCGCGCCTGCGAGGTCCAGCCCATCTTGACGAGATCGGGCAACGGGATGCCGGCGACGGTGGAGTATTTTACCAGCGGCACCATGGTGTCGCCATGGCCGCCCAGCACGAAGGCGGTGACGTCTTCGACCGAAACGTTGAACTCGTCGGCCAGGAAGTAGCGGAAGCGCGACGAATCCAGCACGCCGGCCATGCCGACGACCTTCTTGTGCGGCAGGCCGCTGGCCTTCTGCAGGGCCCAGACCATCGCGTCGAGCGGGTTGGTGATGCAGATGACGAAGGCGTCGGGAGCGTACTTCTTGATGCCGGCGCCGACCTGTTCCATGACCTTGAGGTTGATGGAGAGGAGGTCGTCGCGGCTCATGCCGGGCTTGCGCGGCACGCCGGCGGTGACGATGCAGACCTTTGCGTTGTCGAGCGCCTCGTAGGAGTTCGCGCCGGTGTAGTGCGCGTCAAAGCCGTCGACCGGCGAGGACTGCGCGATGTCGAGCGCCTTGCCCTGCGGCACGCCCTCGGCGATGTCGAACATCACCACGTCGCCCAGCTCTTTCAGGCCGATGAGATGAGCCAGCGTTCCGCCGATCTGACCGGAGCCAATCAAAGCAATCTTGTCGCGCGCCATGTGAGCCTGTCCTTTAGACACGTAAGGAGGGGAAAACTGAGACGGGTGGTTATCCCTTTCGCCTCCCCCGTTCAAGTCACGGGTTGCCCAATTGTCGGGCTTGCCGCGTATTCAAGCGCAACCTTGTCATTCCGGGGCTTGGGGAAGCGCCGAGTCCGGAATGACAGCGCTGGCAAATAGGACTTAAGTCTCGACCAAGCCCTTGGTCGAGCCGCTGGCGGTGGAATCCTTGCGGCCGTGAGGCAGCGCCAGATAGGATTCCGAGCTCATTTCGATCAGGCGCGACGCGGTGCGCTTGAACTCGTTGGCCTCGTTGCCCTCATTGGCAAGATAGAGCGAGATCGGGTTGGCATCGGCGGAGGCCATCAGCTTCACGGCATTGTCATACAGCGTGTCGATCAACGTAATGAAACGCTTGGCGGCGTTGCGCTGGGAGAAATCCATCACTGGAATATGGTCGACCAGGATGGTGTGATAGTCGTGCGCCAGCCTGAGATAGTCGGATGCCCCGAGCGGCTTGTCGCAGAGATCGGCGAACGTGAAGCGCGCCACGCCGTGGGCCGAGCACGGCACGTGCAGGATGCGGCCCTTGATCGAAATATCGCGCGACTTGCATTTGGCGCCGCCTGACATCTTCGACCAGGCGCGGTCGAGCGCGGCGTCCGCCTCGGTGTCTGCCGGCGTCAGCCACATCGGTACGCCCTGAAGTTTTTCCAGCCGGAAGTCGGTGCGCGCGTCGAGCCGCAGCACGTCCATGTGGTCGGTGATCTGCCTGATGAAGGGCAGAAACAGCGAACGGTTCAGGCCGCCCTTGTAGAGGTCGTCAGGCGCGACGTTGGAGGTCGCGACCACCACGGTGCCGAGCTCCAGCAGCTTTGCGAACAGGCGGCCCAAGATCATCGCGTCCGCGATGTCGGTGACGTGGAATTCGTCGAAACAGAGCAGCCAGCTCTCCTCGAAAATCGCATGCGCGGTCAGCGCGATGACGTCGCCGTCGCCAATCTCGCCGCGCGCGATGCCCTGGCGATAATCGTAGATGCGCTCGTGCACCTCGGCCATGAATTCGTGGAAATGGGCGCGCCTCTTGTGCTCGACTGTCGAGTGCTGGAAGAACAGATCCATCAGCATGGTCTTGCCGCGGCCGACCTCGCCATGGACGTAGAGCCCGTGCGGCGCCTCGTCCTTGTCGCTGCTGAACAGGCGGCTGAGCAGGCCCTGCTTGCGCGGCGGCTTGTAATCGGCGAGCCGCTGGTCGAGCGCGGCATAGGCGTCGGCGATTTCAGCCTGCGCAGCGTCGGGCTCGATCGCGCCGGACGCGATCTGGGCCTGATAGGCCTCGCGGAATGAGGAACTGGGGGTCGAGAGCATGCTCTTTACCGCCAGAGATGAGCGGAAATTGCAAGCCGTGAATTGGGGCGGGGCGCCATGCATTCCGTGTCCCGGACGCGCTGCGGCACGCAGTGACGCTGCGCAGAGCCGGGACCGACTGTTTCGTACAGGACCGTTCGTCTATCGCCGCGTAATGGGCCCCGGCTCTGCAGCGCACCGCTTCGCGCTGCGCAGCGTCCGGGGCACGAGAGCTTCGCTACTCACACAGCTCGTAGGCGTCCTCGACCACATACGGGCCGCCGCCGGTTGAGGCGCGGGACGAGAACAAAACAAAACGTTCGGCCGTGAATGCCTTGCTGGGAAAATAGCCACGCAGCGAGAGATAATCGGCGACGTCACGGTCGGTGGCGTCGTGCAGCCGGGCCAGCGTGACATGCGGGATGAACTTGCGGCCTTCCGGGTCGAGGCCGATCCGCTGCATCAGGCGCTCGAGCTCGGCCTGCAATTCCATCAGCGGCTTGCTCGGCACGATGGTGGCGACCACCGCGCGCGGCTTGCGTCCGCCGAAACTCTGCAAACCCTGCACCTTCACCTCGAACGGCTTACGGTCGACGCGAAACAGCATCGAGGCGATTTCGTTGGCGGACATGCCATCGATATTGCCGATGAAGCGCAGGGTGACATGGTAATTTTCGGGATCGATCCAGCGGGCGCCGGGAAGGCCGCCCCGCAAATTGGAAAGCGACTGGCCAATCTCGGCCGGAATTTCCAGACCAGTGAACAAACGCGGCATCGTTTCGCACTCCCGATGCTTGGGCATGATCCCAGGGCAAGATCATATCCAAATTTTAGAGCCGGCGACGAATCACCGGTACCCTAATTCCTATCGCAGTTGTGTGACCCTGCGAAGCATCGCGCGCCTTACTCCGGTAAAACCCTGGGAATTACGGTTAGCGCTGCCTGGTTTTCAACGCCGTTGCTCAGCGATGGTGCCAAGGAATGCCTCAACCGTAGGCAAGATATTCTTGACGATGATATCGACGCCGGCCGCGGTCGGATGAATGCCGTCGGCCTGGTTGAGCTTGGCATCGGCCGCGACACCATCGAGAAAAAACGGATAGAGCGGCACGCCGAATTTTTTCGCCAGATCCGGATAAATCGAATTGAAGCGCGCAGCATAATCCGCGCCGTAATTCGGCGGCGCCAGCATGCCGCACAGCATCACCGCGATCTTGCGCGCCTTGAGGCGCTGGACGATCTCGGTCAGCGCGGTGCGGGTCAAATCGGGATCGATGCCGCGCAACGCATCATTGGCGCCGAGCTCGATGATCACACCGTCGGTTCCGTCAGGGACCGACCAGTCGAGCCGGTCACGGCCCCCCGAGGAGGTGTCGCCGGATACCCCGGCATTGGTCATGCCGACCTCTATGCCTTTGTCTTGTAAAGCTTTTTGAAGCTTTGTGGGGAACGCTTCCTGGGCCGGGAGGCCAAGACCCGCGCTCAGGGAATCGCCGAGAACCACCAGCTTGATCGGTTTCGCCGCCTCAGCCCATGCCGGATTTGCGACGGTCATCAAAGCGAACATCAACACGGCTATGTGCATGAACAATCCGTAACGCCTCTCGACCGCGCGGGCGGAGTTGCCATATGACCGGACCATGGACACTCGCATCTCTTCCTCTTCGCTCGCCGACAGTTCGGCCGACACCATCGCCATCTCCAACGTCAATCTGTCATTGGGTACGGGCGCGGCACGCGTTCACATCCTCAAGGATATCAGCTTGCGCGTGGGCCGGAGCGAGACGATCGGCCTGATCGGCCCGTCAGGTTCGGGCAAATCCACGCTGCTGATGGTGATGGCGGGGCTGGAGTGTCCTGATAGCGGAGAGGTGGTGGTCAACGGCACGCCTTTCAATGCCCTCGACGAGGACGCACTGGCCCGCTTCCGCGGCCGCCAGGTCGGCATCGTCTTCCAGTCCTTCCATTTGATCCCGACCATGACCGCGCTGGAGAATGTCGCGGTGCCGCTCGAGCTTGCGGGCAATCCCGACGCCGCAAAGCGCGCGGCGCAGGAGCTGCAATCGGTCGGGCTCGGCGACCGTCTGCATCATTATCCGACCCAACTCTCCGGCGGCGAGCAGCAGCGCGTGGCGCTGGCCCGCGCACTGGCACCCGATCCAGCGATCCTCGTCGCCGACGAGCCGACCGGCAATCTCGACGAAGCCACGGGACAACAGATCGTCGACCTCCTGTTCAGCAAGCATGCCGAGCGCGGCATGACGCTGGTGCTGGTCACGCACGATTCTTCGCTCGCGCAGCGCTGCGATCGCGTGATCCGCCTCCGTTCGGGGCGCATCGACACGCAGTCGGCGCCGGCATGAGTGCTGCTGCCGCACCGTTTGCGAAGCCCAACGGCGTCGCGCTGTCGCTGCGTTACGCGCTGCGCGAATTGCGCGGCGGCCTGCGCGGCTTCTACGTCTTCATTGCCTGCATCGCGCTCGGCGTGATGGCCATCGCTGGCGTCGGCTCGGTCTCGGCGAGCCTGAGCGACGGCCTCGCCCGCGAAGGCCGTACGCTGCTCGGCGGCGACGTGTCGTTCGTCCTGTTTCAGCGCGAGGCGAAGCCGGAGGAAGTCGCCTTCCTGCGTTCGCGCGGCACCGTCTCGAGCGCCGCCACACTGCGCGGCATGGCGCGCTCGGCCGAGGGCAAGCTGGCCCTGGTCGAGATGAAGGCGGTCGACGACACCTATCCGATGCTGGGCCAGCTGACGCTGGCGCCGCCGCTGCCGATGTCCGAGTTGCTCGCGGAGCGCGACGGCGCGTTCGGCGCGGCCGCCGATCCGACACTGCTGGCGCGGCTGTCGCTCAAGACCGGCGATCGCGTCACCGTCGGGGCTGCGACGTTCCAGATCCGCAGCGCCGTCGAAGCCGAGCCCGACAAGCTCGCAGGCGGCATCGGCTTCGGCCCGCGCTTCCTGATCAGCGAAGCGGGCCTGCGCGCGACAGGGCTCGTCCAACCCGGCAGCCTGGTGCGCTGGGTCTATCGTGTGAAGCTGCCGGAGATCGCCAACAACGAGCGCGCCACCGACGCCTTCATCGCGGACGCCCGCAACGCCGCGCCGCAGGCCGGCTGGGAGGTCCGCAGCCGCTCCAATGCCTCGCCGCAGCTCGAGCGCAACATCAACCGCTTCACGCAGTTCCTGACGCTGGTCGGCCTCGCCGCGCTGCTGGTCGGCGGCGTCGGCGTTGCCAATGCCGTCAAGGCCCATATCGACCACAAGCTCGAGGTGATCGCGGCCTTCAAGGCCGTCGGCGCCACCGGGCGCGACGTGTTCGGCATCTATCTCGCCCAGGTTCTCCTGCTCGCCGCGATCGGCTCAGTGATCGGCCTCGCACTAGGCGCCGCCATGCCGTTCGCGATCGTCGGCCTATTCGGCAAGCTGCTGCCCCTGCCGGTGGTGCCGGCGGTGCATGCCGACGAGCTCGCGCTGTCGTTCGTCTACGGGCTGCTCACGGCGCTTGCCTTCGGCCTGTGGCCGCTCGGGCGAGTGCACGACGTGCCGGTGGCGGCGCTGTTCCGCGACACCATCAGCTCCGAATGGCATCGGCCACGCTGGAGCTATCTCGTCTTCATGGCCGTCGTGATCGCGCTGCTCATCGCGGTCGTGATCGGGCTGTCCTTCGACAAGCGCATCGCCGCGGTGTTCGTGGCCTCCTCCGTGGTCGTGTTCGCGCTGCTCCGCGGCATTGCCGCCCTGCTGATGACGATCGCACGGCGGCTGCCGCGCACGCGATGGCCGATGCTGCGACTTGCGATTGCCAACATCCACCGGCCGGGCGCGCTGACGCCCTCGGTCGTGCTGTCGCTCGGGCTCGGGCTCGCCGTGCTCGTCACCATCACCCAGATCGACGGCAATCTGCGCCGGCAGTTCCTGGCGGCGCTGCCCGAGCACGCGCCATCGTTCTTCTTCATCGACATTCCGAGCACGCAGGCCGAGCAGTTCGACACATACCTGCGCCAGATCGCCCCTGGCGCGAAAGTCGACGACGTGCCGATGCTGCGCGGACGGATCGTCGGAGCCCGTGGTGTCCGCGCCGAGGAGCTCAAGCCCAGCACCGATTCCGAGTGGGTGCTGCAGAGCGACCGCGGCCTGACCTATACCGCCGAGCTGCCGAAGGGCTCCAAGGTGGTCGAGGGCGAGTGGTGGAGCGCCGATTATTCCGGCCCGCCGCTGGTTTCGATGGAGAAGAAGATCGCGGACGGACTCGGCCTCAAGGTCGGCGACGAGGTCGTGGTCAATATCCTCGGCCGCGACATCCCCGCGAAGATCAGCAATCTGCGCAGCATCGACTGGCAGGGCCTCGGCATCAATTTCGTCCTCGTGTTCTCGCCGAACGCATTCAAGGGCGCGCCGCACACCCACATCGCGACGCTGACGGAAGCCGGCGGCGATGCGGCCGGCGACGGCAAGATCATCAAGGAGGTCGCTGACGCCTATCCGATGGTGACGAGCGTGCGCGTGCGCGAGGTGATGGAGACGGTCGGCTCGGTCGTGACCAACCTGGCGCTGGCGATCCGCGGCGCCAGCGCGGTGACCCTGATCTCGGCGATCCTGGTGCTCGGCGGCGCGCTCGCCGCCGGCCATCGCCACCGGGTCTACGATGCGGTGATCCTCAAGACCCTGGGCGCGACCCGGCTGCGGCTGCTCGGCGCCTATGCGCTCGAATACCTCCTGATCGGGCTTGCCACCGCGGTCTTCGGCGTTTTCGCCGGCAGCGTCGCGGCCTGGATGATCGTGACCCGGCTGATGACCCTCACTTTCGTCTGGCAGGGCGGCAGCGCAGCCGGCGTGGTCGCGGCTGCCTTGGTCGTCACGGTCGGCCTCGGGCTCGCCGGCACCCTGCTGGCGTTGAACAAAAAGCCCGCCACGGTGTTGCGGAATTTGTGACAAATGGTAGCGGGCGGCGGCACGGGAGCGAAATCGCACGATTCCAGCGATTAACCACGTCCGCTCGTCTGGATTGCAGGTAAGGGCGACATTCAGCCGCGCGTGGACGGTTGCAGCGAATGTGTTAGTTTCCCACATATCGAATGGGTTCGGAGCCCCGATTGTTAGCCAAAATTTAGTCGGCAGACATCGGTATCCGAGATAGAATTTGACGAACCGGCGGCATGGCGACCCTCATGCCGGACCGGACCAACCAACGGGAATTCGACCATGTCGGACCTAGACCGCAATTACGCTTCTCCTTTCGGCAGGGCCGCCGGGCGTGTTGACGCCGCGACGGTCGATGCCGGCCTGCGCGCCTACATGCTGCGCATCTACAACTACATGAGCATCGGCCTGGCCATCACCGGCCTTGCCGCCCTCGGCGTCTACATGGCCGCCGTGACGGACGTTCCGACCCCGGAAGCCGTGCGGGTCGGCAAGCTGTTCCTGACGCCGTTCGGCTACGCGATGTTCGTCAGCCCCCTGAAGTGGCTGTTCATGCTCGCGCCGCTCGCCATGGTGTTCGTGATCTCGGCAGGCATCAACCGGCTCGCTCCTTCGACCGCCCAGATCCTGTTCTGGGTGTTCGCGGCACTGATGGGCGTCTCGCTGTCCTCGATCTTCCTGGTGTTCACGCACACCTCGATCGTCCGGGTGTTCTTCATCACCGCGGCGACTTTCGGCGCGCTCAGCCTCTACGGTTACACCACCAAGCGTGACATGAGCGGAATGGGTTCGTTCCTGTTCATGGGCCTGATCGGCATCGTCATCGCGAGCCTGGTGAACCTGTTCCTGGCGAGCTCGGTGCTGCAGTTCGTCGTGTCGGTGGTCGGCGTGCTGGTGTTCGCGGGCCTCACCGCCTGGGATACCCAGCGGCTGAAGAACGACTACATCTACGGTTACGCTTCGGCCGGCGGTGACATCGCAGAGCGTGCGGCCATCACCGGCGCGCTGTCGCTGTACCTGAACTTCATCAACTTGTTCACGCTGCTCCTGCAGCTCCTCGGCCAGCGCGACTAAGCGCCAGCCCAGAGTGGACGACAGCAACCCCCGGCCGAGAGGCCGGGGTTTTTGTTTGGGGCGAGCCTCTCAACACCCACCGTCATTGCGAGCGCAGCGAAGCAATCCAGAGTCCCTCCGCTGGTGCATTTCTGGATTGCTTCGTCGCAAGGGCTCCTCGCAAGGACGGAGTATGAGGAAGCACGGTTGCCTCTTCCAGCCGCCCCGGGAAGGCTCTAATCTTGCGGCATGTCCGCACCCGATATCAGGCCCACCACCGAGGCCGACCTCCCCGCCATCACGGCCATCTATCGGCAGGCTGTCCGCGAGGGCACCGCGACGTTCGAGCTGGAGCCGCCCGACCTTGCCGAGATGACGCGCCGCTACCGCACGCTGATCGACGGCGGCTACCCCTATTTCGTCGCCATCCTCGACGGGCGCGTCGCCGGCTACGCCTATGCCGGTGCCTACCGGCCCCGCCCGGCCTACCGCTTCACGGTCGAGAACTCGATCTATCTCGATCCATCCTTCCACCGCCGCGGCATCGGGGCGCTCCTGCTGGAGCGGCTGATCGTCGAATGCGAGGCACGCGGCTTCCGTCAGATGATCGCGGTAATTGGGGATTCCACCAATGCCGGCTCGATCGGCGTGCACACCAGGGCCGGCTTCAAAATGATCGGCACGCATCCCAGCGTCGGGCTGAAATTCGGCCGCTGGCTGGACACGGTAATGATGCAGCGGAGCCTCGGCGAGGGCGCCAAGAGCGTGCCGGGGAAGTAAGGCCCGTAGCCCGGGTGAGCGAAGCGATACCCGGGAACGCTGCAAGCAAAGACCCGGATGTCGCTACGCTCATCCGGGCTACTGGATCCCTGCTACACCACCGCCAATTTGCGATCGATCACCAGGAGCACGCGCTCCAGTTCGTGGCCGCGGCGCAGGATCAAGCCCGTCGCCGAGATCACGCTGTACATGCCCTGCTTGCGCGCGAGGCGCGGATCCTTCTCGATACGATAGATCGGCACTTCCGAGGCGCGGCGAAAGACCGAGAACACAGCGCGATCCCTGAGGAAGTCGATGGCATAGTCGCGCCACTCGCCTTCGGCAACCATCCGGCCGTAGAGATTGAGAATACGGTGCAGCTCGAGCCGGTTGAACGTCACGCGGCTCAGTTGCGCATTCGAAGCGGCGGGGCGCGCCGCCGCACGCTGTTCGCTCGGATCGGTATCCTCCGACAGACTCATAGGCCGCCTCCTGTCGCATCAGCATGACCGCGTCCGCGAAGACCGTCCCTCGACCGCGGATCATGACGGTTGCATGATTGCGCCAACTGTTCCCCACCGCAAGGGCCCTTGGAAGGACCTTGGAATCGGAGCCAATCCGCCCACACGCAGCGGTGGAACTCTGTCGCGGCAAACCGTCACGGGATCGTTAGCAGGAATCATAGTGTCGCCGCTTTTCCGCCAAGCGACTGCCGCCCTGCGTTGCGAAAAGACCTATGTGCGTTGACCCGGTCCTTTCGGTTCCGGATTCCTCAGCCCCCAGCCCCCCGGGGCCGTCAGGATCGGGTCTGTTCGCACGACAAGGAGGGCCAACGCGAGTTGGTCCTTTTTTGTTTGAGTCGAATTGTTTGGGTCGGGATGTTTCTGCCTCGACGGATATCTCAGCATCTCAGCAAAAACCCTTTCCCCTCATCCTGAGGAGCCGCGAAGCGGCGTCTCGAAGGATCGAGGCCGAGCTGCCTCAGCAGGGCCTGCATGGTTCGAGACGGCGCTGACGCGCCTCCTCACCATGAGGATTGAGAGTGTGCTTGAGTCGGACGATTCGAAGTGCGCGTCAGTGCAGCGACGTGTACGCCGCGCCCAGCATCGGGCCCGGTCTCTCCCGGCTGCCGTCCTGGACATAGACCACGGCACCGTCGACGCCGTCACGCGTGAGGTTCTCGATCGGCACCGTCCAGCTTTCCGGGCGGCCGGTCCAGTCGCCGACCTTCAGCAGGTTGCGCACCACGTTGTGATAGATCACTTGCTGTCCGCGATTTTCGCCGCGACTGATCGCGATCGGCACCGACCTCGCAATCGAGCAGATCCAGACCTCGCCGTGGGACGCCGTCGGCTCCTTGCTCGCGGCCACCGAGACGTTGATCTGCTTGCCCGCGAGCGACATCGTCACCGGCACGCTCATCACACCAGTGCCCGTCTCGGTTTTGCCGATGGCGCTTTCGATGCCGGTGCGGTCGCTGCCGACGACATGCGTGGAGCCGTTGACCACGACCTGCGGCGTGTAGACTTCGCGGTCGCCGCGCATGCGCGAATACGCACGCTGCCGTGCAGAGAAGCGCGAATCGGCCAATGTGTCCTTCCAGCCGAGATAGTCCCAATAGTCGATCGGCATGCTCAGCGCGATGATCGAGGGATCGCGGGCGAGGTCGCCGATGATCTTGTCGGCCGGCGGGCAGGAGGAGCAGCCCTGCGAGGTAAACAACTCGACAACGGCGCGGGGATCAGCCTCGGCAGGGCGGATGACGGCGACGATTGCACAGAGACCAAGAGCTCCCGACCAGAGGGCACCGGACCAGCGTGAAACCAGATGAGAAGCCGTCATTGTTGTCATGTCGAACGCCGCACACCATTGCTCGTGAGAGGGAAATCTTACCGCCGGATGGTCACCGTAATCTTACGGGCCTCACACATTTGTTGTCCGTCCAAGAACCGTACAAGGGGAGGTTCTGTGCCGGGCGGGCCCATCTGAAGCCTGCCGCAAACGCGTGAAGGCGGCCTTGTGATAGGCCGCCTTCGTGTAACCTACTACTCACTTCGCAGTGAGCCACCGTTCACAAATCCGCGCTTACGCCGCGAGCTTGCGTAGCACGTAGTGCAGGATGCCGCCGTTGCGGTAGTATTCGAGTTCGTCCAGCGTATCGATGCGGCAGAGCAGCGAAACGCGCTGCAGCGAACCGTCGCCGGAGACGATCTCCGCGGTCAGCTTCTGGCGCGGCTTGAGGTCGCCAACGAGGCCGCGCAGCGTGACCTTCTCGTCGCCCTTCAGACCGAGCGACGACCAGGAGGTGCCGTCCTCGAAGGTCAGCGGCAGCACGCCCATACCGACCAAATTGGAGCGGTGGATGCGCTCGAAGCTCTGGCAGATCACGGCGCGCACGCCGAGCAGACGGGTGCCCTTCGCGGCCCAGTCGCGCGAGGAGCCGTTGCCGTATTCGGCGCCGGCGAACACCACCAGCGGCACCTGCTCCTGCTGGTACTTCATCGCGGCGTCGTAGATCGACATCTGCTCGCCGTCGGGCCAGTGCTTGGTGAGACCGCCTTCCGGAATATTGCCGTCGGCGCCCTTCAGCATGAAGTTCTTGATGCGGATATTGGCGAAGGTGCCGCGCATCATGACTTCGTGGTTGCCGCGCCGCGTGCCGTACTGGTTGAAGTCGGCCGGACGCACCTGGTGCTCGCTGAGATATTTGCCGGCGGGCGAGGTGAGCTTGATCGAACCGGCCGGCGAGATGTGGTCGGTGGTGATCTTGTCGCCGAACATGGCGAGGATGCGGGCCTCGACGATGTCGGTGACCGGCTCCGGCTCCTTCTTCATGCCTTCGAAATAGGGCGGGTTCTGCACATAGGTCGAACTCATGTTCCAGCGATAGGTTTCGCTCTCGACCGTCTTGATCTTGCGCCAGTTGGTGTCGCCCTTGAACACGTCGGCATACTTCTTCTTGAAGATCGACGCGGTCACGAACTTCTTCATGAAGGCGTTGATCTCCTTGGTCGTCGGCCAGATGTCCTTGAGGTAGACCGGCTTGCCGTCCTTGCCTTCACCGAGCGGCTCGACGGCGAGGTTCTTGGTGACGGTGCCCGCGAGCGCGTGGGCGACCACGAGCGGCGGCGAAGCCAGATAGTTCGCCTGCACGTCCGGTGAGACGCGGCCTTCGAAGTTGCGATTGCCGGAGAGCACCGCAGCCGCGACGATGCCGTTGTCGTTGATCGACTTCGAGATCTCCTCGGGCAGCGGACCTGAATTACCGATGCAGGTGGTGCAGCCGAAACCGACCAGGTTGAAGCCGACCTTGTCGAGATCGGCCTGGAGACCGGAATCGGCAAGATAGGCCGCCACCACCTGGCTGCCCGGGGCGAGCGAGGTCTTCACCCACGGCTTTGCCTTGAGGCCCTTCGCGGCGGCGTTGCGCGCCAGAAGACCGGCGCCGATCAGCACGCTCGGGTTCGAGGTGTTGGTGCAGGAGGTGATCGCGGCGATCACGACGTCGCCATGGCCGATGTCGAAGTTCTTGCCGTCGACGGCGAAGCGCTTCCCCGGCTCCTCGGCCTTCTTGTATTCGCTGGCGAGCGCGAGCGAAAAGCCCTCGGCCACGGACGGCAGCGCAATGCGGCCTTCGGGGCGCTTCGGGCCGGCCATCGAGGGCACGACATCACCGAGGTCGAGCGTCAGCGTTTCCGTGAACACCGGATCGGGCGACTTGGCGGTACGGAACAGCCCTTGCGCCTTCGCATAGGCCTGCACCAGCGCGACGCGCGCCGAGGCGCGGCCGGAGGTCTTGAGATAATCCAGTGCGGCGGCATCGACCGGGAAGAAGCCGCAGGTCGCGCCATATTCGGGCGCCATGTTGGCGATGGTTGCCTTGTCTGCGACCGAGAGATGGTCGAGGCCGGGGCCGAAGAACTCCACGAACTTGCCGACGACGCCGAGCTTGCGCAGCATCTGCGTCACCGTCAGCACCAGGTCGGTCGCGGTGACGCCTTCCTTCATCGCGCCCTTCAGCTTGAAGCCGACGACGTTGGGCAGCAGCATCGACAGCGGCTGGCCGAGCATGCAGGCTTCCGCCTCGATGCCGCCGACACCCCAGCCGAGCACGGCAAGGCCGTTGACCATGGTGGTGTGGGAATCGGTGCCAACCAGCGAGTCGGGATACGCGACCTCGAAGGTGCCGGTCTTCTTGCCGACCGTCATCTTCTCCTTCTTGGTCCACACCGTCTGGGAGAGATATTCGAGATTGACCTGGTGGCAGATGCCGGTGCCGGGCGGCACGACGGAGAAGTTCGAGAACGCCTTCTGGCCCCATTTCAGGAACTCGTAGCGCTCCTGGTTCTGCTTGTATTCCTCGGTGACGTTCTTGCCGAAGGCCTTGTTGTCCCCGAAGAAGTTCACGATCACGGAGTGGTCGATGACGAGATCGACCGGCACCAGCGGATTGATCTTCTCGGCGTCGCCCCCGAGCTTCTGCATCGCGTTGCGCATCGCGGCGAGATCGACCACGGCGGGCACGCCGGTGAAGTCCTGCATCAGCACGCGCGCCGGGCGGAAGGCGATCTCATGCTCCAGCGACTTCTTGCGCAGCCACTTCGACACCGCGACGATGTCTTCCTTCTTGACCGAGCGGCCGTCCTCGTTGCGGAGCAGGTTCTCGAGCAAAACCTTCATCGAGTAGGGGAGTTTCGAAATTCCCTTCAGACCATTCTTCTCGGCCGTGGGCAGGCTGTAATAGACATAGGTCTTGGCGCCGACCTTGAGGGTCTTTTTGCATTTGAAGCTGTCGAGCGAGGTCATGTAGGAAATCCCAATTGTCAGTTATACCCGGCAGGGTATTTTAACACCGTCAGCGTAGGCAGGCTGAGTCACTTGCAGGGGCAGGTTGAGTGCCGCATCAGGTAGTTCCGGGCTTATAGAAGCTTTCTAACCGCGCCGCCACAGCCACAATCGTGCCGCGGCAATCCGCGAGCCAAAAATTCCCATACGCTACCCCAAGTTTTCCTGAGGCCTGGCTTTGAGCGGATCGATACGAGGCAAGATGCAGCTTTCCGGGCGCGGGGTCAGTTGCGTGCGGGGCGGGCGCGAGGTGTTTTCCGCGCTCGATTTCGAGGCCGGCTCCGGCGAAGCCGTGGCGGTCGTCGGCCGCAACGGATCGGGCAAGACCTCGCTGCTGAGGCTGATCGCGGGCCTGCTCATTCCGGCGAGCGGCACGATCGCGCTGGACGGGGGTGACGCCGAGCTGACGTTGCCGGAGCAATGCCACTATCTGGGTCATCGCGACGCCCTGAAGCCAGCCCTGAGCGTGGCGGAGAATCTGACGTTCTGGGCCGATTTTCTCGGCGGCGAGCGTTTCGACACCGGCAAGGGACTCGCCACCGTCGGGCTCGACCATGCCGCCGATCTGCCCGCCGCCTTCCTGTCCGCCGGCCAGCGCCGCCGGCTGTCGCTGGCCCGCCTGCTCACCGTCCGCCGCCCCGTCTGGCTGTTGGACGAGCCGACCACGGCGCTCGATGTCGCGGGACAGGACATGTTTTCCGGATTGATGCGCGGGCACTTGGCGCGCGGCGGCCTGATCGTCGCCGCCACCCATGCCCCGCTCGGGATCGATTCGCGGGAGCTGCGGATCGGGGGTGCGGCGTGATTCGGGTCGACCCTCAGGTTTCCAAGCGGCCGAACTCCGCCCTCTCCGTTCCCTCCCCCCTTGTGGGGGAGGGTCAGGGAGGGGGGTGCCACACGGCGCACTCTCTCGGTTCTCGCGTTCGGCAGGCGGGCGCTCCGTTGCTAGCAGCCCGCACCCAAGAACCATCTTCCTCGGGGCTACCCCCCTCCCCCGCCCTCCCCCACAAGGGGGGAGGGAGCGCAGCTCGCCCGGCGCAACCGGCCGACGCTGCCTCCTCACCTCTGGGAGCAGTGGCATGACCGCCCTGTCTGCCCTCATCCGCCGGGATATCCGGATCGCGCTCCGCGTCGGGGGCGGGGCGTTGATTGGCGTGCTGTTCTTTCTGACCGTGGTGGTGCTGATGCCGTTTGCTGTGGGGCCGGACCTGGCACTGCTGTCGCGGCTCGGACCCGCCATCCTGTGGCTGGGGGCGCTGCTGGCGAGCCTGCTGACCCTGGACCGGCTGTTCATGGCCGACCACGAGGACGGCTCGCTCGACCTGATCACGATGAGCCGGACCCCGCTGGAACTCGCCTGCGCGTCGAAAGCGCTGGCGCATTGGCTGGCCGCCGGCCTGCCGCTGATCGTCGCAACCCCCGTGCTCGGCCTGCTGCTCAACCTCGACATGGTCGCAACCGGTGCTGTGGCGCTGACACTGCTCGCCGGCACCCCGGCGCTGACATTTACCGGGATGGTCGGTGCGGCGCTGGCGGTGACGCTGCATCGTGGCGGCTTGCTGATAGCTGTCCTGGTGCTGCCGCTGTCGATACCGGTGCTGATCTTCGGCGTCGCAGCCTCGCAGGCGGCGATCGTCGGACCCATGACGTTCGGCGCGCCGTTCTCGATCCTGTGCGCGCTGTCGCTGGTCAGTCTCGTGATCGGCCCCTTCGCGGCTGCGGCGAGCCTGAAGCATGGGCTGGATTGAGATGGGCTGGACTGACCTTGACCCCGATCAACTTTCGCTGCGGACTTTCGTGCTGATTGCGTGAGCGCTTACCGGTGATTATCAGGATACCATGACGCTGATCGACCTCGCCAACCCCACACGGTTCCTCGCGCTGACGGCGCGGCTGCTGCCATGGCTTGCGGCCGCGACCATCATCCTGCTCGCGATCGGGCTCTATCAGTCTGCCACCGCACCCGACGACTATCAGCAGGGCGCGACGGTAAAGATCATGTTCATCCACGTGCCTAATGCCTGGCTGTCGATGTTCGTATGGGGCGTGATGAGCATTGCCTCGCTCGGCACGCTGGTGTGGCGGCATCCGCTTGCCGACGTCGCCGCCAAAGCGGCCGCCCCGATCGGCGCCAGCTTCACCTTCCTTGCGCTGCTCACGGGCTCGCTGTGGGGCCGGCCGATGTGGGGCACCTATTGGGAATGGGACGCGCGGCTGACCTCGGTGCTGATCCTGTTCCTGATGTATCTCGGCCTGATGGCGCTGTGGCGCGCGGTCGACGAGCCCTCCCGCGCGGCGCGCGCCGCCGCCGTGCTGACCCTAGTCGGCGCCATCAACCTGCCCATCATCAAGTTCTCGGTCGACTGGTGGAACACGCTGCACCAGCCGGCCTCGGTGATGCGGATGGGCGGCTCGTCGCTCGACAGATCATTCCTGATTCCGTTGCTGGTGATGGCGGTCGCGTTTACCCTGCTGTTCGTCACGCTGCATCTGGCTGCGATGCGCAACGAGATTTTGCGACGGCGCGTGCGGTCCCTGCAGATGATGCAGGCGAGCCGTGTGGCGTTTGCAGAAGTCGGCACCGGCTCGCGTGAAGGCAGCACGTCAAAAGAAGCTGGGGCTGCATGATCATGTCGCTCGGTCCCTATGCGTCTTTCATCGTGACATCCTATGCCGCGGCCGCCCTTGTGGTCGTGATCCTGATCGGCTGGATCGTGCTCGATCATCGTAGCCAGACACAGCGCCTGCGCGAGCTCGAGCGCAGCGGCGTGACCCGCCGCTCCGGCCGTAGCGCGACGGATCGGCCATGAGAGATCGAGCATGAGAGATCAATCATGAGCGAGCAATCGACGTCCGCTCCGCCGCAGCGCCGCACCTTCCTGATGGTGCTGCCGCTGATCGCCTTCATCGGCTTGGCGCTGCTGTTCTGGTTCCGGCTCGGCAGCGGCGATCCCTCGCGAATTCCGTCTGCGCTGATCGGACGCCCCGCGCCGCAAACCACGCTGCCGCCGCTCGAGGGATTGCAGGCTGACAATGTGCAGATCCCCGGCCTCGATCCCGCCGCGTTCAAGGGCAAGGTCAGCCTCGTCAATGTCTGGGCGTCCTGGTGCGTGCCGTGCCACGACGAGGCGCCGCTGCTGACCGAATTGGCAAAAGACAAGCGCTTCCAGCTCGTCGGTATCAACTACAAGGATGCCGCCGACAATGCGCGGCGCTTCCTGGGGCGCTACGGCAACCCGTTCGGCCACGTCGGCGTCGATGCCAACGGCCGCGCCTCGATCGAATGGGGTGTCTATGGCGTGCCGGAGACCTTTGTCGTCGGTCGCGAAGGCACCATCGTCTACAAGCTGGTGGGACCGATCACGCCGGAGAATTTGCGGACGGTGCTGTTGCCGCAGATGGAGAACGCGTTGAAGGCGGCGGGGAGCTAGCTCTGTCGTCAGTGTGAGCGAAGGACCCAACCCCAAACACCGCTGTCATGCCCCGGCTTGACCGGGGCATCCAGTACGCCGCGGCCTCTCCGTATCTCACAACCGTCTCTGGAATACTGGATCGCCCCGGCGATGACAGTTGAGTGTGTGGCCGCAACCGGCAATGATGAGTTGAGAGCTCAACCCTTCCTCACATCGCCCGCCTCGGCCTCGCTCGCTTCCAGCGACGCCGGCTCGAGGTGATAGCGCTTGGTCAGCGGCATCTGGGCGATGGCGAAGATCATGGTGATCGGCGTGACGCCGAACACCTTGAAGTTGACCCAGAAGTCGGTGCTCTGGGTGCGCCAGACGATCTCGTTCAACACCGCCATGCCGGCGAAGAACAGCGCCCAGCGCAGCGTCAGGATGCGCCAGCCCTGCGGCGTCAAATTGAACATCTGGTCGAACATGACGGCGATGAAGGAGCGGCCGAACAACAGGCCGCCGCCGAGGATCGCGGCGAACAAAGCGTAGATGATGGTCGGCTTGAGCTTGATGAAGGTCTCGTCGTGGAGCACCAAGGTCAGCGTGCCGAACACCAGCACGATGACGCCCGTCACGATCGCCATGATCGGAATGTGGCGCGTCACCACATAGGAGGCGATCATCGCCGCGACGATCGCGACCATGAAGGCGCCGGTCGCTGCGAACAGATTGAACTTCGCATTGACGAAGAAGAACACGAGCAGCGGGCCGAGCTCGGTCGCAAGCTTGAACAGCGGATGCGGCTGGGTCTTGTCCATTCTTCAGCTTTCGATTCCGGCAATGGCGCGGGCGAAATCACGCGCGGTGAACGGCGCGAGATCGTCGACGCCTTCGCCGACGCCGATGAAATGCACCGGCAGTTTGAATTTCTCCGCGAGCGCCACCAGAATGCCGCCGCGGGCGGTGCCGTCGAGCTTCGTCATCACGAGACCGGTGACCCCTGCGGTGCGATGGAAGGCCTCGACCTGCGACAGCGCGTTCTGGCCGACAGTGGCGTCCAGCACAAGCAGCACCGCATGCGGTGCAGTCGCGTCCACCTTGCGGATGACGCGCACGACCTTTTCGAGCTCGTTCATCAGCTCGGCCTTGTTCTGAAGCCGCCCGGCGGTGTCGATCAGGAGCAGGTCGACGGCCTGCTCCTTCGCCGCCGTCAGCGCGTTGAAGGCGAGGCTCGCCGAATCCGAGCCTTGCGCGCCTGATATGACGGGCGTCCTGGTGCGCTCGCCCCAGACCTTGAGCTGTTCGATCGCCGCCGCGCGAAAGGTGTCGCCGGCGGCCAGCATCACCTTGCGGCCTTCGGACGCGAATTTTTGCGAGAGTTTTCCGATGGTGGTGGTCTTGCCGGAGCCGTTGACGCCGACCACGAGGATGACGAACGGCTTCTTGCCGGCGTCGATCTCGAGCGGCTTCGCCACCGCCGCCAGCACCTTCTCGACCTCGGTCGCGACGACGTCCTTGACCTCGTCCGCCGAGATCGCCTTGTCGTAGCGTCCCGTGCCAACCGCATCCGCGATCCGCACCGCGACCGAGGTGCCGAGGTCGGCGCGCAGCAGCACGTCCTCGATATCGTCGAGCATGGCGCGGTCGAGCTTGCGCTTGGTGACGAGGTCGGCGACCGCGGTCCCGAGCGAGGACGAGGTGCGCTTCAGCCCGTCGGACAGGCGGCGCCACCAGCTCAGCTTGGGGGTCTCGGGGGTGGTATCGTTCATGGTGGCGGTGTGTTAGCCGTTCCGGCTCGCAAACGAAAGTCTTGACCGAAAGTCCTGCAATTGCTCGATGTTCCCGAATTGACGGCCGACGAAATCCTGGCGCGCGTGCTCCATCGCGACGGATTGATGCTGGTCATCGACAAGCCGGCCGGCCTGCCGGTGCATCGCGGACCCAAGGGCGGTGCCAATCTGGAAACCTCCTTCGAGGCGCTTCGTTTCGGCCTGCCGCGGCCGCCGGTGCTGGCCCACCGGCTGGACAAGGACACCTCGGGTTGCCTCGTGCTCGGCCGCCATCGCAAGGCGACGGCGTCGCTCGGCCTGCTGTTCAAGCATGGCAAGATCGGCAAGACCTACTGGACCATCGTCGAGAGCGGCCCCACCGAGGACGAAGGCACCATCGACATGCCGCTCGGACGGCTGAACGCCGAGCGAGGCTGGTGGCAGAAGCCCGATCCCGAGGGCCAGAAGGCCATCACCAACTGGAAGGTGATGGGCCGGGGCGATGGCCTGACCTGGCTCGCCATGGAACCGGTGACCGGGCGGACCCATCAATTGCGGGTGCATTCGTCGGCGACCGGCTGGCCGATCTTCGGCGACAACATTTACGGCAACGGCCCGCGCTTCGGCGAGCCGAAGCTGCACCTGCATTCCCGCGAGATCGTGGTACCGATCTCCCGCAACAAGGAGCCGGTCCGCGTGGTGGCGCCTGCCCCGCCCCACATGCACGAGCGGCTCCGCGCCTGCGGGTGGAACGGGGAGTAGCCCGACTGCTCGCCCCTCATGGTGAGGAGGCCGCGCAGCGCCCCCTATAGTTTACGAAACGTTCAGTGCTCGTCTCTAATGATAGCGGTTGCTTAGAACAAGCTTCCGTCAATCTGCTCAGGACGAGCTGCGCGTCATGTCCACGGCCGAGTTATCGATCATCGACGAGGTCGAGTCCGCGCTTCGGACTGGCTCGGCGGAAAAGGGCCTGGCAACAGCCCGCCGCGTCACCGACCTGTTCCTGTCCTCCGCCGGCAGTTTCGACGACGAGCAGATCGCACGTTTGACGACGTGCTCGATCGCCTGATCGGCACCATCGAGCTCCGCGCCATCGCCGACATGGGCGCGCGCGTAGCGCTCGCCGAGATCAGCGCGCCGATCGCGCAGGCGCCGCCATCGGTCATTCGCCGCCTCGCCAACAATGACGAAATCCGCATCGCTGGTCCCGTGCTGCAGGAATCCGCGCGCCTCGACGACGGCGCGCTGGTGCAGATCGCATCATCCAAGGGCGAGCCGCATCTGCTCGCGGTCGCCGGACGCTGGTGGCTGAAGGAGATCGTCACCGATGCATTGCTGGCGCGACGTTATCCCAGCGTCAGCCGGCGGCTCGCCGCCAATCCCGGCGCGCGCGTCTCCGGAAGCGGATTTGCCGTCATCGTCGGACAGGCGGAGGCCGATCCCGAGCTCGCTGTCAGCGTCGGCGTCCGCGTCGATTTGCCGTCAGACCTGCGCCGTCAATTGCTGCGCTCGGCGAGCGAGGCCGTGCGGACCCGCCTGTTGTCGCGCGCGCCGCCGCATCTGTTCGAGGAGATCCAGAGCGCGATCGCCGCAGTCACCGTCGGTGTCGAGCGCGAGATGTCGGGTGTCCGCGATTTCGAAGGCGCCAAGCGCGCCGTCGCAGGTCTCAGGGCGACCGGCCAGCTCAGCGAAGCGACGCTGCTCGGCTTCGCAACACAGCGCCGTTATGAAGAAGCGGTGGCCGCATTGGCGGCATTGTCGGGATCGACTGTCGAAGTCATCCGCCCGCTGATGCAAAGCCTGCGCGAGGACGGCCTGCTGGTGCCGTGCAAGGCAGCGCAGCTCAGCTGGGAAACCACCGCCGCCGTGCTCGAAAGCCGCTTTGCGAGCGGCGCGATGAAGCCGGCCGATATCGCAAGGGCTCAAAGCCATTACGCGCGCATGACCCCGGAGAATGCGCGGCGGACGCTGCGCTTCTGGCAGGTGCGGGCGTTGTAGTTTTTCCCTCTCCCCTTGTGGGAGAGGGTGGCTCGCCGCGCAGCGGCGAGACGGGTGAGGGGTCTCTCTCCGCGAGTCCACATTGAGTTGAGTACGCGGAAGCAACCCCTCATCCGGCGCTTCGCGCCACCTTCTCCCACAAGGGGAGAAGGGAAGGAAGCATCACACCGTCAGCCGCGCGCCATCGCGACCGGCAATCCGCAGCGACACCACACTCCCCACACGCTCGCCCGCAATCGCCACCGGCAGATAATGCTCCGTCCGTCCCTGACCGTCGCTCTCGATCAGCACCTCACGCGTGGCGCCTATCTCGGCTTGCAGCCGCTGCAGGAGCGCGGTCTCACCGGCCGAGCGCAGCCGCTTCGCACGCTCCTTGATTGCACCGCCCGCCACCTGTGGCATCCGCGCGGCCGGCGTGCCGGGACGCGGCGAATAGGGGAAGACGTGGAGGAACGTCAGGCCGCATTGCTCGACCAGATCGAGCGAGCGCGAGAACATCTCCTCGGTCTCGGTCGGAAAGCCCGCGATGATGTCGGCCCCCAGCGCGATATCCGGGCGCAGCCGGCGGACCTGGTCGCAGAACGCGATGGCGTCGCCGCGCGTATGCCGCCGCTTCATGCGCTTCAAGATCATGTCGTCGCCGGACTGCAGCGACAGGTGCAGATGCGGCATCAGCCGCGAATCCTCAGCAATTGCATCCAACAGATCGCTGTCCGCCTCGATCGAATCGATAGAGGAGATGCGCAGGCGCCTCAGCTCCGGCACATGCCGCAAAATCTGCTTCGTCAGCATGCCGAGCTTGGGCGTGCCCGGCAGGTCAGTGCCGTAGCTGGTGAGGTCGACGCCCGTCAGCACGATCTCGGCATGGCCGCGCTCGGCCAATGCCCGGACCTGATCGACCACGGCGCCCATCGGCACCGAGCGCGAATTGCCGCGCCCGAACGGAATGATGCAAAAGGTGCAGCGATGGTCGCAGCCGTTCTGCACCTGCACGAACACGCGGGGCAGCCCGCTCGCAAAGCCGTCGATGAGATGCGGCGCCATCTCCTTCACCGCCATGATGTCGCTGACGGCGATTTTTTCGCTCGTACCGAGATCGAACGCCGTACGCGCCTCGCGCCACGCAGACGACCGCATCTTGTCGTCATTGCCGACGACGCGATCGACCTCGGCCATCTCGGCGAACATGCCGCTTTGCGTCTGCGCCGCGCAACCGGTGACGACGATGCGCGCTCCCGGCCGCTCGCGCTTCAATTTGCGGATCGACTGCCTCGCCTGCGCCACCGCTTCGTTGGTGACGGCGCAGCTGTTGATGACGATGGCATCTGAAAGGCCCGCGCCCTCGGCCTCGCGGCGGATCACCTCGGCCTCGAAAGCATTGAGGCGGCATCCGAAGGTGACGATGTCGACGCTCATCACCCGACCGGCGCGAACAGCGCCGGATCGAAACGGCCTTCATATTCGAAGGTCGCCGTGCCCGTCATCAGCACGTGATCGTCGCGCTCGCGCCATTCGATCCCGAGCTTGCCGCCGGGCAGCGTGATCTCGACATTGCGCTCGGCGCGCTTCAGCCGCGCCGCCGCGACCGCCGTGGCACATGCGGCCGAGCCGCAGGCCCTGGTCAGGCCGGCGCCGCGCTCCCAGGTGCGGATCGTGATGTGCTGGGGATCGACGATATGGGCTAGCGTGATGTTGGCGCGCTCCGGGAAGATCGGATGGTTCTCCAGCAGCGGACCGAAACGCTCGAGGTCGTAGGCGTTGACGTCATCGACCCAGAAGATCGCATGCGGATTGCCCATGCTGACCACCGAGGGCGAATGCAGGATCGGATTGTCGATCGGGCCGATCTGCAATTCGATGTAGCGGGTGTCACGAAATTCCTGGTCGAGCGGAATGTCCTGCCAGCCGAACTTCGGCGCGCCCATGTCCACCGTATAAAGATCCGGCGCCGGACCCTGCCAGGCATTGAGCAGGCCCGCGGCCGTCTCGAACGTTGCCGTGCTCTGGCCGGTCTTTTCGAAGATGCGCCGCACGACGCAGCGCATGCCGTTGCCGCAGGCGCCGGCCTCGGAGCCGTCTCTGTTGTAAATGCTGATGAACGCTTCGGTGCCGTCGAAGCGCGGCTTCTGCAGCACCATGAGTTGGTCGTAGGGCACGCCGCCTCGCGGCGATGCCACCGCGCGGGCATCGTCCGGGGTGACCTTTGAGGTGGAATCGCGCATGTCGACAACGACGATCTCGTTGCCGATGCCGTTCATCTTGGCAAATGCGTGGTTGGCCAGCGCGCTCATGAAAATTCCCGAATTTCGCCTGCCTTATATGGCGATCCTTGGCCCTCTTGGCCAGTGATTTGCCGACAAGAGCCAGGACGCTGCCATGACGCATCTGTCATGGGACGAATTCGGCGCTCGCGTGTTAGAACGGCGCAATTCGCGCGATCCGGGACATGCGGCCGGGCTAAGGCTTCGGGGACGTAAGGCCTTGGCGGATAAGCTATTGGGGAGAATAAAAATGTTCAGGTTTCGTCGTCTCGTTTTGGCCGCGCTGATCCCGGCAGCGGCCTTGTCGTTTAGTCTGTCCGCCACGCTGGCCCAAACGCCGAGCCCGGCACCGGCCGCATCAGCGAGCCCCTCGCCGGCCCCGTCGGCTTCGCCCGCCCCGGCCGCGAGCGCTGCCCCCGTCGCCACGCCCTCGCCGGCGGCCAGCGCCACGCCAAGCCCTGCAACGTCCCCTGCAACCTCGCCCTCGCCAGCCGCCAGTGCGTCACCCAGCCCGGCCACTCCGCCCCCGGCTGCCGCCGCGACGCCGGCTCCCGTGCAGACGGCCGATCCTTTCGGCCAGGAGACCACGCTCGAGTCCAAGAAGGTTTTGATGGTCAAGGGCACTGCCAATTGGGACTCGGCCTTCGACACGCTGATTGACGCCTTCAAGGCGCTGAACACGCTGCTGGACAAGCAGGGCATCAAGCACGCCGGCAATTCGATGATCGTCTACACCTCGACCGACGACACCGGCTTCACCTTCCTAGCCGAGATCCCGGTCGAGCAGGACCCGAAGAACCTGCCCAAGGACATGAGCGTCGGCAAATCGCCGGAGGGCAAGGCGCTGAAATTCGTTCATCGCGGCTCCTACGACAACATGGACAACACCTATGAGGCGATCACCAATCATCTCGACGACAAGAAGCTGGAAGCCAAGGACACCTTCATCGAGGAATACCTCACCGATCCCCTGAAGACGGCGGAGGACAAGCTCGTGATCAATGTTTTCGTGCCGCTGAAGTGAAACCGATGAAAAAGCCTGCCATCCTTTTGACCTCCCTTGTTGCGTCCTTTGCCGCCACGATGCTGGCAACGCCTGCGCTCGCCGACGATTTTCCGTCCGCGATTTCGGTGAGCGGCGAAGCCACGATCTCCGCCGCGCCTGATCTGGCGCAGATCGACGCCGGCGTCGCCAACGACGCCAAGTCTGCGAAGGAAGCCTCCGACGCCAACAACGCCGCGATGGGCAAGGTGCTGCTGGCGCTGAAGGGCGCAGGCATTGACGAGAAGGACTACCAGACCTCGCGGCTGTCGCTGCAGCCGCAATACGGCCAGAACAAATCCACCGGCGCCTCGCCCGTGGTCGGCTTCCGCGCCTCAAACCGCGTCACCGTGAAGATCCGCGACGTGACCAAGGTCGCCGCCATCATCGACACGCTGGTCGGCGCCGGCGCCAATGATATCGGCAACATCTCCTTCGAGGTTACGCAGGCCTCGAAACTGCTCGACGATGCCCGCGAGAAAGCTGTCGCAGACGCCCGCCGCAAAGCGGAGATCTACGCCAAGGCGACCGGCGTCACGCTGGGTGCACCGCTCAGCGTCTCCGAAGGCGGCGCCCCGATGCCGCTGTTCAAGGGACGCATGGCCGCAGCTCCCATGGCCGTACCGCAGGCCGCGGTCGCGCCGGGCGAGGAAACGCTAGCGGTGACGGTGAATGTGAGCTGGGCGATCAAGGCGAAAGAGCAGTAGGGGCAGCTGCCGCTACAGACTCCATTGTCGTCCCGGCCGCAATTGCGCACTAGGCCGGGACGACAGCGGGTTCGAAGCGACGGCGAAGCTAGATCTCCACCACCTGCCCCGGCTTCATCGCCACAAATCTTTCCTGCGGAACCTTCGCGGCATCGAGCGCCTCGACCAGCGCTTTCGCCGGCGCATCGATTGCTTCATCGGTCAGCTGAAACGTGCCGTGGTGATGCCCGAGTGCGGCTTGCGCGCCGCAATCCGCGAGCGCCTTCACCGCGTCTTCCGGGTTCATGTGCTGGTCGTGCATGAACCAGCGCGGCTCATAGGCGCCGATCGGGAGGATCGCCAGGCGGAGCGGCCCGTGCCTCTCGGCGACGCGGCGGAAATGCCCGCCATCGCCGTAGCCGGAATCGCAGACGACGTAGATTTTCCCCGCAGGCGTCTCCAGCACGAAACTCGCCCACAGCGCCTTGTTGCGATCGAACATGCCGCGCGCCGACCAGTGCCGGGTCGGCACCAGGGTCACGGCGATACCGCCGCCGAGCTCGACGCGATCATGCCAGTCGAACGCTTCCACCTTGATCGTCGCATCGGTGCTGCGCATCGTGACGTCATTGCCGAGCGGGGTCACCACACGCGGCGCAAAATTCTTGGCGAGCCGCGACAGCGTCGCCATGTCGAGATGATCGTAATGGCCGTGCGAGACCAGCACGACATCGATCTTCGGCAGCTTGTCGAACGCAATGCCGGGATCGTTGTGCCGTTTCGGCCCGGCGAAGCTGACGGGCGAGACCCGCGTCGACCAGACGGGATCGACGAGAATATTGAGGCCGCCGGTCTGGATCAGCCAGCTGGCGTGGCCGACGAAAGAGAGCCGCACCTTGTCGCCGTGGACGCGGTCGGGCGGGGCGTCGGCATGGGGGCTCGGCGCCCAATCCGGCCAAGTCGCGCGCTGCCGCTTGCCGCCGAATTGCCAGCGCAGGACCTCACGAAGCGATTTCGGCGGCACGCCGTCCGGATCGAAGAAGTTCAGGCCGTCGAAATGGTCGGAGACCGGGCCGTCATAGGTTTTCATGCGGGACATCCAAAGGGAGGGCACGCCGACCAATGCGCCGGCACCGGCGAGCAGTCCGAAAAGGCGGCGGCGGGTGATCGGCACGGAACTGGCTTCAAAGATGGTCGGAGGGGGAGGACATCACCGCTATATGGGCGGGGTCTGCGGAAAAGGAACCCGCCGCCGGAAAGTTCATCTTTTCAAGGCTTTGCCTTCCAAAGCAGCCCCGGCCACCCTAACTTTCCTTGACTTTCGGGCGTCAGCGGCGTTTAACCCCGGCACTTCTCGGAAAGGCTTTCTTTTCGACCCGCCGACTGGTCCCAGAGGCCAGAGGCCAACGCCCGACAGCGCGATGCGCCCTCGGGCGTGAAGGTGTTTGGATTTCTGCTCCCTCGCCCCGCGCTTGCGGGGAGAGGTGAAAAAAGGACAACGGCATTGTTCGACAATCTGTCGGAACGGCTTGGCGGCATTCTCGATCGTCTGACGGGGCGCGGTGCGCTGACCGAAAAGGACGTCGACGCCGCGATGCGCGAAGTGCGCCGCGCACTGCTGGAAGCCGACGTCGCGTTAGAGGTGGTGCGCAGCTTCACCGAGCGGGTCCGCGAGCAGGCGATCGGCGCCACCGTCGTCAAGTCGGTGACGCCAGGCCAGATGGTGGTCAAGATCGTCCATGACGAGCTGATCAACACGCTCGGCGCCGAAAGCCAGACCATCGACATCAATTCCGTGCCGCCGGTGCCGATCATGATGGTCGGTCTGCAAGGCTCCGGCAAGACCACCACCACCGCAAAGCTCGCCCGTCGCATGGTCCAGCGCGACAAGCGCAAGGTGCTGATGGCGTCGCTCGACATCTACCGTCCCGCGGCGATGGAGCAGCTGGCCGTCCTGGGCCGCGATCTCGACATTCCGACGCTGCCGATCGTCGCCGGCCAGCAGCCGGCGCAGATCGCGAAGCGCGCGCTCGAGGCCGGCAAGCTCGGCGGCTACGACGTCGTGCTGCTCGACACTGCCGGCCGTACCACGCTCGACGAAGAGATGATGGCGGAAGCGGCAGCGATCAAAGCCGCCGCCAATCCGCATGAAGTGCTGCTGGTGGCGGACAGCCTCACCGGCCAGGACGCCGTCAATCTCGCTCGCGCCTTCGACGAGCGCGTCGGCCTCACCGGTATCGTGCTGACGCGCGTGGACGGCGACGGCCGCGGCGGCGCCGCGCTGTCGATGCGCGCGGTCACCGGCAAGCCGATCAAGCTGCTCGGCACCGGCGAAAAGACCGATGCGCTGGAGGATTTCCATCCTGATCGTATCGCCGGCCGCATCCTCGGCATGGGCGACGTGGTCTCGCTGGTCGAACGCGCTGCCGCCAACATCGATGCCGAAAAGGCCGCGCGCACCGCCGAGCGCATGCGCAAGGGTCAGTTCGACCTCAACGACATGCGCGAGCAGCTGTTGCAGATGGCCAATATGGGCGGCATCAGCGGCCTGATGGGCATGATGCCCGGCATCGCCAAGATGAAGAACCAGATCGCGGCCGCCGGCATCGACGACAAGATTTTGAAGCGCCAGGTCGCGGTGATTGATTCGATGACGCGCGACGAGCGCCGTCATCCCGATTTGCTCAAGGCCAGCCGCAAGAAGCGCATCGCCGCAGGTTCCGGCCAGAGCGTCGAGCAGGTCAACAAGCTGCTCAAGATGCACCGGAACATGGCCGATATGATGAAGGCCATGGGCTCCGGCAAGCGCGGTCCGCTCGCGGGCATAGCGCAGGCGATGGGCTTTGGCGGCGGCATCAAGCCGCCTTCGCCGGAAGAGATGAAGGCGCTGCAGGAGAAGATGCAGGGTGGCGGCGGACAGGGTCTGCCCAGCCTGCCGAAGGATCTACCTGCCGGGCTGCGCCAGGGTCTGCCGAACGTTCCGGGCCTGACCGGGCTGAGCGGCAAGCCGATGCTGCCGGGTCTCGGCGGTTTCCCTGGCAAGAAGAAATGAGGAATTCGTCGCGGGAGATCGCAGCGGTCTCGCGCAACGCGGAATACCAATCAACCGAACAAAACGTACTTTGAAGGAGAACTTAGATGTCCGTCGTTATCCGTCTCGCCCGCGCTGGCACCAAGAAGCGTCCCGTCTATCACGTCGTCGTCGCCGATTCGCGCTTTCCGCGCGATGGCCGCTTCATCGAGCGTCTCGGCTATTTCAACCCGCTGCTGCCGAAGGACAACGAGACCCGGCTGAAGCTCGACATGGACAAGGTGAAGGCCTGGCTCGCCAAGGGCGCGCAGCCGTCGGACCGTGTATCGCGCTTCCTCGACGCCGCCGGCGTCAAGAAGCGCGAAGTGCGCAACAACCCCGAGAAGGCCGTGCCGCGCAAGGAGCGCAAGGCGCAGGCCGAAGCCGCCGCGAAGGGTTAAGGCCAGATCATGCCGGCGCTGGTCTGCGTCGCGCGGATCGGCGCCGCGCATGGTGTGCGCGGCGCGGTCAAACTGTGGACCTTCACGGAAGATCCGTTTGCCGTGCGGAGCTACGGTCTGCTTTCGTCCAAGGACGGCAAGCGCCAGTTCGAGGTCGCAACGGCGCGCGCGGCCAAGGATCATCTGGTTGCAACGTTCAAGGGCGTCACGACTCGCGATGAGGCCGAGCGCCTCAACGGCATCGAGCTCTACGTCGCGCGCGAAAAGCTGCCCGCGACGGACGAGGGCGAATATTACCACACCGATCTGATCGGGCTCGCCGCCGTCACCATGGCCGGCGATGCGCTCGGCCGCGTGCTCGCGATCCACAATTTCGGCGCCGGTGACATCATCGAGATTGCGCCGCCCACAGGCACCACGATGCTGCTGCCGTTCACCGATGCGGTGGTGCCGGAGGTCGACATCGCCGGCGGCCGCGTCGTGATCGCGCTGCCGCAGGAGATCGCGGGCGAGGATCCCTCCCCGGGTCGTCCCGGCGAAGGCCGAGACCCATAACCACAGTGCCAGAATTTTTAGCTAAGCTGATCGCGCCAGCCGTCGCCAAACGAAGTGCGGTGGTTCTGGGTCCCGGATCTGCGCTCCGCTTGTCCGGGACGACAATAACTGAGATCCGATGACCAACCCCTCACCCTGGCGCGCGACGGTGCTGACGCTGTTTCCGGAGATGTTTCCGGGGCCGCTGGGCGTGAGCCTGGCCGGCCGGGCGCTGGCTGGCGGGCTCTGGGAGCTGGAGGCGCGGGACATCCGGGCCTCGGCCACCGACCGCCACCGCAGTGTCGATGACACCCCGGCCGGCGGCGGACCGGGCATGGTGCTTCGGGCCGATGTTCTGGCGGCCGCGATCGATGCCGCCGGGATCGGGCCGGACCGGCCGAAACTGCTGATGAGCCCGAGGGGTCGGCCATTGACCCAGGCCCGGGTTCTCGAACTCGCCAAGGGCCCGGGTCCTCTGATCGTCTGCGGGCGGTTCGAGGGGGTGGACCAGCGCGTGATCGACGGGCGGGGCCTGGAGGAGGTCTCGATTGGGGATTACGTCCTCTCCGGCGGCGAAATCGCGGCCTTGGCCCTGATCGACGCCTGTGTTCGGCTGCTTCCGGGCGTGATGGGCAAGGAGGCCTCGGGAACCGAGGAAAGCTTCTCGGACGGCCTGCTCGAATACCCCCAATACACCCGGCCGCAGCGGTTCGAGGGAACCCCGATTCCGGAGATCCTGACCTCCGGTGACCATGCCAAGGTCGCCAGCTGGCGGCGGGAGGAATCCGAGGCCCTGACCGCGGCCCGGCGACCGGATTTGTGGGCCCGGATCCCGAGCAAAGTCCCGAATCGGGGCGGACGCCAAAAAACGCCAAAAAACAAGACAGACGGGTGACAAACGCTCCGGCTTGCCTTATAGCAGCGGCCACATCCGCAATGGCTGGATAAACGAATTTCGCGCAGCCCCCGTTTTCCAAGGCTGGGCGCGCCGATGGAGATTTACCCATGAACCTGATCCAACAGCTCGAAAAAGAGCAATTCGACAAGCTCTCCGCCAACAAGGAGATTCCGGAATTCGGCCCCGGCGATACCGTGATCGTCAACGTGAAGGTCGTCGAAGGCGACCGCACCCGCGTGCAGGCCTATGAAGGCGTTTGCATCGGCCGTTCCGGCGGCGGTCTCAACGAGAGCTTCACGGTGCGCAAGATTTCGTACGGCGAAGGCGTGGAGCGCGTGTTCCCGGTGATGTCGCCGATGATCGACTCGATCAAGGTGGTGCGCCGCGGCAAGGTGCGTCGCGCCAAGCTCTATTATCTCCGCAACCTTCGCGGCAAGTCGGCCCGCATCGTCGAGAAGAAGCAGGACCGTCCGGCTGCCGTCAACGAGTAAGCTCCGCTTACAGGCGAGTTTCCAAAAGCGCGGGGCCAACCCCGCGCTTTTTTGTTGCGTCAGCCGTGCGCGTCAAAGCCCTCGCGATTCCGGTTCGGCCTGCTATATATTCTTGGAATGTTTCCAGATTTGACCAGCCTCTCGCCCGTCAAGCGCGTCGTCATCGACGATCGCTCGCGGCTGCCTGGCCGGTTCTTCGGACGCTTCGCGACCTCGGCAACGTCAGAGCTTACGCGCGCAGCCTAAAAGCTGCGCTGACGATTTTGTTGCCCGCGCGCTATCCGCGCAACCCGCTCTACACAACATTCCTGGAGCTGACGCTCATGTCCAAGCCGACCACATTGTACGACAAGATCTGGAACGACCATCTGGTGCACGAAGCCGAGGACGGCACCTGCCTGCTCTATATCGATCGCCATCTGGTGCACGAGGTCACTTCACCGCAGGCGTTCGAAGGCTTGCGCGCCACCGGACGCAAGGTGCGCGCGCCGGAGAAGACGCTGGCCGTCGTCGACCACAACGTGCCGACCACCGACCGCACCAAGCCGAACCCCGACCCTGAAAGCATCGAGCAGATCAAGGCACTGGCCGACAACGCCCGGGAATTCGGCATCGAATATTACGACGAGTTCGACAAGCGTCAGGGCGTCGTCCATGTCATCGGCCCCGAGCAGGGCTTTACGCTGCCCGGCACCACCATCGTCTGCGGTGACAGCCACACCTCGACGCATGGTGCGTTCGGCGCGCTCGCGCACGGCATCGGCACGTCGGAAGTCGAACATGTGCTGGCGACGCAGACGCTGATCCAGAAGAAGGCGAAGAACATGCGCGTCACTGTCGACGGCAAATTGCCGGATGGCGTGACGGGCAAGGACATCATCCTCGCCATCATCGGCGAGATCGGCACCGCGGGCGGTACCGGCTACGTGCTCGAATACGCCGGCGACGCGATCCGTGCGCTCAGCATGGAAGGCCGCATGACGGTCTGCAACATGTCGATCGAAGGCGGTGCACGCGCCGGACTGGTCGCGCCGGACCAGAAGGCGTTCGACTTCCTGCGCGGCCGCCCGAAGGCACCGAAGGGCGCCGACTGGGACGCGGCGATGCGTTACTGGGAGAAGCTGCGCTCGGACGAGGGCGCGCATTTCGACCACGAGCTGCGGCTCGATGCCGCGAAGCTGCCGCCGATCGTGACCTGGGGCACGAGCCCTGAAGACGTGATCTCGGTCACCGGCAGCGTGCCCGATCCCGACAAGATCGCGGACGAGGCCAAGCGCCTGTCGAAGCACCGCGCGCTGAAATACATGGGCCTGACCGCGGGGACGAAGATCACCGACATCAAGCTCGACCGCATCTTCATCGGCTCCTGCACCAACGGCCGGATCGAGGATCTGCGCGCCGCCGCCAAGATCGCGGAAGGCAAGCAGGTCGCAGGCGGCGTCAACGCCATGGTCGTGCCGGGCTCCGGCCTCGTGAAGGAGCAGGCCGAGGCTGAAGGTCTGGACAAGATCTTCATCAAGGCCGGCTTCGAATGGCGCGAGCCCGGTTGCTCGATGTGCCTCGCGATGAACCCCGACAAGCTGGCTCCGGAAGAGCGCTGCGCCTCGACCTCGAACCGCAACTTCGAGGGCCGCCAGGGCTTCAAGGGCCGCACCCATCTGGTGTCGCCGGCGATGGCCGCAGCCGCTGCGATCGCGGGTCACTTCGTCGACATCAGGGAGTGGCGGTAAGCTGCTCCCTGCAATTTGAGTGATTGCGGCAAACCGCCGTTAATCGGCAGCGCCGACACTGTGTCCTCGCGAGCGTTTCGCGAGGACACCAGCTCATGGCCAGCAAGCCTGAATATGTCGATCTGATCAGCGCGGCGACGCCCCAGCACCGGCGGCGCGCGGCACCGCTGCGCATGGTCGCCAAGCCCGAGGTCGAGGAGGCCTCGAAGCTCAGCCGCTGGCCGCCGGCGATGTTCAAGCAATGGAAGCTGGAGAACCTCACGCGCTGGACGTCGGCGACGTGGAAACTGAAGGATTGGCTTTAGGCCACCGGATGAACAAGGGCGCCGTCGAGGCGCCCTTTTCATTTCGGTCGTGCTTACCAATAGCGATACGGATGGTGCCAGCGATGCCAGCGGCAGACGCGGCGCGGGCCGTAATAGGTCCAGATGACCCGGCAGCGGCGCGGATGGCTGTAATAGGGATAGTAGCCGCCATAGTAGCGCCGGTGGAAATGGCGATGGCCGTAATAGGCGGGACGATAGATGCCGTAGCGATGGAATCCGCCTCCGCCATAGTGGCGAACTCCGCCGTAACGATAGCCGCCGCCATGAAAGGCGGGTGCGGCCCGGAAGCCACCAGCGTGGAAACCACCGCCGCGGAAGCCACCGATATGTCCTCCGCCACCGTGGAAGCCGCCTCCACCGTGGAAACCGCCGCCGCCATGAAAGCCGCCGCCATGTCCACCACCACCGCCGCCGCCGTGGCGAACCTGGATCATGTCGTCACTTGCGGCCTTCGCCGCAGGCAACGCGGTCGGATTGACTGGTGTCATCGCTTCAGCGCGGCGCGTCGTGCCGGCCGACAACATCAGCGTCGCGGCGGCCGCAATTCCGAGCAAGCGCATCCGGCTTGCCTTGAGACCCAATATCCTCAGCATCGACTTCTCCCTGAATCTGGACAGCGGAGTTGCGACGCTCGCTCCCGGCTCGCGTCATCCGTGTTCATTGGCGGTCGCTCCCGAGATTAAATTACGGACAGCGACGTGAACCCATCATGAATGAACGGCATTCCGCGGAAGCGCCTGCAGGCTAGTGCATCACCGCCACGGTCCATAGCCGAACACGAATGGCGCCGGCACGGCATAGGGATAGGGGCGGTAGAAGACCGGCCGCGCGTAATAATGCGGATCAGGACGCGGAGCGTAATGCATGATGTCGGGCCGCACATGTCGCCCTCCGTCGAACGCCGCGCGCCCTGCCGAGGCATCCGGCAGCTTCGTCACCCTATGCGCTGCAAAAGCGTGAGGCAGGCCTGCGGCAAGTCCGGCAGCGACGGCCAACGCGATCCATCTCATCATGACGGCCTCTGCCTGCAACATGGCGCTTCATCGGCGCGCGACGGCATCGCGCTCGTATCAGCCCCGGCGCCAGTAGCAGCTCATATGCGGCACGATCACCGTGCCGCTCGGGCGATATTCCTGCACATAGGTGGCGTTGCACTCGCGGACCGCATCGGGACCGGGATTGTAGCGGGGATAGACGCCATCCGGACTGTAATAGGGCGTGACGCGCAGGCGCGCCGGGGTCCGCTTGCGCGGCGGCGGCAGATCGTCTCGCGAGGCCGCTTGGGCCAGCCTGATCCCGGGAGCCGCGGTCTGGGCCTCCGCGCCAACGCAAAACTGCGAAAACAACCCCATGCACAGTAGCGTCAGCGCTGTTTTCGCTCGCATTTTTCTGCCCACCTGAACGTCCACTTCGAGGCCTACGCTCCCCGTTTTGACGGCGCTCGTCAACCTCGCCGCGCTTATAAAGCCGGATGCATCGCCGCGAAACCCACGCTATGAGAAGCCCATGTGGACGGAATTGAAAGCGCCCTCGCTGGCCGAGATGGAAGCGATGGCGCATGAAGTGTTCGAACGCCTGCCGGCGGAGTTTCGTAGGCTGTGCGAGGGCGTGATCATCCGCGTCGACGACTTCCCCACCGAGGAAGTCCTGGACGAGATGGCATGCGAGAGCGAGTTCGACCTGCTCGGCCTGTTCCAGGGCGTCGGCCTGCCGCAGCAGAGTTTTGCCGACGTGGCGCGGCTGCCCAACATGGTCTGGCTCTACCGCCGGCCGATCCTGGATTACTGGGCCGAGCACGACGAAAGCCTCGGCCATATCGTTCGCCACGTCCTGATCCACGAGATTGGCCATCATTTCGGCCTGTCGGACGACGATATGTCCGCGATCGAGGCTCAAGAGCCGGGTTGAGCAGAGAGCCCGGTTAGGCAGACGAGATCTGCCGAATTCGGCCTAGGATTTCCGCCCCGATCGCGATAAATACCGGTTCCCTAGACCATCCCGGGAAAGCGCAACCATGGACAAGTTCACCACGCTGGAAGGCGTCGCGGCGCCGCTGAAGATCATCAATGTCGACACCGACATGATCATTCCGAAGCAGTACCTCAAGACCATCAAGCGCACCGGCCTTGGCAAGGGGCTCTTCTCCGAGCAGCGCTACAAGGACGACGGCAGCGAGAACCCCGATTTCGTCCTCAACCAGCCCGCCTATCGCAACGCGAAGGTGCTGGTCGCCGGCGACAATTTCGGCTGCGGCTCGAGCCGCGAGCACGCGCCCTGGGCGCTGCTCGACTTCGGCATCCGCTGCGTGATCTCGACCTCGTTCGGCGACATCTTCTACAACAACTGCTTCAAGAACGGCATTCTGCCGATCCGCGTGGCCCAGGAAGACCTCGACAAGCTGTTCGACGACGCCGAGCGCGGCGCCAACGCGACGCTGACGATCGACCTGCCGAACCAGGAGATCCGCGGTCCCGACGGCGGCAAGGTCAAGTTCGAGATCGACCCGTTCCGCAAGCACTGCCTGATCAACGGCCTCGACGACATCGGCCTGACGATGGAGAAGAAGGCCTCGATCGACACCTATGAGGACAAGCTAAAGCGCGAACGCGCCTGGGCCTGATCTCAAGTTTTTGTTCAAGCCCCGGTGCTACAAGCGCCGGGGCTTTTTCTTTGTTCTGATTATCCCGTATCTTTCGAGCATGATCTTGTCGGAAAACCGCTGCACACTTTTCCGGATCATGCTCTAAGCTCCGCGCATGCTGCCCGACATCGTCACCTTCTGGCACGGCCCGATGGACGCCTTGCGCCAGACCTGTCTGCGCTCGCAGCTGGCTGCCGGCCACAAGGTCACGGTCTACAGTTTTGACACCATTCCCGGCCTGCCCGCAGGCGTCGAGAATGCCGATGCCGAAGCTATCCTGCCACATGCGTTCTCCGAACGATTGCGACCGCCGCAGCCGGACGGCAGCTGGCGCGACTGGACCACGCTTCAGTTCAGCGACTTCTTCCGCATGAAGCTGATGGCGAAGGACCTCGGCCTCTGGCTCGACGCCGACGTGCTGCTGCTCAGGCCCGTCGAGATCGATCCGGCAAAGCCCTATTTCGCGTGGGAGCGGCCGCGCCAGCTCGGCAACTCCGTGATTTACCTTCCACCTGAACACGGCATCGTTGCCGCTTTCGAAGAGCTGATGGAGCAGGAGGAGCTGACGCCGAACTGGCTGTCGCTGCGCCATCGCGTCACGTTTGCGATGCGCCGCCTGCGCGGCGGCTCGAACCGCCTCTCCGACATCCGCGTCGCGATCTTCGGGCCGGCGGCACTCACCGCGCTCGCGCGCCGCACCGGCGAGCTGCACTGCGCCTTGCCGAAGCAATCGTTCTACGCCGTGCATGCCGAGCCAAAACTGTTCTTCGATCCCTCGAGCTATCTCGGCCTCGTCACCGACCGCGACATCATCGGCCTGCATATCTCGCCCAAGGGCCGCGGCGGTGAGAAGCCGATCCCGGGCAGCCTGTATGCGTGGGCGGCGGAGCGGTTCGCATAATTTTCTCCGCTGTGCGGCGCTCTCGCGCCCGGACGCAGCGCAGCGCGAAGCGGTGCGTTGCTGAGCCGGGGCCCAGCGATGCGGCGAGATGGCTCCGGCTCTGCGAGCAGCGCTTCACGCTGCAGCGCGTCCGGGACACGAGAGCTGTATTTGATCCAGCGCAACGCGCACCTGCACCATTGTGCCTAATCTCGCTCCAATTCCGTCGTTCGAATGGAGCTTCGCATGAGCACCGCAACCAGGCCTTATCCCATTGTCCAGGACCTCATCGAGTCCTTTGCAAGCTGGCTGAAGCATCGCCGCGAGCTGAACGAGATCCGGCAGCTCGACCGCGCCGATTTCGACCGGATCGCGCAAGACCTGCGGATCGCGCCTGACGATCTGGAAGATCTGGTCCGTCACGGCAAGCACGCCGCCGACGAGCTGCCGAAGATGCTGGAGCAGCTCGGCATCAGTGCCGAAGGGCTCGGCCGCGCGCATCCGCTGCTGCTGCGCGACATGGAGCGGGTGTGCGCGCTTTGCAGCCACAAGGGCCAGTGCGATCGCGAGCTGGCCGACGGCACCGCCGCGGAGAACTATCACGGCTTCTGCGCCAATGCCTCGACACTGGAGTCGCTCGACCGTGCGGATCACGCGCATCGCTAAGGCGTTGCCCTTATCAAAGGATTAGTTTAGCGGCAGGATGTCCCGCCGGTGCTAGATCACGCCCGTACGGGCACAAGCCTCGCGCCGGGCAAATCCTTTGACGAGTTTTCTGCAAGCACGATAGCGCTCTTCCATGCTCGTCCCACTGACATTGCCTGACGGGCTCGGTTCGGCCGCGCTTTCCTTTTTGGCGGCACGAGGCTGCGAGGTTTTCTCGCGCTTGCTTGAAGCATCCTCCGGCGCTGGCACGAGCTTCCAGACAGGGCGGAGCTCTATGTTCGCCTTCTCAGTTGGATTTTCCTTGTTGACGGACGACAGCGTAAGGACGTTCTTGTCCATCCTGACGGTGACGGGTGTTCCGCTGATGGAAAATTTGTCGTTCACAATGTATTCGGCAAACGACCGGTACCCCGCCTCATCCTTCACCCACGATGCCTTTGTCGGCGGTCCCCAGAGGTAGTGTCCCTTGGCTAACCCGGTGGCAGAGACTTCCGTAACGATCAGCATGGCATACCGTCCTTTGCCATTCGTCCATCCACGTTTGTTGGACCACACGCCGACAAATCTGGAGTTAGCATTGAGCGGATCATTCTGATCAGGCGATATAGCGTAGCTTGGCAGTTTGAGTTGCTGAGCTGCCGCGATGGCTGCAACTTTCTGGTTATCTTCGGGCGCAAATAGATTTCGGACGACGGTTTTTGCGTCCGGTTTCGGAGGGGCAGCTGGGGATGAGAGCACCGCAACTTCGTTGGCCTTGAAATTCTTCACCCGCTGGCGCGCTTCTGCGGCGTGGCTGCTGCGGGGGTACCTGGTCAGAAACTCCTCGTAGAGGCCTGCCACCATGGACGTCTGGATAGCCAGCCAAAACTTCTCGTCCTCCGCGGCATCTGCAGGCGCGGGAGCCGACGCGACTGGCGCTTGAGCGCTCGCCACCGGAGCTCTCAGGTAAATCTCTTCCTTCGACAAAGAGCCGTATACGAAAGGCTGCTGCTCGCGTCTGGTGGCCGCCATCACGTCGTCACGAACACGACGAAACAGAAACGATATCTCCAGCCCCGGCGTTTCAATGTGGCGAAGGAGCGATGCCGTGAATGGGCTGTTCCGGCCATCCCCGTCGCTTGCCGTAGTACCGTCCCGGGCGGCGTACGCAATCAGAACGTTATCGGATGGCTCCGTCGGAGCGAGTCCGCGAGCCACGGCCCGGGTGCTCAGCGAGCGTCTCATCTTTGCGGCAAAAGGATTGTTGCGGCATGCGTCCAGTATCACAAGGCCCAACTTTCGTGCCTTCGAAACCTGAAGGCTCACCGAGCGCAGGCTGATGGCCTCGCTTTCGATGTCGGTATCGCTGCGCAGCTCTGCGCCGACCGGAATCAGCCAGTTCTCGCCGCTGACCTCCATGCCGTGTCCGGCATAGAAAACGACCGCAAGGTCTGCTCCCTCCGCAGAGCGGCCGAACTCGACGACAGACTTCCTCATCTCTTGCGCAGTCGCGTTCTTGACCTGGGTGACTTTGAAGTCGAGCCGCTCCAGCGCGCGGCCGATGTCGGCCGCATCGCGCGTCGGGTTCGGCAACTCGGCTACCTTCTCATAGGCGCCGTTACCGATGACGAGCGCAACCCGAACCTGCTGCGCAAGCGCCGGCGTGGCGAATGGAAATGACGTAACGAGAAGGACTGCTAGGAAAAAAATGCGCATCAAATGCTTGCCCGGATCAATATCGAGCGTGAGGGTAGCATTGTCTTTCACCACCGCAACGGGAAAAGCCGGGATCGTGGTCGTTCAGAGAACCGCGGCTCCCCGAGCATACCGGTAACCGCGTCAATGTTCGTTCGGCTTGAGCGCAACCGCCTGCCCTCAGCCCTTCCCCATCGCCGCAATCGCGTCCGCGATCTCGATCGTGCGCCGCGCCATGTCGGCGTGCAGCCGCTCCACCATGGCGCCGTCGAGACGGATCGCGCCGCGCGAGACGTTCTCCGGCAGCTCGAACGCGGCGATGATCTTTCGCGCGCGCGCGACTTCCTCCTCCGGCGGGGTGAAGATCGCGTTGCAGGCTTCGATCTGCGAGGGGTGAATCAGCGTCTTGCCGTCGAAACCGAGATCGCGGCCTTGCGCGCATTCGGTGGCGAAACCATCGGAGTTGGCGATGTCGCTATAGGGGCCGTCGAGGATTTCGAGGCCATGGGCGCGCGTCGCCAGGATGCAATGGGAGATCATCGGGATCATCGCCGCGCGGCCCGGCAGCATCTTGATGCGCGTCTCGCGCGAGATGTCGTTGGGCCCGAACACGAAGCCTGACAGGCGCCGCGCTGGATCGCGCCCGGCGGCAGCGAGTTCTTCGGCATGCAGTACCGCGCGCGCGGTCTCGATCATGGCCCAGACCTTTACGGTCGGCGCCGCGCCGAGTTCGGCGAGACGGCGGCCGATCGTGTCGAGCTCCTCCACGCGTGAAACCTTTGGAACCAGGATGCCGTCGGGCGAGGCATTCGCCGCCATCGCGACATCGTCGGCCCACCAGGGCGTGTCGAGGCCGTTGGTCCGGATCAGGATCTCGCGCTTGCCGAACCCTTTGGCCGCGATCGCGGCCGCGATGCCATCGCGTGCCACTGCCTTGGCATCGGGCGCGACGGAGTCTTCCAGGTCGAGGATCAGGCCGTCGGCGGCGAGATTGCGCGCCTTTTCCAGCGCGCGGGGGTTGGAGCCGGGCATGAACAGATGGCTGCGGCGCGGGCGGGTCATGCAAGCGTTCCTTCCGGTTTCCTCATCTCATTCCGACCGAAGCCGATAGCATCTGGCCTGCCTATTCGAAAGGCTTGTTCGTCCCAGCGGTATATGATTAGGCATAGGCCATGACCACATTCCCAGAGCATTTGCTGGAAGGCTACAAGGCCTTCGCCACCCAGCGGCTGCCGACCGAGCAGACCCGCTACCGCGAGCTGTCGGTGAAGGGGCAGTTCCCTGAAGTGATGGTGATCGGCTGCTGCGACAGCCGCGTCTCGCCCGAAGTGATCTTCGACGTCGGGCCGGGCGAACTCTTCGTCGTCCGCAACATCGCCAATCTGGTGCCGGTGTATCAGCCCGACGGCAACGCGCATGGCGTCTCGGCGGCGCTGGAATATGCCGTGACGGTGCTGAAGGTGAAGCACATCGTGGTGCTCGGGCACGCCCAGTGCGGCGGCATCCGCGCCTTCGTCGACAAGATCGAGCCGCTCACGCCGGGCGACTTCATCGGCAAATGGATGCAGATGTTCATCAAGCCGGGCGAAGTGGTGGAGCAGCGCGACCACGAGACCATGGCGCAATTCGTCGAGCGCATCGAGAAGGCCGCGGTGTTCCGCAGCCTGGAAAACCTGATGACCTTCCCGTTCGTGCAGAAGGCGGTCGAGAGCGGCCAGATGCAGACCCACGGCGCCTATTTCGGCGTCGCGGAGGGATCACTGTTCGTGCTGGACAAGGCGGCGAAGGAATTCAGGAACGCGCGCGAGATGGCGTAGGTCCGCAGCTCTTGTGGGGTGGGCAAAGCGAAGCGTGCTCACCACTTTTCTAGCAATTGTGGAAAGATGGTGGGCACGGCGCTTCGCGTCTTTGCCCACCCTACGGCAGCACGGCTTACGCCGCCTTCTTCTTCGCGCTGATCAGCTTGCGGTTGATCAGGACTTCCGCGATCTGGATCGCGTTGAGCGCGGCGCCCTTGCGTAGATTATCCGAGACGCACCACAGCACGAGACCGTTCTCCACCGTCGCGTCCTCGCGGATACGGCTGATATAGGTGGCGTCCTCGCCGGCGGCTTCATACGGCGTGGCGTAGCCGCCGGGCTCATGCTTGTCGATGACGAGACAACCCGGCGCCTTGCGCAGGATGTCGCGTGCTTCGTCCGCGCTGATCGGGTTCTCGAACTCGATGTTGACGGCCTCGGAATGGCCGACGAAAACTGGCACGCGCACGCAGGTCGCGGAGAGCTTGATCTTGGGATCAAGAATCTTCTTGGTCTCCGCCATCATCTTCCACTCTTCCTTGGTGTAGCCGTCCTCCATGAAGACGTCGATCTGGGGGATGACGTTGAAGGCGATGCGCGCCGGAAACTTGTTATTGATCAGCTCCTGGTTGGTGTAGACGGCCTTGGTCTGCGAGAACAGTTCGTCCATCGCGTCCTTGCCGGCGCCCGACACCGATTGATAGGTCGAGACCACGACGCGCTTGATCGTCGCCTTGTCGTGCAGGGGCTTGAGCGCGACCACGAGCTGCGCGGTCGAGCAGTTCGGGTTGGCGATGATGTTCTTCTTCTTGAAGCCCGCAGTCGCGTCCGCATTCACTTCCGGCACGATCAACGGCACGTCCGGGTCCATGCGCCAGGCCGAGGAATTGTCGATCACGACCGTGCCGGCGGCGCCGATCTTCGGCGACCATTCCTTCGACACCTCTCCGCCGGCCGACATCAGGCAGATGTCGACGTCGGAGAAGTCGTAATGCTCCAGCGCTTTGACCTTCAGCGTGCGGTCGCCGTAGGAGACCTCGACGCCCATGCTGCGGCGTGACGCCAGGGCCACCACCTCGTCCGCAGGGAATTTGCGCTCGTCGAGGATGTTGAGCATTTCCCGTCCGACATTGCCGGTCGCGCCGACGACTGCGACTTTGTAACCCATCGTTCACTCTCCGACGAAAAAGCTCTTTCCTGAAGCTGAGGCTTAAACAGGAAGAGCAGCGCTTCTATGCGAGAACCGGCCTCAAGACAACGTTGGACCATGCCTTAGGGACGTGGATGCACTCGCCCGAGGCCAGCACGGCCGCAAACCCCACCCAGATCCATCTGGCGCTTGCAGCCTTCGCCGACGAGGTCGTCGGCACGCTGGCGCGCCTGTTCGCCTATGTGGGGATTTTGGTACTGTTTGCCATCCTCGGCCTTGCCGCACTCGGCCAGCTGCCCAACTTGCGCGACGATGATCCGGCGCTGAAGCCCGATTGGAGCGTGGCCGACCGGTCGCCTCCGGCCTTCGCCCTTAGCCGGCTCGATTCGTCAGAAAAAACAGCTTCTTACGCGATCTTCAGGCATCCCGAAGGCGGCCGCAGGGACGTGATGCGCTGGGCCAGCGAGGCAGACAGGACCGTGGCCGAGCTCGAGATTTACCGGGAAGGCGGCGAATTCGACGTGACGCGTCCAGCAACAATGGATCTGGCCGTCCGGATGGGACTGGGCACCGCGACCCCGCTGGAGCAAGCCGGCCTGATCGACACGAAATTCGGCCCCGTCGCCCTATTCCAGCCGACCGGTCCGGCGGAGGGCGCGCGGGCCTGCCTCGGCTACCTCAAGCGCAGCGAGGAGCCGGCGCTCCAGATCTCCGGATTCTCCTGCCAGGGCGACAGCCTGCCTGCGCGGCGCGCCGCGATCGCCTGCACGCTGAACCGGCTAACGCTGCTGACCTCGGGCAACGAGCCGAAGCTGGCCGAATTGTTCGCCCATGCGGAGCTGAAGCGCCGCCCCTGCGCGCCCCCGGGCGCGTCGGACTGGCTGCTCGGCGCCGCCAATGCGCAGTTGCGCGGCGCGCTCTGATCGGCATCAAGCTCAAGTGGCTGTATCCATGCAACTTTTGCCGGCGCGCACGATTATTCAGCGCTGGTGTGACCCAATAGACCTAGTTGCAGCCGCCCCGGCCGGGTTAGTATGAGCGTGAAATTGATTGGCGGCTTGCCGCCTGAAGGGGACGTGATGAGCTCGAATTTCTCTGCCGCGAACAAACTGGCGATGTGGCTTACGGCCGGCGCCGTGATTGCCATGTCCTCAGCCTTCGCGACACCCGCCTCGGCCGACACCAAGAAGCAGCGCTATGACAGCGGCCGTCACTATTACGGCCCGAGCGGCCCCAATTCGAGCTATCAGCAGGGCCGCACCCGCATCTATGTGAGCAAGCGCTCCTGGCTCGACGGCGGCACCGAGGTCAATCCGGGCGACCGCAAGTTCTCCGACTACGCCTTCCCGCCGGCGGTAGGCTATCCGACCTTCGCGCGCGAAAATCTCAACCGCCCGATCGATCGCCAGCCGCTGAGCACGCCGCAGGATGTTGGCGGCTATCCGCAGAATTTCCCGCTGTACTGAGGCGGACATATCGACCGAATCAAATGGCCGGGCTCGCGCCCGGCCATTTTTGTTTGTCGTGTAGCCCGGATGGAGCGAAGCGCAATCCGGGATTTTCGACACGCGGGAAGAACGCCGGATTTCGCTTCGCTCCATCCGGGCTACGGCTCTAAGCGTGCAGCTTCTGCAATTCCTTCAAGATCGCTTCGCCCATCTGCGTGGTCGAGGCGGCAGTGGTGCCTTCCGACTTGATGTCGGCGGTGCGCAGGCCGCTGGCCAGCACCGCGGCGATCGCGGCGTCGACCTTGTCGGCGAGCGCGCCCATGTCGAAGGAGTAGCGCAGCGCCATGCCGAAGGACGAGATCATCGCGATCGGATTGGCGAGGCCCTGGCCTGCGATATCAGGCGCCGAGCCGTGCACGGGCTCGTACAGCGCCTTGCGCTTCTTGCTCTTGACGTCGACCTCGCCGAGCGAGGCCGAGGGCAGCATGCCGAGCGATCCCGTCAACATCGCAGCAATGTCGGACAGCATGTCGCCGAACAGATTGTCGGTGACGATGACGTCGAACTGCTTCGGCCATTTCACCAGCATCATGCCGCCGGAATCGGCGAGCTGATGCTCGAGCGTGACGTCGGGATATTCGCGCTTGTGGACCTGGGTCATGACCTCATTCCAGAGCACGCCCGACTTCATGACGTTGCGCTTCTCCATCGACGTCACCTTGTTCTTGCGCTTCTTCGCAAGCTCGAAGGCGACGCGGCCGATGCGCTCGATCTCATAGGTGTCGTAGACCTGGGTATCGATGGCGCGCTTCTGGCCGTTGCCGAGATCGGTGATGGTCTTGGGCTCGCCGAAATAGACGCCGCCGGTGAGTTCGCGCACGATCATGATGTCGAGGCCCTCGACCGCCTCGCGCTTCAGGCTGGAGGCCTCCGCCAGCGCCGGGTAGCAGACCGCGGGACGGAGGTTGGCGAACAGACCGAGATCCTTGCGCAGGCGCAGTAGGCCGGCTTCGGGGCGCACCTCGTAGGGCACCGCGTCCCATTTGGGACCGCCGACCGCACCGAAGATGATGGCGTCGGCCTCCTTGGCCTTGGCCATGTCGCCTTCCGAGATCGACACCTTGTGTGCGTCATAGGCCGAACCGCCAACGAGGCCGGTGTCGGTCTCGAACTTGGCGATCCCCGCCGAACTGAGCCAGTCGATCAGCCGCTTCACCTCGCCCATCACCTCGGGGCCGATACCGTCGCCGGGAAGCAGCAGCAGTTTGTGGGTCGCCATGGTCGTTTCCTCTGAGGTCGATTTCGGCCGGAGTGCTAGAGCGGCGTTGCGTGCTTGGCAAGACACCATTGCCGCTTCGGTTCTGTGCAACGCGGGCAGGGCCTGCCACACTGCGCATGCCGGAGTACCCATTTGCACGCCCCTGAACGTCCCCCGCCCGACGCCCATCCCGCGCGGCTGATCCTGACCCTGTCGCTGGCTGCGACGGTTGGGCTGGGTATCGGCCGCTTCGCCTATTCGCTGGTGCTGCCCGACATGCGGGAGGACCTCGGCTGGTCCTACTCGGCGGCCGGTTTCATGAACACCATCAACGCCGTCGGCTACCTCGCGGGCGCGCTTGTGGCATCCCGGTTGATCGAACGGGTCGGCTGGTCGGCCGCGATCCGTGGCGGAACCCTGGCCTGCGTCGCCGCGCTTGCGACTTGCGCGCTGACCGGGAACTTCGTTGCGCTGAGCCTGGCCCGTCTCGTGCTGGGCGTTGGCGCCGCGGCCGGTTTCGTCGCCGGCGGCGCGCTGGCCGCTTCCATTGCGCAGTCGCGCCCGGAGCGGGCCAATTTCCTGCTGAGCCTGTTCTATGCCGGACCCGGCATCGGCATTCTCGCCTCGGGCCTGATCGCCCCGTTCACGCTGCAATATTTCGGGCCGGGCTCGTGGTGGATCGTGTGGTGGGCGATGACGCTGCTGTCTGTCGTCATGACCGTGCCGCTGTTCCTGGTCCGCATCGAGAGCGGCGTGCGTTTCTCGCAAGGCGGCCACGGCGCCTTCGCCATTTTTCCGGTGCTGATCTACCTCGCCGGCTACTTCCTGTTTGGCGCGGGTTACATCGCCTACATGACCTTCATGATCGCCTATGTGCGCGACGGCGGCGGCGGGGCCGCAGCGCAGGCCGCGTTCTGGAGCCTGATTGGCTTGAGCGCCTTCGTCACGCCGTGGGCCTGGCGCCGCGTGCTCGCGCTCGATCGCGGTGGTCTTGCCACCGCCATCATCCTCGGCACCAACGCGCTCGGCGCCGCCCTGCCGATGCTCGGGCATTCGCCGGCATGGCTCGCGGTCTCGGCGATCGTGTTCGGCGTCGCCTTCTTCGCCGTAGTCGGCTCGACCACCGCCTTCGTGCGCTTCAACTATCCGCCCGAGGTGTGGCCGACCGCGATCGCGGCGATGACGATCTCGTTCGGCGTCGGCCAGACGCTGGGCCCGATCGTGGTCGGCGCGATCACGGACGCGCTGGGGAGCTTGAGTTACGCGCTGAATGTGTCGGCGGCGCTGCTGGCGCTGGGCGCGGTTGCCGCGCTGTGCCAGCGGAAAGTGGAGCCGGCCTCATAACAAGTGTCGTCCCGGCGAAGGCCGGGACCCATAACCACAGGGAGCATTTTGGGGAAGACTGGTCGTTCGGGATTGGCATCTAGCGAAAATCGATAGACCTCGCGGTATGGGCCCCGGCCTTCGCCGGGACGACAACAGCTAGCTTCCGCTGAACGAATTGTACCCCTGGTCTTCCCAATAGCCGCCCTTGTAGTCGTTGGTGACTTCCATCGACACCACGTATTTCGGGTTCTTGAAGCCGAGCTTGGTCGGCACGCGGATCTTCATCGGGAAGCCGTAGGCGCGCGGCAGGATTTCGCCCGCATATTTGAACGTCATCTGGGTCTGCGGATGCAGCGCGGTGCGCATGTCGAGCGGAGAATTGTAGCCGTCCTTGTCGGCGCACTGGAACCAGACATACTTTGCGCGGGTGTCGGCGCCGATCAGCTTAAGGAAGTCGCGCATGGGTGTACCGGTCCAGCTGCCGATCGCGCTCCAGCCCTCGACGCAGATGTGACGGGTGATCTGCGTAGCCTGCGGCAGCTTGTACAGCTCGGGAAGCGTCCACGACTTCTTGTTCTCGACGAGACCGCGGACTTCGAGCTTCCAGTCGGCACCGTCGACATCGGGCGCGTCGTCGAGATCGTAATAGGCGTTGAACGGAAACGGTTTTGTGATCGCGCTCTCGGGAAACGTCGGCGCCAGCGCGTCGGGATTGAAGATGAAATCCTGCACGGCATCGTTGAATTTCGAAACCGACTTCAGCATCTCCTCCGCGGAGGACGAGTCGATCACGTCGCAGCCGGTGAGCAGCGTCAGCGCCCCGAGGCTTGCGCCGCCCGCGATGAAGCGGCGGCGGCTGACCTCTGGCATCGTCTTGATGGAATCCTTGATCAGCAGCCGCTTGTCGACGCCCGGGATCAGGAATGAGCGCTTCGCCATGACTCTCTCTCCACTCAACGGCCGATGATCATCGCGCGCAGGCTCTTCGGCACCAGCAGCGCGAGTAAAACATGAATGACCAGGAAGGCGCAGATCGCGGCCATGCAGAAGAAATGGATGTAGCGCGCGGTCGGATAGTCGCCGAACAGGGACACGAGCCAGTGCAGTTGCACCGGTTTCCACATTCCCAGCCCCGACAGCACGATGATCACGCCGATCAATATGATGCCGGCATAGAGCACGCGCTGGACGTAATTGTAGACGGAGAGATCGGCATGGCCGAGCTTGAAGGTCAGCGCAGCCCTGACGTCGTGGAGCACGCCGGATGGGGTGATCGGCAGCAGTTTTTTCCGGAAGCGGCCGGTGGCAAGGCCGGTGACGAGATAGGCAAGGCCGTTGATCATCAACAGCCACATCGCCGCAAAGTGCCAGAGCAGGCCGCCACCGAGCCAGCCGCCGAGCGTGTACTCGCGCGGAAAGCTGAAACCGAACAGCGGCGAGGCGTTGTAGATCTGCCAACCCGACAGGATCATCAGGATCATGGCGAAAGCGTTGATCCAGTGCATGACCCGGACCCAGGCCGGCTGGATCACTTTGGCCGGGGTGGCGCTGACCTGCTCGTCGGTGACTGTGAGGCTCGACATGGCGGTTCCGTCCTGAACATCGTCTGACAGCAATTATACGCCGATGCTTCCGCTTTCGTTACGCCCTGTTCGGCATCGAATCCATGTCGGCTGGCTATCGTGGTCACAATAAAGCGAGCCGGGTACCCCCGGCTCGCCATTTCGTCGCATCCGGTTCGGGGATGAAGCCGGACGGCGCGGTGTTTACGTCGCCGGCATCAGCACGGTGTCGACCACATGGATTACACCGTTCGACTGGTTGACATTGGAGATCGTCACCATCGAGGTACCGCCCTTGGCGTCGAGGATCCAGACCTTGCCGTCCTGCTTCTTCACCGTCAGCTCCTCGCCTTCGGCGGTCTTCATCTTCTTGCCGTCGGTGAGGTCGGACGCCTCGAGCTTGCCGGGCACGACATGGTAGGTGAGGATCTTGGTCAGCGTCGCCTTGTTCTCGGGCTTCACCAGAGTGTCGACGGTGCCGGCCGGCAGCTTGCCGAAGGCGGCGTTGGTCGGCGCGAACACCGTGAACGGACCCTTGCCTTCCAGCGTCGGCACCAGGCCGGCCGCCTTCACCGCCGCCACCAGCGTGGTGTGGTCCTTCGAGTTGACGGCGTTCTGGACGATGTTCTTGGACGGGAACATCGCGGCGCCGCCGACCATGACGGTCTTTTCCTCGGCGCGGGCGGGCGCGACGACGGTCGCGGTGATGGCCAGCGCGCTGAAGGCCGCAGCGGTGAGATAGGCAATACGCTTCGACATGGAGGGTCTCCCGATTGGATTGTGACCGGCGATTGCCGGCGTTCGAGTTGGGCAACAACAGTGGCTGCGACCTGCGAGTGTGAAGCAGCAGCGCCGTCGTTGGCTCGAACTACGGGAGCGTTTGCGAAGCGGTTTCGAACAAAACTTCTTTGTGATGGGTGAAACTAAGTGCGTGGTTCTCCGTGGGGGGCGTCATTGCGAGGAGCGAAGCGACGAAGCGATCCAGGCTGCCACCGCGGATGCACCGCTGGATTGCTTCGCTTCGCTCGCAATGACGCGCCTCGACGATCTACCTGCCGCTCAATCCCTGTTGTGCGGCGTCTGGATAAACCCGCGATTATGCGTCGGGCTGATCAGCAGTTCATTGATGCACACCCGCGCCGGCATGCTCGCGATGAACGCGATGGTGCGGCCGAGATCTTCGGATTGCAGCATCCTGGCCTGCTCCTCCTCGCTCGGTACCACCGGGCGCAGCTTCAGGATCGGGGTCGCCACCTCGCCCGGCATCAGGCAGCAGGCGCGCAAGCCGTTGACGCATTCGTCCATGTTGAAGGAATGCGTCAGCGCCAGCACCGCATGCTTGGTCGTGGTGTAGGCCGGGCCCGGCATTTTCGAGACGTGGCGGCCGGCCCAGGACGAGACGTTGATGATGGAGCCGTCCTGCTGCTTGCGCATCGTCGGCAGCACCGCGCGCATGCAATAGAGCACGCCGTTGAGATTGACCTGGACCAGCTGGTCCCAGCCCTCCAGTTCCATGTCCTTCCAGCTCCGCTTAGGGACATTGATGCCGGCATTGTTCACCAGCAGGTCGATCCGGCCGTGCTTCGCAACGATTTGATCAGCCGCCTTCTGGGCCGCGGCGGCGACCGACACGTCCAGCGCGATGGCCTCGGCGGCCCCGCCCGTCTGGGCGATCTTCGCGACCACGGTATCCAGGGCGTCCTTGCGCCGGCCCGAAACCACCACCGTCCAGCCGTCGGCCGCCAGCGCCTCGGCGCCGGCCTCCCCGATCCCGCTGCCCCCGCCTGTCACCCAGGCCACGCGTTTCCCGTTTTTGGTCATGCAAACTGTCTCCGTTGCTTCATCGGGGCGGTTTTTGCTAATCCAGCCCTCGGTTTTGACCGGCCTCTGACGATCGTTGCGGTCAAGCCTTGCGGTCGAGGAAATCTTGCATGAACCAAGCTGCCAACGCCAATCTGTTTTCCCGCCTGTTCGACGGCCTCGACGATCCGAAGCGCCTCGCGATCGAGACGCATGACGGGGTCCGCATCAGCTATGGTGATCTGATCGCCCGGGCCGGACAGATGGCCAATGTGCTGGTCGCGCGCGGCGTGAAGCCCGGCGACCGCGTTGCGGTGCAGGTCGAGAAGTCCGTGACCAACATCGTGCTGTATTTGGCCACGGTGCGGGCCGGCGCAGTCTATCTGCCGCTCAACACCGCCTATACGCTCAACGAGCTCGACTACTTCATCGGCGATGCCGAGCCCTCGCTGGTGGTCTGCGATCCCGCCAAGGCGGAGGGCCTCGCCCCCATCGCCGCCAAGGTGAAGGCCAAAGTCGAGACGCTCGGGCCTGACGGCAAGGGCTCGCTGACGGACGCCGCCGACAAGACGAGCAGCGAATTCACCACGGTGGCGCGCGCAAACGACGATCTCGCCGCGATCCTCTACACGTCCGGCACCACCGGCCGCTCCAAGGGCGCGATGTTGACCCACGACAATCTGGCGTCGAACTCGCTCTCGCTCGTCGGCTTCTGGCGCTTCACCGACAAGGACGTGCTGATCCACGCACTGCCGATCTACCACACCCACGGCCTGTTCGTGGCGACCAACGTGACGCTGTTTGCGCGGGCATCGATGATCTTCCTGCCGAAGCTCGACCCGGATCTGATCATCAAGCTGATGGCGCGTGCCACGGTGCTGATGGGCGTGCCGACGTTCTATACCCGTCTGCTCCAGAACGCTGCGCTGTCGCGCGAAACCACAAAGCACATGCGGCTGTTCGTCTCGGGCTCGGCGCCGCTGCTCGCCGAAACCCATCGCGAATGGTCGGCGCGCACGGGGCACGCGGTGCTCGAGCGCTACGGCATGACCGAGACCAACATGAACACGTCGAATCCCTATGACGGCGAGCGCGTGCCCGGCGCGGTCGGCTTTCCGCTCCCCGGCGTGTCCGTACGCGTCACCGATCCCGAGACCGGCAAGGAGCTGCCCCGTGACGAAATCGGCATGATCGAGGTCAAGGGCCCGAACGTGTTCAAGGGCTATTGGCGCATGCCGGAGAAGACCAAGGCGGAATTCCGCGACGACGGCTTCTTCATCACCGGCGACCTCGGCAAGATCGACGCCAAGGGTTACGTCCATATTCTCGGCCGCGGCAAGGATCTCGTGATCTCCGGCGGCTTCAATGTCTACCCGAAGGAAATCGAGAGCGAGATCGACGCCATGCCCGGCGTGATCGAATCCGCCGTGATCGGCGTGCCCCACGCTGATTTCGGCGAGGGCGTCACGGCGGTGCTGGTCTGCAACAAGGGCGCCGATGTGACCGAGGCCGCGGTGCTGAAGGCGCTCGACGGCCGGCTGGCCAAGTTCAAGATGCCCAAGCGGGTCTTCGTGGTCGACGAGCTGCCGCGCAACACCATGGGCAAGGTGCAGAAGAACGTGCTGCGGGATACGTACAAGGATCTTTACGCGAAGAAATAGGGGCGCAACTGCTCCGGGCTGGGGGGACATGAACCGAGAGCAAGCTAAGAAGATACACAAGCACCTGCTCGATGCCGCCGCAGCATTCCGGCGAGCGGAGGCCGCGATCGTCGATGTTGGCGATGACGGCCGAAAGCTGTTTGCAGATCCGCTCGTAACGGCGGTTTTCCATTTGCAATTCAAGCTTCTGCGATTGATCTACAAGCGATTTCCGGATCTTGAACCGCCGGGACGGCCTGCCACCATCGACAGCACACTCCGGTGGGAAGACGTTTCACTTCCGTCCTCTGTGCTGGAGACCGATTTGGATCGCGTCATTTTCTCTGTCATGAAGTCGCGATGGCAGAAGTTCGCAATGGTCCTGTACTGCGCGGTTGAGAGGGTCGAAAAGGAAGAAGCGCTAGCGGCTCCCGTCGATTTTGAGGTCTTTGCGGCCCGCATTCAGGCGTTGGTTGAGGCCGACCTCCTGGAGGCGCAAGGCAATCTTCAAATGTGGGGCCACAGCGAAGTGAGATTGAAGGACCGGTCCGTCAATTAGTGCCCACCCACCAGGCTCATCACAAACCTGCTGCCGACGATGAACAGATAGCACCCGAACGCGACTTCCAGCGTCCGCTTCGACATTGCATGCGCAGCCTTCACACCGAGCGGTGCCGTCACAAGGCTCATTGGCATCACCAGGACCGCGCCGATCAGCGAGACGTAACCGAGCGCGAACGGGACCTGCAGGGCTGCAACGGCCGGGTAGCTCACCGCCGCAGGCCAACCGGCATAGATGTAGCCGAGCGCGCCGGGGATCGAGATCAAGACCGCGAGCGCCGACGATGTCGCCACTGCCTGGTGGATCGGGCGGCCGTAGAACGTCATCAGCAGGTTCGAGAACAGGCCACCGCCGATGCCCATCAACGTCGACAAAATGCCGACGCAGAAGCCGTAGATTCGCATCAAGGGGCCCTTCGGCAGATCATCGCCGAGCTTCCAGCTCTCGCGCGCGAAGATCAGCCGTACCGCGGCCGACCAAGCGACGGCGACGAACACGATCTTGAACAGTCGCTCCGGCGCGTAACGCGCGACCACGCTGCCGGCGACGACGCCGATCAGGATCGGCAGCCACCAGACCCGGAGGATCGCAAGATCGACGGCGCCGCGCCTGTAGTGCGCCTGGAACGAACGGATCGAGGTCGGAATGATGACAGCGAGCGAAGTGCCGATGCAGAGCGGCATGCGCACCTCGAGCGGCACACCGGCGATGCGGAAGCACTCGTAGAACACCGGCACCAGAATCGCGCCGCCGCCGATGCCGAACACGCCGGCCAAAAATCCGGAGAGCGCGCCGGTTGCGATCAGCAGCAGCGCGAGTTCGGCGATCTCCTTGATATCAAGTCCTGCAATCACCCCTGACCTGCCCCGGCGATGGGTCGCAACTTCTCCGATGCATCGCTCGGAAACGGCTGCCCGCAATGCTCTAGGCGATCTGATTTGTCGGGTCGACCGCCGCATCTCCGGTCCGGGGTGGGATGCGGACTGCGCATATCCGCCCGTCTCGCGAAAAATCGGCGCGCTTCGCGGAACTTGGAGATTGCTTGCCGACCATCCCTACCGGTTCGAACGTCATGAACTGACTGGCTCGAACCCTGGCCGGCCCGCAGCGGCTTGGAGCCGTTCCAATAGTAATTTCAATGCGTCTCGGGTCTCATTACAAGAGGTGAATTTATATTCTATCTTTAGCCGGTGCGCCACCCCTCTGGTATACCAAGTCTCCGATTGGCCTTGTTACATCAAGGGCCTAGAGCTGAACTCAAGTTCGGTTTATGGCGATTTGGTGATTGCGCAGGTGAAATCGACTCCGTAAATAGAGCCGACCTTTCGCGATCCCCGCGCGCCCCATGCTGGGCCGCAATAAAGCAATTGAAGCCCATGACCGCACGGATCGAACGACCGCTTTCGCCGCACATTCAGACCTACCGCTGGACCCTGACGATGGCGCTTTCCATCGTCCATCGCGCCACCGGAATTGCCCTCTACGCCGGAACGCTGCTGCTGGCCTGGTGGCTGATTGCGGCGGCCTCCGGCCCCGCCGCCTATAGCCACGTCCAAGCCTTCACCGGCAGCATCATCGGCCGCCTGATCGTGTTCGGCTACACCTGGGCGCTGATGCACCACATGCTCAGCGGCATCCGGCATTTCGTCTGGGACCTCGGCTACGGCTTCAAGGCCAATGAGCGCGAAGCGTTGACCTGGGGCGCCCTGATCGGCGGCATCGTGCTCACGGTCCTCATTTGGATCATCGCCTACGCGATCGGAGGCGGACGATGAGTTTCGACGAATCCCACGGCGCCCCGAAGGGCTCCTCCATGCGCACCCCGCTCGGCCGCGTGCGCAATCTCGGCGCGGCGCATTCGGGCACCTCCGATTTCTGGCGCCAGCGCATCACCGGCGTCGCCATGACGCTGCTGATGATCCCCGTGATCGTGATCGTGATGATGCTGCTCGGCCGCAACCAGGCCGGCGCCGCACAGATTCTCGGCTCGCTGCCGATCGCGGTGATCCTGCTGCTCTTCATCTTCGCCAGCGCCTGGCACATGAAGATCGGCATGCAGGTCGTGATCGAGGACTACATCCATAACGAGAAGCTGAAGCTCATCTCGATCATGCTCAACAACTTCTTCTCGTTCGCCGTGGCGCTCGCCTCGACCTACGCGATCCTGAAACTTTCCTCCGGAGTCTAAACCCATGGCCACAGAGACCAATGGCAAGGGCAACGGCGCTCCCGCCACCAACGGCAAAGCCTATCCGATCGAAGATCACACCTATGATGTCGTCGTGGTCGGCGCCGGCGGCGCAGGCCTGCGCGCCGTGGTCGGCTGCAGCGAAGCCGGTCTTCGTACCGCCTGCATCACCAAAGTGTTTCCGACCCGCTCGCACACCGTCGCGGCGCAGGGCGGCATCTCGGCGTCCCTCGGCAACATGCACAAGGACGACTGGCGCTGGCACATGTACGACACCGTGAAGGGGTCGGACTGGCTGGGCGACCAGGACGCGATCGAATACATGGTGCGCAACGCGCCCGAGGCGGTCTACGAGCTCGAGCATTGGGGCGTGCCGTTCTCGCGCACCGAAGACGGCAAGATCTACCAGCGCCCGTTCGGCGGCATGACCATGGACTACGGCAAGGGCCAGGCGCAGCGCACCTGCGCCGCCGCCGACCGCACCGGCCACGCCATGCTGCACACGATGTACGGCCAGTCGCTGCGTCACGCGGCCGAGTTCTTCATCGAGTTCTTTGCCATCGACCTGATCATGGACGACCAGGGCACCTGCCGCGGCGTTATCGCGCTCAAGCTCGATGACGGCACGCTGCACCGCTTCCGCGCCCAGACCGTGATCCTCGCCACCGGCGGCTATGGCCGCGCCTATGCATCCTGCACCTCGGCGCACACCTGCACCGGCGACGGCGGCGGCATGGTGCTGCGCGCCGGTCTGCCGATGCAGGACATGGAGTTCGTGCAGTTCCACCCGACCGGCATCTACGGTTCGGGCTGTCTCGTCACCGAAGGCGCGCGCGGCGAAGGCGGCTATCTCGTCAACTCCGAGGGCGAGCGCTTCATGGAGCGCTATGCGCCCTCCGCCAAGGATCTGGCCTCGCGTGACGTCGTCTCGCGCGCGATGACCATCGAGATTCGCGAAGGTCGCGGTGTCGGCAAGAAGAAGGACCACATCTTCCTTCATCTCGACCATCTCGATCCCGCGGTGCTGGCCGAACGCCTGCCGGGCATCTCGGAATCCGCAAAGATCTTCGCCAATGTCGACGTGACGCGCGAGCCGATCCCAATTGTGCCGACCGTGCATTACAACATGGGCGGCATCCCGACGAACTATCACGGCGAAGTCCTGACCAAGAAGGACGGCGACGACAACGCCATCATCCCCGGCCTGATGGCGATCGGCGAGGCCGCCTGCGTCTCCGTGCACGGCGCCAACCGCCTCGGCTCCAACTCGCTGATCGACCTCGTCGTGTTCGGACGCGCCGCGGCGCTGCGCCTCGCCGAGAAGCTCACGCCGAACGCCAGCCAGCCGGAATTGCCGGCGAATTCGTCCGACCTGGCGCTCGGCCGGCTCGACCACTACCGCTACGCCTCCGGCGGCACGCCGACCGCGAAGCTGCGCGAAGGCATGCAGCACGTGATGCAGAACAATTGCGCGGTGTTCCGCACCGGCGACATCCTGAGCGAAGGCCAGAACCTGATCGAGAAGGTCCATAGCGGCATCATCGACATCGCCGTATCCGACCGCTCGCTGGTGTGGAATTCCGACCTGATCGAGACGCTCGAATTCGACAATCTGATCTCGCAGGCGGTGGTGACGATGAACTCGGCCGCCAACCGCACCGAGAGCCGTGGCGCGCATGCCCGCGAGGACTTCTCCGAGCGCGACGACAAGAACTGGATGAAGCACACGCTGGCCTGGCTGGAAGATTCCGGCAAGGTCAAGATCGAGTACCGCCCCGTTCACGACTACACCATGACCAACGACGTCCAGTACATCCCGCCCAAAGCTCGCGTTTACTAAACGGCGCGCGTGTACTGAGCGAACAGCGAAAGCTTTATCGAAATGGTTGAATTCGCACTTCCGAAGAACTCCAAGATATCAGGCGGCAAGACCTGGCCGAAGCCCGCGGGCGCGACTGAGGTCCGTGAATTCCGCGTCTATCGCTGGAATCCGGACGACGGCAAGACTCCCAGCGTCGACACCTATTACGTCGACACCCATGATTGCGGGCCGATGGTGCTGGACGGCCTGATCTGGATCAAGAACAACATCGACCCGTCGCTGACCTTCCGCCGCTCCTGCCGCGAAGGCGTCTGCGGCTCCTGCGCGATGAACATCGACGGCCAGAACACCCTGGCCTGTACCCGCTCGATGCACGACGTGAAGGACGGCGCGGTGAAGATCAATCCGCTGCCGCACCAGCCTGTCGTGAAGGACCTCATCCCCGACCTCACCAATTTCTATGCACAATACGCTTCGGTCGAGCCGTGGCTAAAGACGACCTCGCCGACGCCGCAGAAGGAATGGAAGCAGAGCCACGAAGACCGCGAGAAGCTCGACGGCCTCTATGAATGCATCCTCTGCGCCTGCTGCTCGACCTCTTGCCCGAGCTATTGGTGGAACAGCGAGCGCTACCTCGGTCCCGCCGCGCTGCTCCAGGCCAACCGCTGGGTATCGGATTCGCGGGATGAGGCGACCGGCGAGCGGCTCGACAATCTCGAGGACCCGTTCCGCCTCTATCGCTGCCACACCATCATGAACTGCGCCAAGGCCTGCCCGAAGGGCCTCAACCCGGCGGAAGCCATCGCCGAGCTCAAGCTCAAGATGGTCGAGCGCCAGATCTAGGCGTCATTCATGCTGCGATCCCCGGCCGGAACGGCCGGGGCATTCTACGACGGGCAGGTGTTCGAGTAGATTTTGCCTGCACCCCTGCGCGCGCAAGCAGGCGGGTTGCAACCTCTGGTTCCCGCCACAAGCCGCTTCCTTCCCGGCGCGAAATTCAAGTAAGCTCTCCGGCGTGGGACCGGAGCGACCGTGCAGGGCGCACAACGCAATTCGCTGAGATTGCTGCAGTGGATGATGGCTGCGTCCCTGGCGCTGCCGATTGCGCTGTTCGCGATCGCCGCCTCGATCTCCTACACCTCGACGAAAGATATCGCCGACCGCGAGATCGAGCGCACCCTCGATGTCGCGCATGAGCATGCGCTCAAGGTGTTCGAGACCATCGACCGCAGCCTCGCCGAGATCAACGAGGTGGTGCGCGGCATGCCCGACGACATCATCCGCTCGCGCGAGCCGGCCCTGCACCGCCGCCTGAAGCAACTCTCCGATTCGCTGCCGCAGCTCAAATCGGCATGGATCTTCGATGCGGACGGAAAGTCGCTGGTCAACAGCCTGGCCTCGCCGCCGCCGGCGCAGAGCTTTGCGGACCGCGACTACTTTGCCGCCCATGTCGACCAGACCATCGGCAGCTACATCGGTGTTCCCCTGACGCCGCGCCAGCCCTATCAGGGCGCGCGCTTCTTCGGGGTCAGCCGCCGCCGCGGCTCCGACGACGGCAGCTTCATCGGCGTGATCCAGGCCTCTGTCCTCCCGGAATATTTCGAGAGCTTTTATGCCCGGATCGGCTCCGACCCTGGCAGCTTCCTCGCCATGGGACGCACCGACGGCGTGGTGCTGGCGCATCTTCCGCGGCTGGATCGCGACCTCAGGCTCGATCCTAACGGGCCGGTCGGCCGCAGCATCGCAGCTCACCCCGAGCATGGCCTCATCACCATTGCCTGGCCATGGGACGAGGTCGAGCGCCGCATCGGCTACCGACGCATCGCCGAATACCCGATCTATGTCAGCGCGGGGTTGGAGACCTCGGCGATCCGCGCGCGCTGGTTCGCCACCATGGGCCAGCATCTGGTGTTCGGCATTCCCGCCACCGCGCTGCTGTTTCTGCTGCTGGCGTTCGCGTTCCGGCGCACCCAGCATCTCCAGGCCGAGGCCGCCGCGCGGCGCGAAGCCGAGGAGGCGCTCAAGCACAGCCAGCGCCTTGAGGCGCTCGGCCAGCTCACCGGCGGCGTCGCGCACGACTTCAACAACCTCCTGACCGTGATTCGCGCCTCCGTTGACCTGCTGAACCGGCCGCAGCTGAGCGAGGAGCGGCGCCAGCGCTACATCACGGCCATCGCAGACGCGGTCGGGCGCGCAGCCAAGCTGACATCGCAGCTGCTCGCCTTCGCGCGCCGCCAGACCTTGAAGCCGGAGGTGTTCGACGTCGGCGCGCGGTTGCAGTCGCTGCACGACATGCTCGCGACGCTGCTCGGACCCGCGATCGAAATCGCGATGCGGCTGCCGGCCGAGCCCTGCCTCGTCAATGCCGATGCAAGCCAGTTCGAGACGGCGTTGATCAACATGGCGACCAATGCGCGCGATGCCATGCACGGCAAGGGCAGGATCGTCTTCAACGTCGAGGCCGCGGCGACCATTGCGGACACGCGGGCTCCCGTCTCGGGCAACCCTGATCTTTCAGGCGGCCGTGACCTTGCTGGCAAACACGGTTTCGTCGGCATTGCCGTCAGCGACACCGGCATCGGCATTCCGGCTACGCGGCTCGAGCGCATCTTCGAACCGTTCTTCACCACCAAGCAGATCGGCCACGGCACCGGTCTCGGCCTATCGCAGGTGTTCGGCTTCGCCCGGCAGTCCGGCGGCGAGGTGACAGTCACCAGCGAGGTCGGCCACGGCAGCACCTTCTCGCTCTACCTGCCGCGCGTGGCGCCGGATTTGCTGCCGCAGCGGCAGGCACCGAATACGGCCCCGGCCGTGGCCGGCAGCGGCATGTCGGTGCTGCTGGTCGAGGACAATATCGAACTCGCCAATTTCGCGGCCGACGGCCTCACCGAGCTCGGCTACAGCGTCACGCTGATCGACAACGCAACCGATGCACTCGCCGAGCTGGTCATGGATGCCGATCGCTTCGATGTCGTTTTCTCGGACATCGTGATGCCCGGCATGACCGGGCTCGATCTCGCGCAGGCGGTCCGCGACCGCGGCATCGGCGTGCCGGTCGTGCTGACCACCGGCTACAGCGAGGCGCTGTCCCAGGACGGCAAGGTCGATTTCGAGCTCGTGCAGAAGCCCTACGCGATCGATCAGCTATCGCGCGTGCTGCACCGGGTCGCGCGGCGCCGGGTGCGCGACGGCGCCGCCGAGTGAGCTGACGCCCGGAACCTACGGGAACCTTTTGATTTAGCTTGCGTTATCCGGCCATGCAAAAGCCGGTCAGAAAACGCGAATCGGGCAAGAAGCCGCCCATCGTCGAAATCATCGGCGAGACCGGCGGGGAAGTGGCTCCGCCGCCGCCCGAGCTGGTCGAGCCCGACCCGGAGCTGTCGCCTGAAGAGGCCGAGCAGGCCCGCAAGGACTATCTCCTCACCCGCTTCTGGATCAGCGCGCGCGGCTTCTGGGGCGGCAACGGCGACCGGCTTGCGTGGCTCTACTCCGTCGGCCTCGGCCTGCTGATCGTCCTCACCGTCGGCTTCCAATACGGCATCAATGTCTGGAATCGGGCGATCTTCGACGCGATCGAGAAGCGCGAGGCGTCCACCGTCTTCCATCTCACCGCGGTATTCTTCCCGCTCGCGATCGGCAGCATCGTGCTCGGCGTGGCACAAGTGTTCGCGCGCATGGGCATCCAGCGGCGCTGGCGGGCGTGGCTGACGGCAAGCGTGCTGACGCGCTGGCTTGGCAACGGCCGCTATTACCAGCTCAATCTCGTCAGCGGCGACCACAAGAATCCGGAATACCGGATCGCGGAGGATCTGCGCGTCGCGACCGATTCTCCGGTGGATTTTCTCGCCGGCGTGACGTCCGCGCTGCTGTCGGCCGTGACCTTCATCGTCGTGCTCTGGACGATCGGCGGCGCGCTCACCGTCACCCTTGCGGGATCGTCGGTGACCATTCCCGGCTTCCTGGTGATCGCCGCGATGCTCTATGCGGGAATCGCATCGGGCTCGATCCTGGTGATCGGCCGCCAATTCGTGCAGGTCTCCGAGGACAAGAACCAGGCTGAGGCCGATTTCCGCTACACGCTGACGCGCGTGCGCGAGAACGGCGAGAGCATCGCGCTGCTCGGCGGCGAGGAGGAGGAGCGCGACGGCATCGACCGCAATTTCACCAACGTGCTGCGGCAATGGGCGCGGCTCGCGGGTCAGCACATGCGCACCACGCTGGTGTCGCAGGGATCGAGCCTCGTTGCGCCGGTCGTGCCGCTTCTGCTGTGCGCGCCGAAATTCCTCGACGGCAGCATGACGCTGGGTCAGGTGATGCAGGCGGCTTCCGCCTTCACCATCGTGCAGAGCGCGTTCGGCTGGTTGGTCGACAATTATCCGCGGCTCGCCGACTGGAATGCCTGCGCTCGCCGCATCGCCTCGCTGATGATGTCGCTCGACGGCCTCGAGCGCGCCGAGCTGGGCGACGGCTTCGGCCGCATCAAGCGCGGCGAGACCAGCAATGACGCCATGCTGGAGCTGAAGGATCTCTCCGTCACGCTCGATGACGGCACCGCCGTGGTCGGCGAGACCGAGGTGGTGATCGAGCGTGGCGAGCGGCTGCTGGTGGCCGGCGAATCCGGCACCGGCAAGAGCACGCTGGTGCGCGCCATCGCCGGGCTCTGGCCATGGGGTGGCGGCAGCGTCAATTTCCATCCCGACCGGCGGCTGTTCATGCTGCCACAGCGACCCTACGTGCCGTCGGGCTCCTTGCGTCGTGCCGTCGCCTATCCCGGCGCGGAAGACGACTGGACGGTCGAGGAGATCGGCGAGGCCCTGCACAAGGTCGGCCTCGACCATCTCAAGGAGAAGATCGAGGAAGAAGCACCCTGGGACCAGACGCTGTCCGGCGGCGAGAAGCAGCGCCTCGCCTTCGCGCGGTTGTTGCTGCACAACCCGGATATCGTCGTGCTCGACGAGGCGACCTCGGCGCTCGACGAGAAGAGCCAGGACAAGATGATGAAGATGATCACCGACGAACTGCCGAAGGCCACCATCGTCAGCGTCGCGCATCGTGTCGAGCTGGAAGCCTTCCACAGCCGCAAGATCGTGCTGGAGCGCCGCAAGGGCGGCGCAAAACTCGTCAGCGATATCGACCTGATCCCGCGCAAGGGCAAGCGCAAGCTGCTCGGCCGCTTCCTGCGCCAGCGCAAGGCGCCGAAAAAGGCGGCGTGAGGGGCGGTCTCTTTTCTTCGTCGTCCCGGCGAAGGCCGGGACGACCCAGAGATTGTTGCCCGGATCGAGCGTTGGAGTCCCCGGCAAAACCGGCTATGCATGCGCCGCTTGCAACGAGGACTTTGACTTGGCGACCGATAATGCCCCTTCGTCCGCGCCGTTCGGCGCGTTTGCGCCGAACGCGGCGCAGGCCGCGATCATTCGCCTCGCGACACAATCGGGGCTGAAGCGCGGCGCGTTCCGGCCCTGGCTGTCGCGATTGGTGAACCTGCTGCGCGGTGGTCCCATCGACGTGCAATACCAGGGCGCATCGTTCCGCTTCTATCACCAGGGCAGCGCCACCGAGCGCGGCGCGCTGTTCAATCCCGATTACAATCTCGACGAGCTCGACTTCCTGCGCCAGCACACCCCGGAGGGCGGCGTGTTCGTCGACGTCGGCGCCAATGTCGGCACCTTCGCGCTGGTGATGGCGCGACAGGTCGGGCCATCAGGCAAAGTGATCGCCATCGAGCCGCATCCGATGACGTTTGGACGGCTGTCGTTCAACCAGGCCGCGTCGAAAGCGACGCAGGTGCGCCTGGTGCAGGCGGCCGCCGGCGACAGCGACGGCGAGCTGATGATCGAGAGCGGCGGCGACAATCTCGGTGCCACGCATGTCGTCACCGGCACGGCCAGCGCCGAGGCGATCAAGGTGCCCTCGCTGCGGTTGACGCGCATTCTCGGCGAGGCCGGCGTCACCAAGGTGGACGCGCTGAAGATCGACGTCGAGGGCTTCGAGGATCGCGTTTTGATCGGCTTCTTCCGCGACGCGCCGCAATTGCTATGGCCGCGCGCGGTGGTAATCGAGCATTTGTCGCAAAAGGAATGGCGGGACGATTGTATCGCCGACATGGTCGCGCGCGGTTTCGTGGTTGCGCGCAAGACGCGGAGCAATACGTTCCTGTCGCGCTGACGACGAACAACGGATGTTACGAATGATCGACCATATGGGCTTCCCGGTCTCCGACTATGAGCGCGCCAAGGCGTTCTACGCCAAGGCATTGGCGCCGCTCGGCTACAGCCTGATCATGGAGGTCACGCAGGAGCAGACCGGACACGATCCAGCCGCCGGCTTCGGCGCCGACGGCAAGCCGGATTTCTGGATCGGCGGCGAGGGCGCGCTGAACAAGCCGGTGCATGTCGCGATTCTGGCGAAGGACCGCGCCACGGTGGACGCGTTCTACAAGGCGGCGATTGCAGCGGGCGGGCGCGACAACGGGCCGCCGGGCATCCGGGCGCATTACCATCCGACCTATTACGGCGCCTTCGTGCTCGACCCTGATGGACACAACATCGAGGCGGTTTGCCACGCGCCGGAATAGATAAGTTCCATCCTTCGGCCGGAACCTCGTTCCGCGCGCGCCGTTGTCGTCCCTTGCAAGAAGGAGCACGACATGGCCAACGACAATGCCCGCGACGTCGACCGCGTATGGGATCTGATGAAGACGATCGGATTCGCGATGCTGGTGACGCGCGATGGCGACAAGCTCCGCGCGCGGCCGATGAGCGCCTATCTCGACCGCAACGCGAACACGATTTATTTCCTCACCGACGCGCGGCGTCACAAGGACGAGGAGATCGCGCGCAATCCGTCCATCAACCTGTCGTTCGCAGATGCCGGCAGCCAGAAATACGTGTCGCTGACGGGCACCGCAATGATCTCCAATGACCGTGCCAAGATCAAGGAGCTGTTCTCGACGCCGGCCAAGGCGTGGTGGGACTCTGCGGAAGATCCGAACATCCGCGTGCTCAAGGTCACGCCTGACGATGCCGAGTTCTGGGACTCGCCCGGCACCGTGATTTCCTATGTGAAGATGGCGGCCGCGGCGGTGACGAACACGCGCCCCGATCTCGGCGACAACCGCAAGGTCTCTATGTAATGCCGATCGAGCCGCCCGAGATACCGCCGTCGACGCCCGGTACGCCCACCGAACCGCCGCCGGGGATTCCGCCGAGCAATCCGCAGCCTGAAATCGCACCGCCGGTGCGCGAGCCCGGCTCGCCAGCGCCGCCCGACGAATTGCCGGGCCGCATGCCTGAAGAGATTCCATCACGCGGACCGAACGGACCGCTCACGCCGAATCCCGCGACGGATGCAAGTCCGCCGCGGGATCGCGCATGAGGCGACGCATCAGATCCGAGGCAATTGCAACCTGCGTCTGAATGCGCAATGAACGTCACCATAGTGAGGTGATTTGCGTGCAGAAATAAATCGGGCCGCGTCCGCTTCGTCCGCCACAATCCGGCCTAACGCGTAGCTGTTCATCCGAACACTTCGTCAAAGAACCTTCCGGGGAAGTTCACCACATGACCAACCTTCGTTTCGTGCTGCTTGCCACCACGGCTCTGACCGCGATGCAATTCGCAAGCTCCGCATCGCATGCACAAGGCGCGCCGCCGCTTGTCGTCGCGCAGGCGCAGCCACAAGAGACCGGCCCTGACGGAAAACCGAAGCAGCCGCCGAAGGGACCACCAGCGGCCGCGGCGCCCGCGCGCCCGGCCGCACCGCCGCCCGCAGCTGCACCTCCCCATCCGCCGGCAGCGCCTCCGCCGGCTGCGGCACCGCCGCGCCCAGCAGCGCCGCCACCGCCCCCGCCACCACCTGCGGCCCGTCCGGCACCGCCGCCGCCGCCGCCGCCACCTGTGGCCCGTCCGGCACCGCCGCCGCCCCCACCGCCGCCCGCCGCCCCGAAGCAACCTGCGCCGCCCCCGGCTGCGGCTCCGCAACAGCACGCGCCGACACCGCCGCCTCCGGCACCGCCTTCCGCGCGCCCGGCTCCCCCGCCGCCAGCACCGCCGTCCGCCGCGGCTCCGCAGCACGCACCGACGCCGCCTGCGGCAGCAACTCCGCAGGGACGCCCAGCGCCGGCGCCCACGGCAACACCGTCGCCTGCGCCGGCCGCTCCGACCGCGCGACCGGGTGCTCCGGCTGCACCTGCAGCCACACCGTCACCGACGGCGACTCCTGCGCCGACCGCGACGCCGGCTCCAGGCAGCACGCCGGGCACGCCGCCGACTGGCCGCCCCGGTACGCCGCCTCCCGGCGGACGTCCTGGTGCGCCCCCGGCTGCAGGGTCACCTGCTCCAGGCGCCACGCCCGCGCCGACGGCCACGCCGACTCCCGGTGGCACTCCGACGCCGCCGCCCGGCCGTCCAGGTTCGCCTCCTGCGCCTAGTGCAACTCCGGCTCCGACAACGACGCCGGCCCCCGGTGGCGCCGTGACACCGCCCCCTGGACGCCAGGGTGGTGCGCCTCCTGCTGGTGCACCCGCTGCCGGAGCTCCGCCGACCCAGCCGCAGGCAGGCGCCCCGCCCCGGCCGCCGGCTCCCCCCGCCGGCGCCGCTGCACCGAGCACCGTGCCGGGCTCGGCGGCTGCGACCCCGCCGCCCAACAGGGCGCAATACGCGGCGCCCACGGTTGCGCCGGCGTTCCGCGCCGCGCCCACGACGACCACGCCCCTGCCGCCACCGCCGCGTCCGCCGCAGCGTGACCTGACGCCGCTCGCGATCGGTGCAGGTGTCGTCGCCGGTGCCGTGATCGGCGCCACCATCGCCGACTACCGCAACCAGCGCCGCGAGTCGGTCGAAGGCGGCCGCACCGTCTACACCGAGCCGGACCGCATCATCATCCGCGATCCGGGTGGGCAGACCTACGTCCGCGGCAACGATCTCTATCGCTTCCGCTATGGCGCCCGCGACATCCGCACCGAAACTGTCGGCGCCGATACCCGCACCGTGGTGATCCGTCCCGACGGCAGCGAGATCATTACCGTTGTAGGTCAGGACGGTCGGCTGCTGCGGCGAATCCGCAGGGACCCGGCCGGGCGCGAGCTCGTCATCATCGACAACAGCTACCGCGATCCGCAGTCGGTCGGCGGTTTCTATGTCGACGCGCCGCCGCCCGTCGTCAACATGCCCTACGATCGCTATATCGTCGACGCCCAGGAGGCCTCGCCGGACGTGATCTACGAGACGATGGTGGCGCCGCCGGTGCAGCGGATCAACCGTCGCTACACGCTCGACGAGATCCGCTACAGCCCGAATGTTCGCATGCAAATGCCGAGCATCGACCTCAACACGATCAACTTCGAGACCGGATCGTGGACCATCCCACCGGACCAGGCGGCGAAGCTGCAGTCGATCGCGGACGGTCTCAACCGTGCGATCCAGGCCAACCCGCGCGTGGTGTTCCTGATCGAAGGTCACACCGACGCGGTCGGCAACGACGTCGACAATTTGTCATTGTCGGACCGTCGTGCGCAGTCCGCGGCCGAATTGCTGACCCAGCAATTCGGTGTGCCGTCTGAAAACCTGACGTCGCAAGGCTATGGCGAGCAGTACCTGAAGGAGCAGACGCAAGGACCGAGCGCGATCAACCGGCGCGTCACCGTCCGCAACATCACGCCGTTGCTCAACGGCGGCCAGGCCTCGCTGCCGCCGCCCCCGCCCGGCACCGCGCCGCCGCGCTGAGGCGACACACAAATGCAAAATGGCCGGGAGCAATCCCGGCCATTTTTTGTTTTGTTTCGTAGCCCGGATGGAGCGTGTCAGCTCTTGTCGCTCTCCAGCCGGAAGATCTGCGAGCCTTCGCTGCCCGAGAGCAGGCCCGTGTCGCTGTAGAGCTTCAGCTTGGCGCGGGTATCGTTGATGTCGAGGTTGCGCATGGTGAGCTGACCGATGCGATCGGCCGGCGTGAACGCCGCGTCCTCGACCTTCTCCATGCTGAGCCGCTCCGGCGCATAGGTGAGGTTCGGGCTTTCGGTGTTGAGGATCGAGTAGTCGTTGCCACGGCGCAGCTCGAGCGAGACCTCGCCGGTGACGGCGCGCGCGACCCAGCGCTGCGCGGTCTCGCGCAACATCAGGGCCTGCGAATCGAACCAGCGGCCCTGGTAGAGCAGGCGTCCGAGGCGCATGCCGCTGATGCGGTACTGCTCGATGGTGTCTTCGTTGTGGATGCCGGTGACGAGGCGCTCATAGGCGATGTGCAGCAGCGCCATACCGGGCGCTTCATAGATGCCGCGGCTCTTGGCCTCGATGATGCGGTTCTCGATCTGGTCGCTCATGCCGAGGCCGTGGCGGCCGCCGATGGCGTTAGCTTCGAGGAACAGCGCGACGGGATCAGAGAAGGTCTGGCCGTTCAGCGCGACCGGCTGGCCTTCCTCGAAACGCACCACAACCTTCTCGGCCTTGACGTTGCAGTCGTCACGCCAGAACGGCACGCCCATGATCGGGTTGACGATCTTGATGCCGCTGTCGAGACTTTCAAGATCCTTGGCCTCGTGCGTCGCGCCGAGCAGATTGCTGTCGGTCGAATACGCCTTCTCGGCGCTCATCTTGTAGGCAAAGCCCTGCGCCGTCATGAACGCCGACATCTCGGCGCGGCCGCCGAGCTCGTCAATGAACTGCTGGTCGAGCCAGGGCTTGTAGATGCGCAGGCCCGGATTGGTCAGGAGGCCGTAGCGATAGAAGCGCTCGATGTCGTTGCCCTTGAAGGTCGAGCCGTCGCCCCAGATGTTGACGCCGTCCTCCTTCATCGCCGCGACCAGCATCGTGCCGGTGACGGCGCGCCCGAGCGGCGTGGTGTTGAAATAGGTGATGCCGCCGGTCGAGATATGAAAGGCGCCGGACTGGATAGCGGCGATGCCTTCGTGGACGAGCTGCGTGCGGCAATCGACCAGCAGCGCTTTCTCCGCGCCGAACTCCATCGCCTTGCGCGGGATCTCGTTGTAATCGGCCTCATCCGGCTGGCCGAGATTGGCGGTATAGGCGTAGCAGCGCGCGCCCTTCTGCTTCATCCAGAGCAGCGCCGCGCTGGTATCGAGGCCGCCCGAAAAAGCGATGCCGACTTTCTCCCCCTTGGGCAGGCTTTTCAGGATCGTGGTCATGGGGCTTCCAATCGGTCTCGAAGGGCTGATGTCGTTTCACGGGTTGACCGCGCGAATATCAAATTTCGCGGGGCTCGGCACCCCTTTAATGGCTCAAACTGACGGCTCGGCACCCGTCTTGCGTCCGAACAGGCGCTGGCGGAGCCGGTAAGCGGGCATGTTCAGCCGAGTCAGGGCGGCATCGACCGCCTCGTCGGAAAACCGGGTCCGCGGCCAGCGGTAAATCAGCGCGTAGGCAAACCAGATCACGACGAAGGTGACGAGGCCGGCGATCGACACGTCGGTGAAGAAATGGCCGCCAAAGGCCATCCGCAGCCCGCTGGTCACGAGGCCGAACACCACGGCTCCGGCATAAGCGAGCGGTCGCCACGCCGGCGGTGCCAGTGCGGCCGGCGCCAGCGTCCAGAACGCGGTCGCGCCCTCGCCCGAGAAGAACGAGCAGTTGCGCGCGCAGCCCCCGCGCGGATCCCACCACGGCACGAATTGCTGGTCGCCGGCGAACTGCGTCACCACCACCGGGCGCGGCCGGCCCCAATAGGACTTGAAGGCGAGATTGGTGAGGATGCCGGCCGACATGATGATCGTGACCAGCAGGAAGACGATCGCGCGACCGGATACCATCAGCGGGCGGTCGGGCCGGACCATCTTGACCACGAGCGCGATCAGCGCAGGCAGCACGAACGCCCAGGCGACCCACATCGCGGCGTCGCGCGCGAAGCCGGCCCAACCGTTCAGCTTGAGCGGAAACGTTTTCGTCTCAGGGTCGAAGAACAGCGCGGCGAGCTTGAGATCAAGCTCGGGATAGAGGCCGAAAACGACGCCGATCACGAGCCACAGCGCCAGGGCGATGAAGAGTCCAGTCCGGTTCATGGCGCGCGGTTTAGCCCAGTGGGAAAGGGATGAAAACCCCGTGACAAGTCAGAAAGTCACCGCGCATCCGGCCGCGAATTCGACGGCAGCGGCGGAGGCGGTTGGCGCGCAGGCGGCGGATTGCGCCAAGCGCCGGCATTGCGGCCGGCGATCAGCCAGTAGACGACGCCGGCGACGATGCCCGCGCCGGTCATGATCTCCAGATGCCGCCGCACAATGCCTTCGAATTGCAGCGTGTCGGAATGAAACGGGACCAGGCCGAGATAGCAGGCGAGCCCCACGACGCCTCCGCCCACGGCATAGGCGAGCGCGCTGCGGATGTAGAGCGCCTCGGTGATCGCCACGATCACCGCCGCCGGCACCAGCGCAAAGCCCGAGACGAAGATGAAGCCGAACCCGAGCAGGATATCGATCGTGCCCTGATCGACGGGACCGGCGCCGAGATCGGCGAACTCCGGAAACAACAGCGCGACGACAACGATCATGCCGCCGACGAAACAGGCGGCGAGGAAGCCGATGAAGATGACGACGAGGCGGCCGATCAGGGACATGATGGGAACGAATTGGTGACTGACGGCGTCGCCACATCCACAATCGTCATGCCCGGGCTTGACCCGGGCATCCACGACTTGCTCTCTCGTGGCTCGACGTGGATGGCCGGGTCAAGCCCGGCCATGACGGGCGTTGAGAGCGTCGCCATCATCAATATCAATCCGTCATCGCCATGGCCCGCAGCGTCTGGCGTTCACGGGCCGAGAGCTTTTCCGTCTCCGACTTGAGCTGGCCGCAGGCGGCGAGGATGTCGCGGCCGCGCGGAGTGCGCACCGGCGAGGAATAGCCGGCGTTGAAGACGTATTCGGAGAATTTTTCGATCTGGTCCCAGTCCGAGCACTCATAGGCGGTGCCGGGCCAGGGGTTGAACGGGATCAGATTGATCTTGGCGTGAATGCCCTTGAGCATCTTCACCAGCAGCTTGGCATCGTCGAGCGAATCGTTGACGCCCTTGAGCATCACATATTCGAAGGTGATGCGGCGCGCGTTCGAGGCGCCGGGATAGTCGCGGCAGGCCTGCAGCAATTCCTTGATCGGATATTTGCGGTTGAGCGGCACCAGCTCGTTACGCAGCTCGTCGCGCACCGCATGCAGCGAGATCGCGAGCATCACTCCAATCTCCTCGCCCGCGCGCACGATATTCGGGACCACACCCGAGGTCGACAGCGTGATGCGGCGGCGGGAGATGCCGATGCCTTCGTTGTCGCCGACGATCAGCAGCGCGTCGCGCACCGCGTCGAAATTGTAGAGCGGCTCGCCCATGCCCATCATCACGATGTTGGTGACGCGGCGCGTACCGTCTTCGCGATCGGCCCAATCATTCAGACGATCGCGCGCCACCATCACCTGTCCGACGATCTCCCCGGCGGTGAGATTGCGCACCAGGCGCTGCGTGCCGGTGTGGCAGAACGAGCAGTTCAGCGTGCAGCCGACCTGGGAGGACACACACAACGTGCCGCGATCGGTTTCGGGGATGTAGACGCACTCGACTTCATGCGCCCGCTCGACATTGTCGCCGCTCGGCAGCCGCAGCAGCCATTTGCGGGTGCCGTCGTTGGAGATCTGCTCGGCCACGACTTCGGGCCGGTCGACGGTGAAATGTTGCGCGAGCTCGGCACGAATGCCCTTCGAGACCGACGTCATCTCTTCGAAATTCTGGGCGCCACGGAAATACATCCAGTGCCACAGCTGCTGCACGCGCATCTTGCGCTGCGCCGGTGCAACGCCGATCTCGCCGAGGCGATCGGCAAGCTCGGTGCGCGACAGGCCGATCAGCGAGGGCCTCGCCGGCGGCACATAGGTCTCGAGCGGAGTCTTCTCCACCAGTGTTGCGTTGTGCGGCTCGGTCGTCGGTTGCATGGAATGGCCTGATTTAGGTGGTCGTTCTGGGATGGTCCAAAGGACTAAACCCGGAACCTCGAGATTCCGAGTTCGATGCTACGCATCGCCCCGGAATGACGGGAGAAAATCTGGAACGCGCCCTATATAGCAACCGGAACGGCCGATTGCGACCTTATCGACCGCAGGCTTAACGCCTGCAATCCTGCGCGATCTTGTCGAGCGCCTGGGCAAGGCCCTTCAGCGAAAAGGTGTCGGTGGTCTCGGTCCCCTTGGACGACATGCCCTTGACCACGAGATCGGCGGATTTGCGCATGGCCTCGACCATCCGCTCTTCCTCGGCCGCGTTCTTGATCCAGAGACCGTCGCCCTGCGAGTACATGGCGAAAGCGGCGCCGCCCACCTCGACCGAGGATTCAGAGCCCGGCTTCAGCGCATAGCCGATCATGACCGAGACTTCGTTATTGACCTTCTCCGCCGGGCGGGTGGAGACGAAGGCATAGGCAGGATCGCGCGGCCGATTCGGCGGGTTGGTCTTCGACGACGACGGCTTGGCCAGCGCGAAGCAGACCTTTTTGCCGTTGGGCGCGGCCGAATAGGCGCCCCAGGTGCCGAACTGACCGATCAGGGTTGGCTCCGCGCCGCCGGCAACCGCCGCGTGCGGGGCCGCCGGCTTGCTCTCGGGCTTTGCAGCCGTCTTTCCGGTCGTATTGGCCGCCGGCGCGGCCGGTTTCGGCGCGGCCTCTTTCGGTGCAGTCTTGGGCGCAGGCTGCGCCGTCTGCGCCCGCGCGGAATCGATGATTCCACAGGCCGCCACGCCCGTCATCAAAGCTAAAATCAGCACCCGCCACATGCTGGAGTGGTTCCCTCAATATTGTGACTGGAAGATGGCCCGGTCGCGCATTGTCCCCGGGGCAGGGATAGCCGGGAAAGTCCAATTTGGGAAGGCAGTTAGCGAAGGTCGCGGCGACTAGGCCCTGGATCGCGCCGCGCGTTGCTCCGCCCATTGCGCATCGGTCCAGCGCAACAAATCCTCGACGCCGGAGCTGCGCAAATGCGCGCCACCGTCGATCACCACCATCTCGCCGTTGATGTAGCCGGCACGGTCGGAGACTAGGAAGCTGGCGAGGTCGGCAAGCTCGGGGTGCTCGCCGGCTCGTCCCATCGGGTTGCGCGCGGCCCACCCTTCGTCGCGACCCTCGGGGCGGAGCTGGCCCGAGGCGCCGGCGGTCGGGAACGGTCCCGGCGCGATCGCGACGGTGCGGATTCCCTTCGGGCCCCATTCCACGGCGAGACTTTTGGTCATCGCCAACACGGCCGACTTCGCCATCGCCGACGGCACGGTGAAGGCGCGACCGGTGATGGTCGAGGTCGAGAGGATCGAGAGCACGACGCCGCCATGCTTGCCGTCGATCCAGCGCTTGCCGGCGGCAAGCGTGCAATACATCGCACCATGCAGGGTCGGCGCGAGAATCGCATCCGCGGCGCGGAATGAGAGATGCTCACTCTGCGCGATGAAAGTCGCAGCCGCATTGTTGACGAGAATATCGAGCGGCGCCCCGCGCCAGATCGCGTCCATCATGCTCTCGACGGCGGTGCCGTCTCGGATATCGCAGGCGATCGTGGTGACCTTGCCGCCGTTCTCTTCGCGCATCTTGCTCGCCGCCGCCTCGAGCCGATCGAGCTTGCGGCCGCAGATCACGAGCTCGGCGCCGAGCGCGAGGAAACGGTGCGCCATTGCAGCACCGAGGCCCGAACCGCCGCCGGTGACGAGGATGCGCTTGTCCTTGAGCAGGCCTGTTTCAAACATGGTTTGAATCCTTCTTGTTTCGTCGTTGCGCGCGCAGCGGGAAACCGTACCGCGGAAATAGGCTTCGCTACGCTCCCAATGACGGGAGGATAGGCTCCTGCGTTCCAACTGACAAAGAAACCGGATTGTCGCCCGCACCTAAATCCGGCAGAAACGGGCAAACTATAAATCCACTCGAAACGCCCAGTACTTCACTTCTCAAGAAGGTGCCGCCATGAAAGCCATCCTCTGCTCGCAATATTGCCAGCCCGACGATCTCGTTCTGGCCGACGTGCCGGATCCGGTGGCCGGTCCCGGCGAAGCCGTGATCGCGATCAAGGCTGCGGCGCTGAACTTCTTCGACATCCTGATGATTCAAGGCAAGTACCAGATCAAGCCGCCATTCCCGTTCTCGCCGGCCGCCGAAGTGGCTGGGGTGATCGAGAGCATCGGTCCCGGCGTGACTGATCTGAAGATCGGCGATCGCGTCGTCGCCTCCTGCGGCCACAACGGCGCGCGCGAAAAGATCGCGCTGCCGGCGGCATCGATCGTGAAGATCCCCGACAATCTCGATTATGACCGCGCGGCCGGCATCATCATCATCTACGGCACCGCGCTGCATGCGCTGGAAGATCGCGCGAGCCCGAAGCCGGGCGAGACGCTCGCGGTGCTCGGCGCCGCCGGCGGCACCGGACTTGCCGCGTGCGAGCTCGGCAAGCTGATGGGCCTGAAGGTGATCGCCTGCGCCTCGTCGGACGAGAAGCTCGAATTCGCGAAGGCGCACGGCGCAGAACTCGCGCTCAATTACGGCAAGGAAGATTTGAAGGAAGGCCTGCGAAAGCTTACGGGCGGCAAGGGCGTCGACATCATCTTCGATCCGGTTGGTGGCACCTATGCCGAGCAGGCCCTGCGCTCGATTGCCTGGGAAGGCCGCTTCCTCGTGATCGGCTTCGCCGCCGGCGACATTCCGAAGATGCCGCTGAACCTCGCGCTGCTGAAGGGCTGCGATATCCGCGGCGTGTTCTGGGGCGCCTGGACCCGGCTCAACCCGGAAAAGAACCGCGCCAATCTCGAGAAGCTCGTGAAGTGGACAGCGGAAGGAAAGATCTCCTCGCATGTCGATCGCGTCTTCCCGCTGGCGCAGACGGCGGATGCGCTCAAGGTGCTCGCCGGACGCCAGGCGATGGGCAAAGTGATCCTGCATCCGTGAGGCTATGCGGCACGACGTGTGTCGGTACGGCCGCTCGCCACGAGCTCAACTGTCATCGCCCGGCTTGACCGGGCGACCAGTACTCCGAGACGTCAGTCATTGAATCGAGAAGCCGCGGCGTACTGGTTTCCCGCCTTCGCGGGGAATGACCGCGAGCGCGGGACAGGCAGTGTCCGCGCCGCCGCCGGGTCAATCCCCGTCAACCATTGTCGACAAAATTGCGGGGCATTCCTCCGCCTCGCCTCAATCAAACCCAAATATCTCCCGATTCGCGCAAGCCGCCGACGTTTTTTGGGCTGATTCAGACGGCGATTTACCGGCTCCAGTTTGCGGGGCATTTCTGGACAACAACAAAAAGACTGAAGCCGGGATGCCCCAGCGTTGCGTTAGTAGTGGGGAGCATCACCATGGAGACGACGGCGTACCGCCCGTCCAGGGAATCGAGATCGTTCGATTCCGATCAAGCTGCATCACATCCGGCCGTCGCGTCCTATATCCGTGCGCGCGCCGCGCGGCTCGATCTGTCACCGGAAGATCCAATTCCACTGTTCCTGTCCGATCCGCTCGGTGTGCCGGAGTCAGGCGAATATACGGCGCGGGCGTTGGGTCCCCGGCTCAGAATTGTCCCGCGTGTTCTCGCGGCGGTTCTCATCGCATCCACGCTGGCCGTTGCGGCCGCGCTGTATCAGCCCAGTCTCCGCAATCTCTTCGCCGCCGACGCTGCCGGCCCGACGGGTGCCGAGCTGGACCAGGCCATGGCGTCGGCCAACGTGCCGGACAGGCCTCAGACCGCGTACAAGGACCCGGCGCGCTTGAGCAACACAAGGCTGGCGAGCGCTGACGCGCAGGATCTCCCCGCAGCCTCAGCTCCGAGCCGCGAAGCGATTGCGACTGCCTATCAAACCGCGCTGCAAGCCCAGGCGCCCGGGCCAGTCGCGGCGCCGCCTGCGCCCCCACCGCCCGCTAAGACGCTCGATGCCGACACACTGGCTGGGCTGATGGCGCGCGCGAACGGTCTGTTGGCGGTCGGCGACATTGCCGCGGCGCGCCTGCTGCTCGAACGGGCCGCCAATGCACAGGATGCAACGGCTGCATTTCTGCTCGCGCAAACCTATGACCCGGCGGTGCTGGGCACGAGCGACGCGCGGCGCGTTGCTGCCGACGCGACCGCCGCGCGCGACTGGTACCAAAAGGCCGCAGGCCTTGGATCGGCGGAGGCGCGGCAACGCCTCGCCCAGCTTCAGAACTAGAACTCTTTAGGGGATATCATGCGTAATGCTTTGAGAATGGCGCTTGCCGCCATCATGATGATCTATGCCTTCGCGGCACGCGCGGAGCAGACCGAATATGATCCGGCCAAGGTCTCTGACAGCCTGAAAGCCATCTTCCAGTTCGGTTCGACCTCGACCAAGCAGTCGCTGAACGCCAACACCGTGACGTTGATCACCGGCACGATCGGCGGCACCTATGTGCAATTCGGCGCCGACCTCGCCTCCGTCGCTCGACGACGGCAACAGGATTCGTGTGTTGCCAATCGTCGGCCGAGGTTCGGTGCAGAGCGTTGCCGACATCCTGTTCCTGCAAGGCGTCGATCTCGGAATCGTCCGCGCGGATACGCTCGACTATCTCGAGCGCAAAGGTTTTGCCAAGGACATCAAGAAGCAATTCACCTATGTGACGAAGCTCTACAACGAAGAGATGCAGGTGATCGCGCCAAAATCGGTCGCGACACTCAAGGATCTGGAAGGCAAAACTGTAAGCGTCGATCTGCCCAACGGCGGCACCTTCGTCACCGCGCTCACCGTGTTCGAGCGGCTCGGGATCAAGGCGAAATTCGTTTATGTCGAGCAGCGCATCGCGATGGAGAAACTGAAGGCCGGCGAGATCGACGCCGTCATCGTGGTCGGCGGCAAACCGTACAAGTCCGTTTCGACCTTCGGCAATGACGGCCGCTTCCACCTTGCGACCGTGGATTATGCAAAGCCCCTCCAGAGCGACTATCTGCCGGCGACGCTGACCGCCAAGGACTATCCGAACCTGGTCAAGGAGGGCGAGAGCGTGGACACCATCGCGGTGCCGGCCGTGCTCGCGGCCTACAACTGGGCGCCCAACACCGAGCGCTACCGCAAGCTTGCACTGTACGTGGACGCGTTCTTCACGAAATTCCCGACGCTGCAGAACCCGCCCTTCCATCCAAAGTGGAAGGAGGTCTCGCTCGCGGCGCCCCTGGCGGGCTGGAACAGATTGCCGGTGGCGCAGCAATGGCTCGACCGCCACGGCGTCGAACCGGTGACGCGGCAACGCTTCGAGGCGTTCCTGCGACAGAGCCCCTCGGCCGCAAAAGTGTCCGACGCGGACAAGGAAACGCTGTTCAAGCAATTCCAGGCGTGGGACGCCGAAAAGGCCCAGGCCCAGGCGCAGGCGGAGAAGAAGTAGCGAGCAGTCATCCACACATACAGCTGTCATCGCCCGCGAAGGCGGCGATCCAGCATTCCGAGACGGTTATGGTTCAATCGGAAGGCCGCGGCGTGCTGGATTCCGCACCATCGCGAGGAATGACAGCGGAGTATGCGGCGACAGCTATTGCGCGGCTTCCGGCTCCACCTCATCCACCCCGCGCTTCAGCGCGGCGCGGGCGGCTTCGCGATGCTCGTTCGTGATGTGGCTGGCAACCATGCGGATCGCGGTGGCGAGTACGGCGGCGTCATCGGTGAAGCCGAGGATCGGCATCACGTCGGGAACGAAATCAAACGGCAGGATGAAATAGGCGATCGCCCCGAGCAGCGAGGCCTGGACATGGCGTGGCGTCTGGCGGTCGAACGCGCAGTAATAGGCCGCGAGCAGATCCTCCGCGAACGGCAGATGCGCGGCGACACGCTTCAGCTTGCGCCAGAAGCGGCGGCGCACGCTCTCACGATCTTCCGCGAGCCGGTCGGCGGGCTCGAAACCGACGCTGTGTTCGGCAGCCATGTTCGACAAACTCCCCGTTCCAGCCTGGGTGGCAGATCGCCGCATCCCGTGCTGATCACAAGATGGGGACGCGGCCTTCCCCTGCAAGACGTCAGCCTGGTGTCAGCTTGGCGATGGCGTTCATCGCCTTGGCGAGCTCGATGTCGAGCGCGGTGACGCCGCCGGCGTCATGGGTCGACAGCACCACCTCCACCGTTTTGTAGACATTGCGCCATTCGGGGTGGTGGTCCATCTTCTCGGCGACCAGTGCCGCGCGGGTCATGAAGCCGAACGCCTCGTTGAAATCCTTGAAGACAAAGGTTTTCCCGATCGCCTCGCGTCCTTGAGCCTCGGTCCAGCCAGGTAGTTCGCCCAGCGCCTGCCTGCGTGCCTCCGCCGAGAGCCGTTCTGTCATCCTCGCCTCCGTCCTTTCAGGGGAACTTTACCCTAACACCGCACTGACGCCCCGGGTTCATACGGGATTGGACCCCATCCGCTAACCATGACGGAGATGTAACCCTGCCGGACAAGAAATTTGCTACACTTGCAGGCGTAAACCGCCGGCCAAGATGAAACTGAGCCTCAAGCGAATGTTCGGGAGATCGATGACCGGGGGATTGGACCTGGCCGAAGCGCCCACCCCGCCCTCGCCGCGATCATCGGCGCGGAAGACGGCGCTCGTGACTCTCGCGCTGGTGCTCGCGATCGTTGGCGCGCTCGCCGGCGGCTATTACTTTGCCATGCGGCCGGTGACGCTGAAGATCGCGGTCGGCCCCGCCAACAGCGATGACGTCAAGGTCGTGCAGGCACTGACCCAGGCCTTCGCGCAGCATAAGAGTTCTGTGCGGTTGCGCCCGATCCAGACCGACGGCGCCACCGCCAGCGCCAATCTGCTCGCGGAAGGCAAGGCCGATCTTGCCATTGTGCGCGGCGACGTCGACGTACCGAAGAACGCGCAAGCGGTTGCAACCCTGCGCAAGAACGTCGTGGCGCTATGGTCCGTGTCCGGCAAGGGCAAGAAGAAGGGCGCGAAGATCACCAAGATCGCGCAGCTCGCCGGACATCGGGTCGGCGTGGTCGGCCGCACCCAGGCCAACGTCAATTTGCTCAAGGTGATCCTGCAGCAATACGGTGTCGATCCCGCCAAGGTCGAGATCGTGCAATACCCGGCAACCGAAGCCGTCGAAGCGATCAAGGCGCAGAGGGCTGATGCCTATCTCGCGGCCGGTCCCGTCAACAGCAAGATCACGGCGGAGGCGATCGCCGCTTCCACCAAGGATTTCGGCACGCCGACCTTTCTCGCGATCGATTCCGCGGATGCGATCGCCCAGAACCATCCGGTCTATGAAGCGGCCGAGATTCCCGCGGGCACTTACGGCGGCTCGCCCGATCGTCCCGATGACGAGGTCAAGACCATCAGCTTCTCGCACCACATCGTGGCGCGCAAAGCAGTGTCCGAAACCACCATCGCGGCGTTCACGCGCCAGCTTTTCTCCGTACGCCAGCAATTGGTGACGGAATTCCCGCTGGCGGCGAAGATCGAAACGCCCGACACCGACAAGGATGCGGTGATTCCCGTGCATCCCGGCGCCGCCGCTTTCGTCGACGGCGAAGAAAAGACCTTCCTCGACAGATACAGCGATTACATCTGGTGGACCCTGATGGCGCTCTCGGCCATGGGCTCGATCGGCGCCTGGTTTGCGGGCTATCTGAAGAAGGACGAGCGCGACAACAACAGCCATCTGCGCGAGCGGCTGCTCGACATGATCACCGCCGCTCGAAAGAGCGAAACGACCGAAGATCTCGATCAGATGCAGACCGAGGCCGACGAGATCCTGCGCGATACGCTGCGCTGCTACGACCACGGCGCGATCGAGGAAGGTGCGCTCACCGCCTTCAACATCGCGCTCGACCAGTTCCATGCGGCGGTTGCCGACCGCAAGGCGGTGCTGTTCAGCCTGCCGCAGAACCTGCAGCGCGCCGGTGCCCAATTCCGGGCCGCTGGCAACGCGTAAGCGCTCGCGCGTTATCGCCGCGTCACATTGTCTCAATATAGCGTCTGCTTCACCATGGCGACCGCCCTGGGCGATCGCCTCACGCGATATCGAGACCGTCTTCATGAACATCAAATTCTCCCGCCGCCGTTTCCTGACGACCAGCGCCGGCGCGCTCGGCGCGGTCGCAATGCCCCATCTCTCCCGCGCGGCCGACCGGCCGGCGGTGACCCATGGCGTGCAGTCGGGCGACGTCACCGTCGACAGCGGCGTGGTCTGGGCGCGCACCGACCGGCCCGCACAGATGCTGGTCGAGGTGGCGACGACGGAGTCGTTCAGGGATGCCCGCGCGCTGCCGCCGATCGCGGCGCTGCCCGACAGCGACTTCACCGCGAAGATGCTGATCGAAAACCTGCCGGGCGGACAGGACATTTTTTATCGCGTCCGCTTCCGCGATCTTTCGCACACCGCGGTGGAGGGCGAGCCGGTGACCGGCCGCTTCCGCACCGCACCCGCCGACCGTCGCGACGTCAGCTTCGTCTGGGGCGGCGACGTCGCAGGACAAGGCTGGGGCATCAACCCTGATGACGGCGGCATGTTCACCTTCTCGGCGATGCGCAAGCACCGTCCGGATTTCTTCCTGCACTCCGGTGACACCATCTATGCCGACGGCCCTATCCAGTCCGAGGTGAAGCTCGCGGACGGCAAGATCTGGAAGAACGTCACGATTCCCGAGAAGGCCAAGGTCGCCGAGACGCTGGACGAGTACCGCGCCGCGCACAAATACAATTTCACCGACGACAATCTTCGCGCCTTCAATGCCGAAGTGCCGATCTTCGTGCAGTGGGACGACCATGAGGTGACCAACAACTGGTCGCTGTCGAAGGAGCTGCCGGCGACCTACAAGGAGCGCGACATCGCACTGCTTGCGGCCCGCGCAAGCCGTGCCTTCCACGAGATGTATCCGATGCGCGAGAGCATCGTCGAGCCCGGCCGCGTCTATCGCCAGATCTCCTATGGTCCCCATCTCGACGTGTTCGTGCTCGACGAGCGCAGCTATCGCGGCCCGAACGGCCCCAACCTCGAAACCGTTTACGACCCGGCCAGCTATTTCCTCGGCCCGGACCAGATCGCCTGGCTCAAGCGCGGCCTGTTGAATTCTCGCGCGACCTGGAAAGTGATCGCCTCCGACATGCCGCTCAGCCTCGTCGTGTCAGACACGCCGAAGGGGGGATCGGAAGCCATTGCGCAGGGCGACGGCCCGGTGCGCGGCCGCGAGTTCGAGATCGCCGACATCCTGCGTTTCATCAAGATGGCGCCGGTCAGCAACACCGTGTGGCTCACGGCGGACGTGCATTACGCGGCCGCGCATTATTACGATCCGAACAAGGCGCAATTCCAGGATTTCGAGCCGTTCTGGGAGTTCGTGTCGGGCCCGCTTCACGCGGGCACATTCGGTCCGAACGCGCTCGACAATACGTTTGGGCCGGAGGTGCGTTTCGTCAAGGCGCCCGGGAAAGACAACCAGAACCTGCCGCCATCCGCCGGCATGCAGTTCTTCGGTCACGTCAAGATCGACGGCGCTTCCGGCCAGATGACGGTGACCTTGCGCGACCGCGCCGACGTCGCGCTGTGGTCAACCACGCTCGATCCGAAGCCGGCCTGACGCCGTATCGCTAGTTCGCCGCGCGGACCTGGAGCGCCGCCTCCAGCGCGTCGCTCGAACACGGCTTCTGCAATCGCGGCTGGCCGGCGAATTCGGGCGGGATGCGCGCGTCAGCGCCGTAGCCGGTGACGAACACAAAGGGAATTTTCAGCGCCGCGAGCCGTTCGGCGACCGCAAAGCTGTTCTCGCGACTCAAACCGACGTCGAGCAAGGCGAATTCGGGGGCGTGCGCCGCGATTGCGGTCAGCGCCTGCGCCACTGAACCTACCGTGCGGACGCTCTTCACGCCAAATCCGAGCAGGCGATCTTCGAAGTCGATCGCGATGATCGGATCGTCCTCGACAATGAGCACATCGGCGGGACAGTTTGAACCATCGGAAACAGCGGGTGCCATCATCGTAACTTGGAGCATGAGGTTTCTCTGACTGGGATACCGCGTCACGACGCCTGTACCCGGCGCGGAGGTTCCCGGAACGAAACCACCACATCACAGTTGTTAGGTCTGTCTACTTGTGCACACAGGACCTCGTCGGAACTCGCTAAATGTGGAGGCGGATGGGAGTTTAAGATGGACGCGCGGACCAGCAACGCCACCGAGATCGATAGCCGGCCGACCAACAATCTGCTGCGGCGCTTGAGCCCGGCCGACTTCGCCCTGCTTGCGCCGCATGTCATGCTCGAAAGCGCCGCAGCGAATGAGCTGCTCTACAACCCCGGCGACGACGTCCAGGTCGTCCACTTCCCCTGCGGACCGTCGCTTGCAACCTTCCTCGTTCCCAATGAGGACGGCCGCGATGTCGAGACCATCCTGGTCGGCCGCGAAGGCGCGGTGGGCGGCATCGTCAGCGAGGGTTATCTGCCGGCCTATACCCGGATCTGCGTGAAATTCGGCGGGCCGTTTGCGCGAATTCACGTCAGCAAGCTGGAGGCCGCCAAGCAGCGCTCGCCCTCGTTGCGCCATGTCTTCGCTCGTTACGCCGACTGCATGCTGGCTCAGATCTTCCAGTCCACCGCCTGCAACGCCATTCACTCGATCGAGCAGCGCACCGCCAAATGGATGCTGGCCGCTATGGAGCGGACCGGCGACGAGAGCAGCGTGCCTCTGACGCACGAGCAACTCGCGACACTGCTCGGCGTCGGCCGCAGCTATGCCAGCCGCGTGCTCCAGTCGTTCAAGGCGGAGGGCGTGCTCGACACGCGACGCGGATCGATCCTGGTCCGCAACCGCGAGGGCCTGCGCCTGCGCTCCTGCCTGTGCAACGAGGCCGTGAAGATGCACTTCGAGGAGGTGCTGCGCGGCGTCTATCCGACCGAGGAGAGGCAGGCCGGCTAGCCGCCTGACTCGCTCCTCTTCGGGGATAAGAAGCGGCCGCACTATCCCGCCGCGGGGGAACCTGGGCTAATGTCCCCGCATGAGCGGGGCTTTCCTTCACACTCTCTTCGACATCGCGGCGTGGCTGGCTGCGGCCGTGGCGCTCTACGGGCTGTCGCGACAGGGCTTGCGGTTTCCGGCGCAATCCTTTGAGCGGTCCTACCTCGCCGCTTTGGTGTTCGGCGCGGGGCTCGGCGCCTATCTGTTCGGCTCCGCCAATCTGTGGCTGTCGGGCCAGAGCGGCATCGCGCGCTCCGTGGAAGGAGCGCTGGTCGGCGGCATCTTGGCGATCGAGCTCTACAAATGGTCCGCAGGGATCACGGTCCGAACCGGCGCCCGTTTTGCGCTGCCGCTGGCGCTCGGCATCGCGATCGGCCGGCTCGGCTGCTTTTTCGCGGGCCTCGACGATTTCACCTACGGCACGCCGACGGCATGGCCCTGGGGCCATGATTTCGGCGACGGCATCCCGCGCCATCCCGTGCAGCTCTACGAAAGCGCCGCGATGGGGGTGTTCGCGCTGCTCTACGTGGTGGCGGTCTTGAACCGGAGCGCGTTTGTGATCACCAATGGTTTCTACCTCGTCCTCGTCTACTATGGAGCACAGCGCTTCCTGTGGGAATTCCTCAAGCCCTACGGCACGCTGATCGGCCCCTTCACGCTGTTTCACCTGCTGTCGCTGTCCATCCTGCTCTACGCCGTCGTCATGCTGGCGAGGGCGCCCAATGCGAGACCCATGCATGAACGCGCCGTTGCGTAAGTCGCGTCCCTATATCTTCTGGGGCCAGACCCAATCTCTCTGCGAGACCTGCCTGAAGCTGGTGCCGGCCAAGATCCAGATCCTCGACAACGAGGTTTGGTACGAGAAGCGCTGCAAGGAGCATGGCGTCCAGTCCACGCTCGTGTCGACGGACGCCGCGTATTGGCGCCTGTGCAAGGATTTCATCAAGCCGGGCGACCGGCCGCTGGCCTTTCAACGGCATACCGAATTCGGCTGCCCCTATGATTGCGGCCTGTGCCCCGACCACGAGCAGCATTCCTGCCTCGCGCTGATCGAGATCACCGAGCATTGCAATCTGACCTGCCCGGTGTGCTTTGCCGATTCCTCGCCGGCGCGGACCAGCTTCACGCCGCTGGCCAAGGTCGAGCGAATGCTGGACGCGCTGGTCGCGAGCGAGGGCGAGCCTGATTTGGTGCAGATCTCCGGCGGCGAGCCGACGCTGCATCCCGACTTCTTCGCGATCCTCGATGCGGTGCGCGCCCGCCCGATCCGCCATGTCATGATCAACACCAACGGCCTGCGTATCGCCCGCGAAAAGGATTTCGTGGCGCGGCTCGCCGAGAACAAGCGCGGGCTCGAGGTCTATCTCCAGTTCGACTCGCTCGAACGCGACGCTTTGATCAATCTGCGCGGCGCGGATTTGCGCAAGATCCGTCAGCAGGCGCTGGAGAATCTCGAGCATTACGGCGTATCGACCACGCTGGTGGCGACCATCAAGCGCGGTGTCAACGATGCCGAGATCGGCGACATCGTCCGCCACGCGCTGACCTGGAAGTGCGTTCGCGGCGTCACGCTGCAGCCGGTGCAGGACGCCGGCCGCAACGAAAATTTCGACAAGAACACCGATCGCATCATGCTGTCGGAGATCCGCAAGCGCGTGGTCGAAACCGGCGTGTTCGGCGACAAGGACATGATCCCGCTGCCCTGCAATCCCGAAAGCATCTCGATCGGTTACGGCCTGCGCAACGGCAAGAAAGTGCTGCCGCTGACCTCGCTGATCCCGCAGGAGCAACTCGTCGCATTGTTGCCCAATACGATAAGCCCGGAGAAGCATCCGGCGCTGAGGGAGAAATTCATCGATCTGTTCTCGCTGTCCTCGGGACCGCTGAACACGAGCGAGCGCGTCTGCGAATTGCTGTGCTGCCTGCCGAGCTTCGAGGTGCCGCAGGGAATCACGTACGAGAACGTATTCCGCGTCACCATCGTGCAGTTTCTCGATCGCTTCAATTTCTGCGTCGGCAACGTCAAGCGCAGCTGCATCCATTTCGTCACCGAGAACGGCGCGATCATCCCGTTCGACACCTACAATCTGTTCTACCGAAACGGAAAGATCGACGGCATCCGCGCCGAACTGGCGGCGCAGTCAACCGCAGGAGTCCTGCAGGCATGAGCATCAGCGACACGCCGCCGCCAGCCCCTCCGGGACCGCCTCCTGCCCCGCCGAACAAGCGCGGCGGCTGCCTGACCGCGATCATGGCGATCTTCGGGATCCTCATGCTGCTACCCGGTGCCTGCGCATTGCTGTTCGGCGGAATGTCGGTGATCGAGGGCGGCCGGATGGGTTCCGACGTGGCACCGCTGGTGTTCGTAGGCCTGGTCGTGGGGCTGGGCGGGGTCGCCCTGATCTGGGCCGCGATCAAGGGCCGGCGCGGCTGAGCCCGGCTTTTCGCCTAACCCCCGGGAATTCCCGGACAAAATTCAATCAACCAACGGCCAAAGAACACATTGTTTTTTGGCGGTTTTTGCCTATATTGCGCCGCAACGCGTAGGGTGCCCGGTCGATATGCCGGGCTTTCCCTTTTGGGCGGAAAGCGCCCCGTTTCCAGTCTTCAAGCGTTGTTTCGAGAAGAGGTCCCGGTCTGACCGGCGAGATCGCGCTTAACCCATTGTCCGACCGCAAAGAAGCCCACTCATGAATCTTCGCAACATCGCCATCATCGCCCACGTCGACCACGGCAAGACGACCCTGGTCGACCGCCTCCTCCAGCAATCCGGCACCTATCGCGAGAACCAGAAGGTGACTGAGCGCGCCATGGACTCCAACGATCTGGAGCGCGAGCGCGGCATCACCATTCTGGCCAAGGCGGCCTCGGTGCAGTGGAAGGACACCCGCATCAACATCGTCGATACCCCAGGCCACGCCGATTTCGGCGGCGAGGTCGAGCGCATCCTCAACATGGTGGACGGCGCGCTGGTGCTGGTCGACGCCGCCGAGGGGCCGCTGCCGCAGACCAAATTCGTGGTCTCCAAGGCGCTCAAGGTCGGTTTGAAGCCGATCGTCGTGATCAACAAGGTTGACCGTCCCGACGCGCGGGCAACCGAAGTCATCAACGAGGTGTTCGACCTGTTCGCGGCGCTCGACGCCAGCGAGGAGCAGCTCGACTTCCCGATCCTCTACGGGTCGGCCAAGCAAGGCTGGATGGCCGAGAGCCCGGACGGGTCGCAGGAAGCCGGCATGCAGCCGCTGTTCGACCTGATCGTGCGCCATGTCGCGCCGCCGACCGTCGAGGAAGGCCCGTTCCGCATGATCGGCACCATTCTGGAAGCCAACCCCTATCTCGGCCGCATCATCACCGGCCGTATTTCCTCAGGCTCGATCAAGCCGAACCAGGCCGTGAAGGTGCTGGGCGCCGACGGCAAGACGATCGAGCAGGGCCGCATCACCAAGATCCTCGCCTTCCGCGGCATCGAGCGCACTCCTCTCGACGAAGCCGAGGCAGGCGACATCGTCGCCATCGCCGGCCTGACCAAGGGCACCGTCGCCGACACCTTCTGCGATCCGTCGGTCGACACCCCGCTGGTGGCGCAGCCGATCGACCCCCCGACCGTGTCGATGTCCTTCATCGTCAACAACTCGCCGCTCGCCGGCACCGAAGGCGACAAGGTCACCAGCCGCATGATCCGCGACCGCCTGCTGCGCGAGTCCGAGGGCAACGTTGCGCTGCGGGTCGTCGAAGCCTCCGACAAGGACGCGATGGAAGTTTCAGGCCGTGGCGAATTGCAGCTCGCGATCCTGATCGAGACCATGCGCCGCGAGGGCTTCGAGCTTTCGGTGTCGCGTCCGCGTGTCGTATTTCAGAAGGACGAGGCCACCGGCGCCACCCTCGAGCCGATCGAGGAAGTCGTCATCGACGTCGACGAGGAGCATTCCGGTGTCGTCGTGCAGAAGATGAGCGAGCGCAAGTCCGAGCTGATCGAGATGAAGCCGTCCGGCGGCAACCGTCTGCGGCTGGTGTTCTACGCGCCGACCCGCGGCCTGATCGGCTACCAGGGCGAGCTGCTCACCGATACCCGCGGCACCGCGATCATGAACCGTCTGTTCCACGGCTACGCGCCGTACAAGGGCGAGATCCAGGGCCGCCGCAACGGCGTGCTGATCTCCAACGACCAGGGCGAAGCGGTGGCTTACGCCATGTTCAAGCTGGAAGATCGCGGCCCGATGATGATCGAGCCGGGCTGGAAGGTCTACAAGGGCATGATCGTCGGCGAGCATACCCGCGACAACGACCTCGAGATCAACGTGCTCAAGGGCAAGCAGCTCACCAACATCCGAACCACGTCGAAGGACGAAGCGGTGCGCCTGACCCCGCCGATCCGCATGACGCTGGAAAAGGCGCTGGCCTATATCGAGGACGACGAGCTGGTGGAGATCACGCCGAAGTCGATCCGCCTGCGCAAGCGGCACCTCGACCCGAACGAGCGCAAGCGCGCGGAAAAATCCAAGGAAGCGGTGGCTTAAGGCCACTCGGACACACGACGAATGCGTCATGGCCGGGCTTGTCCCGGCCATCCACGTCTTCGATACTGGTGTCAATGACGTGGATGCCCGGGACAAGCCCGGGCATGACGATGAAATTGACCGCTATGTCCCTCCCCTCCTCCGTCGACGTCGCGATCATCGGTGCGGGCGCCGCCGGTCTCGGCGCGGCGCATGCGCTGGCAGGCTCCGGCCTCTCCGTGATCGTGCTCGAGGCGCGTAACCGGCTCGGTGGCCGGGCCTGGACGGTGCAGGCCTCGCCCGAAGTCACCTTCGACGTCGGCTGCGGTTGGCTGCATTCGGCGGACAACAACTCCTTCGTCGCGATTGCAAAGCAGCTCGATTTCGAGGTCAACAAGGACCTCCCGCCCTGGCGCGAGCGCGCCTATGGCGACGCGTTTCCGAAAGCCGAGCGCGATGATTTCATGCACGCCATGGACGCCTTCTATCAGCGGCTGTGGGAGACCGCCCAGAAGGGCCAGGATGTCCCCGCGAGCTTCAGCCTGGAGCCCGGCAATCGCTGGAATCCCATGATCGACGCGATCTCGACCTACATCAACGGCTGCGAACTGAAGGACATGTCGACGCTGGACTGGGACGCGTATGAGGACAGCGACCTCAACTGGCGCGTCCGCCGCGGCTACGGCGCGCTGATCGCGGCCTATGGCGCGCCATGCCCGGTGGCGCTGAACTGCAACGTCACGCTGATCGATCATTCCGACCAGCGCATCCGCATCGAGACATCGCAGGGCACGCTGACCGCGGACAAGGTGATCGTCACCGTGCCGACCAATCTGATCGCCAATGAGGCGATCCGCTTCTCGCCACCTCTCCCCGCCAAGGTCGACGCCGCGGCCGGCCTGCCGCTCGGTGTCGATGACAAGGTGACGCTGGCGCTCGACGATGCCGAAGCCTTCCCGAAGGAAGGTAATTTGCGCGGCGCCACGATGCGCACTGACATGGGCACCTATCATATCCGCCCGTTCGGCCAGCCCTGCATCGAAGGCTTTTTCGGCGGCAGCTTTGCACGCGAACTGGAAGACGCGGGCGACGGCGCCATTGCCGCCCAAAGCATCGAGGAGATCGCAGGCTTCCTCGGCAACGACATCAGGCGAAAGCTGAAGCCGCTCTACGAGTCGCGCTGGGCCCACGACCCCTTCGCGAGAGGCTCCTACTCGCACGCCCTGCCCGGCCACGCCGGTGACCGCGCCGTGCTGGCGGCACCGACCGATGGGCGGCTGTTCTTTGCGGGAGAAGCGACGTCGCCGAACTTTTTCTCGACGGCGCATGGGGCGCGGGACTCAGGGGAGCGGGCGGCGAGGGAAGTGCTGGGGACGGCGACGTCCTAGCGACTTGGCTTGACGGAACATACCATGAACAACTATGCTTTCTGGGAAGAATCAAGGACAACTTGCCAATTCTTGTCCCAGCGAAAGTTCGCATATGACCCGCTCGCCCCACTCGGTCGAATTCGAAGCCCTTCGGCTGAAAACGGGGTTGTCGCGCTCCGAAGCTGCCAATCTCCTGGGCGTTACAGAGCGCACTGTCATTCGATATGAGAACGGTGACTCACGACCGTCCCCGATTGCTATCAAATGGCTCCAAGAGCATTTGGCCCGATTACCCGAGAAGCGCCTCAAGCCCGCCGCTTTCCGATTTATCGATTTATTTGCTGGTATCGGGGGTCTGAGAATTGGCTTCGATGCCATCGGCGGACAGTGCGTTTTCACGTCCGAGTGGGATAAGTATTCGCAAGCTACCTATCGCGAGAACTTCGGGAACGACCACCCCATTGCCGGGGACATCAGGGAATACTCGAAAGATCCTTCAATGATCCCTGCGCATGATGTTCTTCTTGCAGGCTTTCCGTGCCAGCCTTTTTCGATTGCAGGTGTCTCGAAGAAGAACGCGCTCGGGCGACCTCACGGATTTCTCTGCGACACGCAAGGCACGTTGTTTTTCGATCTCGCGCAAATTATCGCACATCATCAACCCTCTGCATTCCTGCTGGAGAATGTGAAAAACCTCCAGCGACATGACAAGGGACGGACATTCGCGACCATCATCAACGTTCCCGTAGCGGCTTGGGCACAGCGAACAACGCGCGCACCCAGCCCCAGCCGGGGAGCTGCGACAGCACCGTCAGCGCAGCGTCCGACTTCATGAACACCGCGCCGCCGTGAACCACGGCATTGGTGTCGGGATCAGCGGGATCGATGCCGAACGTGCGCGCGAGCCGGGCGCCATAGTCAGATTGAATCGGCGTGAAGCGAAACCGCTTCGCCGGGTCCCTTTTGGCGACGAAGCGGACCCAGCGCGAGCAGAAGATGCAGACGCCGTCGAACAGGATGACGTCATCGTCGGGCCATTTGGGCATTAGCGATTGTCCAATATCAGGTGCGTGACCAGGAATACGGCGTCATGGCTTTTTGGCAGCCGCCGGCTTCAACCCACGCGCAAGCTCGGCACTCGCGGCTTTGACGCCTGCCTCGGTTTCGATCATCCAGTGGCCCTCGCTACCGACGGCCGGCGTCGTTCGGAAGTCGACCTTGCCACCGCCGCCGCGAAACGCATCGACCAACGCAAGCGAAAATGCCGGTGCAAAGTAGCTGTCATTGGCGGCAACGAGCCATGTGATGGGGATGCGCGCGGCCTTGCCGAATTCAGCCGCCGCGGCGAGAAGCGTATGCGGCGCGCAGATCCGGTTCGGCTCGTCATTGGCATGGCCGCCGCGGCCCGGCGCAATGGCGATGATGGCGGAGATCGCCTTCGGATCGGCATTCGCGAGCGCCAGCGCGCCCCAACCGCCGGCGGAATGGCCGATCACGATCGCGGCGTCCTTGCGGATAAAATCCTGCTTTCGCACATAGTCCAGCGCGAGCGCGATTTCGTCGGCCGTTGCGCGGCCCGAGCGCACGTAGTCCGCCTCGTCGCAGCCACCCTGGTCCTCGACATAGCGGCCACCGGTCGCACCATGGCCGAGCCGTTCGGGCACCAGCACGGCGAAGCCGCGCGCGATGAGGAATGCCGTGAGTGCGCGGTATTCCGGCTGAGACATTTGCGCGCGCCGCAAGCCATTTTGCGTCGAAGCATGCGCGATCACCGCAAGCCGGAACGGGCCGGCACCCGGCGGGCGAAACAGCCGGGCATGAGCGGCGATGTCGGTATCCGGCGACGGCACGCGCCATTGCTGACGGCGAAACGGATCGCCCTCCGCTCCGGACGAACCAAAAACCTGAGCGCACACCGGCGGCGCAGCCAGCAAGGCCAGCAGAGCCAAAGGCACGAGGATGTTGGGGATCCGCATGAATTGCCGGAGGCGAGAACAGCGACAGTTAGACTAGTAGGAACGAATCAATATCGGCAGACTTTCTGCGTTGCCATTGCCGTTCATTCGTTGCCGCAAAGCAGTTTTGCACCGGCGCAGAGCACCCCGGTGCCATTCGAATCGGCGTCTTGTCTTTTTTCGGTACAACATGGTTCAAATACTGATGCAGAAAGTCCACACGTTAACCGATAATTAACGATAGGTCTTGCCGCCGGCGCGGCGACTTGGTTTGATCACGTCCATGAGCACAACCCTGATCGAGGTCCGGCCGGCCAAAGCCGCAGATGCAACTGCGGTGGCGTCCACCCATGACGAAGCCTGGCGCTCCGCCTATCAGGGCATCATTCCCGGCGCCGAACTGGAGAAGTTGATCAACCGCCGCGGTCCGCAATGGTGGGACAGCGCGATCCGCAAGGGCAGCCGCGTCAGCGTGCTGGTGTTCGGCGACAAGATCGCAGGCTACGCCAATTACGGCCGCAACCGCGCCCGCAGCCTGCATTTCGACGGTGAGGTCTACGAGCTCTATCTGCGTCCCGAATTCCAGGGCCTGGGCTTTGGTCGCCGCCTGTTCACCGCGGCCCGCCGCGACCTGATGCAGAGCGGCCTGAAGAGCATGGTGGTGTGGGCGCTCTCGGACAACGATCCGGCCACCGAGTTCTACCGCGCCTTGGGCGGCCGCATGGTGGCGCGGTCCTCGGAGCGTTTCGGGCCGAAGTCGCTCGACAAGGTTGCCTTCGCTTGGACCAATTGAGCTGCTGAAGTCCCGCCGGCAGCGTTTTCCTTCCGTCGATACCGCTGCCTTGAGCCGGTGATCGCCGGATTCATTATTTCACAAAAACGCGATGGATCAGCGGGCCAAGCCCGCGTATGACAGCGCCAAAATCGCTGCCGGGTGCGATTTAACCTCGGCAACAACGGAGCCTTGAATGCGTATCGATGCGGTCTCGATCGGGAAAAACGTCCCTCACGACGTCAACGTCATCATCGAAGTCCCCGTGGGCGGCGAACCGATCAAGTACGAGATGGACAAGGAAGCCGGCACGCTGGTGGTTGACCGCTTCCTCTACACGCCGATGCGTTACCCCGGGAACTACGGCTTCATTCCGCACACGCTGTCCGACGACGGCGATCCCTGCGACGTCCTCATCATCAACACCCGCGCCATCATTCCCGGCGCGGTCATGAGCGTGCGCCCGGTCGGCGTGCTGTTCATGGAAGACGAAGCCGGCGGCGACGAGAAGATTCTTGCGGTGCCGTCGTCGAAGCTGACGCAGCGCTATGACAAGGTGAAGTCGTATTCCGACCTGCCGGACATCACGCTCCAGCAGATCCAGCACTTCTTCGAGCACTACAAGGATCTCGAACCCGGCAAGTGGGTGAAGATCCTGCGCTGGGGCGGCCCCGAAGATGCGCACAAGCTGATCCTCGAAGGCATCGATCGCGAGAAAAAGAAGAAGGCCTGAGCTCTGCTCCCTCGCCCCGCTTGCGGGGCGAGGTGAACTACACCGCCGGCTTCGGCAGCCCTGCAATCGCGCAGGCCGCGCGCAACGTGTTCACGAGCAGGCAGGCGACTGTCATCTGACCGACGCCGCCCGGTACCGGCGTGATGGCGCCAGCCACGGCGAGCGCTTCCTGATAGGCAACATCGCCGACGAGACGCGTCTTGCCGTCGTCCCTCGGAATCCGGTTGATGCCGACGTCGATCACGGTCGCCCCCGGCTTCAGCCAGTCGCCGCGCACCATCTCGCACTTTCCGACGGCGGCATAGACGAGGTCTGCGCGCCTCACGAGCCCGGGCAGGTCACGCGAGCGCGAATGCGCGATGGTCACCGTGGCGTTCTCGTTCAGCAACAGCTGCACCAGCGGTCGGCCGACGAGGTTGGAGCGGCCGATGACGATGGCGTTCATGCCTTCAAGCGAAGCATGCACGCTCTTGGTCAAAATGATGCAGCCGAGCGGCGTGCAGGGCGACAGCGCCTCGAAACCGCCGGCGAGGCGGCCGGCATTGTTCGGATGCAGCCCGTCGACATCCTTGGCGGGGTCGATGGCATTGACGACCGCCTCGGTATTGAGGCCCTTGGGCAGCGGTAGTTGCACCAGAATACCGTGCACGGCGGGATCGCGGTTGAGTTTTGCGACCAGCGCCAGGAGATCTGCTTGCGAGACGTCGGCCGGCAGCTTGTGCTCGAACGAGGCCATGCCGGCGGCCTGGGTCTGGGTGTGTTTCGACCGGACATAGACCTCGCTCGCCGGGTCGCTTCCGACCAGGACCACCGCAAGGCCCGGAACCAGATTGTGCTCGCGCTTGACGCGTGCGACCTCGTCGGCGACGCGGGCGCGAAGTTCTGCGGCGATGACTTTTCCGTCGATGATCTTGGCGGTCATGTCAGTTCCCTCAGTCTGTCGATTTGGCTGATGCGAGCTGGCGCAGGGCTTCGCCGAGCCGCGCCGGATCGCCGTCGACCGCGATCTGCTTCAGCCGCGAGGTCGCTCCCGACAGGAGTTTGACGCTGGCCTTGGGCACGCCCAACGATTTCGCCAGCAGCACCAGAACGGCCTTGTTGGCCTCGCCGCCATCTGCGATAGCGCGCACCCGCACCTTGAGCACGCTGCGGCCATCGGAGAGCTGCTCGATCCCGTCGATGTCGTCGCGGACGCCGCGCGGCGTCACCCGCAGCGCGATGCTGATACCTGCGGCCCCGTAACGCCAAGGTTCCTTGATGACAAGGTTCTTTGGCAACCCAGGGCGCTCCAGCTTGCTTAGATCACGTTCGGGTAGATGTAATACAGGATCACCCGCTCGATGAACATGATGAGCAGGATCAGGATGATCGGCGAGATGTCGAGGCCGCCGAGGCTGGGCAGGAAATTGCGAATCGGAGCCAGGACCGGCTCGGTGATTCGGTACAGGAACTCCGCCACCGCCGAAACGAACTGGTTGCGGGTGTTCACGACGTTGAAGGCGATCAGCCAGGACAGGATCGCGGACGCGATCAGCAGCCAGACGTAGAGGTCGAGCACGATGATGACGATGTCGAGAACGGCACGCATGGCTTTTGAAGACTCTGACTTTTGAAAATTCTGGCTGCGGTCGGGATTGACGCCTGCTGCTAGATATCGGTTCCCCCCGGTCCAAACAAGGGAAGTCGGTGCCGGGATGGCTAAAACCGGGTTACACCCGTCCTTGACTTGACCTTGGCGGGGACTTAAATGGCGCCCGGTTGTCGGCCGCATTGACCAGAGCGGCCTACAAAAGGGGCCATAGCTCAGCTGGGAGAGCGCGTCGTTCGCAATGACGAGGTCGGCGGTTCGATCCCGCCTGGCTCCACCACGCTTCGCCCTTCGGGCTACGCGTGGCGCAGCCGCGCGGAGCTCGAGGGGCGAAGCGTGGTGTCCGGCGTAGCCCGCAGGGCGAAGACGGACTGCCCCTTAAGCTTCCCTACTTCCCCGTAAACCTCGGCGGCCGCTTCTCCATGAAGCTCGCGACCCCCTCCCGGAAATCGCTGCCGTTCAGCGCCACCATCATGTCCCGGTTGGCTTCGATCGTCGCCTCCGCCAGCGTCTGGAACGGCACCTCGTAGAGCTGCCGCTTGATCACGGCCATCGCGCTCGGCGAGACGAAATCGGCGAGGTCGCGCGCATAGGCATAGGTCTCCTCGCGCAGCTTCTCGGGCGAGCAGAGCCGGTTCACCAGCCCGATCCGCAGCGCCTCGTCACTCGAAACGCGGCGCGCCGAGAGCAACAGATCCATCGCGTTGGCGTGGCCGACGATTCGCGGCAGCATCCAGCTGATGCCGTGCTCGGCGATCAGACCACGCCGGGCGAAGGCGGTGGTGAACACGGTGTTGTCGGCGGCAAAGCGCAGGTCGCAATAGAGCGCGTGGACGAGGCCGATGCCGGCGGTCGCGCCATTGAGCATGGCGATGACAGGCTTTCCGATCGACGGGTAGAAGCCATGGCGCGTCTGCCAGTCCGGCCGCCGGTTCATGTCGAAGGGCGGCAGGTTCGACGCGCGCCTGACATCATCGGGGTCGAGCCCCTTCAATGCGTCCATGTCGGCACCGGCGCAGAAGGCGCGGCCCGCGCCGGTGATCACGATGACGCGGACATTGTCATCGGCGCTCGATGCTTCCATCGCATGGCGCACGTCGCGCTCCATGATCGGCGTCCACGCATTCATGCGATCGGGACGGTTGAGCGTGATGGTCGCGACCTTGTCGCTGACCTCATAGAGAATGTGTTCGTAAGCCATGGTGCTCTCCCTTTGTTTGCCGGCGCAGTTTCGCGCGCGCTCGTTGACATGAGCCTAGCATATCAAGGGATGAGACAAGGGCTTGTGCCAACGGCCTGGGAGGGCGCGATCACTCGGCGGCTTGCGCCAGCAACGGCCGACGCGCCAGCCAGCCGTCGATGAATTGATCAAGCCAGGCCCGTTCCGCGGCATCGTAGACGGCACGGTCCGCGAAGTGATGATGCCGCTGCCGCGCGCCGGGCGCGCTGAGACCGTCATAGCCGCGCGTGGTCCAGCAATGCATCATGGCGTAGGTCACGTCAGGATGAAACTGCACGCCGAAAGCGTTGCCGGTGCGGAACGCCTGCACCGGAAAATCATCGCCTTCGGCAAGCAGTTCAGCGCCAACCGGCAGCTCGAAGCCTTCGCGATGCCAGTGATAGACCCGTGCCGGCCAATTCGGGCAGAGCCCGTGTCCCGCGGGTGTCGGGCGGATCGGGTAGTAGCCGATCTGGGTCAGCGCATCGGCATGCGGCGCGACGCGGGCTCCTAACTGCTTCGCGAGCATCTGCGCGCCGAGGCAGATGCCGAGGAACGGCCGCTGTTCGCGGAGCGGAATTTCGATCCAGTCGATCTCGCGGCGGATGTAGTCGTCGGGATCATTGGCGCTCATCGGACCGCCGAAGACCACAGCGCCGGCATGCTGGTCGAGGGTCTCAGGCAGCGGATCGCCGAGGCGGGGACGGCGGATGTCGAGGCGGTGGCCAAGGGCGCGCAGCGCATTGCCGACGCGGCCGGGCGTCGAGGATTCCTGATGCAGGATGATCAGAACCGGCAACCGGGTTTCGAAGGCGGCGACATCAGGCGTCCTTCTGGGGAAGGGCACCACATCTGCGCCACCAAATCTGTCCGTCCGGAACGACATGGTCTTTGCGACTGCTATCGGTTCTGACCGCCAGCATAACTAAGCGATCGTTAATTTCGTGTGAGTTTGCGCACACACACTCCCGATAGAAAGCAAGCTCCGGGCCACGACCGACCGAGAGCTCCCTCTAGCGTCTTTGTCTCTGAAACCGGCTGGTGGCGGACAGGATGAAGCCGCGCGGGAAGAAGCGCAGCGCGAATGGCACAATCTTGATGCCCAGACCGGGGAGCACGGCCCGCTTGTTGGCCATCAGGCCGCGATAGGCCTGTCGTGCGACCTCAGCGGCAGGAACATTGAGAAGGGCCGTATCATGTCCGGACCCAACGCCGGCGCGCGCCTGGAATTCGGTGGGCACCGGGCCCGGGCAAAGTACGGTGACGCGAACGCCGTGCGGTGCAAGCTCCGCCCGCAAGGCCTCGGTGAAGGAAATGACATAGGCCTTGGACGCGTAATAGACCGCCATGCCGGGGCCGGGCAGATAGCCGGCGACCGATCCGACGTTGAGAAGGCCACCCTTGTTCCTGATCAGCTGATCGGCAAAGCGCAGCGACAGATCCGTCAGAGCCCGGACATTGACATCCACTATGCCGACCTGCTCGACGCGGTCGCGCTCAATTGCGTCGCCGAACACGCCGAAGCCGGCATTGTTGACGAGATGATCGAGCTCGACGCCTTCGGCAGCGAGTGCGGCGGCGATCTTCTCGCCGGCATCCGCATCCTCAAGATCGCAGGCGATCACGATCGGCTTTTTGCCACCCTTGGCAGCGAGCTCGTTTGCGAGCGCCTCGAGCCGGTCCGCGCGTCGCGCCGTCAGCGCAAGACGGTGTCCGTTCGCGGCGAACACACGCGCTAGCTCCGTGCCGATGCCCGCCGAGGCACCGGTGATCAACGTTACCCGCTCAGTCACGATCGAGATCTCTTGAATTGAAGTTTTTTTGGCGCCGCAATGCTGGAACGAGAGCATAGGCCGTGCGCGACAGGCAAGCGGCGTCCACCGCATAGCCACCTGAGCGGGAAACGGGGGAAGCAGGAAAACCCCGTTTTTACAGGGGAAAACCGGAACCAGGGCAGCCCCGAGGCTACATTAAAGTTTCGTCATGTGGTCCGCACAACCGCCAATTGGCGGTATTGGCAGTGATCACCCGCCGACCGCGCTGTCCTTGACCTGACCACCGGCACGATCTGCGACCGCGTGCTTCAGGTCGATCCGGTCGCGTTGCGAAATCCCGAGCAGGTCGGAGGCACGCCAGACCACATTATCCTCGAACTCGGTAACCTGGCCATCGGCATAGACCAGCTCCCACATCATCTGGACGACCCGCTTGCGGCCCTCTTCGTCGAGCGAGCGCATCATGATGCTGGTGAAGTGATAGAGGTCGACCGCCTCGCCCTCGACCTCCGTCGCATCCGCGATCAGATGATCCGCGGTGCCGCGATCGAGCCCAAAGTGGCTTTCGATCAGGCTGTGCAATTTGCGCTGCTCGGCAGCCGTCGGCTGGCCGTCCAGCGAGATCACGTGAACCAGCAGCGCGGTCGCCGCCAGCCGGTAATCACCGTCACCGAAAGCGCGGTCCTGGGCATGGGGAGCAACAATGTCGGCGATGAATTGGCGCAGGCCGTCGAGCATAAGGTCCTACCGAAATCGATGAAGCCGCGGAGCGCGACCGCTACCAGCATTATATGAGTAGGAAATTCAACCGGCGCAACGTGCGTCAGTTCCGCGCGTCGCATTACGTTTCGGCAATCTGAGTCTGTGATTTTGGAGTAGGGCAAGGCAAGTGCGCACATGTGGTCCCGGCGAAGGCCGGGACCCATAACCACAGGCTGCGGTTTGGCGAAGGCTTTGGTAACGACCATCCAGCCTGTTTCGGAAATCACGCGGTATGGTCCCGGCCTTCGCCGGGACGACACCAGTCACGGTATCTCGTACACCACCATCTTGTCGGCGATGCCGCGCAGTGCGGCCTGCTTCTGGATCGGCCTGATTTCGCGCTGCTTGAGGACTTCGGCAACCGCCGGCGCATCCAGCACCGGGCCGGTGATGTGAATCTCCTGCGCGGTCGAGAGGCTCTGCACGCGGGCGGCGATGTTGACGGTCTGGCCGAAATAATCCTGCCGCTCGTTCAGCATCACCGCGAGGCACGGACCTTCGTGGATGCCGATCTTGACGATGAGATCGGCAGTACCGCGCTTTTTGTTGAGCTCGTCCATCGCCGCGCGCATCCGCAAACCCGCTGCGATCGCATGCTCGGGACGGACGAAGGTCGCCATCACGGCGTCGCCGATGGTCTTCACCACCGCGCCTTTCTCGGAGGAGATGATCTCGAGCAGCGCATGGAAATGCGCGCGCACGAGGTCGAAGGCGGCAAGATCGCCGACGCGCTCATAGAGCGCGGTCGATCCCTTCAGATCGGTGAACAGGAAGGTCAGCGAGGTGATCTGGAGCCGCTGGTCGAGACTGAGATTGTCCGCCTTGAACACATCACGAAACGTCTGGTTCGACAGCATCCGCTTGGCGGTCAGGAACGGCTTGCGCTTGCCGATGAGGTGATGGAGCGCCTCGGCCGCGATGAACACCGACGGCAGCACGCGTACGCCGGCCTGGTTCTCCAGCGACAGCCGCAGCGGGCCCGGCCGCATGGTCGTGGTTCCCGTCGGCGCCTGCACCCTGTTGTACATGATGGCGAGCTGCTGACGGTCCTTGGTGGGCTCGCCCTGCACGTCGATGAAATGCGCCGCGTGCGTCACCGGTTCGAAGATGATGATGAAATCGTCCGGCAGTTGCAGCGACATGGTCGCCTTCTCGCCGGCCGGGAGCTCCATCGTGTCCAGCGTCACCTCGTTGGCGAGCGTCGCAAACGATTCCTTGTTGAAGTCGACGCCGGAACTCCAGAACACCTGCTTGAAGTACTCCCACACCGGAAGCGTATCGGGATCATGCGCCGCAATGCGCCGGACACGTGAATTGACGGTGAAGGAGACTTCGACCTGATCATCGACGGAGGCCTTGTAGCCGCAGGCGCACAGCGCACAATGATAATTGTCTGGCTTGAGCGCCTTCAGGGTCGAGTGCGCACCCAACACGCCGCCGCAGCCCGGGCACAGCACATTCCAGCCCAGATCGAACAGGCCGAGCCGCGCCGAATGCAGGAATGCCGAGATCGCGTGCTCTTCATCGAGACCGTGCTGCTTCGCGAAATCGAGTACATTGACGCGGTTGAGCTCGTGATCTTCGCCGTCCTCGATGAGGCGCGCGATCGCGTCGACCACTTTCGCATCGGCGGTCTGCTTCAGAACGGAAAACTGGGCCTGGATATCGCTCATGGCGCAACTCTATCTGGAGTGGATCACGCCGTCGGCCAGGCGAACGCCTGTCACCGACGCGTGATGCGGAACAGCGGCGACCGGTCCGGCTGGGTCGTGACGACGCCGAGCGGAATGACAGGGCTGGTATCGGCAAGCTCGACACGGAACGCACCGATCAGCCGGGCCAGCGCCAGCACGGATTCGGCTTGCGCGAAGGGGGCGCCGACGCAGACGCGCGGACCCGCGCCAAAGGGCAGATACGCGAATCGATCGGGCGCTTCCGTGGACATGAAGCGTTTTGGAATGAACGCGTTCGGCTGATCCCACAGCTTCTCGTGCCGGTGCAGCAGCCACGGTGCGATCATGATGATGTCGCCCTTGCCGATGGCGACGCCGGCCGCGTTGTCCTTCTCGCGCGCGGCCCGGGCGATCAGGAAGGCCGGCGGATAAAGCCGCATGGTCTCCTCGATCACGGCGCGGGTGAACTTCTGCCGATCGATGTCGGCCATGCTGTCGAGGTGCTCGCCGCGGGTCTCGGAGGCGATCTCCTCCTGCGTATCGGGATCGAGCGCGAGCAGATAGAGCGCCCAGAACAGCGCGGTCGCCGTGGTCTCGTGACCCGCGAGGATCATAGTCGCGACTTCGTCGACCAGTTGTTCGTCCGAAAAGCCCTTGCCGGTTTCAGGGTCACGCGCCTCGTCCATGAGATCGAAAAGATCGCGCGGCGGCGCGCCGTCTTTCTTGCCCATCTCACGCCGCTCGGCGATCAGCATCGCGACGAATTCGGTCCAGCGCTTGCGGAAACGGGCGCGGGCAAAATCCATCGGACTCGGCCAGGACAGCGGCAGCACCATGTCGAGCAAGTACGGCCGTCCGAGTCGGGCTCCATACTCCATGACGAAGTTGCGCAAGGTCAGACCATGCCGGTCCATGCCGAACGAGAACATGGTGCGGCCGGCGATCTCCAGCGTCATGCGCTGCATGATCTCGCGCAGATCGACCGGCTCGCTCGTTCGCCCGTCGAGCTTTGCGATGGTCTCGTCGAGCACCGCCGTCATGTGCGGAACGAGATTTGCTGTCGCACGCGGCGTGAACGCCGGCGCGAGGGTGCGGCGCTGAAACGTCCACGAATGGCCCTCCGCAATCAGAAGACCGTCGCCGAGCACGGGACGAAGCATGCGGATGCCCGCCGGAGTACGCGAATAATTCTCGTAATTGCTGAGCAGGACATGCCGGATCGCATCCGGCCGGTTCAGGATGAAGCTGTTGCGGAAGAAGAAGCGGCCTTCAATGACGTCTTCCTCATAGGCGCGCTGCCCCCAGGTCGCGATCATATTCCGCTTGATCACGGCAAGCCGGCCGAGGAACGACATGTCGTCGGGCGCTCGCGGCGGCGTCGGAGGGACGATGGGCCGACGCACGCTGGCGATGTTCATGGCTCTCTCCCGGAGGGGTGGCGCAGGCAGTTAGCTAGTAAGTCAGCTCGGCAATCGCAATCCTGTTCTCGGAGGCAGGCCAGGCGCGTGCCACAATTCGTTCTTCGTTGAATTCGGCCACGATGTTACGCCCGACCTCGCCGGCCGGAAGGCGCAGTGTTGCTGTCGAATCCGTGGGCACACCCGATTTGACGTCCGCCGGCTCCTTGCCGTCGAGCAGCACCACGTCCCGCGGCAGGCCGAAATAGCCGCGCGGACGCGACATGATCACGACGGCCCCGGCGTCCTTGTCCGCGGGACCGAGCGGGCGCGCGGCGCGCAGGTGAACGACGTCGGACGAGCGCGGGAAGGGCGAGCGGTAGATGTGCGTCGTCGGCGCATCCGGCGCTGCGAGGGCGAATTCGAGCGACCAGGAAGGTTCGACCTGCGCCGGTCCCCAGCGGCCGTCGGCACCGGTCTTCGCGCTGTGCACGGCGCTGCCCTTGCGCTCACCGGTTTCAGGATCAACCCGAAAGATATCGACGGTTGCACCGGCCACCGGCCGATTGGTCGGCGCACCGCCCGGTGTGCCCGTCACGAGGCCGCTCAGCCTGACGCTCTGCTCCGGCACAATCGAGATTCGCGCGGGCTCGCGGCCGGCAATGAACTTATAGATCTCGCGGAAGGCTCGGGGGTGAAACGCCACCTCGCGATGATCGAGTGCGCCCAGCACGAGGTTGGTGGCCCCCTTCAACTCCGGACCTTCGACGCTGACGCCGGTCGGCGTGCCGGGCTTGCCGATGAAGCGGCCATCGGCCTGCGCGTATTTGTCCATGCCGTCGCTGCGCAAGGTCAGGAAGGCAACACCCGGCGTCACCTCACTCTCGCCCTCGTTCAGGCCGAGCAGGAACGCGCCGCGGCCGTTGAACTCGCTGTTGGGCTGGTCGTCAGTCGCGAACACGCCGTGATTGGGCGTGCCGCACAGCACGGCGTGGCTGACATCGCCGGCGCCGCCGTTCTTGATGACGTTGCGGATGGCATAGCCGCCGCGCGAGCTGCCGACCAGCGCCACGCGGGCGGCGCCGGTGCTGCGCTTCAATTCGGCTATGGCGGCGGCGAGCTCGCGGCGCTGGTCCTCGGTCGAGGAGCGGCCCGCCTGCTCGACCTTGTCGTCACTTCGCGCATTGGGATCGTTGAAATTGATCGCATGCATGCGATCGCGCGCAATGCCGTTGGATTCCATCCGCCACAAGGTCGTCATCCAGAGCGCGTCGTAGTCGCCATTGCCGTGGACGAACAGGATTGGCGGCACCTCGCTCGGCGCAGTGGGTGCGGATTGAGCCAATGCGCCCGTGCGCAAGCTCGCAATTGCGAAGGGCAAGCTGCCGGCACCTTGCAAGATCATCCGTCGTGACAGCTTCATCTGTTCCTCCCCGGCAAAAGCATCTCTGTGCACCGCTTATACCGGCCTAACCACTGGACAGCGAAGGACTTTCGCGGGCATCACTGAACTTGCCGAAATCGCCCAAAGACCACGCCGACGCCACTTCTGCCAGCCCATTTGGAAGGGGATATGACCGAGCAGACGAACCGTCAGAAAATTGACGCCGACGGCATCATGGCGCCGCTACGGTACACCGTGTTCCGGCGCATCTGGCTCGCCAGCCTGCTCTCCAATCTCGGCCTGCTGATCCAGGGCGTGGGCGCCGCCTGGGCGATGACGCAGATGGCGGCCTCGGCGGACAAGGTGGCGCTGGTACAGACCGCCCTGATGCTGCCGATCATGCTGATCTCGATGCCGGCGGGCGCCATCGCCGACATGTATGACCGCCGTATCGTCACCCTGATCGCGCTCATGATCGCGCTGACTGGCGCGACCGCACTCACGGTCCTGGCCTGGCTCAACTTCATTTCCCCGGAAACGCTGCTCGCCTTCTGCTTCGTGGTTGGCAGCGGCAACGCACTGTTCGGTCCGGCCTGGCAGTCCTCGGTCAGCGAGCAGGTGCCGCCCGATGCACTGCCGTCAGCCGTCGCGCTGAACGGCATCAGCTACAACATCGCCCGCAGCTTCGGCCCTGCGGTCGGCGGTGTCATCGTCGCCGCACTCGGTGCTGTCGCGGCGTTCGCGTGTAACGCGATCCTCTATTTGCCGCTGTTGGTGGTGCTGCTGCTCTGGCGGCGCAAGACCGAACCCTCGCGCCTGCCGCGGGAGAAGCTCAACCGCGCCATGGTATCGGGCTTCCGCTACATCACCAATTCGCCGCCGATCAAGATCGTGCTGTTGCGCACGCTGGTGATGGGCCTGATTGGCGGTGCCATCATGGCGTTGATGCCGCTGGTCGCACGTGATCTGCTGCATGGCGGCGCGCAAACCTACGGCATCATGCTCGGCGCCTTCGGAATGGGCGCTGTGATCGGCGCGCTCAACATCCACGAATTGCGCAAGCGCATGAGCGGCGAAGCCGCGATCCGCGCCTGCACCATCTCGATGGCGTTTGCGATGGCCGCTCTCGCCGTGAGCACCGAGCCGGTGCTGACCGCGGCTGCGCTGGTGCTCGCCGGCGCGGTCTGGATGGCCGCCATCGCGCTGTTCAATATCGGCGTGCAGCTCTCGGCGCCGCGCTGGGTCGCCGGCCGCTCGCTCGCGGCGTTTCAGGCTTCGATTTCCGGCGGCATCGCGATCGGCGCCTGGGGCTGGGGCCATCTCACCGACTATGCCGGCGTCGAGGTAGCGCTGCTGACGGCCGCCGGCCTGATGCTGATCTCGCCGGTGCTCGGAATCTGGCTCACGATGCCGCGCGTCGGCGCCCGCAACGAAGACGCCGATCTGCTGGCCGATCCGGAAGTCAAATTGTCGCTCACGGCGCGCAGCGGGCCGCTGGTGGTCGAGATCGAATACCGCGTCGCCCAAGAGAACGCCCGCGCCTTTCACAACGTGATGCAGGACGTGCAGCTCTCTCGCCAGCGCAACGGCGCCTATGGCTGGTCGATCGCGCGCGACATCGCCGATCCCGAATTGTGGACCGAGCGCTATCATTGCCCGACCTGGCTCGACTATCTGCGCCAGCGCAACCGCTCGACCCAGTCCGAACGCGCGCTGCATCAGGAGGCGATCGATTTCCACATCGGCCCGGATCCGGTGCGGATCCGCCGCATGCTCGAGCGTCCGTTCGGCTCGGTGCGCTGGAAAGAGGAGACGCCGGACCAGGCAGCAAGTGAGGTGCTGCCCGTGGTCGCCACTGCGGCGGGAAGCAGCACTTAGGTTTTGCGAGTCCGTAGCGACGTCTTACTGCCCGTGATCCGTCAGCACCTTGTCGCAGCCCTTGGTGAGCCGCGTACGGTTCTGCTTGAGGCAGGCGAGCACGGCGCCATCGCCATTGTTCATCACCGGACGGCAGAAGCGCGTGACGTCGCGCGCGCAGGCGTCGTGACCGGGCTGCTGCGCTGACGCAGTCGATGCAAACAGGATCAATGGAATGATGCAAAGAAATCTGGTCATCGCGTAATGCCTCTTACCCGGAAGATGTGCGGGCGAAGCTAGAGCGACGATCCCGAAGCCGCAACGGCTTTATTGGCAGACGGGCTTGCGCCGCCGCGGCGCTCCGGCATCACGCCGGGGCACATCCCGAGGGGAGCTAACCGACGCAACGACGCTATCGTTGCTGTTACTGATCGACTCTTATTGACTGTCCTGGGCGTCAGCGACCTTGCGTGACGCGCCGCCCTTGGCGAGATCCTTGTCCATCACCGCACGGCAACCGGCGCTCAGATCCGAACGATGCTTCATCATGCACGCCGTGATCTTCGGGATGTTCGGGATTTCCGACGAGCACAGGCGGAAAGCGTCGCCGGTGCACTGCTGCTGCGCTTCGGACGAGAAGGCGAAGCTCGAGCCGGTCGAGGCGATCGAGAGGATGGCGGCAAAGCCCAGAGCCAGGCTGACGTCGCGGATCTTGCTACTTAAGGACTTGATGTTCAGCGAGTTGGTCATTTGAAGCTCCCATTGGCACCGCGGAAGCGGGCCCGCCGTTGTTGATGGGATTGACCATGCTCCAGCAAAACAGTTCCGACTGTGATGACGGTCACGGGAGGCTCACCCTCTGTGACCTCGGTCACGCTGGCGCACCTCGCTGAAATTCCTCCATATCCGCTGTCGTGTTGGTGTCACGTTAACTGTTCCTTCGCATTAATGGCTCGTCGAGCGGGAAATTCCGCCGGTTTGGTTGCGTAATTGGAAAGAATGGCGATGCGTAATGCGTTGGGCCTGATGCTGGCCAGTGTAGTTGCGGCGGTCGTGATTGCCGCCGGCGGTTGGTTTTATTATTCCTCGCGCGCCGACCAGGCCGCTCCCAAGACGATTGCCGCCCGTGCCGCCGATCCATTGCCGGCACAGGCGAAGCTCGCCGCCAAGGACGACGTCGCGATCACGGCCGCGATTGCGGCCAAGCCGGCGGCAGCCGCCTCGGCGCCCGCACCCGCGCCGATGCCGGTTCAGCAGAAATCGACCTGCGCCAATCCCAACGCGCTCGGCGTCTCCCGCGTGGTCGAGATCGACACCACCGGCGGTCCGGGCTTCGGCTTCGATCATTTCAAGCAGTTCGACTTCCTCACCGACAAGGAGGTCGTGCTGACGTTCGACGACGGCCCCTGGCCGGTCAACACGCCCGCCGTACTGAAGGCGCTCGCGGACGAATGCGCCAAGGGCCTGTTCTTCTCGGTCGGCAAGCATGCGACCTACCACCCGGAGATCCTGCGCCAGGTGCTGGCCCAGGGCCATACGGTCGGCACGCACACCTGGTCGCACGTCAATCTGAACGGCAAGAAGATGACCGAGCAGATGGCCAAGGACGAGGTCGAAAAGGGCATTAGCGCGGTGAAATACGCGCTCGGCACCAACCCGGCGCCGTTCTTCCGCTTCCCGCAGCTCCAGCACAATCCGGCGATCGTGAGCTATTTCGGCACCCGAAACGTCGCGATGTTCTCGACCGACATCGACTCCTTCGATTTCAGGAAGGGCGCCACGCCGGAGAAGATCATCGAGACCGTGATGACCAGGCTCGACAAGCTCGGCAAGGGCATCATCCTGATGCACGACTTCCAGAAGCACACCGGCGAAGCCATGCCCGCGCTGCTCGCGCGGCTGAAGGCCGGCGGCTACAAGATCGTGCAGATGAAGGCCAAGACGACCCTCCAGTCGCTGCCGGAATATGACGAGGCGCTGCTGAAGGACCTAAAGGTGCCGACCTCGAGCGCGCGTCCGATCGGGAGCGTGGTGCAGACGGTTTCGCAGTAACGCGCCCGATCAGATTCAAAACTCTCGCGTGATGGCCGGGCTTGTCCCGGCCATATCCTTTTGAGAGCGGGCATCTTACCAGTAGATGCCATGGCGATGCAGCTCGCTGATGATGCGGCCTTCGGTCCAGCTGCGCTTGTGCTTCGGCTTGTCTGCCTTGGCCGTTGTCTTCGCGGCGGGTTGCGTCGTCGTCGCGGGCGCTGAGGCCGTCGTGGTCGTGGGTGTGGCAACCGCCGCGGGCGCATTGAGCGACACCGCCGGCGGGCGATCGAGATATTTCGGAGCTTCGGCGGCAGGCGCTGCTTCGCTCACCTGCGTCGGCGCGGCGGCAAGCGCCGGCGTCGTTTGCTGAACCGAAGCCGGCTCGCTCACCGCGGACAGCGACAGGCTGCGCGGGCCTCCGGCCTGGGCAGAGGCAGAGACCAGCACCATGGCGGTCACCAAAATGATCTTGCGCATATGAAATCTCCCCGTGTTTGGCGTGAGCTGGACACTAGGGGAGCCGATTGCGAGTTTATGTGATCACGATCACTCAGGGTGGCGCTCGATCCCGAACGCGTCCGTTGCGATGGAACGGCAGCTCTCTGTGCGATAGTTGTGGACGCTGCGAACGACAACTATAGTTGGCCGTCCTCGCTGATCTTCGAATTGTCTAATGTATAAGGTCTTTCCACATATGAAGGAAGGCGAGTCTACACCGTCTCGCCCGCAGTCAACTGCCGCTCGGGATGGTCATCGTGCGGAAGCACCCCGCTCTAGTCCGCTAGGGCGAACCTCTGAACCACCCACAAAGCTGAGCGACCCAATTAGCGAGTCGCGATGGCACAAATTCGGCCGCGTCGCCCTTGGGTACCGCCGTCGCGCCCATGCGACGTACATCAAAGCGCTACTGTCTACAGACCTGCGCCTGCAACGAACGATCCAGCAAGTCGCCTCCAAAGGATCAACGCTCCTCGCGACAATTGTGTCCGTGATAATCTCGGTGCTCTTCTACACCATCGCTGACAGCACGGATATCAAAGCAAGTGAGATGCACTTAGCCGCCGCCCAAATAATTGGCGCTGCGCTTGCGCTAGTTTTGTCTCTTTCAATTATTCCTGCGCAACGCGCCGCCGAATTATTTTCTATCTCTGTTTTGCAGCAGTTCGCTAAGGATCGTGCTCTTCTCGGCGTTTTTTTGATTTTGGTGGCGACTACGATGCTCTCGCTCTTGCTGGGGACGCGGTGGTCCGTCCGGCTCGATCCGAAGATGTCCCTGGTGCTGCAATTCCTTCTTCTTGGAATATCATTCGATGCTCTGCGCCGCTTCTACGTTTCAACACTTAACCTGCTTGCACCAGAGTCGGCCATCCGACAAATCGTACGGGTCAGCAGCGCGCAGATTCGCAGGATAGGACGAGCTGCTGAGAAGGTGGTCGCAATTCAAGTCGTTGCTAACGGCGCGCCGAGTAAGATGGATCAGACACTCCACGCACAAACAATTGTGCGCACGCGCTTACCTCAAGGACTCCAACACTCGATTGCGCAACTTGAGGAATTTGCGCACCGTTTCATTGCTCGCCGCGACTCGAATGCGACCATCGAAACCCTCGGCGCGCTTGAAACTATCGCTACCGAATACTCAGACCTACGAAAGAAGAGCATAACGCTTCATGTAGATCCCAAATTTCCATTTGCTGGATACCTGAGCGACGTATCGGACGTATTGAATCCCATCTACGAGAGCATACTGCACATCATAGAGGACGCGATTGCCGCCAAGAACGAGCGAGTTGTGCAACATTCAATCTCGTCAATGGGCCGGATGACATTGCAGGCTATGTCTGTTGTCGCGCCCGGCGCGGCAGAGCAGAGAGTAGCGCCGCTGGCCTATAGTGCTTGCTTTTACCTTCACCGCGCGGCGCGTTTGGTGCTTGCGGCCAACATGCCCGACGCAAAATTGCGTGCTATTTCCAGTTTCGGAGCCGTGCTTCAAAACCGCTCGACTGATGTGGGCTCTACGGAAACAACAATGGAGGCGAACGAGGCGCTCTTTGACATTGCTGTGGATGGATACGGTAGTCGGATCAGATTTCGGTGTTCCGCTCGTTTGAAGCCATTCTTTTCGCGGTCCGTTTTGAAATCGAGAACGACTTGTTCGAAGTAGGGTCGCTAAAATCGACGTTAGACCAAATTTCCGAACTAATTCCGTCCGAGATATTGGCTGACGCCGCAGGTAAACGCCGTTTACACGTTTTCCCGGCTTACGCACTCGGCTTTGAAGCTAGCATCCCGGCGCTGGTCGAAAGCATCGCGGCAAAGATCAAGGTTGATCCAGAGCGGCCATGGAACGATCCCTTCGCCGATCTATCTGAGGCCGCGGAAGAAGTCCGCGGGCATTACCGACGCCTGTCGAGTATCGATTTTCAAGGCACCCTATTGGCCAAATGGGTGCTGGACTCCCTCGATGCGATTCTGAAAGTGCTCATGCGCCAGATCGCGCATCCACCTTCAGGTGCAGAGGAATTTATCTCGACGGTTGTGGATGACCTAAAGCCACTCATAACTTGGGTGGGAGGATTTTTTCCTGCTGATCGTCCTGCAAAGGGACACCACTTGTCCGACGCGACGGCCAATCTTGCGGTCTTTGGACTCGATGCGCTCGACAAAGGCTGGCCCGACATCGCGCAGACCTGCGCAGAAACAATCGAAAGAATTGCTGATAACGTCGGGGGAAAGATCAGCGCCTATAACTTGGCCGACATACATGTCGATCTAGAAGTTATTGCCCGAGCCGGTGAAAGGACAGCCGGAAAAGCGTTTGCTGCAAACGTTCGATCCATGATCTCTCTGCCCGCAAATCTCGACCAAGATAGTCAAAAGCATCACCTTGAAGCGCGGGCAACACGGTTTGCCCAATTGGACGAAGCTGTATCAAAGGCAGGCCGTCGGCCGTACTCAATGAAAGCCGATCCTGCCGAGCGCCTGCACGCGTTCTTTGAAATTCATCCGCAGCGATAGTGCATGCCCGGCGGTGATAGCGAGGATCGATGCAATGGCGACGGATGATGACCGCAAGCTAATAACCGCCGCGCGAGACGCGCTGCACCTGAAGCAGACGCCTGCAACCTCTCGACACCCGTTCGGCGCGAGGCTGTCACCCATGTCTTAGGTACGTTCCGTTACCCATGTCTTCGGGCCGGACACTGGGGCGCTGGTGCCGCAAGAGGGATTCGAACCCCCGACCCCGTCATTACGAATGACGTGCTCTACCAACTGAGCTATTGCGGCGAACCTTGCCGGGGCCCGCGCGAGGCCGGTCCCGTTACGCGCGCTCCTGATATCGGGCATGGCCCGAATTGGCAAGGTGGCGCCGGCTCCCAAATGCCGCTCACCCGCCCCAGCGAGACCAGAATCCGCGCCAGCCGCCGGCCTGGGCCTTTGCGTGGTCCCTGGGCGTGCCGATTTGTTCCGTAAATTCATCGCTCGGACCCTCGTCATCGATCCCGGGATCATCAGGCGCGCGGACGATCGGGATGACGGCGGGAATAGGCGCTGGTGCCGGCTTGCCAAGGTCGGCGCGGGTCCGGAACACCGGCGTTGCCGCCGCGGACGATGATTCGGCGATCTCAGGGGCCGGTTTGAGCGGCTCGGCAGGCGTGACGACCGGCTCTTCCTTGACGGTTTCTTTGGCGGTCTCCTCGACGGCTTCCTTTAAGATTTCCTGGGCTTCAAGGGGCGGCGAATTGTCCTGCGGAGCGGGCACCGGATCCGGCGCCATGACAGCCGGTTCCACCGGGCTCTCGCTCGGGGCCGCCGTCACCCGCTTCGGCGGCGGAGCCGCCAGCATCGCTTCCTCGAAGGCCGAGGATTCGATCATGGCGCCTTTGTCGGAAGGAAGACTCGCGACTGGCGTTTGCCACTGGAAGGCGTCAAGACGGCCGGTGACCGGGGAAACCGGACGCCAGCGGTCGCTGACATAACCGTCCGCAGTCCAGGCCGGATCATGGCGGGCGCGCACCGCGCGCAAGGTCCAGGCGCGGGCCCGGCCGCCGTCACCATGCTCGGTCCGCTCGATCTCGGCCATCAGCATCGCCACGCGCTGGGTGGGATCGTTGACGTAAGGCGCCAGCACCGCGCGCGCACGGGCAAACTCGGACGCATCGATCGCGGCGCGCGCGATCGCCAGCTGGCCCTCGATATAGCCAGCATTGTCGGCAGAAATCTTGGCCGCAAGCGTCTCGACCCGCTGCAGGCGCTGCCGCGCGGAATCGCCGAGCTTCACATGCGCATAGGCATCCGCAAGATCAGGATGCGGATTGGCGAGCCAGGCGGTTTCCACCAGCTTCATGGCGCGGCGCACCTGATGCGCCTCGCTCTCGAATTTTGCAGCGAGCACTGCGGCCGGAACCAGGGTCGGCGCGAGCTTGACCGCCTGCATCACGCTCTCGCGCGCGACGTCGCGGTCCATTGTTTCCAATTCCAGCGCGCGGGCGGCGAGCAGCACGCCGCGCTGGCGGCGATAGGCCTGCTTGTCGATCAGGCCCGCGGACAGATTCGAATCGAGGATCGCGAGCGCGCCGCTCCAGTCGCCGCGCGCGCAGCGGAAGCCGAGCACCGCATGCGAGGCCCAGGTCGAGGACGGCGACAGCTTGATCGCTTCCTCGGCGATCATCACGGCGCCGACCGCATCGTCGGCGCGCTGCGCCTCGATGAACAGGCCGCGCAGGCCGAGCAGGCGCGTGTCCTCGCGCTCGGCCATGGCACGGAAGACGCGCTGGGCCTCGTCGCGATTGCCCTCGAGCTGCGCCGATTGCGCATGCAAGAGAAGCGCGAGCGGATCGTTTGCAGCCAGCCGCCGCGCGGTATCGGCGTGGCGACGGGCAAGCGCGGTGTCGCCATGGCCGATCGCAAGCAGGCCGTGGGTGATGGCGTGGCGGCCGCGAGCATGGCGCTTTTCGTGACGACGGCGGCGCAGACGCCCCGGAGCGCGCCAGGCCATCGTCAGCAGGCTCCAGACCAGCACGACTGCCGCGGCAAAGAGACCAAGCAAGAACACGAAGCGGGGAAGCGTCGTTGTGGCGCGGAAAGCGCCCGCAGTCAGGACGAGGTCGCCGGGCTGATCGGCAACCCAGGCCGCGCCGGCCGCCGCCAGTGCGATCAGAACGAGGAAGAGGACGATGCGAAGCATGACGATCCCTATACGCGCTGATTGTTGCGCGAACCTTTATTGACCAGGCTTGACGAGATCCGCCATGGCGGCGTCGGCGAATTTGCGTGACGCGGCGAGCGCGGCGTCACGGGCATCGGTCTTGTCGAGCCAAGCTTGCGCCGGTGCACGATCGGCCTCGGGCAGCGTTTTCAACTCGCGCCGCGCCTCGACGAAATCGTTGCGCAACGCAGCCGCCGTCACCCGCGCGACGATCGCGCCGCGATCGTTGCCGACCCCGTCGGTACGCTCGATGCGGACGAGTTTCGACGCCCCCGCCTGAAGGCGCTCGACGATTCCGGTGCCGCTGGCCGGAGCTTCCGCCGGCGGCGACAATTTTGGCACGATGTTGAGGAGCTCGCGACTCAAGGCGACCGGCGTCGGAATGCCTGACGACGCAAAGGTGTCGAGCGGCTTCAGCATCTCCGGCTTTGCTGCCAGCGACCGCGCGGCGGCGAGCTGCGACTCGTAGGCATCGCCATGGCGAACGGCGACGTCGAGCAGGGCCGCCGCCACCACATGGCGCAGCGGCTTGTCGTCCATCGTTTTCGCGTCGGCGATCTTCTCGCTTTGCTGTGCGAGTTCCGCACGTTCGGTCTTGCTGGCACGTTCGAGCTGAGCGAGGCGGTCGTTGAGAGCGGCAAGATCGGGCGCGGCAGCGCGCGGCGCCGATGTCGCGTCGTTTAGGGCGCTGGCAGTCTTGTCGGATTGTGCGCGCAGATTGGCGATCTCGCTGCGCAGGCTCGTTGCGGATTTCTCCAGCGCATCGATCCGCGCCACCATGGCCGGATCGGCGGCCGGCTTGCCCGTCTTGGCTTCGACCGCGGCCACGCGCCCGCTCAGCGCCTCGACGGTTGCGCCCGTCACTTGCGGAGCAGCCGGCGGCGCCTGCACGGCAGGCCAGCCCAGCATCCAGCCGACCGCGATCACGATTGCGGCTGCGACGGCGCCGGAGAACGCAGCGATAACCCAGGGTGAAATCGACGGCGATACCGACGCGGACGCAACGGAAGACTCTTCTTCGGCAGGTTCGGGCTGCGGCGCGGCAATAGCTTCTTCGGACCTTACCTCTTGAGACTTTTCCTCTTGAGACTTGCCCTCTTCAGATTTGGCTTGCTCATGCGCGGCCTGTTCGGTCGCTGCCCCAGCCTCAGGCTCGCCCGTCACCTGCTGCGGCTGAGTCGAGACTTCCGTCGCCTCGAGGTCGATGGTGGGCGGGATGCGCTTGGCGCGGCCGGACTCGGGAGCCAATCCTGCGTCTTCAGGCTTGTCGTCGGCCATCGTGACGGTTCCTCACACTTACCTGCCCTGAACGAACGGACCCGATTGCGTCGGATTCGGCCCGACCTCTTACGCCAAACGGGTGCGCAAAGCACGCTCCAAGGTGTCAAATAAGGCATTTTCGTCCGGCGTCGCCGCAACCAGAACCTGCGAGGCACCGGCCTCGCGCAGTACGCCGGCGACCGGCTCGGACAGGCAGCACTGCGGGATCGCCAGAGCCGAGATTTCGACACCTTCCGCCCGCGCGGCCTCCAGGAAAGCCCGCGCGCTGCGCCGGGAGTAGTGCAGCACCGCCTCGATCCCATGGGCGGCAAAGCCTTCACAGACATCGCGCGGCAACAGCTTGACTGGCGCCATGCGATAGGTCGTCTGCGTGATGACGATGAAGCCTTCGGCGCCCAGCTCCCCGCCGAGGTCGCGCGACAGATCCGCGCCCGCGAGATAGAGCAACGTGCTCTTTTTCTTCAGCCGCTTGTCGCGCGCGCTCTGCATCACCTTGTCGCGCAGGGCAGCGGCATCGCCACCGGCGACGATCACCTCGGCAAAACCGGCATCGCGCCCGGCGGCAGCCGTGTGCTCGCCGACCGCGAACAGCGGCAGCTGCAGGAGACCAAGGTCCGGTAATTGCGATGCGACGCCACGGATCGCATTGGCCGATGTGACAATGACGGCGCTGTAGCTCGTTTCACTCTCGTCATGGAAGGCGACCGGCTCGAACTTGAGCACCGGCGCGAGCAGCACCACATGACCCCGTGCACGCAGATTTTCCGACGTCGCCTCATTGTCGGGATGCGGCCGTGTGACAAGAATGGACATCGCTTGTGTTCCCGAACCACGTGGCGGTGGCGCTTTCACGAGGAACGGCAGCGCGTGACGATTGCGTTGGCCGACCCCGGAATGCTACCGGACGTACCAGAACTCTGCTTTGCGGATGAGCGCAAGGGGGCGGGAAGGGCGCAAATTGGATAACAATTCGCCAATGCTGGTACTGGGCATCGAAACCACCTGCGACGAGACCGCCGCGGCGGTGATCGAGCGTGCGCCTGACGGCAGCGGCAAGATCCTGTCCAATATCGTGTGGTCGCAGGTCGAGGAGCATGCCCGTTTCGGCGGCGTGGTACCGGAGATCGCGGCCCGCGCCCATGTCGACCTGCTCGACGGCATCATCGACCGCGCCATGACTGAGGCCGGCATCGACTTCGCCCAGCTCGACGGTGTCGCGGCCGCCGCGGGCCCGGGACTGATCGGCGGCGTCATCGTCGGGCTCACCACCGCGAAGGCGATCGCGATGGTGCACGACACGCCGCTGGTCGCGGTGAACCATCTGGAAGCGCATGCGCTGACACCGCGCCTGACCGACGCACTCGAATTTCCCTATTGCCTGTTTCTCGCCTCGGGCGGCCATACCCAGATCGTTGCCGTCACCGGCGTCGGACAGTATGTGCGGCTCGGCACCACCGTCGACGATGCGATCGGCGAAGCCTTCGACAAGGTGGCGAAGATGCTGGGGCTGCCCTATCCGGGCGGCCCGCAGGTCGAGCGCGCGGCAGCCAACGGCGATGCCGCGCGATTTGCGTTTCCGCGGCCGCTGCAGGGACGCCCCGACGCCAACTTCTCACTCTCGGGATTGAAGACAGCGGTGCGCAACGAAGCAAGCCGGTTGGCCGAGATCACACCGCAGGACGTCAACGATCTCTGCGCGAGCTTCCAGGCCGCCGTGCTCGACTCCACCGCCGACCGGCTGAGCGTCGGCCTGAAACTCTTCCGCGAGCAGTTCGGTGCACCGCGTGCGCTGGTGGCGGCCGGCGGTGTCGCCGCCAATCAGGCGATCCGCGGCGCGCTGCATGACGTTGCGAGGAAAGCCGGAACACAATTGATCATGCCGCCGCCGGCGCTCTGCACCGACAATGGTGCAATGATCGCCTGGGCCGGCGCGGAACGTCTCGCGCTCGGCATGACCGACACGATGGAAGCACAGCCTCGCGCGCGCTGGCTGCTCGATGCGAACGCGACGGCACCGGCCGGATACGGCAAGACACGCGCGGGATTCTAGCAATGACAGCGTTCCGATCTGTCGCGGTGATCGGCGCGGGCGCCTGGGGCACGGCGCTGGCGATGGTGGCGGCGCGGGCCGGACGGAACGTGACGCTGTGTGCGCGCAATTCCGAGCACGCGACGCGAATCGCATCGAGCCGCGACAATCCGCGGCTGCCGGGCGTGCGGCTTGCGCCGGAGATCATCGTCACGAGCGACCTGGCCCTCGCCGCACGCGCGGACATGCTGCTGATCGCAGTGCCCGCGCAGCATCTGCGCGGTGCTGTCAACATGCTCGCCTCGCACCTGGAAAAGCCGGTGCCGATCATTGCCTGCGCCAAGGGCATCGAGCACGGCACCCATAAATTCATGACCGACGTGATCGCCGAGGCCGCGCCTCACGCGCAGCCGGCGATCCTGTCGGGCCCGAGCTTTGCCGACGATGTCGCGCGTGGCCTGCCGACGGCGGTGACGCTGGCCGCAAAGGACGACGCCTTGGCGAGCCACCTGGTGCAGGCGCTGGGCTCGCCGACGTTCCGGCCCTATCACTCCACCGATGTCCGCGGCGTCGAGATCGGCGGCGCCGCCAAGAACGTGCTGGCGATCGCGGTCGGCATCGCGGTCGGGCGCAAGCTCGGCGCTTCCGCCCAGGCCGCACTTACCACCCGCGCCTTTGCCGAGCTGACACGCCTCGGCCGCGCGCTCGGCGCACGCAGCGAAACACTCACGGGCTTGTCTGGCCTCGGCGATCTGATCCTGACCTGCTCGAGCCCACAATCGCGCAATTTTGCGCTCGGCCTGTCGCTTGGCCGCAGCGAGCAGCCGCCCGCCGGCAAGCTTGCCGAAGGCGAATTCACCGCGCCGGTACTGATCGAGCTCGCGGCTTCGCAAAACATCGAAATGCCAGTATCGGAAGCCGTCGCATCGATCCTGACCGGCAGAAGCACGATCGACGCCGCGATCTCGGGGCTCATGACGCGACCTTTCAAGGCGGAGGAATGAACATGGCGTACTGGCTGGTGAAATCCGAACCATCGGTGTGGTCCTGGGACCAGCAGGTGGCGAAAGGCGCCAAGGGCGAAGCCTGGACCGGCGTGCGCAATTACACCGCGCGCCAGAACCTCGTCGCCATGAAGAAGGGCGACAAGGCGTTCTTCTATCATTCCAACGAGGGCAAGGAGATCGTCGGCATCGCGGAGATTATCAAGGAAGCCTACCCCGATCCGACCGACAAGACCGAGAAATTCGTCTGCGTCGACATCAAGGCCGACAAGCCGTTGAAGATTCCGGTGACGATGGCCGCGATCAAGGCCGAGAAGAAACTCGCCGACATGGCGCTGGTGAAATATTCGCGCCTTTCGGTGCAGCCGGTGACGGCCGAGGAATGGAAGCTCGTCTGCAAGATGGGCGGGATGTAGGCTTGGGTGCTGTAGCCCGGATGAGCGAAGCGATATCCGGGACTACTGCTGCGATCCCGCATGTCGCTACGCTCATCCGGGCTACGACATCGGAGCTTGTTTCTCCGGCAGCGCAAATATCTCGCATGGCGCGGCGATGCCCCGCAGCGAATGCGATCCGAGCGCGATCAGAGGCATGTCGGTTTCCGCGGCGAGCGCGCCCGACACCAGCACGGTTCTGCCGAGCGGCTTGCACAATCCTTCGAGCCGGCTGGCGAGATTGACGGCGGGACCGATTGCGGTGAAATCCAGCCGATTGGCGGCACCGATATTGCCCCATAGCATCTCGCCGAGATGCAGCGCCGCGCCGAACGCGAGCGGCGGCAGACCTTGAGCACGGCGCTCCGCGTTGAGATACACCATCCCGGCTTCGGCTGCGCGCGCGGCACGCAGAGCTGCATCGGACGCTTGGCGCGGTGACGGCCTGACCACCGGAAAGATCGCGAGCACACCGTCGCCGATGAATTTCAGCACCTCGCCGCCGAAGGCGTGGACCGCGCCGGCGATGCGATCGAACCAGGCATCGAGCGCCGCGATGACGTCGGCAGGCGGATTGGTTTCCGACAGGAGCGTGAAGTTGCGCAAATCGGCATAGAGCAGCGCGGCCTGTATGGTCTCGCCGAGGTCGCGCCGCAGGGGTGCCGCCAGCACCCGCTCCGCACTGCGCTTGCCGAGATAGGCATCCAGCGTCGCGCGCAACGTTGCACGCGCGGCAAGTACGGCAAGGGGTGTGGCGGCAAAGCGCGCGGCCTGGCGCAATTGCTCGGTCTCGTCCGCGGTGAACGGACGCGGCCCGATCCAGCCGAGCAACGGCCCGTCGGGCCGTCCGACCAAATCTTCGTGCACTTCACCCTCCGCGATGTCGCGCAGCCAGCGGCGGCCGGCATCGTTGGGCGGGTCGGGCGCGAGGCCGCCTGGTGCGAAGCCGAGCGCTTCGATCACCCGGCCGTTCTCCGCGCGCCACAACCAGGTCCGTTTCGCGATCAGCGGATGTGGCACCTCCAGCGTCAGGCTGCCCGCCGCAAGCGGCACGCCATCGGCGACCAGATGTGCGCCAAGGTCCGCGAGCAGGCGGTCGGCGCCGGCGCTATCGGCGGCGGCATCGACAAGCCAGGCGAGTGTCGGCGAGAGGTGCATGGCCCGATCATGACGAAGGCAGGCGGTCTTTGTCACGGGCAATCCTTGACGGGCCGCTCGAGCGCCGCCATGTCCCAGTGTCAGCCCAGGGGTGATCGTCGATGACCGAACCGTTCATAGTGCGACGCGAGACCCAGATCGCGGCCCCACGCGCCACCGTTTTCGCCTACCTGACCGACCCCGAGAAGATTTTGAGCTGGATGGGTTCCGACGCGACCACGGAGCCACATCCCGGCGGGCTGTATCTGCTCAAAGGCATCGGCCCCCGCGGCGGCGTTGCCCGCGGCGCATTCCGCGAAGTCGTGCCGGTGCATCGGCTCGCCTACACGTTTGGATGGGAGGGCGGCCAGGAAGTGCCGCCCGGCTCAAGCCTGATCGAGATCGACCTGATCGAACGCGACGGCGGCACATTGCTGCGCATGACCCATAGCGGGCTGCCGACCGAGGAACAGGCGGCCGCCCACGCGACGGGATGGGCGCACTATCTGGGACGGCTCACGGCGGCAGCCGCGGGCGGCGATCCCGGTCCCGACAACGGCGTTTCCAACAAGGCGTAACGACGCCGAGGTCAGACCGCCGCGGTCGCCACCACCTGCTGCAAAAGCTGCTCGCGCCTGGCCTGCGAGCGCTGGCCCTTCATGGTCGCGGCGAAGCGTTCCAGGATGCCGTCCTCGAACGCGGTGACGATGGTATCGTGAACATAGCTCTTGCGGCAGATCGCCGGCGTGTTGGAGAGCTGGTCGGCAGCGCCGCGGATCGCCTCCAGCACCTGCTTCTTGCGGCCGCGCTGGCTGGTCGCCGGCGTGATCCGCGACAGCGATTCCACGACGACGGCAGAGGCCATCAGCGTGCGGAAATCCTTCAGCGAGATCTTGATGCCGGCGATCTCGCGCAGAAACGCGTTCACCTGCGTGGTGCTGACCGCGCGCACGATGCCATAGGGATCGCGATACTGGAACATGCGCTTGCCGGGAACGCCCTGCAAGATCCCGATGGCGCGCACGAGCTTGGCCGCGTCGCACTCCTTGCGCACCGCCTTGCCGCCCTTCGCCTTGAAGGTCAGCACGAAGCTGTCGTCTTCCAGCGAGACGTTGGACTTCAGCAGCGTGGTGGCGCCGCGGGTGCCGTTGAGACGGGCATAGGATTCGTTGCCGGGGCGGATCGCGGTGCGCGCGATCAATTCGATGACGGCGGAGAGCGCGAACTCGCGGGTCGGCTCGTCGCCCGACAGGAACGCCGAGACCTTGCGCCGGATCTTGGGCAGCGCGCCGACGAGCTTTTCCAGGCGATGCGCCTTGCGTTGCTCGCGGACCTTCTCCCAATCGGCGTGATAGCGATATTGCAGCCGGCCCGCGGCATCGCGTCCCACTGCCTGGAGATGCGTGCTCGGATCGGCCGAGTAGCGCACCTCGCGATAGGCCGGCGGCACCGCCATCGAATGCAGCCGCCGAATGGTGCGGGCATCGCGGATGTGGACGCCGTTAGGCCGCACGAACGAATAGCCCTTGCCGCGCCTGACGCGGCGGATGGTCAGCTCGTTCTGGTCGCCGAGCCGCAGGCCCAGTTCCTTGGCGAGGGCCTCGACCGTCGTCGACGGCGCCGCGTCGAACACTTTCTTCGGGCTGGGACGGCCGGAACCGGCCGGTTTCGGCCATTGTCCGAGGGCTTTGGCCAGCGCGATGGCTGCAGGATCGGCTGAAGCGGGCCGTATCGTCCCGAGATTCTGCTGATCCATCATCGTCTTATGCCTTAGCCCTGTCTGTTGTCGGTCAATGCCGCTGTTCTGATTTTTGTTCCAAGGGGTCTCGTTGGACCCGGGTTGGCCATTTAGGGTGTTCCGAACCGCATTGCGAGTCCCGAATCAGTGAGAGGCGGTTTCTAAATACCTCTGCTGAATGCATGGCGCTCTGCGCGGGCCCATTCCGAGCATCTGGGTGAAGACCCCAAAGCCGCCCGTCGCCCTGTTTCAAAACTGCGACAGTCGCACGAAACGGCTTGATCCTCCGCATGGCAGGCTGCTCGCCGAAGGTCCAGCTTGTGCACCTTGTCGGGTCCGGTTAGCCCGACGCATAATCGGTTCAACGATCAAGTCGGCTCGCCAGTGGTCCGTGCTCGGCTCGCCGTATGTGGAGGGAAACATGTCCGAGAAGATCTACGACGTCCCCGCAGAATGGGCGAAGCGCGCCTGGGTCGACCAGGCCAAGTACAAGGACATGTACGCCCGCTCGATCTCGGACCCGAACGGTTTCTGGGCGGAGCAGGCCAAGCGCATCGACTGGATGCACGCGCCGACCAGGATCGAGAACGTCTCCTTCGCGCCCGGCAACATCTCCATCAAATGGTTCGAGGACGGCGTTCTCAACGTCGCCCATAATTGCATCGACCGGCATCTCCACAATCGCGCCAACCAGACCGCGATCATCTGGGAAGGCGACGATCCCTCCCAATCCCGGCACATCACCTACAAGGAGCTGCACGACGAGGTCTGCCGGATGGCCAACATCCTGCGCACCCGGAACGTCAAGAAGGGCGACCGCGTCACCATCTACCTGCCGATGATTCCGGAGGCGGCCTACGCGATGCTGGCCTGCGCGCGGATCGGCGCGATTCACTCCGTGGTGTTCGCCGGCTTCTCGCCCGACAGCCTCGCCCAGCGCATCAACGACTGCCAGTCCAAGGTGATCATCACCGCCGATGAGGGCCTGCGCGGCGGCAAGAAGGTGCCGCTGAAGGCCAATGTCGACGCGGCGCTCGCCAAGGCAGACGGCGTCGACTGGGTCGTCGTGGTCAAGCGCACCGGCGGCGCGGTCGAAATGAATCCCTCGCGCGACCTCTGGTACCACGACGCCGCCAAGATGGTGACGACCGAGTGCCCGGTCGAGCACATGCACGCCGAGGATCCGCTGTTCATCCTCTACACCTCGGGCTCGACCGGCCAACCCAAGGGCGTGCTGCACACCTCCGCCGGCTATCTCGTGTTCGCCGCGATGACGCATCAATACGTCTTCGACTATCACGACGGCGACATCTACTGGTGCACCGCCGACGTCGGCTGGGTCACCGGCCACAGCTACATTCTCTACGGACCGCTCGCCAACGGCGCGACCACGCTGATGTTCGAAGGCGTGCCGAATTACCCGGATAATTCGCGATTCTGGAACGTCATCGACAAGCACAAGGTCAACATCTTCTACACCGCGCCGACCGCGATCCGCGCGCTGATGCGGAGCGGCGACGCGCCCGTGAAGAAGACCTCGCGCGCCAGCCTGCGCCTGCTCGGCTCGGTAGGCGAGCCGATCAATCCGGAAGCCTGGGAGTGGTATCACCGCGTCGTCGGCGACGACCGCTGCCCGATCGTCGATACGTGGTGGCAGACCGAGACCGGCGGCATTTTGATCACGCCGCTGCCCGGCGCCACGAAGCTCAAGCCGGGCTCGGCGACGCAGCCGTTCTTCGGCGTGGTGCCTGAGATCGTCGACGCCGACGGCAACGTGCTGGACGGCGAGACATCAGGCAATCTGTGCCTGACGCGGTCATGGCCGGGCCAGATGCGCACGGTCTATGGCGACCACGCCCGCTTCGAGCAGACTTATTTCTCGACCTACAAGGGCAAGTACTTCACCGGCGACGGCTGCCGGCGCGATGCGGACGGTTATTACTGGATCACCGGCCGCGTCGACGACGTCATCAACGTCTCCGGCCACCGCATGGGTACCGCCGAAGTCGAAAGCGCGCTGGTGGCGCATGAGAAGGTCTCGGAAGCCGCCGTGGTCGGTTACCCGCACGACATCAAGGGTCAGGGCATTTACGCATATGTGACCCTGATGGCCGGCATCGAGCCAACCGAGGATCTACGCAAGGAGCTCGTCACCTGGGTGCGCAAGGAGATCGGCCCGATCGCTGCGCCCGACCAGATCCAGTTCTCGCCCGGCCTGCCCAAGACCCGATCCGGCAAGATCATGCGCCGCATCCTACGCAAGATCGCCGAGGACGAACCGGGCAGCCTGGGCGACACCTCGACCCTGGCCGATCCCGGCGTGGTCGACGACCTCGTCAAGAACCGTCAGAACAAAAAGGCGGTCTGAGCCACATCGTCCTGTGCCCCGGACGCAGCGTAGCGCGCACTTCGCGGTGCGCTGCAGAGTCGGGGCCGATGCAACGGCAGACTCTGTGGCCTTCTAGATCCCGGCTCTGCGTCGCACCGCTTCGCGCTGCGCCGCGTCCGGGACACGAGATCGCATCCCCGCGTTAGCGCTCCCCCGAACAACGGCCGTTCACATCCTCACGCACTTGTCAGGCCGCGCCCCGGCGCCCGGGCATCTTTCCCGCCAAGTGTTGTTTTCAGGTCATTTACTTTGTTTCGAACATTTCCTTTGTTCCCCCTGCTGGCTGGCCCTTGGCGGCCGTGCGTGGAAACCATCCGGTTAACAGGCGCGGTTAAGAATGTCCCCTAACAAGGACTTGGCGAGCCGGCGATTGCCGGTTTTGCGTAATCTTGGACGGTCCGTTCGGGGCAAGGGGAAAATCGATGTCGATGAGGATTGCTGTGGCGCTGGCCGCCACCGTCGTGACTGGGGTCTTGACGTTGACGGCGGCGCAGGCGCGGCCGGAAATGGTGGGGACGAACCTGGCTGACTATTCGCCGGGCACCATCGTGGTCAAAACCAACGAGCGTCGGCTCTATCTCGTCCTCGATAGCGGCCACGCCCTGCGCTACCCGGTCGGCGTCGGCAAGTCCGGCAAGCAGTGGGCCGGCACCACCCGCATCGACGGCAAGTACCGCAATCCGGCCTGGGCGCCGCCCGCCGAGGTGAAGCGCGACAAGCCCAGCATCCCGGACGTCATCCCGGGCGGCTCGCCCCGCAATCCGATGGGCGTCGCGGCGATGACGCTGTCCGGCGGTGAATACGCGATCCACGGCACCAACGTGCCGGGCTCGATCGGCGGCTTCGTCTCCTATGGCTGCATCCGCATGCTCAACGACGACATCACCGATCTCTACAGCCGCGTCTCGGTCGGCACGACGGTGGTCGTGACGCGCTGATCGCCGGCATCAGGACGACACGGCAATAGCCGCGTCGTTCGACGCGGCTTTTTGTCACCAGAAGCGCCAGCTCCGCGCGCACCAGCCGTCGCGATGGCCGCCATTGTAGCTCCGCGCGTAACCGCCCGCGAGCAACGCCGCCGAGACATTGGTCGTGCGTTTGGTCGCGACGTCGGCGAGAACGCGACCATATTTGTCGGCACCGAGGTTGGTGATCGTCACGCCACCCTGTGCGAGCAGATCGCGCAATGCGCGGGCCGCGGCTTCGGCCTTGTCCAGTTCCTCCTGGCAGGATGCTTTCATCTCGGGTGCGTCGATGCCGCGCAGGCGAACGCGCACGATGAGATCGCGGCCGTCGCGCTGACGAACGCGTGCGAGAAAGGTGTCGCCGTCAATGGTGCGAACGACATCGACCGGCTCGCGACGATCGGGATGGCCGCCTTGCTGGAGCACAATCTCGGCGTCTCGTGATTGACCGTCGGTCACGTGAGGGAACTGCCAGTTCATCCCATGCCGGGACGTGAACACCACGGCCACCACGATTCCAACCACGAACATCCACGGCAACAGCCCTGAGAACCGGCGACCAAATGGCGAGCCGCTGTATGAAGGCCGATATGGATGGCTTGGATCGAAACGCGACATCCGCGCACGCTAGGGCTGAGTCGGGCAGTCCGGCAAGCGAGCCTCAAAAGACAAGCTTCAGAAGTCGGAAGCGATGCCCTTGCGCTCCCAATCGCCATAGCGGGTCGGTTCGGGTCCTTTTGGGCCCTGCAACTCCTTTGGCGCCGCCTCGCCGTCGTTCTTGGCTCGGGCTGCCGCAGCCTGACGGCGCGCTTCGGCCTCGGCCAGCGCGCGCTGGGCGGCCGGCGTAAGCTGCTTGCGGTCGGGAACGGGAGGCTGGTCACTCATAGGCGGCTTTCTAGCGCGGGACGGCCCGCGGCGCGACGCCCAATAACGCATTCCTGAAATTGCTCCGAAAGGGCTGAAAAACCCGGAAGCGATTCTTACATTTGGCATATTCGCGTGCCAGAGATCGCCTTCTCAAGGCATGCGCCCATTACGGCGAACTGCCGCTGCTCAGAACCTTGTTTCCGCATGCCTTCTCAACGTTTCGCTCCTCCATCCGAAGTGCCCGGTCTCGCGGCGCGGCGGATTGCCGCCGACATCGTCGACGGCGTGCTGCACAAGCACCGCACACTTGACGAGCAGCTCGACGGCAGCGGCGCCCATCCCGGACTGAAGACGCTCCCCGACCGCGACCGCGCGCTGATGCGCCGCCTGGTCGCCACCGTGCTGCGCCGGCTCGGCACGCTCGGCCATGTGCTGTCCCGCCTGCTCGACAAGGGCATTCCCTCCGACGCGCCGCGCGCGCAGAGCGCGCTGTTGATCGGCGCCGCCCAGATCCTCTGGATGGACGTGCCCGATCACGCGGCCGTCGATCTCTCCGTTCGCCTCGTGCAATCCGACCGGCGCGCCGCGCGCTATGCCGGCCTCGTCAACGCCGTGCTGCGCCGCTGCGCCCGCGAGGGCAAGGCGCTGGTGGACGAGGTTGCCGCGCAGTCGCTGGACCTGCCGCCCTGGATGGTCGCGCGCTGGAGCGCGCATTATGGCGAGACGGTCGCAAGGGACATGGCGCTCGCGCTCAGCCATGATCCGTCGCTGGATCTGACCGTGAAGTCGGACGCCGCGCAATGGGCGAGCCGGCTCCATGGCGAAGTGCTACCGACCGGATCGGTGCGCACGGTGCTGCACGGCGCGGTGACCATGCTTCCCGGCTTCGCCGAAGGACAATGGTGGGTGCAGGACGCCGCCGCTGCGTTGCCAGCCCGGCTGTTCGGCGACATCAAGGGCAAATCCATCGCCGATCTCTGCGCCGCTCCCGGCGGCAAGACCGCGCAACTGGCGCAGGCCGGCGCGCACGTCACCGCCATCGACCGCTCGCCTGCCCGGGTGGCACGGCTGCGCGAGAATCTGACGCGGTTGTCGCTGCAGGCCGAGACCGTCGTCGCCGACGCCGCGGAATGGGCCGGCCCTGCCGATGGCTTCGACGGCATCCTCATTGATGCGCCTTGCACATCGACCGGGACGATCCGCCGCCACCCCGATGTATCCTGGCTCCGGCAGGAATCCGACATCGCCGCAATGACCGCGCTCCAGCGGCGGCTGCTGCAAAAATCGGTCTCGCTACTCAAGCCCGGTGGGACGCTAGTTTATTGCACCTGTTCGCTGGAACCTGAAGAGGGCGAGCATGCGGTCGCCGCGCTGCTGACCGCGGAGCCCGGTCTTCGCCGGGTTCCGATCGATGCGTCCGAGGTGTCGGGGCTCAGCGAGATCATTACCGCCGAGGGCGATCTGCGCACCCTGCCCAGCCATCTGCCGAACGCCGATCCCAAGCTCGGCGGGCTCGACGGATTTTTCGCGGCCCGGCTCGTTAAATCCTGATTTTGCACTGGATTTTGCAAACACGGCACTGATTCGCGTCGTTCAAGGTGGTGTCGGCCGTCCGATTTTGGGATTAATAAGGATTCGTCGGAATCCTCTCCCCCATCAAGGCAAGGCGTGTCGGTCGCTCAACGCAGACGTATCTCGACGCTGGTGATGAACCGCTTCGCGCGGAACATGCTCGCGCGCGCGAGCGGCGGTTCCGTCGCCCTGTCGCGGGTTTGGCCCGGCCGCGCCGACCGGCTGATCATCGCGCCGCATGATCTACGCACCGCGGATGCGACCCGCGCCGCCGAGATCTATGCCGGCCGCTTCGTCTTCGCCGGCAAGATCGTCAATTGCCACGGCCGCTCGATCTTCGATCTCGAGCCGCCGTCGGAAGATTGGGAAGTTGCGCTGCTCGGCTTCGGCTGGCTGCGCCATTTGCGCGCCGCCGACACCGCGCTGACGCGCGCAAATGCGCGCTCGCTGATCGAGGACTGGATCGGCAACCCCGCCAGCAAGCGCCGTCCCGTCGCGCGACGCGCCGACGTGCTGGCGCGCCGCGTGATCTCCCTGCTGTCGCAGGCGCCGCTGGTGCTGAACGATACCGACAACAAATTCTATCGTCGGTATCTGCGCGCGCTGGCGCGCGAAATCCGCTTGCTGCGCTACACCATGGTCAACATCCCCGACGGAGTGCCGAAGCTCCAGGTGCTGATCGCGCTGTGCTATGCGGCGTTGTGCCTTGCCAACCAGGCAAGTCACATCCGCAGCACCTCGAAAAAGCTCTCGGATGAATTGCAGCGGCAGATCCTGCCCGACGGCGGCCATGTCTCGCGCAACCCGGGCGCGCTGATCGAGCTCTTGATCGACCTGTTGCCGCTGCGGCAGACCTTTGCCGCGCGCAACATCGCGCCGCCGCCCGCGCTGCTCAACGCGATCGACCGCATGATGCCGATGCTGCGCTTCTTCCGCCACGGCGACGGCAATTTCGCGCTGTTCAACGGCATGAGCGCGACCCCGTCGGACCTGCTCGCGACGCTGCTTGCCTATGACGACACCCACGGCGCGCCGATGTCGAACATGCCGCATACCGGTTTCCAGCGCCTCGATGCCGGCCAGACCACTTTGATCATCGACACGGGCCCGCCGCCGGCGGCCAGCGTCAGCCACGACGCCCATGCCGGCTGCCTGTCGTTCGAACTCTCCTCCGGCATCAGCCGCATCGTCACCAATTGCGGCATGCCGGCCACGGGCCGCGACAATTGGCGGCCGTTCGCACGCGGCACGGCGGCGCATTCGACGCTGACCTATCACGACACCTCGTCATGCCAGTTCGTGGAGATGTCGGCTATGAAGCGGCTCTTGCACGGCGCTCCGGTCACCAGCGGCCCCGTCGAGGTTGAGAGCTATCGCGAAATCGTGCAGAACGGCACCCTGCTCACGACGTCGCATGACGGTTACCTGACAAAATTCGGCGCGATCCACCGCCGCGTACTGATGATCGCCAATGACGGCGCGCGCATCGACGGCGAGGACACGTTGTCGCCGCCGCAAGGCGGGCGCTTCAAGGGTCCGGATGCCGATTTCGCGCTGCGATTCCATCTGCACCCGGCGGTGAAGGCGAGCCGGCTGTCCGACGCCCGCGGCGTCATGCTGGTGCTCCCGAATCGCGACGTCTGGACCTTCGAGGCGCTCGACGACAAGGTGGAGCTGGAGGACAGCGTATCCCTGGCCGGCAATGACGGCCCGCGCCGCACCGCGCAGATCGTGATCCGCCAGGACGCGCGGCAGGCGCCCTCGATCCGCTGGAGTTTTGTGCGCTCCACCGCCTCGCCGGCGGTCACGAATGCCCGCAGAAATGCACGGCGGGAGCCGGAACTTCCGCTGTAGACGCATGCGATTCGGCACCATCTGGTCGTTGTGATAGCGACCGAAAACTGCTATCGAGCCCTCGCTCGCGCGACTGGCGACCTTGGATGGAGCACCATCGGGAAGCGCGGGACACAGCTGCCGCGCGCCTGGGCATTACTCCTTCAGACAGAGGATCTTGCTCATGACTGACCATCCCCGCCGCGTCACCCGCGCACTTCTCTCCGTTTCCGACAAGACCGGCCTGATCGACTTCGCAAAGGCGCTTGCCGCGCACGATGTCGAGCTGATCTCGACCGGCGGCACCGCGAAGGCGATCGCCGCGGCCGGCCTCGAGGTGAAGGACGTGTCCGAGCTGACCGGCTTCCCCGAGATGATGGATGGCCGCGTGAAGACGCTGCATCCGAAGGTGCACGGCGGTCTGCTCGCGATCCGCGACAACAAGGACCATGCGGATGCGATGACGGCGCATGGGATCGCGCCGATCGATCTCCTCGTCGTCAATCTCTATCCGTTCGAGGCGACCGTCGACAAAGGCGCGGGCTTCGAGGATTGCATCGAGAACATCGACATCGGCGGCCCCGCGATGATCCGCGCCGCCGCGAAGAATCATGACGACGTCGCCGTCGTGGTCGAGGCGCAGGACTATCAGGCCGTGCTCGATGAGCTCGCCGCCAACAGCGGTGCAACCACGCTGAAGTTGCGCCGGCGCCTTGCCGCCAAGGCTTACGCGCGCACTGCCGCCTATGACGCCGCGATCTCGAACTGGTTCAATCGCCAGCTCGAGATCGACGCGCCCGATTTCCGTGCCTTCGGCGGCCGGCTGATCCAGTCACTGCGCTATGGCGAGAATCCGCACCAGACCGCGGCGTTCTATGCGACGCCCGACAAGCGGCCGGGCGTCTCGACCGCGCGGCAGCTCCAGGGCAAGGAGCTCTCCTACAACAACATCAACGACACGGATGCGGCCTATGAATGCATCGGCGAGTTCGACGCCAAGCGCACCGCAGCCTGCGTCATCGTCAAGCATGCCAATCCCTGCGGCGTCGCGGAGGGCTCCGACCTCGTCGGCGCCTACAGCAAGGCGCTGGCCTGCGATTCCACCTCGGCGTTCGGCGGCATCATCGCGATGAACCGCGCACTCGATGCTGACACCGCGCGCGAGATCACGAAAATCTTCACCGAGGTGATCATCGCGCCTGACGCTAGCGAGGAAGCGATCGCCATCATCGGCGCGCGCAAGAACCTTCGGCTTCTGCTCGCCGGCAGCCTGCCCGACCCGCGCGCGCCGGGCCTCACCGCCAAGACGGTGGCGGGCGGTCTCCTCGTGCAGAGCCGCGACAACGCCGTCGTCGACGACATGACCTTCAAGGTTGTCACGAAGCGCGCGCCCACTGATGCCGAGATGCGCGACCTGAAGTTTGCTTTCCGTGTCGCAAAACACGTCAAGTCCAACACCATCATCTACGCCAAGGATCTCGCGACCGTCGGCATCGGCGCCGGCCAGATGAGCCGGGTCGATTCAGCGCGGATCGCGGCACGCAAGGCTCAGGATGCGGCCGCCGAGCTGAAGCTCGCCGAACCGCTCACCAAGGGCTCGGTGGTGGCGTCGGATGCGTTCTTCCCGTTCGCCGACGGCATGCTCGCCTGCATCGAGGCCGGCGCCACCGCCGTGGTGCAGCCCGGCGGCTCCATGCGCGACGACGAAGTGATCAAGGCCGCCGACGAGCATGGCATCGCCATGGTGTTCACCGGCACGCGGCACTTCAGGCACTAGATCTGTCGTGTACTAAACTCTCGACGGGTCGTCCCGGCGAAGGTCGGGACCCATAGCCCAGGAAGTAGTTTGGTGTGCGGTACTGGCCGTGTCGCGGCAACGAGCAATCACGCGGTATGGGTCCCGGTCCCCGTGCGCAATTGCGCACTAGGCCGGGACGACGCTAATTTTCCCGCACCCGCATCAACAGCGCCAGACCCGCGACGAAGAACACCACCAGCACGGCCATGCCGGCCTTCTGGCTCGCCGTCACCGCGGTGATCACGCCGATCAGCAGCGGGCCGATGAAGGACGTCACTTTCCCCGTCAGTGCGAACAGACCGAAATACTGCGCGATGCGGTCCTTCGGTGCGAGACGGATCAGAAGCGTACGTGAGGCCGCTTGCAGCGGACCACCGGCCGCACCGATCAGGCAGCCCAGCACCAGATAAGCGCGCTCTGACGCGGCGGCGAACAATCCGCCGCCGGGCGCGGGCGGCGCGACCTTGATGAAGAGGATCGAATCCTTGTCGACCAGCAGGATCGCCGCCAGCGCCAGCAGCAGGACCAGCATGCTGCCGGCGATCACGCGCTTCGGCCCGAAGCGATCGTCCAGCTTGCCACCAAACCACGCGCCAAACGCGCCGGCGATCGCGAGCATGATGCCAAACGTGCCGATCTGGATCGTGTGCCAGCCGAACGTACCCGCGGCATAGATGCCGCCGAAGGCAAACAGCGACACCAGACCGTCGGTGTAGATCATGTTGGCGAGTAGAAACGCCGCAAGCGATTTCTGCTGCGGCAGCCCCTTGATCGATTGCTTCAGCTCCGACAGCCCCTCGTGCAGCGCCTCGCGCACCGGACGCTTCGCCGGATAGTCCGGCGTGAACAGGAACATCGGCGTCACGAAAACGATGAACCAAAGCCCGGTCAACGGTCCGGCGGCGCGGTCGCCCTGATGACTGACGGGATCGAGCCCGAACAGAGGCGTGAGACCGAGCAGCGTGCGACCGGTCTCGGGGTTCGCGGCGAGCAGGCCGAGCACGATGATCAGGCTGACGATGCCGCCGACATACCCCGTCGCCCAGCCGGTGCCGGAGAGCCGCCCGATGCGCTCCGGCGGCACCAGCGTCGGCATCATCGCATTGTTGAAGAGAGTGGCGAATTCCGCGCCAACGCTGGCGAGCGCGACCGCGGTGAGCAGCGGCGGAATGATCGAGGGATCGCCGGGCTTGCCGATCCACAGCGTGCAGGATGCCAGCACCAGCACTGCGCCGAATCCGGCGATCCACGGCTTCCTGCGGCCCGACGCATCGGCGATAGCCCCCAGCACCGGCGACATCAAGGCAATCGCGAGGCCCGCGGCAGCCATCGCAAAGCCCCACAACGATTGCCCGGTGGCGGGATTCGGCGCAATGCCGGTGGCGAAATAGGGCGCGAACACGAAGGTCGTGATCAGCGTAAAATAAGGCTGCGCGGCCCAGTCGAAGAAGATCCAGCTGACGACGGCGCTGCGCGGCGGATAGGTCCGCTGCGCGCCGGCGATCCGCGCATCCCGGGCGATCGTCGTCACTCCATAATCCTCATCACGAACAGTTTTGCCTCTGTCGGGGCAAACCGTATAGCATTGCAGCGCTGCATGTGAACTGCCCATGGCCATTGCGGAAGTTTGATGATGTCGTCTTTTTCGACACGGCGGACATTTTTCGCCTTCCTTGCCACTCTGGCGTTCGGACTTCCGACCGCGACCGCGCAGGATGCGCGGCGGGCCTATGTGCCGCCCGCGCTCGACACCGTGCACGCCGTTCCCGCCGAACACGGCATGGTAGTAGCGCAGGAGAAAATCTCCGCGCAGGTCGGCGCCGATATCCTGCGGCGCGGCGGCAATGCCGTCGATGCCGCGGTCGCGACCGGCTTTGCGATGGCCGTGACCTATCCGCGGGCCGGCAATATCGGCGGCGGCGGCTTCATGGTGATTCATTCCACCGAGCGCAACGAAGACATCACGATCGATTATCGCGAGACCGCGCCGGCTGCGACCACGCCGCAGATTTTCCTCGGCGCCGACGGCAAGCCCGATGCGGCGAAGTCGCGGGATTCTGCGCTCGGCGTCGGCGTGCCCGGCACCGTCGCGGGTCTTGCGCTCGCCCTGGAAAAATGTGGCTCGGGCCGGTTCACGCTGGCGCAACTGCTCGAGCCCGCGATCGTGCTCGCCCGCGACGGCTTCCTCGTCGGCGACGACATTGCCGACACGCTGCCGGGCTGGCACAAGCGGCTGGTGCGCTGGCCCTCCTCGGCCCGGATATTCTCGCGGCCTGATGGCACGCCGCTCAGCCAAGGCGACAGGCTGGTGCAGAGCGATCTCGCCGAAACGCTGTCGACTGTCGCCGTACAGGGCCCGCGCGGTTTTTATGAAGGGCCGGTCGCGGAAAAACTCGCCAAGGCCGTGACTGATGCGGGCGGCATCATGACGCCAGCGGATTTGAAATCCTATCAAGCGGTGATCCGCGCGCCGGTGCGCGGCACCTATCGCGGCTATGACATCGTGTCGATGCCGCTGCCGTCGTCGGGCGGCGTGGTGCTGGTGGAGACGCTCAATATTCTCGAAGGTTTTCAGCTCGCCGATCTGAAGCAGGGATCGCCGGCCTCGCTGCATCTGTTGATCGAGGCCATGAAGCGCGCCTATGCGGACCGGGCGCGCTATCTCGGCGATCCCGCCTTCGTCAACGCGCCGATCGGGACGCTCACCGGCAAGGACTATGCGGCCAAGCTGCGGGCAACCATCTCCGCGGATCGCGCCACGCCGTCGGAACAGCTCGTTTCCACTGCGACCTCACCGCATGAGGGCAGCAACACCACGCATTTTTCCGTCGTCGACGGCAGCGGCAACGCGGTCAGCAACACCTATACGCTGAACTTCAGCTACGGCGTCGGCCTCGTCGCCGACGGCACCGGCGTGCTGCTCAACAACGAGCTCGACGATTTCACCGCAGCGGTCGGCGCTTCCAATGCCTACGGCCTCGTCGGCTTCGAGGCCAATTTGCCCGGGCCGGGCAAGCGGCCGCTGTCCTCGATGTCGCCGACCATCGTCCTGAAGGGCGGCAAGCCGGTGCTGGTGACGGGCTCGCCGGGCGGCAGCCGCATCATCTCGGCCGTGCTCCAGGTGATCGTCAACGTCCTCGATTACAAGATGGACGTCGCGGCTGCCGTGGCCGCGCCGCGGCTGCATCACCAATGGTTGCCCGACGAGGTCCGGGTCGAGAGCGGCTTTCCCGATGATGTGCTGCTCGAGCTGAAGGCGATGGATCATCTCATCGTCACGCCGATGGGGCAGACATCGGCGAATTCGATCGCGGTGACCGCCAACGGGCCGCTCGGCGCGCCCGATCCACGCACCCGGGGCGCGGAAGCAGCGGGGCAGTAACTCTGTACTTGCATGGCGCGAAGGCCGGCGGCCGGCTTGCGCGCGCCCCCGCGCGTGCTACCACCGCCAGGCCAGAGAAACTGCCAAAGAAAACACTGTCGGGAATCGCGCATGACCACCGTTGATCCGAACCAGCGCATCGAACGCGCCGAGATCGAGGACACCAGCCTTCTTGCCTTCTATCGCGACATGAACGCGCCGGAGCGGCGGACGTTCTGGGCGTGCGCCGCAGGCTGGGCGCTCGACGGCATGGACTTCATGATCTATCCGCTGGTGATCGGCACCATCATCGCGCTGTGGAAGGTCGATGCGGGGTCGGCCGGGCTCGCCGGCACCGTGACGCTGCTGGCCTCCGCGATCGGCGGCTGGCTCGGCGGCTATCTCTCCGACCATATCGGCCGGGTCAGAACGCTCCAGATCACCATCATCTGGTTCTCGTTCTTCTCGCTGGTCTGCGCGGTCGTGCAGAATTTCGAACAGCTCCTGATCGCACGCGCGGTGCTGGGCCTCGGCTTCGGCGGGGAGTGGGCGGCGGGCGCCGTGCTGATGGGTGAAGCGATCCGGCCGCAATATCGCGGGCGTGCAGTCGGCTCGGTGCAGTCGGGCTGGGCCGTCGGCTGGGGCCTCGCGGTGCTGTCGCAGGCGATCCTGTTCTCGGCTTTGCCGGCGGAGACAGCGTGGCGCTGGATGTTCGTGATCGGCGCGTTGCCCGCGCTGCTGGTGTTCTACATCCGCCGCTCGGTGACCGAGCCGGAGATCGCGGCTGAGGCCCGCGCCAAGCAGGCCGCGAGCGGCAATCGCCCGGCGCTCTGGGAGATTTTCTCGGGCCCGATCCTGAAGACCACGATCCTGGCGTCGCTGATGGCCACGGGCTGCCAGGGCGGTTATTACGCCGTCACCTTCTGGGTGCCGCAGTTCTTGACCAAGGAGCGGCATCTGTCGATCGTCGGCTCGACCGGCTATCTCTCGACGCTGATCATCGGCTCCTTCATCGGCTATCTCACCGGCGCGTGGCTCGCCGACCGGATCGGACGGCGCAATCTCTTTCTGACCTTCTCGATCGGCGCGATAGCGGTTGTGCTGCTCTACACGCAGCTGCCGCTCACCAACGAGGTCCTGTGGGTGCTCGGCTTCCCGCTCGGCTTTTTCGCCTCGGGCTATTTCTCCGGCGTCGGCGCGTTCCTGACCGAGCTTTATCCAACGCGACTGCGCGGCTCGGGCCAGGGCTTTTGCTACAATTTCGGCCGCGGCATCGGCGCGCTGTTTCCGTTCCTGGTCGGAGCGCTATCGGCGACGACGTCGCTTGCGAATGCGATCGCCATCTTCGCGGTGGTGGCTTACGCGCTGTTCTTCATCGCCGCCTTCGCGCTCCCGGAGACGCGCGGGCGCGTGCTGCACGCGGACTGATGAAAGCTAACTATCGACCGACCTGATACGGCCCGCCCTTTTCGAGGGCGCGGCTGTACGCCGGCCGTGCATGAATGCGCTCCAGGAACGCCATCGCGTTGGGATGGCCGAGCTCCAGCCCGCCGCGCGCCTGGGCTGCCTCAAGCGGAAAGCTCATCTGAATGTCGGCGGCGGTGAACTCGTTGCCGGCGAACCACTCGCTCTTGCCGAGCTCGCCTTCCCAATAGTCCATGTGCTGCTTCAGCTGCGGATTGACCAGCGCAGTAAGCGCCTGGTTCGAGACCTTGCGCACCAGCGGGCGGAGCAACGCCGGCGCGCGCTTCGGCATCAGCGTGAACAGCAGCTTGAGCAGCAGCGGCTGCATCGCCGAGCCTTCCGCATAGTGCAGCCAGTAGGTGAAGCGCAGCCGCTCCGGCGTGTTCGGCGGCGGGACCAGCCGGCCGTTGCCATAGGTGGCGATGAGATATTCGATGATCGCGCCGGATTCGGCGATGGTGTTGCCGTTGTCCGTGATAACGGGCGACTTGCCGAGTGGATGGATGGCGCGGAGCTCCTTCGGCGCGCGCATGTCCGGCTGGCGCTGATAGCGCACGATCTCGTAAGGCACGCCCAACTCTTCGAGCAGCCACAGCACGCGCTGCGAGCGGGAATTGTTGAGGTGATGAACGGTCAGCATCGCGTGGTCCCCGGGGCTAGGCATGGTTCGATCGGCCGCGCGTTCGTGCCAGCCCGGGAACGCAATGTCGAGCCATCCGGTCGAGTATTTTAACCCGGGTATATTGACCTTAGCAATTTACCCGGGTATTAAAGCTGCCATCGCGACCAATATGGCAATGATTCCAATGCAGAAGACTTTCACCGCTTTCCAAGGGCATCGCCGTCTGGTCTCCGGGCCAGCAGGAGAGGTCGCGCTGGTCATCAAGAGGATGACGGAGCGGCCGGACGAGCCCATCATCATCTTCGAGGACGCCACGGGCAGATCGATCGACTTCGATCTGCGCGGCGGAGACCGGGAGGTGCTGGCGCGGCTGGCGAAGCTTGTGCCGCCCCCGGTTGAGGACACCGCATCGCCGAGCGAGCCGCGCGGTCGCGGCCGGCCGAAGCTCGGCGTGGTCGCGCGCGAGGTGACGCTGCTGCCGCGGCACTGGGAGTGGCTCAGCGCGCAAGCAGGCGGCGCCTCGGTCGCACTACGGAAACTTGTCGAAGAGGCGCGGCGTGCCAGCGGCGACAAGGACCGCGAGCGGCAGGCGCGCGATGCGGCCTATCACTTCATGTCGACCATGGCCGGCAATCTGCCGCAGTTCGAGGAAGCATCGCGCGCGCTGTTTGCGGATGATCGGCGGCGTTTCACCGGACTGATCGCAGATTGGCCCGCCGACATCCGCGACCACATTGTCAAGCTCGCCTACAGCGACCGCGCTTAGGTGCGCGCCTTCTCACAACCCCATCGACGGCCAGGCCACGCGCATTGCGCGTGGCGACGGTTTCGCAGGCCCTGAAAGGCCAATCCATGTCCGCAGCCAAGCCGCTCTGGAAAAGTTTTCTGCGCTTCCTCGCGCCGTTGATGCTGAGCAACGCGCTGCAATCACTGTTCGGCACCGTCAGCAACGTCTATCTCGGCCAGATGATCGGGATCGACGCGCTTGCATCGGTCTCGGTGTTCTTTCCGGTGATGTTCTTCCTTTTCGCCTTCGTCATGGGGCTGAGCACCGGCGCCACGGTGCTGATCGGCCAGGCCTATGGTGCGGGCGAGCAGGGCCGGATCAAGCTCATCGTCGGCACGACGCTCGCAATCGGCCTGCTGCTCTCGATTGCAATTGCACTGATCGGCGGCATCTTCAGCCGGCAATTGATGATGATGCTCGCAACGCCCGCAGACATTCTCGACCAGGCTAGCGCCTATGCCCGCATCATGCTGCTCACCATGCCGCTCGGCTTCGTCTTCCTGCTGATGACGGCGATGATCCGCGGCGTCGGTGACGCGCTGACGCCTTTGCTGGCGCTGGCCTTGTCGACCGCGATCGGCTTGATCCTGACGCCGATGCTGATCCGCGGGTCGTTCGGATTGCCGGCGGCCGGCATCACCAGCCCGGCCTGGGCGGCAGCGATCGCCAACGCGCTGACGCTGGTCGCGCTGGCGGCCTATCTGCTGCGGAGAAAACATGCCTTGGCACCGGACGCTGCACTGCTGCGCCATCTGCGGCTCAATCGTGTGGTGCTGGGACAGATCCTCGGCATTGGACTGCCGAGCGCGATCGGCATGGTGGTGATGGCGATCGCCGAGCTGGTGCTGCTCGGCCTCGTCAACGGCTTCGGCTCGAACGCCACCGCAGCCTATGGCGCGGTCAACCAGGTGATGGGCTACACGCAGTTCACGGCGATGTCGATTTCGATAGCAGTCTCCATCCTCGGCGCCCAAGCGGTCGGCCGCGGCGACAGAGCGGGGCTCGACGGCATCGTGCGCACCGGACTTGCGTTCAACATCGTCCTGACGGGCGGACTGGTGGCGCTGATCTATCTCGCGCCGCGCGCCGTGCTCGGCATCTTCATCACTGATGACACCGTGCTCGAGCTGGCGAAGAGCTTGCTCAACATCGCACTGTGGAGCTCGGTGCCGTTCGGCCTGGCGACGGTATTTTCCGGCGCGATGCGCGCTGCCGGCGTGGCACTGACGCCAATGCTGCTCGCGGTCTTCGCCATTATGGCGATCGAGCTGCCATCCGCAGTGATCCTGAGCCGCACGATTGGCCTTCAGGGTGTGTGGGCCGCCTATCCGATCGTGTTCTGCGCCATGTTCCTTTTGCAGATGGGCTATTACCTTCTGGTGTGGCGCAAGCGGACGATCCGGCGCCTGACCTGACCAAATCATCAAGAGATTATGACCGTCATTAAACGGTAGACCCGCGGCGCGCGCTGCGCCACAATGCGAAAAAAGCGACGTCAGGGAGCATGATTTTGACCCGCACAGCCCCGCAATTCCTGTTCGATTTCGGCAGTCCGAACGCCTATCTCAGCCATCTCGCGATCCCCGCCATCGAGCAGCGCATCGGCGTCAAATTCGAATATGTGCCGATCCTGCTCGGCGGCATCTTCAAATCGACCAACAACAAGTCCCCCGCCGAGACGCTTGCCGGCATCAAGAACAAGCGCGAATTCCACGCGGTCGAGACCGAGCGCTTCGTCAAGCGCTTCCAGGTGCAGCCCTATGTCATGAATCCGTTCTTCCCCGTCAACACGCTGAACCTGATGCGCGCAGCGATCGCGGCGCAGCTCGAGGGCGTGTTCGAAGCATATGTCGAAGCCGCCTTCCATCACATGTGGGGCGAGCCGAAGAAGATGGACGATCCGGAAATCGCCGCGAAGGCGCTGGCGTCCTCCGGCCTCGACGCGCAAAAGCTGTTCGCTCGCGCCGGGGAACCGGAGGTGAAGGGCAGACTGATCAAGAACACCGAGGAAGCTGTCGCGCGGGGCGCGTTCGGCTCGCCGACCTTCTTCGTCGGCAACGAGATGTTCTTCGGCAAGGAGCAGTTGCGCGAGGTCGAGGAGATGGTGTCGGGGAAGTGATTTTCTCGAAGCAGGGAAACCGAACAATGTCCTCGACGTCATCTTGGCGAAAGCCAGGACCCATAACCACCGGATCGCGTTTGGCGATAGGCGGGGGCTCCGACTTGTCCGACAAGAGGCAGTCGGGGTAATGGGTCCTGGCTTTCGCCAAGACGACGAAAAAGAACCAACAACAAGGACAATCCCATGCGTATCCTCGTGGTCGGCGCTGGCGCCATCGGCGGCTATTTTGGTGGCAGGCTGTTGCAGGCCGGCCGCGACGTCACCTTCCTGGTCCGGCCGCGGCGCGCCAGCGAGCTCGCGAGCGCCGGCCTCGTCATCAAAAGCCCGAACGGCGACGTGACCTTGAAAAATCCGCCGACCATTCAGGCCGACGCGCTCAAGGACAAGTTCGACGTCGTGCTGCTGAGCTGCAAGGCCTTCGACCTCGACGACGCCATCAAGTCGTTCGCGGCAGCAGTCGGGCCCAATACGGCGATCATCCCGATGCTCAACGGCATGAAGCATCTCGATATCCTCGACGACAAGTTCGGCAAGGAGCGCGTGCTCGGTGGCCTCTGCGCCATCGCCGCGACGCTCAACGAGAAGCGCGAGGTGGTGCAGCTCCAGCCGATGCAGTCGATCAATTACGGCGAGCGCGACGGCGAGCTGTCGGATCGCGTCAAGGCGATCGACGAGGCCTTCAAGAGCGGCATCGCTGGGGCCACCGCCAGCCAGAACATCATGCAAGACATGTGGGAAAAGTGGGTGTTCCTGTCCTCGCTGGCCGCGTCCACCAGCCTGATGCGCACCTCCGTCGGCAATATTCTCGCCGCTCCCGGCGGCAGGGATTTCCTGCTCGGCATGCTGGACGAGACCAGCGCGATCGCCACCGCGTCGGGCTACACGCCGGGCGGGCCGTTCTTCGAGCGCGTGAAGGGCAACCTCACCACCGAGGGTTCACCGATGACGGCCTCGATGTTCCGCGACGTCAAGGCGGGCCTGCCGGTCGAGGCCGATCACGTCATCGGCGACCTCATCGCTCGCGCCGATGCCGCCAAGGTGCCGGTGCCGAAGCTGCGCATCGCCTACACGCATTTGAAAGCGTATGAGAAGCAGCGGGTGGGGTAGCCGCAGCTTCCGCTATTTGAAATACGCGAGATAGTGCGAGACGGCGGTGATTTCCTCATCGCTCATGTGATAGGCGACATCGGCCATCGCAGCGCCACCGCCGCCGACGCGCTGGCTGCTCTTGTAGTCGTGCAGCGCCTTGACCAGGTATTCCTCGCGCTGGCCCGCCAGCCGCGCGACGGCCTTGGTGCCGGCAAAGCTATCCGTATGACATGAGGCGCAGCGGCGGCCGGCGGCAACTTGGGCGCCCTTTTTCGACAGGTCCGGATCCTTGTCCTCCGCCGCTGTGGGCGGCGTCAGCGCGGCGAAATAGGCGCCGAGATTGCGGACGTCCTCGTTGGTGATTTCCTCGGCGATGGGTTGCATCTGGTCGTTCTTGCGCGAGCCGGCGCGGAAAAACACGAGCTGCCATTGCAGAAATTGATCGGGCTGGCCCGCGAGCGAAGGAATGTTCTCGGTCTGCGAGATGCCGTTCTCGCCGTGACAGCCGGCGCAGACGGCGGCCTTCTCCTTGATCGCGGCATTGTCGGCGGCGCTCGTGGGGAGAGAACCGAGCGCGAGGAGCGCGACCGCGCTGATTGCGTGCGAGATGAACTGCCGGCGCATGATTGGAATTCCGATCTATCGAACGCGTCATTCCGGGGCGAAGAAGCGCGAGCTATGATGCGCAATGACGCATCTGAGAATTCGATAACCCGCGTTCGTGGCCAAGGGTTCCGGACTTGCGCGCAAGCGGTGCGCGATCGGAAACGACAGCGTGCGAAATTGAAATGAGAAAGGCTGCGGCGCCCTCTCGGCACCGCAGCCTCGCGTCGTCTTACGCTACTTCTTGCTGTAGCTGATGCGGTAGATCGCGCCGGCCCAGTCGTCGGCGACCAGGATCGAGCCGTCCTTGGCGAGAATGATGTCGTCGGGACGGCCGAGATAGCCTTGGTCGCCCTCGATCCAGCCGGAGGCGAACACCTCCTGCTTGGCGTTCTTGCCGTCGGGACCGACGATCACGCGCATGATGCGGCCGCCCTGGTACTTGTGACGATTCCAGGAGCCGTGCTCGGCGATCAAGATGTTGTTCTTGTACTCGGCCGGGAATTGGTCGCCGGTATAGAACTTCATGCCCAGCGGAGCGACGTGAGCGCCGAGGTTCAGCACGGGCGGCGTGAACTCGGAGCATTTGTGGCCCATCGCGAACTTGGTATCCGGCAGATCACCCTGGTGACAGTAGGGATAACCGAAGTGCTCGCCGATCTTGCTGATCATGTTCAGCTTGTCTGAGGGCAGATCGTCGCTGATCCAGTCGCGGGCATTCTCGGTGAACCAGAACTTGCCGGTGCGCGGATCGACGTCGCCCCCGACCGAGTTGCGAACGCCGAGCGCATAGATTTCCGCATTGCCGGTCTTGGGATCGACCCGGCGGATCTGCGACACGCTGGTCGGGGGAATGCCGATGTTGAAGGGCGGTCCGAACGGAATGTAGAACCAGCCTTCCTTGTCGACCGCGATGTATTTCCAGCCATGCGCGGCATAGGACGGCATGTCGTCATAGACGACCTTGCCCTCGCCGGGATTGTCGAGCTTGTTTTCGATGTCGTCGTAGCGGATCAGCTTGTCGACCGCGATGACGTAGAGGGCACCGTCCTTGACGGCCAGACCCGTGGGCATGTTCAGGCCCTTGAGGATCGTCTTGACGTCTTTCTTTCCGTTGTTGTCCTTAATCGCATAGACGTTGCCGAGGCCGAATGAGCCGACGAACAGCGTGCCCTTGTCACCCCAGGCCATCTGCCGCGCGGCCAGCACGCCGGAGGCGTAGACCTCCATCTTGAAGCCCGGCGGCAGCTTGACCTTCTTGACGATATTGGCGAGCTCGGCGTCGGACGCGCCGGTGGGCGGACCCGACGGCGGCGCCAGGCCCTTCTGCGCCTCGGTCTCGTCGCCGAGAAACCAGTCGTCCGGCGGATGGGTCCAGAACTCCTTGGTGCCGGATTCGTATTTCTTCAGCGGCTTGTTCTTGTCCTGCTGCTGCGCGTGACCGACGCTTGTCCCCGCGAGAAGGGCAACCGCTGCAAGCGCCAGGACGGATTGAAAGACGGATCGATGGAATTTCATCGCGTCACTCCCCTAAGGCAGCCATCAGGGCTGCACATTTATTTTAATTTGCTATCGAGAGGCGAAGTTCGGACTCTGTCGAGAGGACAGACGCAGAAGGTTAGCACATCTGCGAGCGGTGAGAAGCGCGCCGCGTGCGCTGCGATAGCGCTCAGTAAAAATTGAGACGGAAAGGCAATGATCGCGAATGCCGCGACGACAACGCTCTCGCTGCAGCGCAGAATCGAGATCATGCGCGGCTAATTTGCAGGCAGCAGGAGGTCTGGAACAAAAAAACGCGAAAACAACCCCATGCAAAGTAGAACGGCTCCGGCCATCTTGCTGCCGGTGACTCCGGGTAGACATCTGACGAATCGAGCGAATTAGCAAAGGTGGCGGCTACGGGGCGACGGGGTAAGGACCATCGTCGAAAATCGTCTCATGATAGCCTTTCGACCCGACATCGCGCGCCAGCGTGCTGCGAAAATCGCGGTCATCGCGAAGGCATTTCAGGACATGCGCAAAGTCGAATTCGGGCCGCCAGCCGAGTTCGTGCCGCGCGCGCTCGTTGACATAGACGCGGTCAATCGCGGGGAACAGCCGCCAGTCTCGCGCCGCATAGAGCTCCGCACAATCCGGACAGAGCTCGTGCACCACACCGGCCGCGTCACGCGCCAGTGCGGCGAGATGGCGCTGCTCGAACGGGCTCGTGGCCGACAGGATGTAGCGGGCAAACCCGATGTCCGGCGCGCGCTCGGCGGCGAGCAGATGGGCGCTCACCGCGTCCGCGATATCCAGCCGGCGATAGAGCAGCTCGTTGGCCTGCGCATTCTCCGGCGCGTAAGCCGACCGCATCGCCGGATCGTCATCGTCTTCCAGGAAGAAGCGCGAGGTCCTCAAGACCACGACAGGCAGGCCGCGCTCGCGACAGAACAGCTCGCAGAGATTTTCGGCCATCAGCTTGGTCGTGCCGTAGATGTTCTTCGGAATCGGCGGCAGGTCCTCGGTGACCCACACCGCGGCTTGGCCCGCCTCGGGGCGAAGCTGCGAGCCAAACGCGCTGGTGGTACTGGTGAAGACAAAACTGCGCACGCCGGCGGCCACGGCCGCTTCAAGCAGGTTGAGCGTGCCGGTGACGTTGGTGTCGACAAAGTCTTGCTTGCTGTGGGTCGCCACATGCGGCTTGTGCAGGGTCGCGGTGTGGATCACCGCGGTGACGCCGTCCATCTGGGCCCGGACGAAGTCGGAATCGACGATCGAGCCCACGGCATCGGTGAAGGGCGATGGCTTCAGGTCGATCCCACGCACAGACGAATCGCGCCCGCGGAGCGTGCGGAGAAGACCCTCGCCGAGATGGCCCGCGCTGCCTGTGACCAGAATTGTCATTCGAGACCCAAACGGCCGCCAGAGGCGTGGAAAACCACGTGCCCATCCGGCTCACTGGATGCTTTGGGAGAAAATTGGAGCGGGCGAAGGGGCTCGAACCCTCGACCCCGACCTTGGCAAGGTCGTGCTCTACCACTGAGCTACACCCGCATCCTGTGTCGGTCGCATGACTGCGCCGGCAACGGCTGTCGTATGCCAAAAGCGGGAGGGGAATGCAACAGCTACCGGCGGCATAGATGCGCAATCGGAGGCCCGATATGGACCCGAACGCGGCCAAATGCCCCAAAAAAGGCTCCGGAACCGGCGAATCGGCCCACACGGATTGAAATTCGGCCGTCCCGGCCCAATTTAGGGCCAACAGCGAAGCATATGAATTGGCGACGTGCTAAAGACCCGCCAATTCCAGACATCAGACGAGGGGATCCCGTGACGATCATCGACCAGGGTAACGGAGCAGCGGGCCCGGCTGCCGCCGATCTGATCAAGGACACGACTACCCAGACCTTCGTGAAGGACGTCATCGAGGAATCGAAGCGCCAGCCGGTGCTGATCGACTTCTGGGCGGAGTGGTGTGGCCCCTGCAAGCAGCTCACGCCCTTGCTGGAAAAAGCGGTCAAGGCCGCCAAGGGCAAGGTCAAGCTGGTCAAGATGAACATCGACCAGCACCCGGCGATCCCGGGCCAGATGGGCATCCAGTCGATTCCGGCGGTGATCGCCTTCGTCAACGGCCAGCCGGCCGACGGCTTCATGGGTGCGGTCCCGGAGAGCCAGCTCAACGCCTTCATCGAGAAGCTGACCAAGGGCGTGACCGCGCCGGGTGAGCCGAATATCGCGGAGATCCTCCAGGAAGCCGAGGCCGTGCTCGCAGAGGGCGATGCCGCCGCGGCCGCCCAGATCTACGCGGAGGTGTTGCAGCTCGAATCGACCAACATTGCGGCCCTCGCCGGGCTCGCGAAATGCTACGCCGTCTCCGGCGCGATGGAGCAGGCCAAGCAGACGCTCGCCATGGTCCCGGAATCCAAGCGCAACGACCCGGCTGTGAAAGCCGTGCAGACCGCGATCGATCTGGCCGAGCAGGCGGAACAGCTCGGGCCCGTCGCCGAGCTGGAACAGAAAGTCGCCGCAAACCCGCTCGATCATCAGGCCCGATTCGACCTCGCGATCGCGCTCAACGCGCAAGGCAACCGGGCAGCGGCCACCGAGCAGCTGCTCGCGATCGTCAAGCGCGACCGCAAATGGAACGACGACGGCGCCCGCAAGCAGCTGGTACAGTTCTTCGAGGCCTGGGGCGGCACGGACGATGCAACCGTCGAGGGACGCAAGCGCTTGTCGATCATCCTGTTTTCCTGACGCGCGCTGGCAAGGCCAGGGGACCCGGCAGATGCCGATCAACATCGAATATCGCGGGCCGGCCGACCTTCCGGAGATCCTTCCGGTGTTTCCGCTGCCGGGCGCGCTGCTGCTGCCGCGCGGGCAGATGCCGCTCAACATCTTCGAGCCGCGCTACCTCGCGATGATCGACGATGCCTTTCGCGACGGCCATCGCTTGATCGGCATGATCCAGCCCGACATCGCGCATTCGCCCAAGAATTCCGACAAGCCGGCGCTGTTCCGTGTCGGCTGTGTCGGCCGCATCACCCAGCTCGCGGAATCCGGCGACGGCCGCTACATCCTCGAGCTCACCGGTGTCTCGCGCTTCAAGGTCGTCGAGGAGCTTGAGGTTCTCACCGCCTACCGGCAGTGCAAGGTGGATTTCTTTGCCTTCGTCGACGACTTCACGCCGCGCATGGGCGAGGAGGAGGTCGATCGCGAAGCACTGCTGACGGTGCTGGCGGACTTTCTGAAGGCCAACAACCTCAAGGTTGACTGGGAGGGCGTCGAGACCGCTCCCAACGAAGCACTCGTCAACGCGCTGGCGATGATGTCGCCCTATGGCGTGGCCGAGAAGCAGGCGATGCTGGAAGCGCCCGACCTGAAGACCCGCGCCGAAATTTTGATCGCGGTGACCGAGATGGACCTCGCGAAGAAGCGCACCAGCGGCGATCCGCCGCTGCAGTGAGGGTAGGAATGCTCATGCAGCGTGGTAGGCCGCTTCGGCACCTCGCCGCAGCATGCTGGTGATGCTGGATGCAGGCATCGGCCGGCTGAAATAGTAGCCTTGTGTTTCGACGCAGCCTTCCTCACGGAGGATGTCCAGCTGCTCTTTCGTTTCGACGCCTTCGGCGGTCGTTATCTTGCCGAGGCTGACAGCAAAACGAACCACTGCCCGCGCAAGATGGTGCGCCTCTGCGCTCGGGCTGGATAGTTCGCTGACGAAACTGCGGTCGATCTTGATTTTGTCGAACGGGAATCTCTGCAGAAAGCTCAGAGACGAATAGCCGGTGCCGAAATCGTCCAGGGCAACTCGCACGCCAAGCTCGCGCAATTGTCCGAGCACCGCGAAAGCAGCCTCGCTATCGTGCATGATCACCGTCTCGGTGACCTCGAGCTCGAGCCTGTGTGGCGCCACTCCCGAACTCGCCAGCGCGCCGACAATGACAGCAACGAGTTCCTTGCTCCTGAATTGAGCGGGAGATAGGTTGATAGCGATCCTGACATGCGCAGGCCAATTGGCGGCTTCCGCACAGGCGGTCCGCAAGACCCATTCTCCCAGCGGCACGATAAGGCCTGTCTCCTCCGCAAGCGGGATGAATTCGCTCGGCGTGACCAGTCCTCGCTGTGGGTGATGCCAGCGGAGCAGGGCCTCGAAGCCGCGGGTCTCGCCGGTAGCGGCGCTGACGAACGGCTGATAGTGGAGCTCGAACTGACGATCGGCAAGGGCATCCCGCATATCGTGCTCCAGGTTGCGTCGCGCGTGCATGAGCTCGTCGAGTTCCGGCTCGAAGAAGCGGTATGCGCCACGTCCGCCACTTTTGGCGGAGTAGAGGGCGAGATCCGCGCTCTTCATGATCACGTCGGAATCGCTGCCATCGCGCGGCGCGATGGCGATTCCGATGCTGGTGCCGACCGTGACCCGGTGATCGCCGAGATCGAAGGGCTCGCAAAGCGCCCTTCCGATGCTCTCGGCCAGGCCGGCAGCCTCCACGGCTGGATTGGTGACGTAATCGATCACTGCGAACTCGTCGCCGCCCAGTCGAGCGATCAACGCGGTTTCGGTGGTGCATTCGCGCAGGCGCGCGGCGACGGCGCGGAGCAGGGAATCCCCCGCCGGATGTCCAAGCGTGTCGTTGACTTCCTTGAAGCGGTCGAGGTCGAGCATGAGCACGGCCAAGTCGACGCCACCGTTGCGAGTAACTGCGATGGCATGCTCCATCCGCTCCCTGAGCAGCACGCGGTTGGGCAGATCGGTCAACGCGTCATGTTGCGCCATATGAGTGATTTTGGCCTCAGACCGGCGCTGCTCGGTCACATCGAGATGTGTGGCAACCCATCCGCCACCGGCCATTGGCTGCCGCGTCACGCAGATCAACCGACCGTCGGCAAACTCGTCGATCCTGCTTGAGACCGCATCGAACGGCAGCGCGGCCAGCTTCGAGATGAATTGCTCGGCAGCCCCCTCGCTGAGATCGCCCTTGAGGATTCCGTTCACGATGCGATGCCTGATGATGTCGGTGTGCGACGTCCCCGTCCGCAGCAGTTCCGGCGGCAGCCGATAGAGTCGGGCGTAGCGCTCGTTGCAGACGACAAGCCGCTTCTTGGCGTCAAACATGCAAAGGCCCTCAACCATGTGGTTGATCGCGGTGTCCAGCCTGAGCGTCTGATCCTGCAACTCTCTCTGCGAGCCTTCGAGCTGCTGCCGGGCGATCGAAAGCTGGCTGATGATCTCCTCGAATTTGCTGGTTCTACTTGCCAGGCGGCGGTCGGCGAGTACGCCGATCAGGCTCATCCCAAGTACAGATAGTGCCACGCCGGCGATGGCGAGAGCGAGGAAAGTCGGCGAAAGCGACAGACTGTCGGTTGAACGCGTCGGATCTGGAACGATCTGCACGGCACCCATCGCCGTGAAGTGATGCGAGACGATAGCAAGGGTCAGCAGGACTGCCGCCAACAGTGCGCCCCAGGAGTTCTTGTACCTGACTGCAACAACGAGGGCGGCACAGCCGAGGCACATGCCCAGAATGACCGAGGCAAACACCAGATCCAGCGACCAGGTGACGCGGCCCGGCACTTCAAGTGCCCACATTCCGAGATAGTGCATGCTGGCGATGCCGCCGCCAATGACGACACCGCCTGCCGCGGCGCGCCACCGGCCGGAATAGCCGGCCGCAATGCCGAAGCCGCCCGACGTCAACAGCATTGCCGTAGCAAGCGAAAGCGCCGTCAGTACGATGCCGTAACCGGTCGTAACGCCGGGTTCGTAGGCGAGCATCGCGACGAAATGCGTTGCCCAGATCCCATATCCGATGGCAGCGCCGGCAATCCCGATCCAGATCAACCGCGTTCTTGCGGGCGCCACGATCGCACGATGAAAGATACTGACCGCGACGCTACTCGCGAGCAAGCAGACCAGACCGGCGAGCAGGACAAGCCGCCAATCGTGCTCGACGGCAAGGCAAGCGAAAACCCGAAACATCCCAGCCGCTCCATCGTGGATATTGCCGATAGTGTCCGTGCTAATCCGCCTTCGCGTTAATTTTGTGCAACGCCTGATTGCATGCTTATTGGTTGCTTAACGTGGTCAGTGCAATTTGAAATCTGGCGGGCGCCCGCGCAGGACAATGCGCGCCACCGGTCGTAGAGCCAACCGAGAGCACTCTGGAACCGGCAGCGAGGCCTGGAGCGGAGGAAGGCGACACCGATTGGCGGGGGAGGAGACGCGCCGAACCGAAGCTTCGGTTCTGACACAATCAGAACCAATAGTGCTCTAGAGGTGATGACGGATGCGCTTACGTCCAGTGATCATCGCGCTGATCAGATTCTCGCGCTGAAGACGCCCCATCATCAGCACGCCCAAGACGTGCAGCACGATCAGGACGATGACCGCGTCGGATGAATAATGGTGAGTGTCCTCGACCCACCAGACACCGAAAAAGGTCACGGTCACCGACATCGCGCCCGTGATCGTCGAGACCGCCAGCGAGACCAGCAGCGCCACCAGCATCAACGTGCCGGCTGGATTGAGACCGATATAGCGGCCGGTGATGCCGCGGCGCAGATTCCAGAGATAACCCGGCGCGGCCCGAAGCCTGACGCCGACCATGCGAAAGCGCGAATAGCGGCTTCCCCAAAAACCCCAGACCAGACGGAACGCAAGAAGGCCGAGTACGGCATAACCGACGATGCGGTGAAGTCGGTCATAGACGGTCGGCGTGAACCACGCGGCCAGAACGCAAGCCGCGAGCGCCCAGTGCCAGAGCCGCAGCGGGAGGTCCCAGACCGCGACTGTCCGCGCGGCGGTTCGATCCGCGGGGGTCCGGTCGGACCCCCCGCGAGCGTGCGGCACCGTTTCTTCGATCAAGCGAGGACCACCCTCAGGCGTAGCATTGCGCAGACACTTCGCGCGGTCTACTTCGCAATCGTGTGCTTCAGGCTGAGATCTTCTGGGCTGTAGAACAGCTCGTAAAGCTTGCCTTCCTTGACGCCGTAGACCTCGTAGCACGAGCCTTCGATCTTGGAGCGCCGCACCTCGTAGCCGAGCGCCTTGGCCTTGGCTTCGGCGTCGCTCGCCGGCTTCCACGACGCCTTGTCGAGCTTGGTGCAGTCCTTGAAACCATCGGCCAAGGCTGCCGATCCCATGCCAATCCCGATCGTCAATGCAACGGCAACAACACGAATAACCTTCACGAACGTCTCCTCTTCTGTCGTGGGCGCTGCGCCGGCAGGCGAAGCGGGACCGAAGGAAGCAAAGCACATGATGAAGTCAATGCGGTTCGCGGCCAGTTCGCTTTAGAGTTATTCTAACGATCCGAAAAAGTTCAGCGCTCTCCGTATGCAGCGCGCATTTGAGACGACACTGCGGCCTTACGTCTCACGGTTTGACAGCAGGCTGATCCCGACGCGCAAGCTCAGTAGCCAGCAACCGCCATGACGACGACGGCGGTGAGCGCCATCCATCCAAAATGCCGGCCGCTTGTGGCCCATGCGTTGGCGAGAGCGGAGAAGCCGAACACACCGGCCATGGTGACGACGATCCAGTGACGCGCTGGCTCCGATTGCATCCAGGGCGCCGCGATCAGGAGCACACCGCCGCCGATCCAGGCGACGGTCGAGGCCTGCCAGACCAGGCGGATCAGGGTGCGGAGCCGCTCCGGCTCGATGCGGGCGCGGGCAAAGACCTTGGTCTCGCCGAGAATGCCATGAATGAGGGCCACGGCAATGGTCAAGACCCCGGCGCACTGGAGCAAGAGATCACGCATCGTCAAAGCTCCCTGCAAATATGGTCCATACAGTTATGTATGGTGGGATAGGCGCTGGCCTGCCGGCTGTCAATACACTAGTGTATGTTTGCATCCGGAACCCGACATGGCCGAACAGCTGACCGCCGACGACTGGATCAAACAGGGACTGAAGGCGCTCGCGCGAGACGGCTTCACCGCGCTGAAGGCCGATCCGCTGGCAAAAGCCATGGGGGTCTCGCGCGGCAGCTTCTATTGGCATTTCGCCGATCTCGGCGCATTCCATGCTGCTCTCTTGAAGCGCTGGCGCGAGATCGCGGCCGAGCAGATCATCGCCGATGTCGAGGCGGACAGCGACGAGCCGCTGAAAGCGCTGCTGCGCAGGACTTTTGGCGCGCGGCTCGACCTCGAGCGCGCGGTGCGGAACTGGGCGGCCTTCGATGCGGCGGCACAAACGGCGGTGCGTGCCATCGACCGGCGCAGGCTCGACTATATCGAGGAGCTGCTGAGGAAGCGCGGGTTCGAGGCGGCGACAGCGCGAGCCCGCGCGCAAATCCTGTACTGGACGTTTCTCGGCTTCGCCCTGTCGGGCCCGCCAGCGCCGGCCGCGCGGCTTGAGGGCCTGCTCGACGAGATTCTGCGGATGGTTGCCGCTTGAGGCGACGCGATGGGCTGCTACGATTTTTTATGCTAGAGGCAACCGACCGTCGGAGACCCCCATGAACGCGCCCACCGAACGCCCCGAAGCCAGCGTCGATCCCAAATTGCTGGAGATTCTGGTCTGCCCGCTGACCAAGGGTCCGCTGGAGTTCGATGCTGCAAAGCAGGAGCTGATTTCGCGCAGCGCCAAGCTCGCCTATCCGATCCGCGATGGCATCCCGATCATGCTGCCGGAAGAGGCCCGCAAGATCGATTGAGGGACTTGTGGCCCGATGAGAGACTTGTAGCCCGGATGGAGCGCAGCGAAATCCGGGGTTCCTCGTATGACGCAGCGGCCCCGGAATACGCTGCGCTCCATCCGGGCTACCGAAAATCCTACAGCGCCTCGCCCTTCAACAGCCGCGGTATCTCACCGGTCAAACCCGCGGCTTGGCGGATAAAAAGATTCTTCAGCGGCGGGGCGCGATCGACGAGGCCGAGGCCGATGTCGCGGACGGTGCGCAGCAAGGTGGACTGGTTGGAGAACAGGAAGTTCAGCGAGTTGGTGGCAACGCCCATGGCCATGGTGTCGAAGCGGCGCCAGCGCTGATAACGTTCGAGCACGTCGACGCCGCCGATATCCATGCCGAGCCGCGCGGCATCGACCACGACCTCGGCCAGCGCGGCGACGTCCTTCAGCCCCATGTTGAGACCCTGGCCCGCGATTGGGTGGATGACGTGGGCGGAATCGCCGACCAGCGCGAGGCGCTGGGCAATGAAGGAGCGTGCGACGAAATAGGACAGCGGAAACGCGCGCGGCTTGTCGAGCGCCTTCACCTCGCCGAGATGCAGGCCGAAGCGCTGCTCGAGCTCGCCGTGAAATTCCCCATCGCTCAACGCAACGATACGCGCGGCTTCGCTGCGGCCCTCGGTCCATACCAGCGAGGAGCGCTTGCCCGAAAGCGGCAGGATAGCAAACGGACCCGCCGGCAGAAAATGCTCTTCGGCGCGGCCTTCGTGATCGCGCTCATGGCCGACAGTGACGACGATGCCGGATTGATCATATTCCCAGCCGTGGGTGGCGATGCCGGCGCGCTCGCGCAGTTTCGACTTCGCACCGTCGGCCGCAACCAGGAGGCTCGCTGCAATCACGCTGCCATCACCGAGCGTCACGTCGATACCTTCGGCCCGCGCGTCGTAAGACGACACTGTGGTCGCGCGGAGATCGATGCCCTCGGCCTCGGCGCGCACCACCAGCGCATCAATGAGGCGGCGGTTCTCGACCATATGCGCGAAGGGCTCACCCGGCGCGACGTCGCCGGCAAAGTTGAGGAACGCCGGACGGGTGGCGTCTTCCAGCTTGGAATCGGTGACAATCATGTCGAGGATCGGCTGCGCCTCGCCCCTGACGTCGTCCCAGGCGCCGATCGCCTCGAACAGGCGGCGGCAGGCGGCCACGATCGCGGTCGCGCGCGGGTCCCGGCTCGGACGTGTGGAGAGCGCGGGGTCGGCGACGATGACGGGGATCTCGGGGCCGAGCCCCTGGCGCAGCGCCAGGGCCAGCGCCAGGCCCGCAAACGCGCCGCCACCGATGACAATGCTACCCTGTACCGACATACCCAATTCCCGGCTAAATCCTGGCCTTGCTAGCAGACTTGAGGTGGGCGAAACAGTGCGGTGAAACAAGGGCGGATAGCCCCCATTGTGTCGATCCGGAGCAGCGAACCCCGGGGCGGCAAGGCGAAAGCTGAAATCCATGTCCAAGAGCCTGATCGACCTCATCTCGATCCTCGACCTCGAACAACTCGAGGTGAATCTGTTCCGCGGCAACAGTCCGAAGACCAGCTGGCAGCGGGTGTTCGGCGGCCAGGTGATCGGACAGGCGATGGTTGCAGCGTGCCGCACCGTCGAGGGCAGGCTGCCGCATTCGCTGCATTGCTATTTCATCCTGCCGGGCGATCCGCAGATCCCGATCATCTATCAGGTCGAGCGCCTGCGCGACGGCAAGAGCTACTCGACGCGACGCGTCACCGCGATCCAGCATGGCAACGCGATCTTCTCGATCATGGTGTCGTTCCACGCGGAGGAAGAGAGCGCGTTCGATCATCAGGACAAGATGCCCGACGTGCCGCCGCCGGAAAAGCTGACGGCGGAGGAAGTCGCGAAGCAGCCGATGTTCAAGGAGATGCCGGAGTTCATCCGCCGCTATTATGAATCCGACCGTCCGATCGAGCTGCGCCCGGTCGAGCTCGGCCGTTATTTCGGTGAGAGGATCGAGGACGGCCGCATCCATGTCTGGATCAAGACCGCGGCAACGCTGCCGGACGATCCGGCGCTGCACATGTGCGCGCTGGCCTATGCGTCGGACTTCTCGCTGCTCGATGCGATTATGGCGCGCTACGGCCGCACCCTGTTCGACAAGCGCATGATGCCCGCGAGCCTCGACCACGCGATGTGGTTTCACCGCCCGTTCCGCGCCGACGAATGGCTGCTCTACGCACAGGATTCGCCGAGCGCGCGAAGCGGCCGCGGCTTGACCCGCGGCTCGATCTTCAAGCCTGACGGCACGCTGGTGGCCTCCGTCGCGCAGGAAGGCTCGGTGCGCGAACGGAGAGCCTAAGAGGCACAAGCACGATCGATCGCGCTTGTGCCTTTCGAGGTCAGGCCCGGAGCGATCCCCGCGGAGCCAGAACCGTCTCCGACGCGAACCAGTTCATGATCCAGCGATAGACCCACGGGATCGGGATGATGAAGCCGCACAGGAATGCGGCCACGATGCCCCGCCAGAGAATCCCGAGACCGCTGCCGTTGAACACGATCTCGCGCCGCGTGCCTTCGATGCTGCGGCAGAACCAGCGCATCTGAGCCGCGGCGACCCAGGCCCAGCCGATGATGGTGATGATGGAAATCGCGAACAGCAGGCTCCAGCCGACATAGGCCCAAACCGTGCCGGTGAAGCTCAGGCCGAGCGGCTGCCCATTGGAGGCGAGATTCGCGACCATCCATTTGATCAGGAGCCAGTACAGAACGAGCTGGGCGATGAACAGCAAATTGCTCAGCAAGGGAACGCCGATGTAGCCGATCACGACCGCCAGAACGATGAAGCCGAAATACCAGGGCACCAGCGCCATCGCATTGCCGGTGAAGCTGAGATTGGGCCGCCCGGGGACCTTCACGCAGGACACGATCCATTTCGTGTACCAGACGAACACCCACGGCACCGGGATGATGAAGCACATGCCGATCAGCATCACGATGCTGCGCCAGGTGAACTCGAGGATGCCGAAATCGACCGCCAGCGATCCTCCGGCGCCACCGCCGCCGTAGCCCCCGGAGCCCATCATCGGCGGGCCGCCAGCCGGCATCATCGGGGGCGCACCGCCCCCGCCGATCAGGCCGGGGATTTCGGCCGCCTTCTGCCAGCCGGCCATGCCGTCCGACCACACCAGCGTATCCGGACGCACGACTCCCTGGTCGACGAGGTCACGGAATTGCCCTTCCGGATAGGGCCCCTGCTGCTTGCCCTCGGATGCGTAGAACCAACTCGCCATGAAGCGTCCCCCTCGAACATAGTTTTGTACCGGCCGCGACGCTTGGGTTCATCGCATCCATGCCAAAAACGCATTGTGGAGGATGAACGGCTGCCCTGTACAGAGGCGGCCGTTCACATGGCCCAACGATTTTCCGCTTCAATCTGCAAGTTTTTTATGCCATTTGCCCGGAAAGATGCCAGATTGACGCTGCGCCGGGGACATACGGCGCGGCGCATCCCGGGGGAATAGGCCTGACCATGAAACTCGTCGTCGCGATCATCAAACCCTTCAAGCTCGATGAGGTCCGTCAGGCCCTGACGGCGATCGGCGTCCACGGCATGACCGTGACCGAAGTGAAGGGCTATGGCCGCCAAAAGGGCCACACCGAGATCTATCGCGGCGCCGAATATGTCGTGAATTTCCTGCCGAAGCTGCGGATCGAGATCGCGGTTGCCTCCGATATCGCCGAGAAGGCCGTCGCGGTCATCACCGCGACCGCGCGCACCGGCCAGATCGGCGACGGCAAGATCTTCGTCACGCCGATCGATCACGCGACCCGCATTCGCACCGGCGAGACCGACAGCGACGCGCTCTAGATTTTTGCTTTGACGCGTTTTCTTTTCGCGAACCGGTAACCGCTTCGCTCGACAACGCTCTTCTTCGATCGCACCGGGCAACGGCGCCACGGCGTGCGACACAATCAATAGCTGGGGGAAACGACATGGCGGGATTGTTGCGCCGCGCGGCTGCTATCGCCGCGCCGATCGGGCTTGGGTCGATCATGGCTTCGCCGGCGCGTGCCGCGGGCTCCGAGATCAACACTGCCGACACCGCCTGGATGATCGTCGCCACCGCGCTGGTGCTGATGATGACGATCCCGGGGCTCGCGCTGTTCTATTCCGGCATGGTGCGCAAGAAGAACGTCCTCGCCACCATGGCGCAGAGCCTCGCCGCAGTGACGATCATCTCCATTCTCTGGGTCGCGTTCGGCTATTCGTTGTGCTTCGTCGGCGACGGCCCGTGGATCGGCACGCTCGACCGCTGGTTTCTCTCCGGTATGACCATGGACAGCGTCAACCCGGCGGCGAAGACGATCCCGGAAGCGCTGTTCATGCTGTACCAGATGACGTTTGCGATCATCACGGTGGCGCTGGTCGCGGGCGCGGTGGCCGACCGGATGCGGTTCTCCGCTTATCTCCTCTTTTCCGTGGCCTGGTTCATCTTCGTCTACATTCCACTCGCGCATTGGGTGTGGGGCGGCGGCTTCCTCGCCGGAATGGGCGTGCTGGATTTCGCCGGCGGCCTCGTGGTGCATCTGTCGGCCGGCACCGCCGGCCTCGTCGCGGCGAAGGTGATGGGACGCCGTCATGGCTACGGCACGGAAAATCTCTCGCCATTCGATCTGTCGCTCGCGGTGATGGGCACCGGCCTGTTGTGGGTCGGCTGGTTCGGCTTCAACGGCGGCTCGGCGGGCGCAGCCAATTCTCGCGCGGTGATGGCGATCATCGCGACCCATCTCGCAGCCTGCTCCGGCGCGCTGACCTGGGGCGCGATCGAATGGTCGACGCGGCGCAAGCCGTCCGTGCTCGGCATGATCTCCGGCGCGGTGGCCGGCCTCGGCACCATCACGCCGGCCTCGGGATTCGTGGCGCCCTGGCACGGCATCGTCATCGGCGTGATCGCAGGCCTCGTCTGCTACTGGGCCTGCACCTGGCTGAAGCACCGCTTCGACTATGACGATTCGCTCGACGTGTTCGGCGTCCACGGCATCGGCGGGATGACCGGGACCCTGCTGGCCGGCGTGTTCGCAACGAGCGCGATCGGCGGCACCGCCGGCCTGCTCGAAGGCCATCCGCAGCAGCTTCTTATCCAGCTCTACGGGGTCGCCGTCACCTTCGTCTGGTCGGCAGGCATGAGCTTCGTCCTGCTCAAGCTGGTCGGTCTGTTCGTGCCGTTGCGGGTCTCCCGCGAGCACGAACTCGAGGGGCTGGATATTTCGCAGCACGGCGAGGCGCTGCAGTAATTGGGCTTGCGCAACACATAAGCGTATGCTTATGTGTCGCCATGATCGAAGCCGACATCTTCAAAGCGCTGGCCGACCCGACCCGCCGCAAGGTCTTTGAGAAGCTTGCCGGCGGAAGCCTGAATGCCAGCGCCTTGCGCGACGGATTGGAGATCAGCCAACCGGCGATGTCGCAGCATCTCGCGGTGCTGCGCGGCGCGGGCCTGGTGCGCGAACAGCGGCAGGGCCGCTTTGTGAATTACGAAGTCGATCCCGAAGGAATCTCCGCGATCGGGGCCTGGCTTGCGCGCTACCGCGCCTATTGGCCGAAACGCATGGATGCCCTCGCCGATCTCTTGAAGGAGATGGATCAATGAGCGACGCCGTGAAGCCTGATCCCTCCGACGCAGACTTGGCGCTCAAAACAGACCTGGTGCTCGAATATGAATTCGATGCGCCGCCGGCCAAGGTCTGGCGCGCGGTGACCATTCCGGCTTTGCGCGAGCGCTGGTTGCCGGATTGCGATCTTGCGGGCGCCGAGCCGGAATCAGCGATCCCGGGCCAGGAGGTGCGCTACCGGCTGCGCGATTCCGAACCGCCGTTTCGCGAAAGCCATGTCATCTTCCGGATCGAGCCGAACGAGGATGGCGGCACCCGCTTTCGCATCATCCAGCAAGCCTGCGAGATCCGTATGAAGCTGCCGCAGCCGGCCAACAGCAATGGCTGCCTGATGCGCGCGGCCGCCTGACACCAACACCACTTCATCACCCGCAGAAAATGGAGGTCGCCGATGCGCGACATGCTTCAGCTCGTCCCTATGGTCGTCGAACAATCCGCCCGCGGCGAGCGATCCTTCGACATCTATTCGCGCCTGTTGCGCGAGCGCATCATCTTCCTCAATGGCGAGGTCAATGATGCGATGTCCGGACTGGTCTGCGCGCAGCTCCTGTTTCTGGAGGCGGAGAATCCGAACAAGCCGATCAATCTCTACATCAATTCCTATGGCGGCGTGGTCACCAGCGGCCTTGCGATGTACGACACCATGCAATTCATCAAGGCGCCGGTGCATACGCTGTGCATGGGCACCGCGCGCTCGATGGGCTCGTTTCTGCTGATGGCCGGCGAGCCCGGTCACCGCGCCGCCCTGCCCAATGCGAGCCTTCACGTGCATCAGCCGCTCGGCGGCTTTCAGGGCCAGGCGTCCGACATCCTGATCCACGCCACCGAAATGCAGGAAACCAAGCGGCGCATCATCCGGCTCTATGCCCAGCATTGCGGGCGCCCCGAACCGGACGTGGAACGGACCTTGGACCGCGACCATTTCATGACCGCGCAGCAGGCGGTCGACTGGGGCCTGATCGACCGGGTCTTCGCGGAACGCAGCGCCGCCTGACGGTCCCTGCCGGGGACCCGTCCGGCAAGCCTCGCCCGCTCAAGCAGGTTGGCCGGTTGCGCGCATTCCGTGAGCACAAGTGCGACGGGCCCGATATTTCGCGGCACGACAAGCCCTGCAATAGGCGCGCGCCTTACGGAAATACCTTTCTGCTGCCCTACGTGTGAGCACCAATGTGTCGACAGCCTGTCGTGCCTGTATTTTAATCAGGCATGGTCAGGTATTGAGCGCGGCGTAATGGCGCACTGCACGGCACTACGCGTCAAACGCGAAAACACCCGTTTTCATAGTCCGTTAGGCAACACGCCCGATCTGGCACGGCATTTGATTCTAAGGGTCCTGGCTGTGCCCGCGTAGTGAACTTTCTCCCTCGTGGCGAACCAGTCGAGAAGCGCCCGGCCACGTCCGGACCGGGCCCAAGCGGGGATAGGACCCATGAAAATTGTTATGGCGATTATTAAGCCATTCAAGCTGGAAGAAGTCCGTGACGCCCTGACCGCCATCGGCGTTCACGGTCTCACGGTGACGGAAGTCAAGGGATATGGCCGCCAGAAGGGCCATACGGAAATCTATCGCGGCGCCGAATATGCCGTGAGCTTCCTGCCCAAGATCAAGATCGAGGTCGCTGTCGCCTCCGACCAGGTCGACAAGACCATCGACGCCATCACGACCGCCGCGAAAACCGGACAGATCGGCGACGGCAAGATCTTCGTCATCAATCTCGACCATGCGGTTCGCATCCGCACCGGCGAGGCCGATGCTGCGGCCCTTTGATTTCGCGCTCAATCAAAATTCAATCAGGAGTAAATGAAATGACGTTTAAGCGTCCCTATGGCGCGGGATTGGCGGCTCTCGCAGTCGGCCTGTTCGCTGCGACCGCAGCCTACGCCGAGCCAACGGTCAACAAGGGAGACAACGCCTGGATGCTGACATCGACAGTGCTCGTGCTGTTGATGACGATCCCCGGCCTCGCGCTGTTCTACGGCGGCCTCGTCCGTTCCAAGAACATGCTCTCCGTCCTGATGCAGGTGTTCTACACCGTCTGCGTCGTCACCGTGATCTGGGCCGTGTACGGCTACAGCCTCACCTTCACCGGCGGTTCCGACTTCATCGGCGGCTTCTCCAAGGCCTTCATGATGGGCGTCACCACCGACTCGAAGGCCGCGACCTTCTCGGTCGACGCCAACATCTCGGAGCTCATCTATATGTGCTTCCAGATGACCTTCGCGGCGATCACGCCCGCCCTCATCGTCGGCGCCTTCGCCGAACGCATGAAGTTCGCGGCGCTCGCGCTCTTCGTCCCGCTCTGGGTCACGCTGATCTACTTCCCGATCGCGCACATGGTCTGGTACTGGCCCGGCCCGGACATGATCCAGGACGCAGCCAAGGCTCTGGCTGCTGCGGCTGATGGCGCGGCGAAGACCGCAGCGCAGGCCAAGCTCGATGAGATCAACGCCGACGCAGGCTGGATCTTCAAGAAGGGCGCGATCGACTTTGCGGGCGGCACCGTGGTGCACATCAACGCCGGCATCGCAGGCCTCGTCGGCGCCCTGCTGATCGGCAAGCGCGTCGGCTACGGCAAGGAGCTGATGGCTCCGCACTCGCTGACGATGTCGATGATCGGCGCCTCGCTGCTCTGGGTCGGCTGGTTCGGCTTCAACGCCGGCTCCAACCTCGAAGCCAACGGCGGCGCAGCCCTCGCCATGACCAACTCCTTCGTCGCCACCGCAGCCGCCGCGCTGTCGTGGATGTTCGCGGAGTGGATCATCAAGGGTCACCCGTCGGTGCTCGGCGTCATCTCCGGCGCTGTCGCGGGCCTCGTGGCCGTCACGCCTGCCGCCGGCTTCTCCGGCGTGATGGGTGCGATCGTCCTCGGCCTCGTGGTCGGCGTGGTCTGCCTGTTCTTCTGCACCGTCGTGAAGAACGCGCTCGGCTACGACGACTCCCTCGATGTGTTCGGCGTGCACTGCGTCGGCGGCATCATCGGCGCCCTCGGCACCGGCATCCTCGTCAATCCGGCGCTGGGTGGTGCGGGCATCATCGACTACACCGCGATCCCGCCGAAGGTTGCCGATTACGACTTCGCGGCGCAGATGATCTCCCAGGTCTGGGGCGTCGGCACCACGCTGGTGTGGTCGGGCATCGGTTCGGCGATTCTCTACAAGGTCGTCGATGTGATCGTTGGCCTCCGCGCCAATGTCGAGAGCGAGCGTGAAGGCCTCGACATCACCGAGCACACAGAGCGCGCCTACAACATGTAAGTCTCCTCCCGGGCGCGGCCTCCTCGGAGGTCGCGCTCACAACTACGGTTTGGGGCACATACCCGGCAATGTCCCGACCGTTGAGGGGCTCCAGCGCAAGTTGGAGCCCCTTTCTTTTTGGTCCCGTGCCGCTGGGCCGTCATAAGTTAAATTGCATTGCTGCGAGCTTGCTGAATATCATGCTCCCCGTTTGGAGCAGGATTTCATGCGTCTGCCCTATTGCCTAGTCTGGTGTTTCCTGTTGCTCGCTTTGTCGAGCCTCGATGCCCGCGCGGACAAGCGCGTCGCGCTGGTGATTGGCAACGGCGCTTACCGAAACGTTCCCCCGCTCGCCAATCCGACCAACGATGCGGCCGATGTCGGCGCGGCCCTCAAGCGATCGGGGTTCGATCCTGTTGTCACGACCGACCTCGACCAGTCCGCCATGCAGGACACCATTCTTCGCTTCGCGCGTGAGGCCCGCGGCGCCGATGTCGCCCTGTTCTATTACAGTGGGCACGCGCTCCAGTTCGCCGGCGTCAACTATCTGGTGCCTGTCGATGCCGTCGTTCGCGACGAGGTCGATCTGCGCCGTCTGGTGCGCGCCGACGAGATCCTGGCGGATCTGCAGCAGGCCAAGAACCTGCGCATCCTCGTGCTCGACGCCTGCCGCGACAATCCATTTGCCGACGAGTTGCGGCGAAACGTCGGACAGGGCCGTGGCGTCACCGTCTCACGCGGCCTTGCCAAGATGGAAAGTCCCGAGGGCACCATCATTTCCTACGCGACACAGGCCGGCCGGACCGCCGACGACGGCAGCGGCCGCAACAGCCCCTACACCAGCGCGTTCCTGGAGCACATCGGCGACAAGGGCAACGTCAACACGGTATTTCAGACGATCAGCGCCGGCGTCTACCAGCGCTCCAAAGGCTCGCAAGTACCGGAGCTGTCGCTGTCGTTCTTCGGCGAGTTCTACCTGAACGGCAAGCCCGAGACGGCGGCGTTGTCGCCTGCGACGCCTCAGGTCGATCCCTGCGCGGAGGCCGGAGACCATTGGCGTAGCGCGGAAGCGCTGGGAACGCTCGCGGCATTCAAGGATCACCTCGCACGCTTCCCGGCCTGCGCGTTCGCAGATCTGGCGAAATCGCGCGTCGAGACCTTGGCGAAACCATCAGACACCGCCAAGCGCGTAACCGCATTCGATGGAACCTGGATCGCGAAGGAGACTTGCGAGAACAAGCCCCCATTTCCCGAGGCCTATTTCCAGTATGCCCTGCGCGTCAAGGATGGCGTGCTGCACACTCTCTCCGGGGAAGAGGGCAAGCCCGGTGCCACAATCTATGACGGGAAGATCGAAGCGGATGGCAGCGCGACTGTCACCGTCAACGGGCTGATTGGCGAGAAGGATCCGCTGCGCCGCACAGCCGGCGCGCCCTATCAGTACAAGCTCGCACTCGAGCTGAAAGGAACCACCGGCGCCGGCGTCCGCACCGATACCAGCCGACCGTGTCGGATGGAACTCTCCAAGCTGACGACACAGAGCCCCGCTGCAAGTCCGGGCCAACCTGATTCGAAGCGGGCGCCCAAGCGCGAGGACAAGACGGCCGTGCTGCCGCCAGATCAGGCCGGAGCAGGGCAACCGCGGCAGACCGGAAGCGGCATGAGCTGTTCGTTCATGCGAAGCAGGTGCGCCACGGCATGCGTCGGTATGGGTGGCCGCGCGGATTGCGCTTCAACCGCTTGTCCACGGCTGGAAGCCGAGTGCATGAGCAGCGGGTGCTGGCGCGGCCGGGGATTCAACGGCTGCGGACTTGCCAAGAGATAGATGCACGAACCGGCTGCAGGAGGTCTGTCTTGGTCCGTCCAGGCGAAAGAAAAAGATTGCCATTCCACACCGCCCGCGCAGAAATATCGACCACAAGAAACAACAATCGGGAGGTCGTCATGCGTTTGGAAGGCGGATGCTATTGCGGCGAAGTGCGCTATGTCGCCGAGGGCGACCCGATGATGCAGGCGCAGTGTCATTGCCGCGAGTGCCAGTACATCTCGGGCGGCGCGCCCAACACCTTCATCGCGATGCCGGCGGCTGGCTTCAGCTACATCACCGGGCAACCCAAGCAATTCGCGCGCAAGGACCTCGAACGCGCCGTCACGCGCGAATTCTGCGCTCAATGCGGGACCCATCTGGTGACCAAGGTTCCCGGCCTGCCGGCGGCGATCCTGAAGGTCGGCACGCTGGACGAACCTGCGCAGTTCCATCCGCAGATGGCGATCTACACCTGCGACAAGCAGGACTTCCACGCGATCCCCGCGGGCATGGCGACATTCGAGAAGCTGCCGGGGCATTAGGGCGCCTATCCGCCAAAGCCGTCATAAGCCGTCATGCCCGGGCTTGTCCCGGCATCCACGTTCTTGGACGCCGTCGGAAAGGCCGTGGGTGGCCGGGACAGGCCCGGCCATGACATCGCCAAGACGTCCACCCCCTCGCAATGGCATGACCAGCTCCGAGAGCCGCCCGTGGCCTCATTATTCCTGCTCTGGACCGAGGCGGCGACCGATGGTTAATCGCGTCTTAACCTCGCCCTATCTATGGTGAACTGAACCGCTTCCCGTCGGCGCCGTGCTGCGACCGGCTGTTCCAAGAGTGCTGGCGTCCAGAATGGCTATGACCGCTTCATCCCGTGCGCCGCAGGACAGTGGAAGCTCCGATAGCGAACGCTCTCCCTTCGTCCGGCTGAACGAGCTGCTGGCACCGCATCAGCCCGGCAAGCCTTTGATTTCGCTTGCCGTCGGCGAGCCGCAGCATCCGGTGCCTGATTTCGTCGGCCCGGTACTGGCCAAGCACATCGCCGATTTCGGCCGTTACCCCGCGAACAAGGGCACCGACCCGTTCCGCTTGGCCGCGGGCGCCTGGCTGTCGTCGCGTTTCAAGCTGCCGCGACCGCTCAATCCCGAGAGCGAGATTCTCGTCCTCAATGGCAGCCGAGAGGGGCTGTTCCTCGCCGCCATCGCGGCTGCGCGCTATGTCGGCCCGCGTCCCGGCAAGCCCGCGATCCTGATGCCGAACCCGTTCTATCCGGTCTATGGCGCCGGCGCCCGCGCCGCTGCTTGCGAGCCGGTCTACCTGCCGACCACCGCCGAGAACGGCTTCCTGCCCGATCTCGACGCCATCGACGAGGCGACGCTGGCGCGCACGGTGGCGTTCTATCTGGCCTCGCCCGCCAACCCGCAGGGATCGGTGGCCTCGCGCGATTATTTCATTCGCCTGAAGCAGCTCGCCGACCGCTACGGCTTCGTGATCCTCAGCGACGAGTGCTATTCGGAGATCTACACCCGCGAAGCGCCCGGCAGCGCGCTCGAATGCGCTGGCCCTGATTTCACCCGCGTGGTCGCGTTCCAGTCGCTGTCCAAGCGCTCGAACCTGCCGGGCCTGCGCGTCGGCTTCGCCGCCGGCGACAAAAAACTCATCGGCATGTTCCTCGAATTGCGCAACATCGCGGCGCCGCAGGTGCCGGTCCCGTTGCAGCATGTCGCGACCGTTGCTTACGGCGACGAGGCGCATGTCGAGGAGAACCGCAGGCTCTACCGCATCAAGTTCGATCTCGCCGACCAGATCATCGGCAATCGTTACGGCTATCGCCGGCCCGATGCCGGCTTCTGCGTCTGGCTCAACACGTCCGAAATCGGCGACGATGTGTCTGTGTGCCTGAAACTCTTCAAGGAAGCAGGCGTGCGCGTGGTGCCCGGCAGCTATCTGGCGCGGCTCCAGCCCGACGGCTTCAATCCCGGCGCAGGCTACATTCGCCTTGCGCTTGTGCAGGATGGCGAGACCACGGCGCAGGCGCTGCACCGCCTGGTCGAGACTCTGGGTTAGGCGGGGCCCATGAGCATGTCGACAATCGAACGTGTCATTCCCTTGGTCAGCCATCTGCCGCCCTCGATCCGCGAGGGGCTGGCGCGGCGCGTGCGCGAGCTCAGCGGTCTCGGCCTGATCGCATTGTCGGGCGCCGCCTCGGCGGCGCTGATGACCTGGTCAGTGCAGGATCCCAGCCTCAGCCACGCAACGTCGCGGCCGATCCGCAATATTCTCGGCTATGCCGGCGCGATCGGCGCCGACCTTGCGATGCAGATCCTCGGGCTCGGCGCGATCATGCTGGTCCTGACCGTCGCGGTCTGGGGCTGGCGCATGCTGACCCATCGCCCGTTCGACCGCGAGGCGCTGCGGCTCGGCTGCTGGATTCTCTGCACGGTGATCGCGGCGGGCTTCGTCAGCTGCTGGCCACATGGCGGCGCCTGGCCGCTGCCGACAGGCCTCGGCGGCGTGGTCGGCGATGCCCTGGTTCGCGCGCCCGCGGTGATCTTCGGACCGCCGGGCATGATCTATCGCATCGTGCTCGGCACGATCCTGTTCGCCGCGATGGCGGCGACCTTCCTGATCGCCTGCGGCCTCGGCGCACGCGAGCATGACGACGAACTCGCTGAGATCGAGGACGATGACAAGCCGCTCGACCTGGACGAGGAGAGCGATCGCGGTTCGGTATCGCTGGGCTGGCTGTTCCACGCCTTGATGAGCACGAAGGCACGACTGATCTGGTTGCTTGGCGCGGCCTACCGCTCGCTGGTCTCGAGCGGACCGAAGACCAAGGCCGTTGCCTTCAGCCGTCAGGAGCCGAAGCTCGGTGGCGGCCGCGCCGCGCCGCCGATCTCGCCGCAGTCCGAAGACGAGCACGACGAGGACGAGCACGAAGAAGACCACGAGGAGGAAGAGGAGGAGGAGCCCGCCGCGCGCGCGCCGCGCAAGAAGGCTGCTCCAAAGGCTGCTTCCAAGAAATCTTCCGACAAGTTCGAGCTTCCGTCCGTGTCGGTGCTGGCCGCGCCCAAGGCCGGCGATCGCCAGCCGCTCAGCAAGGCCGAGCTGGAAACCAATTCGCGCGCGCTCGAAGGCGTGCTGCAGGATTTCGGCGTTCGCGGCGAGATCGTGAAGGCCCATCCGGGTCCCGTGGTCACGCTGTACGAGCTGGAGCCGGCGCCGGGGATCAAATCGTCGCGCGTGATCGGACTTTCCGACGACATCGCCCGTTCGATGAGCGCGCTCTCGGCGCGCGTCGCCGTCGTGCCGGGCCGCAACGCCATCGGCATCGAGCTGCCGAACGCGCATCGCGAAAAGGTCTATCTGCGCGAGCTGCTGGTCGCCAAGGAGACTGTCGATTCGGTTGCGAAACTGCCGCTCTGCCTCGGCAAGACCATCGGCGGTGATCCCGTCATCATCGACCTCGCACGCACGCCGCACATGCTGATCGCCGGTACCACCGGCTCCGGCAAGTCGGTCGCCATCAACACCATGATCCTCAGCTTGGTCTATCGGCTGCGCCCGGACCAGTGCCGCCTGATCATGGTCGATCCGAAGATGCTCGAACTCTCCGTCTATGACGGCATTCCCCATCTGCTCACGCCCGTCGTGACCGACCCGAAGAAGGCGGTGGTCGCGCTGAAATGGGCCGTGCGCGAGATGGAAGAGCGCTACAAGAACATGGCCAAGCTCGGTGTGCGCAACATCGACGGTTACAACACGCGCTTGCTCGAATTGAAGGCCAAGGGCGAAGAGCCGACGCGCACGGTGCACACCGGCTTCGACAAGGAAACCGGCAAGGCGATCTACGAGGAAGAGAAGCTCTCGCTCGACCCGCTGCCCTACATCGTCATCATCGTCGACGAAATGGCCGACCTGATGATGGTTGCCGGCAAGGACATCGAAGGCGCGGTGCAGCGCCTCGCGCAGATGGCGCGCGCCGCCGGCCTGCACGTGATCCTCGCAACGCAGCGTCCATCGGTCGACGTCATCACCGGTACCATCAAGGCGAACTTCCCAACCCGCATCGCCTTCCAGGTGACGTCCAAGATCGACAGCCGCACGATTCTCGGCGAGATGGGTGCCGAGCAGCTGCTCGGCCAGGGCGACATGCTCTACATGGCCGGGGGCGGTCGCATCAGCCGCGTGCACGGACCTTTCGCGTCGGACGAGGAAGTCGAGAAGGTGGTGCGCCACCTCAAGACGCAGGGACAGCCGGAATATCTCGAAGCCGTCACGGCCGAAGAACCCAGCGAAGACGAGGACGGCGCGGTGTTCGACGCGTCCGCCATGGGCGCGGATGGCGGCGGCGATTTGTTCTCGCAGGCTGTTGCGATCGTCAAACGCGACCGTAAGGCCTCTACCAGCTATATCCAGCGCCGCCTGCAGATCGGCTATAACCGCGCCGCATCGCTGATGGAGCGCATGGAACTGGAGGGCATCGTCGGACCCGCCAACCACGCCGGCAAGCGCGAGATCCTGGTCGAGGAAGAAGACAGCCATATGTGAGGCGAGCCGCCTCAAACCATCATTCACGCAAAAACGTTATCTGCTTTTGGCCGAAATCACGCTAAAAGGGCGCCCAGCCACACAGGACGACGCGTTGATCAGACATCCGGACATTCGATTCGCTGCCATTGTCGCCGCGCGGAGCGCGCGCATGGCCGGCGTAATTCTCGTCACCGCCGCGATGGTGATCACGGCGTCGTTCGCGCAGACCGTTCCCGTGCCGAAGCCTGCACCGAAGGGCCGCGACGGCGGTCCGGCCGTTGGAGGGCCCGCGGTCACCGGCGCGACCCAGACGCCGCCCAATCCGGTGATTCCGGATCCACGCCGCAACGTGCCGAGCAGCATCTTCCAGACCTTCGATGCGAACCAGAAGGCCCAGGCCGCCAAGGTCAGCGCCTATTTGTCGTCATTGTCGACGCTGGTCGGGAATTTCGTCCAGGTCGGCCCCGACGGCAGCAAGACGCAAGGCGACTTCTACATCCAGAAGCCGGGCAAGGTGCGCTTCGAATATGACGCGCCGAGCCCGATCGACATCGTCGCCGACGGATCGTCGCTGGTGGTGCGCGACCGCAAGCTCGCGACGCAGGACGTCTATCCGCTGTCACAGACACCGCTGCGTTTCCTGCTGTCCGACCGCATCGACCTGATGAAGGACACCAACGTCGTCAACGTCTCGGCCGACGACGTCTTCGTCAGCGTCACCATCGAGGAGAAGCAGGCGCTGGTCGGCACCAGTCGCCTCTTGCTGATGTTCGGCGCCAAGGACGGCCAGTTGAAGCAGTGGACCGTCACCGACCCGCAGGGCTACGACACCACGATCGCGGTCTATAATCTGGATACGAGCAAGAAGCTCGATCCCGGCATGTTCAAGATCGATTTTACCAATTACGGCCCGTCGCCGGGCTGAGACTTACTCGCTGCTGCGATGATCGACATGCCCGGGCTTGTCCCGGGCATCCACGTTCTGGACCTACAATCTGGACCTACAAAAAGGCGTGGATGGCCGGGTCAAGCCCGGCCATGACGGATGGAGTTTGTTAGATCAATCTCATGCGTTTTTCCCTGACAACCTGGAACATCAATTCGGTGCGGCTGCGCATCGATCTGGTCGCAAAATTTCTCAAGAGCGCGCGGCCGGACGTGCTGTGTCTCCAGGAGACCAAGTGCATCGACGACGCTTTTCCGCTGAAGCGCTTCAAGCGGCTCGGCTACGAGCATGTCGCGTTGAACGGCCAGAAGGGTTATCACGGCGTCGCCATCGTCTCGAAGATTCCGTTCGAGTCGAAGGACATCCGCACCTTCTGCGACAAGGTGGATTCACGCCACATCTCGGTGTCGTTCGGTGAGAGGGCCGGGATCGCGAAACCCCTGGTGGTGCATAATTTCTACGTGCCCGCCGGCGGCGACATTCCCGATCCCGCGCTGAACGAGAAATTCGATCACAAGCTCCGCTTCCTCGACGAGATGAAGGCGTGCGAGCCGTTGCATCCGCGCGGCGAGGATCGCCACATCCTGGTCGGCGATCTCAACGTTGCCCCGCATGAGAATGACGTCTGGTCGCACAAGCAGCTTCTGAAAGTGGTGTCGCACACGCCCATCGAAACCGAGAAGCTGCAAGCCGCGCTCGCCGCCGGCGAATGGGTCGATGTCGCGCGCGATCGCATTCCGATGTCGGAAAAGGTCTACACGTGGTGGAGCTACCGCTCCGCCGATTGGACTGTCGGCGACCGCGGCCGCAGGCTCGACCACATCTGGGTCTCGCGCGCGCTGAAAGATGCGGTGAGTGATTTCAAGATTTTGCGCGATGCGCGGAGCTGGGAGCGTCCGTCGGATCATGTGCCGGTGACGGTGACGCTCGAGGTTTAATGTCGCTCTGGCGAAAGCCAGGCCCATTACACCAATCTTCGTTGTTGCGCGAGGACATCGGCAATCGCACCAAGCCAGAAACATTTGGGATGACGGGTCCTGGCCTTCGCCAGGACGACATCACGACGTCAGCTTCGCACCCGCCATCAATATATCGCTGGCGATCTGGCTGGAGCGCACCGCGAATTCGTCGCGCAGGCGGACGGCGGCGGCGGGGTCGCTTTCGAGCACACGCTGAAACAGGCTGCGCGCGACGCGGATGACGGAGGCGTGCTCGATCGCGATCGCGCTCGACGGCCGCTTCATCGGCACGATCAGCGCGAGCTCGCCGATCAACGCACCGGGACTTGCGATCATCTCCGCACCGGCGCCGTCGTCGACCCGGAAGGCGCCGCGCTGGACCACGAAGCCGGCATCGGCATCGTCGCCGAGATTGAACAAGACGTCGCCGCGGACGAAGTCACGCTGCTCGGAGCCGATCGCCAGCATGCGCAACGAAGCGTCTCCCAACAGGCGCAGTGTCGGGACACGCTCGAGAAGCGCTACATCATCGTCGATTGACATTCAGGTCCGGGGCTCAAGGGCACGCAATCTAAAACGATTCGCACGCCCCTGAAGCGTATCACGGCACCAGCTTGTAGCCACCGGCTTCCGTGACCAGGATTTCCGGGTTCGCGGCGTCCTTCTCGATCTTCTGGCGAAGCCGGTAAATGTGGGTTTCCAGCGTGTGGGTGGTGACGCCGGAATTGTAGCCCCAGACCTCCTGGAGCAGGGTCTCGCGCGAGACCGGCATCTGGCCGGCCCGGTAGAGGAAGCGGAGGATGGCGGTTTCCTTCTCCGTCAGCCGGACCTTGCGCGCATTGGCGGCGGTCAGCATCTTGGAGCCGGGCCGGAAAGAGTAGGGGCCGACCGAGAACACTGCGTCCTCGCTGGCTTCGTGCTGCCGGAGCTGGGCGCGGATGCGCGCCAGCAGTACGGCGAAGCGGAAGGGTTTTGCGACATAGTCGTTGGCGCCGGATTCCAGCCCCAAAATCGTGTCGGAATCGGTGTCATGCCCGGTGAGCATGATGATCGGAGCCTTGAACCCGCCCTTGCGTAAGGAACGGACCACTTCGCGGCCATCGGTGTCGGGCAGGCCAACATCCATCAGGACGAGATCGGGGGCATTGGCCTTCGCGGCGCTCGCGCCCTTGGCGCCGGTATCGACCGCGGAGGCTTCAAATTCTTCGTGCAGCGACAATTGCTCCACCAACGTATCGCGCAGATCGGTATCGTCATCCACGATCAGGATCTTGCGGGCATTGGCCATAGGGGGTCATCCTTTTGGGGTCCGGCGCGGCGCGCATCCATGCTGCACCCAGCCGAGAGGGAAGTTTAGGGGTCGCCGTTATTATTGTTGTTCGTCTTGAAGTAGTGGGCTGTTACCGATTCACAAGCCAGAACCACTCTAACCTAGAATAGCAGGCCGTTTTGATGAATGTCCTGTAATGAATTCGACATCGCACGTTCACATGAAAAATAAAGCTGCTTCAGCTAGTTACACCATGAACCGGAGCGCCGGGCCGCTCTCGGTGATCCGCGTTAAGCCTGCCGCCGGGAAGCCGCGCCGGGGCTGGCTGACCGCCGGAGCGCTGACGATTCCGGTGGCGCTCGGACGCGGCGGCATTCTGGCGAACAAGCGCGAGGGCGATGGCGGCACCCCGCGGGGCAGCTTCCGTCCGAGGCGATTGTGGTGGCGGGGCGACCGGCACAGCCGCCCGCAGACCTTCCTGCCGGCCCGGATCATCACCGGCGAGGACGCCTGGTGCGAGGATCCCAAGGACCGTCATTACAATCAGGGAATCCGCCTCCGCCAGGGGCAGGGCGGCGACCGGCTCAAGCGGGCCGACCATCTCTATGACTTCATCATCGAAATCGACCACAATACGAGGCCGCGGATCGCCGGCCGGGGCAGCGCGGTGTTCTTGCATCTGGCCCGCGACAATTTCGGCCCCACCGCAGGCTGCGTCTCGATGACCGAAGCGGCGATGCGACAATTGCTGCGGCGGCTTGGACCAAAAACAAAAATCATCATCGGATGAGGACACATGCTCGACAAGGATCAGATCGCCGCCGCTTCGCAGGTCCTGGTTAAACATTGGCGCGACGGCACCAAGCTTGACGCGCTGGAGCCAGAGTTGCGGCCTCAGAACCGCACCGAGGCTTACGCCGTGCAGGCTGCGCTCAGCGGGACTTTGTTCGGCTGGAAGATCGCGGCAACGAGCGAGTCCGGACAGAAGCACATCAATGTCGCGGGACCGTTGGCCGGTCGGATCATGAGCGACACCGTGATCGCCGATGGCGGCACCGCCTCGATGAAGGGCAACGCGATGCGCGTCGGCGAACCGGAGTTCGCTTTCGGCATGGGGCGCGATCTGCCGCCGCGCGCGGCGCCATATACTGTCGACGAGGTGCTCGCCGCCGTGGACAGCTTGCATCCCGCGATCGAGATTCCCGATTCGCGCTTTGCCGATTTCGCCAGCGCCGGCGAGGCGCAGCTCATCGCCGACAACGCCTGTGCGCATCTGTTCGTGCTGGGCGCAGCGACGAATGCGAACTGGCGTGCCATGGATCTCGTCGAAGAGCGGCCGCAGATCACGCTACGCGGCCAGCGCTATCTCGGCCACGGCAAGAACGTGCTCGGCGATCCCCGCATTGCCCTGGCCTGGCTGGCCAACGAGCTGCGTGGCCTCGGCATCATCTTGCGGGCAGGGGAGGTAGTGACCACGGGCACGTGCCATCCGCCGCTTCCGATCCAGGCGGGTGATCGGTTTGTCGCGGACTTTGGCGCGCTGGGGAAGGTGGCAGTGGGGTTTGAATAGGCCCCACATACACCACCGTCATTGCGAGCGCAGCGAAGCAATCCAGAATCTTTCCGCGGAGGGACTCTGGATTGCTTCGCTGTGCTCGCAATGACGAAATCGAGAGTTCGTATGGCGCTCTGCCGTCGCTAACGGCTCTCACCGGCGCCCGAAGATCGCACTGCCCACGCGCACATGGGTGGCGCCGAGCATGATCGCGGTCGCATAATCCGCGCTCATGCCCATCGAGAGCTTCTTCAATCCATTGCGCGCGGCGACCTTGGCGGTCAGCGCGAAATGCGCCGCCGGCGGCTCGTCTACCGGCGGGATGCACATCAACCCCGAGATCGTCAGCCCGTAGGTGTCGCGGCAGCTCGCGATGAAAGCATCGGCCTCGCCGGGCGCGATGCCCGCCTTCTGCGGCTCCTCACCGATATTGATCTGCACGAACAATTCCGGGTGCTTGTTCTGGGATTCGATTTCCTTGGCTAACGCCTGGCAAATGCTCGGGCGATCGACCGAATGGATGGCATCGAACAGCGCGACTGCCTCTTTCGCCTTGTTGGATTGCAGCGGGCCGATCAGATGCAGCGCGATATCGGGGTAAACAGAAGTTAACGCGGGCCACTTGCCTTTGGCCTCCTGCACGCGATTCTCCCCGAATACGCGCTGCCCGGCGCCGATGACCGGGGTAATTGCATCCGCGGCGAAAGTTTTCGACACCGCGATCAGCGTCACGGAGGCACGCTCGCGCCGCGCATCCTTGCAGGCGCGCGCGATTTCGGCTTCGACCGCGGCGAGCGCGTTTGGTGAATGGCCGGTTAGCGGCGCGGCGTTGGCTTCAGTCATGATGTCGCATCGGAGCTGGTTGTTGCGGAGCTAGTTCTAATTTTACCGAGTTCAAGAAAGAGTTTTTGAACCCCTCGCTTTACCTTAGCCGCGGGGTGGGCAGCGAAGATGTCAAACGTCAGTTTCAACCGCAAACGAGCGAAACTCAAGCAGGTTCTCGGAATCCGGGCGCGGCTTGCGTTGCTCGCGGTGATTCTGGTGACGCCTTTGATGTTCGAACGCATCCGATCGCTGGAAGACACGCGCACACGGCAGATCGCACAGGCCACAGCCGAATTCACCACCGTTGCAAGACACAGCGCCGATGCGCAGCGCGAGGTGATCTCGTCGGTCGAGACCATCCTGAAATCGGAAGCTTTCATCCGCGCCTCCGCCGGCGGCATCAGCAAGAGCTGTGACGTGCTGCGCGCGAGCCTGCCGTCGAACCTTCCCTGGATCCGCACGCTTCTGATCGCCGGCCAGGACGGGCGCATCCAGTGCGCCACCAACAACATGTATGTCGGCCTGGACCTCAGTGACCGGCCGTATTTCCAGCAGGCGCAGGAAACCGGCCGCTTCGTCCTGAGCGACTTCATCCTGTCGCGCCCGGTGCTGACACCGACCGTCATGGCGGTTTACCCGGTGTCCGCCTTCAGCGGCGTAGCGGATGCCGTCGTGCTCGCCACCGTCAACCTCGACTGGATGTCGAAGGTCATGAGCAATCTGGGGGGGCGCGCCGGCATCACGGCCGTGCTGGTCGACAGCACCGGCACCGTGCTGGCGGCACCGGCCGACCAGCATAGTGCGATCGGCCGTCCGCTCGACAACATGCCGCTGATGTCCGCGATCGCCGACAAGGCGCTGAGGTCTGACCAGGACGAAGGTTCACTCTCTTTCCTCGCTGCCGACGGCTCCCGCCGCGCGGTCAGCTATATCCGCATCGCCGGAACCAATGCCCGCCTGATCGCCAGCATCGACGAGGACAAGGTGTCCGCGGCCGTGAGCCGCGACATCCGCACCGCCTATCTCCAGCTCGGTTTCGTCGTCGTATTCGTGCTGCTCGGCGCGCTGATCGCAGCCGAGAAACTGGTGATCAAGCCGATCAGGATGCTCGCCGACATGGCCAAGCGTCTGGGCGAGGGCGATCTGTCGGCGCGTGCCGCGCGCAATCGCCTGCCGGCCGAGTTCGTGCCGCTCGCCCGCGCGTTCAACGCGATGGCCGCACAGCTCAGCCAGCGCGAACGCGAGCTGATGGCGAGCAATGACCGACTCACGGTGATGGCCTCGATCGACATGTTGTCGGGGCTTGCCAACCGCCGCGGCTTCCAGAGCCGCCTCGATTTCGAATGGATGCGCGCGCAGCAATATGGCAGCGACCTCGCGCTGTTGATGATCGACGTCGACCATTTCAAGCTGTTCAACGACACCTACGGCCATCTCGAAGGCGATTCTTGCCTGACCAGGCTCGGCGAATCGCTGTCCGGCATCGCCGCCGACACGATGGGCTTCGCGGCCCGCTACGGCGGCGAGGAATTCTGCCTGTTGCTGCCGAACACCGACGTGGCGCGCGCCGTCGAAATTGGCGAACAGGCGCGTGCGGCCGTGCTGAAGCTGGGCCTGCCGCACATCACCTCCGACCACATGATCGTCACCGTCTCGATCGGCGTTGCCGCGACCAAGCCCAACGAGAGCTTGCGTCCGGGCGATTTGATCGAAGCCGCCGACGCCGCGCTCTACGCCGCCAAGCACCGCGGTCGCAACAACGTCGTCGAGCATGGCATCACGGTGATCGACAACGGCGCGGCGGAAATGATGATGGCGGGCTGAGGGCTAACCCGCAGCCCGGACGCGATCGACCTCGCTCTCGGTGACCAGGCCCGGCGAGCCGAACAGGACTCTCCGTATTTTTGCGGAGCAGCCTTGCGGCGCCGCGCCGCCAGCGGCAACCCATTGACCCCCCGAGGACTTCTATGGCCTAGTCCGCCGTCTTTAGACGGCCAGATCCACGAAAACCCAACGATTCCATGACCTCCGAACGCTACAACGCCCGCGACGCCGAACCGCGCTGGCAAGCCGCCTGGGACCAACAGGCGATCTTCGTCTCCAAAAACGACGATCCGCGGCCGAAATACTATGTGCTTGAGATGTTCCCCTACCCGTCGGGGCGCATCCATATCGGCCATGTCCGCAATTACACGCTTGGCGACGTACTGGCCCGCTTCATGCGAGCCAAGGGTTTCAACGTGCTGCACCCGATGGGCTGGGACGCTTTCGGCCTGCCGGCCGAGAACGCCGCGATCGAGCGCAAGGTCGCACCGAAGGCCTGGACCTACGCCAACATCGCCGCGATGAAGAAGCAGCTCCGTTCGATCGGACTGTCGCTGGACTGGAGCCGCGAGATCGCGACCTGCGATCCCTCCTATTACAAGCACCAGCAGAAGATGTTTCTGGACTTCCTGCGCGAAGGCCTCGCCGAGCGCGAGAAGCGCAAGGTGAACTGGGACCCCGTCGACATGACCGTGCTCGCCAACGAGCAGGTGATCGACGGGAAGGGCTGGCGTTCGGGTGCCGTTGTCGAGCAACGGGAAATGAACCAGTGGGTCTTCAAGATCACGAAGTACTCGCAGGAGCTGCTGTCTGCACTGGATACGCTGGACCGCTGGCCCGACAAGGTGCGGCTGATGCAGCGCAACTGGATCGGCCGGTCCGAGGGCCTGCTGATCCGCTTCGCGCTCGACGCGACGACGACGCCGGCCGGCGAGAGCGAGCTGAAGATTTTTACGACACGCCCCGACACGCTGTTCGGCGCGAAGTTCATGGCGATCTCGGCCGATCATCCGTTGGCGCAGGCAGCCGCGGCTAAGAATCCGAAGCTTGCCGAGTTCATCGGCGAGATCAAGCGGATGGGCACGGCGCAGGAGATCATCGACACCGCCGAGAAGCAGGGATTCGATACCGGCATCCGCGCGGTCCACCCGTTCGATCCGAGCTGGAAGCTGCCGGTCTATGTCGCCAACTTCGTGCTGATGGAATACGGCACCGGCGCCATTTTCGGCTGTCCCGCACACGACCAGCGCGACCTCGACTTCGTCAACAAGTACGCTCTCGGCAACACGCCGGTGGTGTGCCCCGAGGGCCAGGATCCGAAATCATTCGTCATCACCGATACCGCCTATGACGGTGACGGCCGCATGATCAATTCGCGTTTCCTTGACGGCATGACCATCGATCAGGCCAAGGACGAGGTGGCGAAGCGTCTCGAGAGCGAGCTGCGCGGCAACGCGCCGGTCGGCGAGCGCCAGGTCAATTTCCGCCTGCGCGACTGGGGCATTTCGCGCCAGCGCTATTGGGGCTGCCCGATCCCCGTCATCCATTGCCCGAAATGCGACGTCGTGCCGGTGCCGGATGCCGATCTGCCCGTCGAACTGCCGGACGATGCGACCTTCGACAAGCCGGGCAACGCGCTCGATCATCATCCGACCTGGAAGCACGTCACCTGTCCGCAATGCGGCGGCAAGGCTAGCCGCGAAACTGACACCATGGACACCTTCGTCGATTCGTCCTGGTACTTTGCGCGTTTCACCGATCCCTGGAACGAGAACGCTCCGACGACGCCAGAGGTCGCCAACCGGATGCTGCCGGTCGACCAGTATATCGGCGGCGTCGAGCACGCGATCCTGCATCTGCTCTACAGCCGCTTCTTCACCCGCGCGATGAAGGCGACCGGGCACATCGCCCTGGACGAGCCGTTCGCGGGCATGTTCACGCAGGGCATGGTAGTGCACGAGACCTACCAGAAGGCCGACGGCACCTACGTCCAGCCGGTCGAGGTGAAGGTCGAGACCGGCGCCAACGGCCGCCGCGCCACGCTGCTAACGTCAGGCGAAGACATCCAGATCGGCCCGATCGAGAAGATGTCGAAGTCGAAGAAGAACACGGTCGATCCCGACGACATCATCGAGACCTATGGCGCCGACGTCGCCCGCTGGTTCATGCTGTCGGACTCCCCGCCCGAGCGCGACGTGATCTGGAGCGACGAGCGCGTCCAGGGCGCCTCGCGCTTCGTGCAGCGGCTGTGGCGGCTGGTGAACGATTCTGTGGAACCCGGCAAGGGCGCGCCGACGGCCCGGCCGGCCAGCTTCGGCCCGGACGCCACCGCCTTGCGCAAGGCTGCCCATGGCGCGCTGGACAAGGTCACCACCGGAATCGAGCGACTGCACTTCAACGTCTGCCTCGCCCATATCCGCGAATTCACCAATGCGTTTGCGGAGATCTTGCAACGTCCCGGCCAGCCGGCTCCAGATTTGGCCTGGGCGATCCGGGAGGCCAGCCAGATCCTGGTCCAGCTGTTCTCCCCGATGATGCCGCATTTGGCCGAGGAGTGTTGGCAGGTTCTGGGCCATAGCGGGCTGGTTTCCGAGGCCAATTGGCCCCAAATCGAACGCGATTTGCTGGTTGAAGACAGTGTGACCCTGGTGGTCCAGGTCAACGGTAAGAAGCGGGGCGAGGTCACAGTTGCAACAGCGGCCGAGAATCCGGAAATCGAGGCTGCCGTTTTGGCCCTCGATGCGGTAAAACTGGCCTTGGATGGCAAACCCGTCCGCAAGGTGATTATCGTCCCCAAGAGGATCGTGAATGTTGTCGGCTAGGATCCGCATCGCAGCCCGCTTGCTGGCGGTCGCCGCACTGGCGGCCATGACGGCCGGCTGCTTCCACCCGATGTATGCCGAGCACACCGACGGCACCCCCGGTCTGCGCGAGAAGCTGATGGGGGTCGATCTACCCCCGATCGCCAAAGCCAATGCCTCACGCGAGGCCCGGGTCGGCGTCGAGGTCCGCAACGCGCTGGCCTTCAAGCTCTATGGCAGCGCCACTGGCATGCCGCCAACCCACCGCCTCGAGATCCGCTTCGCAAGCAGCAAGACGTCGCTGATCGTCGATCCCAACACCGGCCTGCCCAGCAGCGAAAACTACGGCCTCGACGCCCAGTACAATCTGATCGAGGTCGTCAGCGGCAAGTCGGTGATGACAGGCACCACGTTCTCCCGCGTGTCCTACGACATGCCCGGCTCCTATCAGCGTTTCAGCCGCAACCGCGCGGTACGTGATGCCGAGGATCGTGCTGCCAACGAGATCGCCGAGAACATCACGACTCGACTCGCCTCGTTCTTCACCGCGGGCACTTAATTCATCCCGTCACCCCGGTTCGCCCGGAATGACGAGTCCCAGGCAACATGGTCGCGCTGCGCGGAAAAGAGATCGACGCCTTTCTCGCCCGCCCCGATGCGGGCCGTCCGATCATCCTGCTCTATGGTCCCGACGCCGGCCTGGTCCGCGAACGCGCGGATGCGCTGATCGCCTCGTCCGTCGACGATCCCAATGATCCCTTCTCGCTGGTCAAGGTCGATGGCGACGAGCTCTCCGCCGAGCCGTCGCGCCTCGTCGACGAGGCCATGACGGTGCCGCTGTTCGGCGGCCGCCGCGCCATCCGCGTGCGCGCCGGCTCGCGCAGCTTTGCCAGTGCTATCGACACGCTGGCGGAAATGGGCGTCAGGGATTGCCGCATCGTGATCGAGGCCGGCGAGCTGCGTCCGGAATCGCCACTGCGCAAGGCCTGCGAACGCGCCAAGACGGCCGTCGCGATCGCCTGCTATCCCGATACCGAGCGCGATCTCGCCAAGCTCATGGAAGACGAGCTCCGCATCGCCAATTTGCGCATCGCGCAAGATGCCCGCGCGGCGCTGATGTCGTTCCTCGGCGGCGATCGCCAGGCCTCCCGCAACGAGCTGCGCAAGCTCACGCTCTATGCCCATGGCAAGGGCGAGATCACGCTGGATGACGTGATGGCTGTCGTCGCCGATGCGTCGGAACTGAAACTCGATCCGATCGTCGATGGCGCCTTCGCCGGCCGGCCCGAGATCGTCGAGAACGAGTTTGCCAAAGCCATGATCGCCGGCACCTACCCCGGCGTGATCATCTCCGCGGCGCAGCGTCAGGCGGCGTGGCTGCACAAATCGGCGCTCGCAATCGCCGACGGCACGCCCGCATCCGCGGTGCTCGACAGCGGCTATCCGCGCCTGCATTTTTCGCGGAAGCCCGCGGTCGAAACCGCATTGCGCAATTTCAGCGTGGCGCGGCTCGCCGTCATCATCGAGCAGCTCGCGACCGCCGCGCTCGATACCCGCAAGCAATCCACCCTCGCCGCCGCCATCGCCCAGCGCACGCTGATGGCGATCGCCGCAAACGCGAAGCGGCGGAGCTGAGCTTCCCGCACTGTCCCCTCGTCATTGCGAGGAGCCCTTGCGACGAAGCAATCCAGAATCTCTCCGCGGAAAGATTCTGGATGGCTTCGCTGCGCTCGCAATGACGTGTGGATCGGCATGAGGTCCTGGCTTTCGCCAGGACGACACCAAGCGGCTACAGCGCGCCCTTCGCCAGCCGCCGCATCACCTCGTCGAGCTGATCGAGGTTGCGGTAGTTGATCTGGACCGAGCCGCCGGGGTCGCGGTGGCTCACCGTGACCTTGAGCCCGAGCGCGTCGCTGACGCGCTTTTCGAGGTCGACCGTGTCAGGGTCCTTTTCCTTCGCCCCCGTGCGCGCCTTCTGCGGCTTGCGCTCCGGCACGCCCTCTTCATGCGCCAACGCCTCGGCCTGGCGGACGTTGAGGCCCTCCTCGACGATGCGCTTGGCGGCAGCGAGCGGATCAGGCACGCCGATCAGCGCGCGGGCATGACCCGCGGTCAGCTCGCCGGTCGTGATCAGGGTTTGCACCTCGGCGGGAAGCTTCGTCAGCCGCATCATGTTGGCGATGTGGCTGCGGCTCTTGCCGACGACTTTGGCGATGTCGTCCTGGCTGCGTTTGAACTCGTTGGCGAGCGCGTGATACCCAAGCGCCTCTTCCATCGGGTTGAGGTCTTCGCGTTGCACGTTCTCGACGATCGCGAACTCCAGCGCATCGCTGTCGCTGATGTCGACGGGGACGATCGGCACTTCGTGCAGGCCGGCCATTTGCGAGGCGCGCCAGCGCCGTTCGCCGGCGATGATCTCGAAGCGGTCCTGCGCACCCTTCACCGGGCGCACCACGATCGGCTGGATCACGCCATGCTGCCTGATCGAATCGCTGAGCTCCCTGAGCTCGCTCTCCGAAAAGGTGCGGCGCGGGTTGCGCGGATTGGGCTTGATGAACTCGATCGGCACCTTGCGTTGCGCGCGCGGCCGATCGACATGCTGAGCCTCGCCGCCGACGTCACCGATCAGACTCGCAAGACCCCGGCCCAGTCGCGAACGCGCTTCGTCGGCCATCGCCAGCTCCCTTGGATTCACGCTGCACTCCAGAACTGAATTGTCGAAACTCGTAACTCGTAGCATCAACGCCGCTTCAATGCGTCGTCCGCAGCTCGCGCTCGCGCTGGATCACTTCGGTGGCGAGCCGCAGATAAGCTTCGCTGCCGACGCATTTGAGATCGTAGACGAGCACCGGCTTGCCGTAGGACGGCGCCTCCGAGATGCGCACGTTGCGCGGGATCATGGTCTTGTAGACCTTCTCGCCCATGAACTGCCGGACGTCGGCAACGACCTGGTTCGAGAGATTGTTGCGCGAGTCGAACATGGTCAGCACGATGCCGTGGATCGACAGGCTCGGATTGAGCGTCGAGCGCACCTGCTCCACCGTCTGCAGCAATTGCGACAGACCTTCGAGCGCGAAGAACTCGCACTGGAGCGGCACCAGGATTGCGTCGGAAGCCGCCATCGCGTTCACGGTGATCAAGTTGAGCGAGGGCGGACAGTCGATCAGCACGTAAGTGTAATCGGCGTCGGGCGAGACGTTGTTGTTGAGCGCGCTGATCGCATCGCGCAGCTTGTACGCACGACCCGGCGTGGTGCCGAGCTCGAGCTCAAGGCCGGAGAGATCCATGGTCGAGGGCGCGATATGCAGCCGCGGCACTGCCGTCGACACCACCGCTTCCCGCAGGCTCGCCTCGCCGATCAGAACGTCATAGGTCGAGCAGGAGCGGTTGCGGCGATCGATGCCGAGTCCGGTCGAGGCATTGCCCTGCGGATCGAGATCGACGATCAGGACGCGCTCGCCGATCGCAGCGAGCGCCGTGCCGAGATTGATCGCCGTGGTTGTTTTTCCCACGCCGCCCTTCTGATTCGCCAGCGCCAGGATGCGCGGATGGCCCTGCGGGACGGCGGCGGTCTGTTCTTGCTGCGGTTCGTCAATCACGCTCAT